>NZ_JBFPKM010000009.1:0-373129 GCF_040948755.1 Paraburkholderia sp. BR13444 | reverse complement strand
ACACCGTCGTGCCACCCACGCTGAACTTCGGCGCGCTGATCGAGCCATCCGCAAGCACGATCGAACCACCGCCCAGCGCCCGGGCCGTGCTCGACGCCGTGCCGTACAACTGGCCACCGTTGACCGCATCCACGCTCGTTGCCCGCACTGCGCCCGCAGCCACCCCCGTCACCGTACGGTTGCCCGCGGTGCCTGCCACGTTGATCACCGAACCGTCAGCATCTTTCGCCACCGCGATGTCGCGGGTGGTTGCATCCTGCTGCACCAGACCGATCGTGCCGTTGTCCAGCCCGTTCGTGATGTTCATAACGTCACCGGCAATGTTCTGAATGTTGGCCGTGTTCTGCGTGGTACGGGCATCGACGTTGGCGAACGCGTCACCCACGTTGTCGACCGTCGTACCGCCCACGCTGTACGCAGGCGCCTTGACGGAACCGTCGGCATCGACCGCAGCACCGCCGCCGAGCGCGCTCGTCACGCCTTTGAGCTGCGACACGACGACCGCGTCCGAGTCTTGCGTGCCGGCCGCAACATTCGTGATCTGGCGCATGGCCATCGCACTGCCAACCGACACCGTATTTTCGCGGTCGGCGATCGAACCCGAGCCCAGCGCCACGGAGTTTGCCGCGGTCGCACTCGTACCGGTACCGAAGGCGATCGAGTCGGAACCCGAAGCGATCGAGTTCGAACCCATCACCACCGCACCAGCAGCGGAGGCGGTATTGTTCAGACCGATCGCAATGCCAGCGGTCGCACCGTACATGACAGTCGACCGGCCCAGCGCGACCGACCAGTCCGCCATTGCGATTGCACCAGGGGTCGAGCCGTCGTGGCTGCCGCCACCAGCGGCGAACGAACCCGTGCCGACCGCCGAAGTGTCGTTACCGAAGGCCGCGCTGCCCACACCCGTCGCGGCCGCGTTCGAGCCGACCGCAGTAGAGCTATCGCCAAAAGCGAATGCAGCATTGCCGGAATCCGCACCGATTGCCACGGAGGACGGGCCCTCCGCAAAGCCGCTACCCGCCGCGTACTGCGCATGCGCGAGAGGCGCAATTGCGCTCGTCGCCAGCAACGCTGCACCCATCAGACTGACTGCTTTCGACTTGCCGCGCTTGCCACGAGTCTTCGAGTTTTCACACGCAGCTACCCACGAACCCAGGGCTTCGTTCCAGACGCTGATATACGACTTGTTCATGATCCTATCCCTATCAAGGTAATGAAAATAGATTTGCGGCGAATCGCCACCCGAAAATCACGGAAATTAACCAGATACAATTAAATCGTTACCATTAAATACAGAACACACAGAATTCCCGTTGCCTTCGAATCTTTGAAACTGATTTCATCTTAGATTTTTGGGATAGGATAAAAATAGGACCGATCCGAATCGTCGATCGAGTTCAGCTATTAGATCAATTTGAAAAATCAATTTAATACCAAGCACCCTAAAAATCGCTTGGCGGCTGCGCATAAGAGGTTTTAAGAGAAAACCGCGATTTTGGCGAAAACCGGTAACTGGTGCTTTTTGATAACCTGCGATAGACACGCAGGCTTAAACAAGCCTGCATGTCCGCCGCCCTGAAGAAACGCCGGATCGCCCGACAGCGCGAGCGGGAACGCCATCCGCGAAAGCACTGGGTTCGCCCTGCATGAAACAATGGCGGGACGACGCTCATGCGGTTGACGGTACTGGCGGAGCCTATCTCAAAATTCGGATTCTCCCGATATTGATAGCCTGCCGCGCCCCATAGACTGAAAGCTCCTTATACCGGGTTGTGTAGCGAGAAAGAGAATCCCTTGTTCGATTTATTGGGTTTCCGTGGCGTTTCAAGCGACGTCGCTTCATGCCTGCAGCCCTTTTATTTCGACTGCGAGGTTTTGAAAAAATGCGCTTACGCCATTTACGTCACGCCTGCTCTCGCGCTCAGGTTATTTCCGAGAATGTGGTTCATTCGGTCTATTGCGGATTTAAATCTCCGGCGGCCGCCGTGTTTCTGTTTGGCATGGTTGCGATGCTGGGAACGTCGAATGAGGTCACGGAAGCGGAGATCGTCAGTCGCGGGCACGGCTCAACTGCACGCCAATTGTCCCGAGCCTTGGAAGTTACGGCGCCGGCTGTCAATGACTCTGGCAGCAAAACCAGCAATGGTCAGCTATCCCACGCTGCACCGCTTGTCATGTCGGATCTCGACAGCGGTTTTTACGCAGGGAAGATCGAAGCAACGTTGCGCGACACGCTGGCGCGGGCCAGCGTGCCGGCGGAGATACAGGAGCAGATCGCGCATATTTTCGCTCCTCGACTCAACCTCGCGGCGCCCGCGCACAAGGGCGACACTTATCGTGTTCTCTACGAAAGCGACGATACGAACGCACAGCGAAAGCGTCTCAGGGCGGTCGAGCTCCGCTCGGGCGGTGAGGTCTACCAGGCCGTTTGGTTTGTCGCACCGGGGCGCACCGATGGAGACTACTATTCATTCGACGGGCGTGGACTCGCCGCGAAGCCGTTCTCCATACCCCTCAACTACGTGCGGCTCAGTTCGCCATTCGGTTACCGAACCCATCCGGTCAAGGGCAAACACCAGATGCATACAGGTGTGGACTTTGCCGCACCGAAGGGGACACGCGTCGTCGCGGCCGCCGCAGGAACCGTGCGGTTCATCGGCTTCAGACCCGGATACGGCAACATCGTCGTACTCAGTCATCCGCGAGGTTTCACGACGCACTACGCACACCTGTCCGCCTTTTCCCGCGATTTGCGTGTCGGCAAACCGGTCGCCGAAGGACAACCGCTCGGCGCGGTGGGCAGCACCGGTACGGCTACGGGCAACCATCTGCATTTTGAAGTGCGTGAGTACGATCAGCCGATCGATCCGCTCACTTTGACAGGCCGGACTGGCGCTTCGCCGCTCACGACCACTGAGCGGATCGCGTTCGACAGCATGGCGGGCGCCCTGCGTGAACAACTCGCTGCATTGCCCGTCGATGCTCCGGCAAACAGGATGGCGTCGAATACCGCAGGCACGCCGAATTCGCCTGCATAGCGGCACAGCTCGCTGACTTGAGACGCGAGCTCAAAGACCGCGAGCGTTGCAATGCGGGCGATTGCGAGCGAGCACGCGCCGCCCACTATTGACAACAAAAAAACCATCTCTAGTTTACTAGACAAATAATCTCTTAAACTGGATAGCATGGACATCAACGCCCTGATCGCTCGTCGAGTCAAAGCGCTACGGGACGCTCAGAACTGGTCGCTCGACGCACTGGCCGAGCGCAGCAAGGTCAGCCGCTCGAATATCTCGCTCATCGAGCGCGGGCAAAGCAGCCCCACCGCGACCGTGCTCGATAAACTTGCCACCGCGTTGAACGTGCCGCTCGCATCGCTGTTCGAGCAGGATGGCGCAGCGGTGGCCGAGCCGTCGCCGGTCAGTCGCGCGTCCGAACAGGCGGTGTGGACCGATCCGGGTTCCGGTTATGTGCGGCGTCATCTGTCGCCTACCGCGCGCTCGGCGATCCAGTTGGTCGAAGTCGACTTTCCTGCCGGTCAGCGCGTCAGCTACGAAACCGGCACGCGCGACGCGGACATTCATCAACAGGTATGGATGCTCGACGGGTCGATGGAAATCACGGTCGGCGACACCAGTTGGCGGCTCAAGTCAGGCGACTGCCTGGCGATGCGGCTCGACAGCCCTATCGCGTTTCGCAACCCCACTCGCAAACGCGCGCGCTATCTGGTCGCGCTGAGCACGTCGCCCATCAATGAACGGAGAAGCGGATGAGCGATAACGTGACCATTCGGCGCGTCGGCGCGAACGAAGCGGCGGCCTGCGTCGAAGCGCTCGCCGACGTGCTGATCGACTGCGTGGAAGGCGGAGCATCGGTCAGCTTCATGCTGCCGATTTCGCGCAACACAGCCCTCGCGTTCTGGCGCAACGTCGCCCAAAGCGTCGCACGCGGTGAACGCGCATTGCTGATCGCCGAAGATCGAGACGGCAGCATCGTCGGCACCGTGCAGTTGATCATCGCGCAACCCGAAAATCAGCCGCATCGAGCCGACGTCGCGAAGATGCTCGTACACAGAAGAGCACGCCGGCACGGCGTCGCGCACGCTCTGATGAGCGAACTCGATCGCCTTGCGCGGGAAGAGAAAAAATCGGTCCTCGTGCTCGACACCGTAACCGGCGGCGATGCCGAGCGACTCTATCAGCGCGCCGGCTGGCAACGCGTCGGCAGCGTGCCGAACTACGCGCTGATGCCCGACGGCGCGTTGTGCGCCACCACCTTCTATTTCAAACAGCTTTGACGCACACGCAGTCCACGCGGCGCAAGTATTTGAAAGTTTCAACTACTTGCCTATAATGCCTGCACGACGGATAACGGTCGACAGTGGAGCAAATTCTTGTACTCGGACTTCCTGACTTTCAGGCTCGATCTGGCCAGCGCGTTGCTGATCAACCGCGCGAACCTGGTCTACCGCGAGCGCTGGGATCTCGACGTGCGCGCGCTGCGCGTGCTGCGCCTCGTATGCGCGGAGCCCGACATCACGCCCAAGGCCGTTTCGCAGCGCGCGTTGATCGAAAAAACGCTGCTTTCCAAAGTTCTCGCCGAGCTTGAATCACGCGGCCTGATCACGCGCAACGTGCATGCATCGGACCGTCGAAGCATCGCGTTACGCGCCACCCATCACGGCCTCGAAGTTGCGCAAGCGTCCGAAACGGTAGGCACCGAGCTTGAAGTCGAGCTCGCGAAGGCGCTGAGCGCGAACGAACGTAAAACGCTCGAACGTCTGCTTAGCAAGCTTTCGCGTAGCCTGCTCGAAAGCGAGTCCGCAAGCGCGCCGCCCGCGAGCTCCTGACCGACGGTCCGCATTTCGCAGCGCCCTCCCTGCGCTCGCCCAACACGAAACCACTCAGTGAATTCACACGCCGTCTACACCATTCTCGATCTGATCGGCACCTTCGTATTCGCGATCAGCGGCGCGGTCGCCGCACGTCAACGACGGCTCGACCTGTTCGGCATCGTCGTGATCGCCTTCATGGTCGCATGCGGCGGCGGCATCGTGCGCGACGTGTGCATCGGCGCGATCCCACCGGCGGGGCTGTCGAACTGGCGCTATCTGGCCACCGCGCTCGCCGCGTCCGCGGTGACGATTCTCGCGTATCCGCAGGTGCGCCGGCTGCGTCAGCCGGTGCTGTTCTTCGATGCGATCGGGCTCGGTCTATTCGCGGTGTCGGGCGCGCAGAAAGCGCTCACGTATGGCCACAATGCCGAACTCGCGATTCTGCTCGGCGTCGTCAGCGCGGTGGGCGGCGGCGTGATGCGCGACGTCGTGCTCTCGCGCGTGCCCGCGATTCTCGAGCGCGAGATCTATGCGTCTGCCGCGCTGTTCGGCGCGGCGGTGCAGGTCGGCTTTTCGTATGCGGGCTGGACGGACTGGTGGACGCCGTGGTTCGCGACGTTGGCTTGCATGTTGGTGCGGCTCGCGTCGCTGCGCTACGGCTGGCGGCTCCCGGTCTTCCAGGGCAGACGCGCGGCCGAGACGCGCGACAATTCATAGCGGGCTCTGGTCATGCGCCGCCCGCCATGCTCGGCAGCAGATCGCGATAGATATGAATCATCGCGGGCCCCATCAGCACGACCAGCAGCGCCGGAAAAATGCAGAACATCAGCGGAAACAGCAGCTTCAGCGCAATCTTGGCGGCCCGCTCCTCGGCGCGCATCCGGCGGCGCGTGCGCAGCGTATCGGAGAGCACGCGCAACGACGCGCCGATGCTGGTGCCGAAACGCTCGGCCTGAATCAGCATTGCACTGAACGAGTCGATGTCTTCCACACCGGTGCGCAGCGAAAAATTGCGCAGTGCCTTTTCCTTCGAGAAACCCGAGCGCATTTCGAGCAGCATCAGTTCGAGCTCGCTCGCGACCACCGCGCTGCGCAGGCGGATTTCCTCGCCGACTTTCATCAGCGACGCATCGAGGCCCAGCCCCGCTTCCACACACACGGTCAGCAGGTCGAGCGCATCGGGAAAGTCCTCGACGATGCTGCGCTGGCGCGCTGCGGTGCGGCGCGACAGCACGGCGTTCGGCAGGTAGTAGCCGAGCGCGGCCAGCACGACGAGCACGATCGCGCGTTCGAGCAGCGAGCTCGCGAATGACGAGCCGTACAGCGCGAGCATCGCCAGCAGCGGCAACGTCAGCGCGAGCGCGGTCTTCGCGGCCAGATAGATCGGCACGGCGTTGGCTGAGCGCCAGCCGGCGTTCATCAACTGCACGCGCAGCGCGGATTGCTCCCAGCCGTCCTTCGGCACCGACAGCTTCGAGATCGGCTGCGAGATCTCGACGAGCTTTTCGTACCACGGCGTCTGCGCGGCGGCGTCGAGTTGCTCCGGCGCCGGCACGGCATTCGCACCGCCCGCCTGCTCGATGCGGCGGCTCATGTCGCGCGGCGTGCTCAGATGCATCGCGCCGAACACGGCCGCGAAAACGATCGCGAATACGCCGGCGAGCAACAGAATCTGCGTGATGTTCAGTGTTTGCATGGTCCTTCTCCGATGACCTCGAGCCCGCTCAAACGCGAATCTTCACGATGTGCCGCATCCACAGAATCCCGAACAGCATGGCGACGCTCGCCACCGCGATCATCCTGACGCCCGCCGGGTCCCACCACAGCACGTTGAGGAACCCGGGGTTGATCGCCATCATCGCGCCGCCGACGCCGAACGGCAGCAGACCGAGCACCCACGCGGACATCCTGCCTTCGGCGGAGAGCACGCGAACCTTGTCGAACAACTTGAAGCGGTCGCGGATCAGCGCGGTGATGCCGTCGAGCACTTCGGCGAGATTGCCGCCGGTCTCGCGCTGGATCACGACGGCGATCACGAAGTAGCGCAGATCGCGAATCGGCACACGGGTCGCGAGATTCGTCAGCGCCTCGCTGATCGACACGCCGTAGTTGATCTCATCGAACACGATGCGGAACTCGCCGCTCATCGGCTCGGTGAACTCGGCGCCGACCATATCGATCGCGCCGGTGAACGCATGGCCCGAGCGCAATGCTCGCGAGAGCATGTCGCAAACGTCCGGCAGTTGCCGTTCGAGCTGACGAATGCGCCGGTGGCGGCGCCGCTGCACGTAGACGATCGGCAGCAACGCGCATAGAGCGGCGGCGCCGGCCGTGAAGACCCACGGCACCCTGAGGCTCGCACCCACGATCAGCACGAAAGGCGGCAACACCGCGCAGGTGCCGAAGAATCGGCCGACCGACCACGACAGTCCCGACTGCTGCAGAAACAGATCGAGCGCATGCACGCGCGGAATACGCAGCAGCAGCCGCGCGAGCACCGCCGACTCGGCCATCGTGCGTGTCTTCAGAATCGACAGACGCTGCCGGCTCATCGGGCCGCCGGCCGATACCGCGCGAATCCGCGAATCGACGCGGCGCGCGACCGGGCCGTGCCGGCTGTTCCAATACTCGTAGACGCCACCCGTCGCGAGCACCACGGCCGCGAACAGCAGAACGATCGACGCGTAAAAAATCGGGCTCATGCAAGTCTCCTGAAACACCGGGCAAGCGGCCTGTGCGCGTTGCCCGTGCACGTCATGTCGTTTCGAAGCGCCGCGCCGGATCGTAGATCTGCTCCGACGGCGCCACGCCGAATGCCTGCAAGCGCTCGGCGAATTTCGGCCGCACGCCGGTCGCGCAGAAATGGCCGCGCACGTTGCCCTTCGTATCGACGCCGGAGCGGCGGAACACGAAGATCTCCTGCATGTTGATCATGTCGCCCTCCATGCCGGTCAGCTCCGAAATGCTGACGATCTTGCGGCGGCCGTCGGTCAGACGCGTGGCTTGCACGACCACCGAAATCGCCGACGAAATCTGCTGGCGCATCGTGCGTGTCGGCAGCGACAGGCCGCCGAGCGTCATCATGTTTTCGAGGCGCGTCAGCGCATCGCGCGGTGTGTTCGCGTGGATCGTCGACAGCGAGCCTTCGTGGCCGGTGTTCATCGCGTTCAGCATGTCGAGCGCTTCGGCGCCGCGCACCTCGCCGAGAATGATGCGGTCGGGGCGCATCCGCAGCGCGTTGCGCACCAGCGTGCGCTGCGTTATCTCGCCGCGTCCCTCGATGTTCGGCGAACGCGTCTCCAGCCGCAGCACGTGCTGCTGGCGCAGCTGCAGCTCGGCCGCGTCCTCGATCGTGACGATGCGCTCGTCGCCCGGAATGAATCCCGACAGCACGTTCAGCAGAGTGGTCTTGCCGCTGCCCGTGCCGCCCGACACGAGGATGTTCACCTTCGCGCGCGCCAGCGCGTCGAGCACTT
Source organism: Paraburkholderia sp. BR13444 (assembly GCF_040948755.1). Taxonomy (NCBI): domain Bacteria; kingdom Pseudomonadati; phylum Pseudomonadota; class Betaproteobacteria; order Burkholderiales; family Burkholderiaceae; genus Paraburkholderia; species Paraburkholderia sp. BR13444. Next base: position 364,816 of record NZ_JBFPKM010000009.1, on the reverse strand, counting down.
CAGCCATCGGCGGCGTCAGGCTCTGCAATTCGATCAGGTCGGCAACCTGCAACGGATTCGCGGCGAAACGGCGAATCGACAGCAACGGACCGTCGATCGCGCAGGGCCGGATGATTGCGTTCACGCGCGAGCCGTCCGGCAGGCGCGCGTCGACCATCGGGCTCGATTCGTCGATATGGCGGCCGACGCCGGAGACGATCTTCTCGATGACCTTCATCAGATGCGCGTCGTCGTAGAAGGTCACCTCGGTCGCCTCCAGCCGGCCACGGCGCTCGACGTAGGTATGACGATGCGTGTTCACCAGGATGTCGGACACGGTCGGGTCGCGCAGCAGCACTTCGAGCGGACCGAAGCCGAACATTTCGTCGTGCACGTCGCCGACGAGTTGCCGGCGTTCGAGATCGTTGGCGGGCGCCTTCTGGTCTTCGAGAATGCGGCCGATCAGCGTCGCGATCTCCTGGCGGACCTGCTCGGACGGCAACCTCGACAGCCGTTCGAGCTCGACGCGTTCGAGCACCGCCTGATGAATCTCGCGCTTCAGTTTCTGGTATGCGCCGCGCAACATGCCGGCGGCCGCCGGGTCCTGGCGTTCGCCCAGCGGCTGCACGCGTTGCGCGGAAATCTGCTCACGAAGCGACATGACGTTCCCCTGTTCTGACCGTGTGACGTTCGAGCACGCTTAAAGCGTTTCGAGTTTCGGCGCCGGCGGACGCCCGAGCAGCCGCCCGAACAGCGACTCACCCTTCGCGCGCGAGCGCCCCGGTTTGGTCGCGCGTGCCGCGATGTTTTCGGCGAGCGTCTGCAGGCTGCGCGCAACCCCGCTGCCGCGCGCGGTCTTCGACACCGGCAGTCCCTGGTTCATCGCGTCGGTCACCGTTTCGGCATCCTCGGGGATCACCTGATACGCGCTCATGCCGAGCACGGATTCGAGCGCCCCGCGCGGCCGCTCGCCGTGCCGCGTATAGCGGTTCAGGATCAGCCGCATCTGTTCCTGCGCGTAGCCGAGCGAGCACAGAATCTCCTGCAGCCGGCGGCCGGCGCGCACGTGCGGCATGCTCGCCTGCAGCACGAGATGAATCTGGTCGCTGCGATCCAGCGCGAGCATCGACAGCCGGTTCAGCGTCTGGCCGAGATCGAACAGCACGAAGTCATAATGCGGCGCGGCGACGCCGAGCAGCCACTCGAGACGGTCTTCCTTGACCTCGGCCGCCTTCACCGGGTCGCCCGCGCCGGCGAGGATATGGAAGCTGTCGCTCACATGCACGACGCTCGTGTCGAAGAACGCCGCATCCATGCGCTCGATCTGCGCGCAGATTTGCGGCAACGTCGACGGCGGCGTCTGGTCGGAGACCAGGAACGCGGCATCGGCGAACTGCTGGTTCAGATCGATCAGCAGCACGCGCTTTTTCTGCGGCAGACTCGCGATCGCATGTGCGACGTTCGTGGCGATGAAGCTGGTGCCCGCGCCGCCCTTGCACGACACGAACGACAGAATCCGCGTGTCGCGCGTGCCGCCTTGCAGGCTCTGCGCCTGCGCGCGCTGCAACGCGTCGCTGAACTGGCGCGAATCGAGCGGCCAATTCAGCACGTCGCGAAAGCCCGCGCGCATCGCGGCGATCAGCGTCTGCGGCGACGCGTCGGGAATCAGCAGGATGCAGGTGAGCCGCCCGTGCTCGCGATGCAGCCGCTCCACCACCGCGAGCTCCGCATCCTTCAGCGACGCGGCGTCGACGATCAGCACGTCGAACGCATCGAGCGTGTCGCCGCGCTCGCCGAGCAGCGACGGCGTGCCCATCGCGCGCGTGATCCGGTAGTCGCCGGCTTCGCCGCTCAGATGCGCGATCTGAGCGAGCCGTGCGCCGTCTTCAGAGAGAGCCAGGATGTTGATCATGATGTTCCCCCGCGTCCGCCATCACTGACTGCCGCCGCTGCTGCCGATCCCGATCACGAACGGATTGAACGTCGTGGCCGGCGTCTGGAACGACTTGTCGTACTGCTGCTGCGCGGCGACCGCGGCCTTGCCGTCGACCCCTGGTGTCGACGGCGTGTGCTCGCCCGCATGCGGATCGATGATCTGCATCTGCTTTACGGTGCGCACGGCGTCGCCGACGTGCGCGTCCCAGATCGGCGAGCTCGACATGCAGCCGCTCAACGAACCGCCCAGCGTGGCGCACACCGTCAGCAGCAACGCTGCGCGGCGCGTAATCAGAAGATGTTCGAGTTTCATGAGAGTCTCCTTCGCGGCGCGTTACGGGTTGGGCTGGGTGGCCTTGAGCGTCGGGTTGCCTGGGCTCGCGGCGTCGGCTTTGGCGAGCGCGGGTTCGGCGCTGGTTTGCGCTAGAGCTAGCGTTGCTGCCGACGCTGTCGTGGTTGCCGTCTTACCGGCCGGCGGCATCGCCGCCGACGGTGCTGGCCGGTCCGCCTGGGTGTCGCGCGGCAGCAGCGCGGCGGGTGCGGCCGAGCCTTCGGTCGGTGCCGGCGTCGGTGCAGGCGTCGGAACCGGTGCGGGCGCCGCGGGTTGCGGTTGCGGTTGCGCGGGCATCTGCGGCGCGTTCGGCTGCGCGGCGGGCCGGCGGCCTTCCATGTTGCCGGTTGCGTAGACCGTGCCGTCCGACACGCCGGTGAAGCTATCGGTCGGCAGCGGGTAGTCGCCCGGCGGCAGCGGCTTCACCAGATGCACCGTGACGATGAAGATCAGCTCAGTGCGATCCTGCTGGAACGACGTGCTGCGAAACAGCGCGCCGAGCACCGGCACTTCGCCGATGCCGGGCAGCGCCTTCAACGCGCCGGTGATGTTGTTCTGAATCAGCCCGCCGATCGCGAAGCTCTCGCCGTCGTTCATCTGCACCGTCGTCGACGCGCGCCGTGTCGTGATCAGCGGCAGGATCGACGTGTTGCTCGTGCCGCTCGCCGTTACGGTGACGCCGGTCGGCGACAGTTCCGACACTTCCGGCGCGACCTTCAGATTCACGCGGCTGCCGGCCAGCACGGTCGGCGTGAACTTGAGGCCGACGCCGAACTCTTCTTCCTGCAGCGTGATCGTCGAGCCGCCCGTGCCGTTGCTTTGCGGCACTGGAATGAAGACCCGGCCGCCGGCAAGGAACGACGCCTCCTGGCCGCTCAGCGTGACGAGGTTCGGCTCCGCGAGAATCTTGCCGAGGCTGTCGCTCTTCTGTGCGTCGACGGCGATGTTGAAGGGCCTGTTGTTCGCCTTGCTCACCGCGACACCGCTGCTGACACCGGCGAGCAGGCTGCTCACCAGCGCGCCGGTCCACGAACCGAAGCCGCCCTGGATGTTGACCGCCGCGCCCAACTGATTGAGCAGCGTCTTCGACACCTCGGCGACCTTCACTTCGAGCATCACCTGTTGCGGCGAATCGACCGACATCATGTTGATGACTTCGGAGCCCTTGCTAACGCTAGAACTCTGCTGCGAGATCGAGCCACCGTTACCAAAGCTCGCGGTGCTCGACTGGTCTTGCTGAGTGGGTTGCGCACCCGCGTAAGCGCCGGCGATGCTCATCGCCTGCTGCGCGGCCTGCCCGCTCGATACGCGGCCCGCGAGCACGAGGTTGCCGGCCGCGCTCGACACGCGGATGCCACGCTCGTTCGGCAGCAGTTGCGCGAGTGTGCGTTGCAGCCCATCGGCATCGACGCCGACGCTCACGTCGATGATCTGACATGCGCCGCTGCGGCCCTGCACGATCATGTTCGTGGTGCCGACGCTCATGCCGACCACGTACAGCGTGCGCTGCGACACGAGCGTCGCCTGCGCGACGACCGGATTGCCGAGCGTGCGATTGCGCGCGGGCTCGACGAGCGGAACCAGGATCGACTTGCCGACCGCCACCGACACGCTCGACTCGTCGCGAATCTCGCCGGTGCAGTTCGGCCCGGTCAGCTGCGCGGGGGCGACCATCCGGCCGCTCGTCGCGCCGGTCGGCATCGGCGTGTTGCTGACCAGCATCGGCACGGCGCCCCGGCCGACCGGCAGCGGCGCGGCCTGCACGCCCCAGCCCGGCGGCATTTGCGCGGCGGCCATCGTTTGTGCCGCGCTGTCGTGCGTCGCCGTTAGCCCGGCGCATAGCGCGGCGGCGAGCACCGTGCCGCCGAGCGAGCGGCAATGCTTGCCGCCACCGGATGAGTACCGTTGTTGTGTTTTCATGTTGCTGCCCCCGTCGCTCGATAGGTGAACCGAGACGTCTCTTGATTGCCTTCTGATTCAGATCGCGGCGTCTGTCAAAAACCGGTGCGCCGCGACCGCGCTAGAAACATTCGACGCTGCCCGTCACCCCCGACAGCACGCCGACGCATTCGCGCCTGGGCGCCGGACGTGCCGCATAGTGCGCGCGCACCGGATGCACTTCGGGTGCGGCCGGAGCCGAAGCCGGCACCGGCACGTCGAGCAAGGTCAGCTTGGTCGCGCCGCCGGTGCTCGGGGTCTGCTTGTCGACCTGGTTGCGCAGCACCAGCGACAGCGTGCCGACGCTGCGTGCGAGGTCGAGCTTCTCGGCCTGCTCGGGGGTCACCTCGAGCGTCACCGCGTTGACCACTTTCGGCGCGGTGTCGTCGCGGCTCACCTGCTGCGCGACCGCGAGCACGAGGATCTTTTCGAGCACGATCTTCGAGATGCTTTGCGACGCGTCGGTCTCGTTCGCCTGCTGCGTGTTGACGATCACGTCGACGTAGTTGCCCGGCAGCGCGAAGCCGGCGACGCCGACCACGTCGTTCACCCGCACCGTGATCGCTCGATGGCCTTCGCCGATCACCGCGGACAGGCCGCCCTTCGTGCCCTGCGGCGCGAGCTTCGATTCGAGCACCGGCTCGCCGGGCGCGAGACTCGTCAGCAGCACACGCCCTTCGAGCGCCTTGCCGTCGGCGAACGCACCGGGCGGCACGCTCGAAGTCGGCCAGCTGACCATGTGAATCAGGTTCTGGTTCAACGGCTGGCCGAGACTGATGTCCGACGACGCCACCGCAACCGACGTCACCGCGGCCGACGAGGTCTGCAGCAACCAGCGCGACGCGAAACTCACGGCCGCGAGGCCCGCCAGCACGGCGATCGTCAGCATCACTAAAGCCCGACTGTTTTTCATGGCAACACTCCCGCATCGTTCAGTGGAAACGTCCGGCTACAGCGCGGCCGCGAACAGCATTCCGAGGGTTCCGGCCGCGATCGCAACGCCGTAGGGAATCGACCCGAGCGATCCGGACCGCGCATCGATCAGGCTCGGTCGTGTGAGCGGCGCGACGACGAGCCCGCCGATCAGTTGCCGCAGATTCGCGAGCAAGCGAGCGAATCTGCCGCGGCACAGCACGATCAGCAGCGACCAGAGTCCGCCGACCAGAAAAGTGGCGAGCGCGATCCGCCAGGTCAGCGCGGGTCCGACCCATGCGCCGATCGTCATCAGCAGCTTCACGTCGCCGGCGGCCATGCCGCGCAGCAGATAGAACGGCAACAGCAAAGCGAAGCCGCATGCTGCGCCGCTCAGCCAGTCGAGCGCGCCGGCGAGCGGCCCGTGAATCGACATCTGCACGGCAAGCGCGGCGGCGAGCCCGAGCACGATCAGGCGATTCGGAATGCGTCGCGCGGTGAGATCCGTGCTCGCTGCCACGATCGCCAGTACGATCACGCACAGCGGTACAGGATGTGGCGGCAGAAGTGGCAGCGTCATGATGACCTCGTGATGGATGATCGCGCCGCGTCAGATCGAGTCGGCGAGATTGTTGAAGATCGCGCTGAGGTTGGTGCCGAGCGTGGTCACACCGCCGATGATCAGCAGTGCGATCAGGCCGGCGAGCAGACCGTATTCGATGGCGGTCACGCCGTCTTCGTCGTGTGCGAAACGTACCGCGCGCGCAATCAGGTTCTTCATGACAGGCCCCCGTATTCAGTTGGAGAGTGACGGACGAATCGTGAGGTTCGTCCGTCGGCAAGATGACTTAAACCGAGTCCGCGAGGTTGTTGAAAATCGTCTGCAGATGCTGGCCGAGCAGGGTCACGCCGCCGATAATCAAAAGCGCGATCAGGCCGGCGAGCAACCCATATTCGATGGCGGTCACGCCGTCTTCGTCACGAACGAAACGGGCTGCGGTAGCAATGATGTTCTTCATGATTCGACTCCTGTGGAGGACTAACTAATGGAACCCGTTACCAGGATTGGCGTGGGCGATGGCACTACGGGCACTGCTGGGAACTGCGGAAGACTGCGGGCTAGTCTCGCCGCCCGGTCAGCGTCGCGCGGTGTTTGATCCGCATGGGCGTAACGCTGGGCGACACGAACTGGAGGAAACGGGGGAAGTGAAGCGGCAGCTGCCGGGCAAGCCGCAGCATTGCGGCCGTGTGCCGCTGACGCAGCATGGCCGCACGGTGTGCGCGGCTCATGGGCTTGTTATCGCCGCGCAGGCGCGTGAACTTGTTGTGCATACATCCCCCGTCTTTCGTGATTTTTTCTTGGCGCCGGCTCGAGGCCAGCACCAGCTGGTCAATCGACGTTGGCTCTCTATCGCGCCATGGTGTGCTGTCTGTTCAGGTCCGCAGCATCGAGTCGTCGACTTCCGCGCACTCCCCATTGCAAGGACGGGACCAGCTTTGCGAAAACAGCGTAACGACGCGGGTTCGAGCCGACTGGCCTCCCGCCTCGCGCCCGATTCGCGTCCGGAATGTCCGAATCCGCAACGTTTCGCATGAGCCACCGAACACTTCGCGGAACGCGTAAAGCGCCGCCGGGCAAGGCTCGGCATTTTTTGTCCAGGACTTTCCCTGGGGCGGTAAAAACGGAATATCGCTGGGAAATCGGCCTTCCCGAATGGCGCGCCGGTCCAAAGCGTCTCATCGATGAGACGGCTTGGTGCGTTGGCGCACACAACGCTGACCGTTTGGCCCGGTATTTGGGTGACTCGGCAGGGCACGACTCGCGGCCAGGAAAACGCGAGCTTGAAAGTCGCATGAATTTCCGCCAACAATGATCTGACCGGTTCAGCGCAAAGACACGGGTTTTGATTCGATGTCACGCGCAGACACATACAAAACGGAATCAATAAACAGAACGAACGGAGGGTCGACAGACCTGATCCGGATCACACGGGGGCGGGGATCATGTACGCATCACAGCTACGCATGCGCAGCGGCGACAGCGAGATTCGCGGCTGGCTCACGCACGAGCGCATCGTCTTCTACTGCAGCGGGATGTGCGTGCTGTACGTGGCGATCATCGGGCTGTGGGCCTATGCGAGCCACGGCTTCACCGACCAGCGCCTCACGCGTCCCGGTGAGGACTTTTCGATTTTCTGGTCGGCCTCGTATGGACTGCTGCACGGTTCGGCGATGCAGGTCTACGACCATGCGTCGTTCGACAAGCTCCAGCGGCTGCTCTTCACGAACGTCGGCCACGACAGCGTGATGCCCTGGCTCTATCCGCCGACGTTCCTCGTGTTGATCTCGCCGCTCGCGCTCTTGCCGCGGCTCGTCATGTACTTCGTATTCGTCGGCGGCGGCATCGCGCTGCTCAGCGCGAGCACGTTGCGTGTGTCGGGCCTTGTCGACAGCTTCAGGGGATCGCGCTTCGCATGGTTCGTGGTCGCCGCCTCGCCGTGCGTGTTCGTGACGGCCCTGTTCGGTCAGAACTCGCTGCTGACCGCCGGTATCGCCGCGCTGACGCTGCATTGGCTGCGCCGGCATCCGGTACGCGCGGGGCTGTGCCTCGGCGTGCTCGCGATCAAGCCGCAAATGGCCGTGCTGTTTCCGCTCGTGCTGATTGCCGCGGGCGCATGGCGCACGCTGGCCGCCGCCGCGTTCAGCGCGGCGCTGTTCAGCGTGATCAGCGTGCTGGCCTGCGGCGTGCAATCGGTGCGGCTCTTCTTCGTCAACACCGGCATTGCCCGCGAGACGCTGCTCGAGCAATGCCGCGGCTACTGGCTCGCGTCGCCGACCGTGTTCGCCGTGCTGCGCGAAGGCGGCGCCCCGATCGCCGCGGCCTTTGCGGCGCAGGCCTGCGTTGCGCTGATCGCCGCGGCAGCCGCATGGCACGTGTGGCGAAACACGCGCAACACGCGGCTGCGCGCGGCGAGCCTCGTCGTCGCCACGCTGCTGACGAACCCATACGTGTGGCACTACGAACTGGCGTGGCTCGGCATCGCGACGGCCAGCCTGACCGCGCTCGGCCTCGACAAAGGCTGGCTGCGCGGCGAGCAGAGCGTAATTGCGCTTGCGTGGCTGCTGCCGGCCTATGAACTCTTCAACCGCACGGCCGAGTTGCCGCAGATCGGCCCGATCGTTCTGCTGCTGGTGCTGCTGTTCGTCATGCGCCGCGTGCGCGTAATGGACGAAGAATGCGACGAGCGCGCCGCCCTCGCCTATTCGCACGCGGCTCGAATCATTCGATAAACGGGGAAGCGTCATGCCAACTCATACAACCACGCCTCTAATCTCACTCGTCGTGCCGTTCTACAACGAGCAGGACGCGGTGGAACGCTTCTTCGCGGCAGTCGTGCCGGTGCTCGAATCGATGGACGGCACGCGCTTCGAAATCGTCTGCATCAACGACGGCAGCAGCGACGCGACGCTCGATCGGCTGATCGCGCAGAGCAGCCGCGACCGGCGCATTCGGGTGATCGACCTGACGCGCAACTTCGGCAAGGAAGCGGCGCTGACCGCCGGCATCGACGAAGCATTCGGCGATGCGGTGATTCCGATCGACGCGGATCTGCAGGACCCGCCGAGCCTGATCCCGGTGATGGTCGAGCATTGGCGCGCGGGCGCCGAAGTAGTCGCGGCCAAACGCACGAACCGCCTGTGCGATACGCTCGCCAAACGCACGGCGGCCGCGCTCTACTATCGCGTGCACAATGCGCTGTCCGAAGTGAAGCTGCCGGAGAATGTCGGCGACTTCCGGCTGATCGATCGTCAGGTGGTCAACGCGCTGCGCAGCCTGCCGGAGCGCCGTCGCTTCATGAAGGGCCTGTTCGCGTGGGTCGGCTACCGCACCGTGATCGTCGAATACGAACGCGAGCCGCGCAGCGCCGGCCACTCGAAGTTCTCCGGCTGGCGGCTGTGGAACTTCGCGCTCGAAGGCATCACTAGCTTCAGCACGGTGCCGTTGCGCAGCTGGACTTATATCGGACTGTCCATCGCCACGCTCGCGTTCGTCTACGGCGGCTTCGTCATCGGCCGCACGCTGTGGTCGGGCAATCCTGTGCCCGGTTACGCGTCGACGATCTCGGTGATGCTGTTCATGGGCGGCATCGAGCTGATCGGCATCGGCGTGATCGGCGAATACGTCGGCCGCATTTACTACGAGTCGAAGGAACGGCCCGTTTATCTGGTGCGGCGTCGCTATCAGGCGAAGAGCAAGGTCAGCACGTTGCCCGGCGTGCGCGAGGATGCGCGCGCGGCGCATGTGGGGCGCGTCGAACCGACACGCAGGCGGGCCGCGCCGCGGTTTCGCGTAGTCGGCCACTGAAAGCCGAGGAGTTGACCATGTCTCCCGATGCATACCTTGAAATGGCCGAAACCGAAGCCGGGCACTGGTGGTTTCGCGCGCGGCGCGACGTGCTGCGCACGCTGCTCGAACGGCTCGCGTTACCGCACTGCGCGCGCGTGCTCGAAGTGGGCTCCGGCACCGGCGGCAACCTCGACATGCTGGCCGGCTTCGGCACCGTCAGCGGCCTCGAGATGGACCCGACCGCTCGGGCACTGAGCGCGCGCAAGGCCGGCAAGCAGTTCGACATCCGCGCGGGCCACTGCCCCGACGACGTGCCGTTCGACGGCGAACGCTTCGACCTGATCTGCTTCTTCGACTGCCTCGAACATATCGCCGACGACGCCGGCTCGCTCGCAGGCATGCGCGATCTGCTGACACCGGGAGGCCGCATCGTCGTGACGGTGCCGGCCGGACAACATCTGTGGAGCGCGCACGATGTTTTCCTGCATCACTACCGCCGCTATAGCCGCACTTCGCTGATGCGCTGCGCGGCCGTGGCCGGCTACGAAGTCGAACGCGTCAGCTATTTCAACACGCTGCTCTATCCGGTCGCGGTGGTCGCACGTTGGGCCGATCGGCTGCTGCATCGCCAGCATTCGAGCGGCGACGCGATTCCGCCGTGGCCGCTCAACGCGGCGCTGTACCGCATTTTCAGCGCCGAGCGCCACTGGCTCGCGCATGCGCCGCTGCCTTATGGCGTATCGCTGTTCGCGGTCCTGCGCAAGCGCGAAGGAGCGCCGCGATGATGCTGGCCGATCGAGTCAAGCTGATGCGCTTTGGCGCGAGCGGCGTCATCGCGACCGGCCTGCATGTGTGCATTGCGCTGACGCTGATCGCGGACGCCGGCATGTCGCCGCCGTGGGCCAACGCGATCGCGTTCACGTGGGCGACGGCGGCCTCGTATCTGTTGAACACGTTCTGGAGTTTTTCGGCGCTGCCCGCGTTGATGAACGCTGGGCGGTTCGTGCTCGTATCGCTGGGCGGCCTGACGTTGACCGCGCTCGTATCGCGCCTGACGCAGCTCGCGGGCGGCCCGCCCGCGCTCGGTATCGGGCTCGTCGTGTGCGTGGTGCCGCCGCTCACGTTCATCGCGCATCGGTGCTGGACCTATCGCTGAACACGAGGCACGCGTAACGCGGCTCACGCCGCGCGCAACGCCTTCTGACACGCCGCAAGCACCGCGCCGCCCGCCAGCAGCAGCGCCGAATACACGAGCCCGCGCGCGAGCCCGGCGCCATCCGACACCCAGCCGATCACTACCGGCCCGACGATCTGCCCGAATGCGAACACGATCGTGAAGGCGCTGATGCCCTTCGCCCAGTGGCTCGCGGGCAGATTGTGGCGCACGAACGCGGTCGTCGATGCGACCGCCGACAGGAACGTCGCGCCGAACAGCGTGCCCGAAACGAACGCGACCCACGGCTGCGTGAACAGCGCGGGCAGCAGCGTCGCGATCGCCAGCAGCGCGTTGAGCACGGCGAGCGCCTGGCCGCCGCGCATGCGGTCGAGCAGCGTCGACCAGATCCGCGCCGACACCACGGTCGCGGCGCCGAGCAGCAGATAGAAGCCGGTGACGACCGCCGCGCTCATGCCGGCGTTGCGCAGCAGCGCGACGATGAACGTCATGTAGCCGATATAGCCGACGCCGAACAGTCCGTAGCCCGCGAGCGCGGCTGCGAACTGCGGCCAACCCGGCGCGGAAGTGGCGCCGGCTGCATGCGCGGCAGCCGCCGCGCTCATATGTGCGCGCTCGATTCTGGCCGACGCGCCGATCGCGACCGCGGCGAACAGCGCGCAGGCCGCCGCGAGCGCGAACCACGCGAACTGCCAGCCGTGGGCGGCGTCAAGGATCGTCACCGGCACCAGCACCGAAGACGCGACGATCCCCCAGCCGGTGCCCCCGTAATACAGACCGAGCACGAGCCCCGCGTCGCGCGGGCGCGCCGACGCGAGCCGCGCCGCGAGCACGCCGCCGCCGATGAAGATCGCCGCGCTGCTCGCGCCAGTGATTACGCGCAGTGTCAGCAGCGCATCCGTGCTGGCGGTGAGGCCACTGCCGGCCATCAACAGCGCGGTCAGCACGCAACCGCCCGCGAACAGCGCGCCCGTCGACCAGCGGCGCGCGAGGCGCGGAAACACCAGCGCGCCGAGCAGATAGCCGAGCGCGTTCGCGGTGTTCATTGCGCCGGCCTGCGCGAAGCTCCAGCCGAGGTCGAGCTTCATCGACGGCAACAGCAGCGCGTAGGCGAAGCGCGCGAGGCCAAGCGCTGTTGCGCTGCCGAGCGATAGCGCGGCGGCCAGCAGCAGTGTCGGCAGACGGCGGGCGGTGATCGTGGTTGGAGCGTGCGATGCGGTATCGGCGGAACGGGAGGACATGGGCGGACGGACCTGAACGAGAACGCTGCGAGCCGGTTCTGATTGGATGATGAGTCGGACGAATGCGGCAGATTGCCATGATAGCCGGGAGAAACGTTTCGGCTTGACGGTTAGTTGCAGAGCAACGCGAGTTGCAGTTGTGGCCGAGCGCGAGCGCGCGCGGCTGCATCCGAACACGACGCTGCGCAAGCGCCTGCGTAGCGCGTTGAGCGATACGTCGGTCGATCTCGATGAGCGGTTGCTGTGGTCGGATGCAGCCGCGAGCTTCTCGCTCGAACTCGCGAGGCATGGCAAGTGGCAGTTGCTCGATCTGCCGATGGGCGGCAAGGTTCGCGCGGCGGCAACGGTCGCGCAGCCGGTGAACAAGGTGTCGATGATCGGCTGGCCGAAGAGGATGGCGCGCCAGCGCTTCGAGCGCTCTACCCGCCCGCGCCTTCCGGCTCATGCGGCACGAGCCGCGCTTTCGCGTGGCGCATCTTTTCCAGCGTCTCGGGTCCCGCCTTCAACGCGACGCCGATCGCGAGCGCATCCATGATGCACAGATGCACGAGCCGCGATACGCCCGGCGTGTTCGGATCGATCGGACTCGCCACGCGCAGCAGCAGCGGAATATCGACGAGCCATGCGAGCCGCGAGCCGACGTTGGTCAGCGCGATCGTCGTCGCGCCGCGCTCCTTCGCGATCTGGATGCTTTCGTTGACTTCGACGCTGCGCCCCGAATGCGAGATCGCAAACGCGACATCGCCCGGCTCCATCAGGCCCGCGTAAAGGCGCTGCAAATGACCATCGGTGAATGCGGCCGCCGCGATGTCGATGCGCAAGAACCGCAGCGCCGCATCCTGCGCGACGAGCCCCGAACCAGAACCCACGCCGAAGAAAAACACGCGCCGGGCGCTCACGAGCGCCGCGATCGCGCTTTCGACCACCGCAGGATCGAGCGCGCCGCGCGCATGCGTGATGCCGTCGATCGCCGCTTCCCCGACCTTGTCCATCAAGGTCTGCACGTCGTCGTCGCGCGCGACCGCGGTCGACGCATACGGCAATCCGCCCGCCACGCTTTGCGCGAGCTGCATCTTGAAGTCGCGCAGACCGTGCGCACCGATCGCGCGGCAAAAACGCGTGACGGAAGGCTCGGACACGTCGGCGCGCTGCGCGAGATCGGTGATGCTCGCGCGCATCGCGAAGTCGACGTCGGCAAGCACCATGTCGGCGACCTTGCGCTCGGCGGGCCGCAGACTCGCGAGTGCGTTGCGGATATGGGGAATCAAGTTCGGTGCGGACACCCGGTGTTCCTTAGGGGCTGTTTCATATGGTTCCGCGTCGCTCGCAGCTTCTTCGCTTCAATCGGCCTGATCAAACCAGCCTGCGTCCACTCTCCGTATCGAACAGATGAATGTGTTCGGCCGGCAGACGCAGCGCAACACGCTGACCGGGCTCGATCTTCGAGCGTTCGCGCGTTGTCACGCACCACGCGGAGCCGCCTATTTTCCCGTACAAGTGCGTCTCGGCGCCAGTTGGCTCGATCACTTCGACGTCGAGCGCGGCATCCGGTATCTGCGCCGTGATCTCGATGTGCTCGGGCCGCACGCCGAGCGTGGCCTGCGCACCGACCACGGCCGACGCAGGCGTGCTTTCGAGCGCGACCTCGCTGCCGTCCGCGAGCTTCAATGCGAGGCCCGCACCCTGGGTGCGAGTGACGATCACGCCCTCGACGAAATTCATCGACGGCGAGCCGAGGAAGCTCGCGACGAACAGATTCGCCGGCCGGTCATAGAGTTCGAGCGGACGGCCGATCTGCTCGATCCGTCCCGCGTTCATCACGACGATGCGATCGGCCATCGTCATCGCTTCGATCTGATCGTGCGTGACGTAGATCACCGTGTTCTTCAAGCGCTGATGCAGCGCCTTGATTTCGGTGCGCATCTGCACGCGCAGCTTTGCGTCGAGATTCGACAGCGGCTCGTCGAATAGGAACAGCGACGGCTCGCGCACCACCGCGCGGCCCATCGCGACACGTTGCCGCTGACCGCCCGACAGCGCGCGCGGCAAACGGTCCAGATAGCCGCTGAGGTTCAGCATCTTCGCGGCCGCATCGATGCGCGGCTTGTATTTCTCCGACGACTCTTTGCGGATTCTCGGACCGAACGCGATGTTTTCATACACCGACAGATGCGGATACAGCGCGTAGCTCTGGAACACCATCGAGATATTGCGCTGCTGCGGTGCCAGCGTATTCGCACGCGTGCCGCCGATCATCAGATCGCCGCCGCTGATTTCCTCGAGCCCGGCCACCATCCGCATCAGCGTGCTCTTGCCGCAGCCCGACGGACCGACCAGCACGACGAACTCGCCGTCGTCGATGTCGAGATCGATGCCGTGCACGACCTGGGTGTCGCCATAGCGTTTGAAGATGCCGCTCAGTTGCACTGCTGCCATGCTGTCCTCATCGTCTTGCTGCGTGTTGTATTGCGGGTGTCGTAATGCGCGCGCCGTGCGCGGTTCAGAACGACTCGAGCGTCAGTTCCTGAGCCATTAGCCGGTTGCCCGCCATCAAGCCGCCGTCGACCGGCAACGCGACACCGGTGATCACGCGCGCTTGCGGCGACGCGAGAAACAGCACCGCGTCGGCGATGTCGTCGGGCGTCGCGAAGTCGCGCAACGGGTACCACTTCTTCAGCTCCTCGAACACCTGCGGATTCTTGTCGACGCGGGCCTGCCACGCCTGCGTCTTCACAGTGCCCGGGCATACGATGTTCGCGCGAATGCCATAGCGGCCCAGCTCGATCGCAAGCGCCTTCGTATAGCTGATCAGGCCGGCCTTCGCGGCGCTATATGCTGGATGACCGAGCGCGGCGAGACCGTTCACCGAGCCGATCAGCACGAGCGCGCCGCGCTGCCGTTCGATCATCGACGCGCGCACCGCCTCGACCGTGTGATACGTGCCGTTCAGATTCAGATGGATGTCGCGCTGCCAGCTCGCGGCGTCGGTACTCGCGAGCGACGCACCGAGCGCCGCGCCCGCGTTCGCGACCAGCACGTCGACCGGTCCGCGCCGCGCGACCGCCGCGGCCACCGCTTGCTGCACCGCGGCGGCGTCGCCGAGATCGACCGCGACCGGCACGATTTTGTCTGCGCCCTGGTGTGCGCCAAGTCGCGCGCTCAGCGCTTGCAGCGCGGCCGCGTCGATGTCGAGCGCGAGCACGGTGTCGCCCGCCGCCACGAAGCGCTCGCATAACACGCTGCCGATACCGCCGCATGCGCCCGTTACCAATACGACACGATCCATGTATTCCTCGCTCGTTCGCCCGGCCGATTCGGCCGTCTTGCCGTCGCCTTCCGCCACCCAGCCCGCGCCGCGCGCCTCGCTGTAAATTTCCTACAAAAAGTGTTTGCAAGGACTGCCCGGTCATCCCGAAGAGTGGGTTTCCGTAACATCGCGCAGTGCAGAATATCCCATACTTTCCAGCATCTTATGCACAAAATCACCGAGGAAAAAATATCGCAGACCCTACGTGACAAGCTATTTTGCGTCATGTAGGATTTTTTCAAACAATTTACCCAAGGCGGCCGGCGACGGCAGCAAACCACCCACAGGAGAGAGAAAAATGTCGTTGCATGCCCGTGCTTCCCTCGCGCTAGGCAAAGTCGCCGTGGCGCTCGCGTTTGCAGGTATCGCCGTGTCGGCCCACGCCGAAACGGTCCGCGTGACGGTCGCGCACTACAGCGACGCGACTGCGCCGTACTTCGAGAAAATGGCCCGCAACTTCGAGAAGGCCAACCCCGGCACGACCATCAAGATCGAAGACGTGAACTGGGATACGCTGCAACAGAAGCTGCAAACGGACATCTCCGGAGGCGCCAACGCGGACCTCGCGATCGTCGGCACGCGGTGGCTGCTCGACTTCGTGAAGGACGACGTCGCCGAGCCGCTCGACGGCTATATGGACGCGAACTTCAAGGCCCGCTTCATCGGTCCGTTCCTCGCGCCCGGCCAGATCAACGGCAAGACCTACGGGCTGCCGATCGCTGCTTCCGCACGCGCGCTGTACTACAACAAGGACATGCTCGCGAAGGTCGGCTACCCCGACGGCCCGAAGACCTGGAACGACGTGATCGATGCATCGAAGAAGCTGAAGGCGCAAGGCATCGCCGGCTTCGGCCTGCAAGGCAAGGAAATCGAAACCGACGTCTACTATTACTACGCGCTGTGGACGATGGGCGGCGACGTGGTCGGCAAGGACGGCAAGGCCGCGTTCAATTCGCCGGCGGGCGTGAAGGCCGCGACGATGTACAAGCAGATGATCGACCAGGGTCTCACGCAACCGGGCGTCACCGGCTATAGCCGCGAAGACGTGCAGAACCTGTTCAAGCAGGGCCGCGTCGCGATGGTGATCTCCGCGCCGTTCCTCGCGAAGCAGATCAAGAAGGAAGCGCCGAACCTGAAGTACGGCATCGATCCGGTGCCGATGGGCACGACGCATGCCACCTACGCGGTCACCGACTCGATCGTGATGTTCAAGAACTCGAAGGCGAAGAAGACCGCGTGGAAGTTCCTCGACTATCTGTTCACGAAGGAACCGCGCGTCGAGTTCACGACGACCGAAGGCTTCCTGCCGACCACGAAGGCCGAAGCGGCGGACCCGGCGTTCAACGATCCGGACATCAAGGCGTTCATCGCGTTGCTGCCCACGGCTCACTTCGCGCCGACCGTGACCGGCTGGGAAGACACCGCAAAGGCTGTGACCGACTCGATGCAAGCGATATATCTGAACAAGGCGCAACCGGCTGACGCGTTGAATGCGGCGGCTGCGCAGGCGAACAAGTCGCTCGGTCATTGACACGCGGTTTCCGGCAGTAACGAGACGAACAGGGGACGCGCGGCGCCGTAGTTAAAGCGCCGCGCGTTGCGCACACCCCCCAATATTCGAGCCTATGCAGCACGACGCACCCACCGGCCCATTCCGTCGCGCCCGCCGCCAGAAAGCGGGCGCGTCTTACGATCGAGCACGCATGAGCCGCTCCGTTTCTCCGCGCGCGCACGCGCCCTGGTTGCTGATTGCGCCGAGCCTCGTGCTCGCGCTGTTCATCATCAGCTATCCGATTTTCAACATCGTGTGGCAATCGCTGCATGAGGTGTCGCGCTTCGGCGCGATTCGCGACTTCACCGGCGCGCAGAATTTCATCAACGTATTCCAGGACCCGGTGTTTGTCGCTTCGGTACGCCGCACGATCATCTGGACCGTGTGTGTGGTGGGTGGCACGGTGCTGATCTCGGTACCTGTCGCACTGATTCTGAATCAGGACTTCCACGGCCGCGGTGTCGCGCGCACGATCGTGATGCTGCCGTGGTCCGTCTCGCTGACGATGACCGCCGTCGTCTGGCGCTGGGCCTTCAACGACGACTACGGCATGGTCAACGTGACGCTGCAGCGGCTCGGCCTGATCAGCGGCCCGATTCACTGGCTCGCGACGCCCGAGTTCGCGTTCCCCGTCGAAATCGCGGTCGGCATTCTGGTGTCGATTCCGTTCACGGTGACGATTTTTCTTGGCGGCCTGTCGTCGGTGCCGAGCGATATCTACGAAGCTGCGCGGATCGACGGGGCGAGCGCGTGGCAGCAGTTCCGTCAATTGACGATGCCGCTGCTGCGCCCGTTCATCAACATGGCGATCCTGCTGAACGTGATCTACGTGTTCAACTCGTTTCCGATCATCTGGGTGATGACGCAAGGCGGCCCCGACAACAGCACGCACATCCTCGTCACCTATCTGTACGAACTCGGCTTCCGGCTCGGACGCCCCGGCGAAGCGGCCGCCGTTTCGCTGATCATGCTCGTGATGCTGTTCGCGTTCTCGATCGCTTATCTGCGTCTGCAACGCACGAAAGAAGGAGTGCCGTCATGAGTCTGAGCGCGAAGACCAAACGCTCGCTGTGGTGCTGGATCGCGCTGACGCCGCTCGTGATCGTCATATTGTTTCCGTTCGCGGTGATGTTCTTCACTTCGGTAAAGCCCGCGTCGGAGATCTTCGTCTATCCGGCGCGCTGGCTGCCGGTGCAGTGGCAGTGGCGCAATTTCGTCGACATGTGGGACGCGGCCAACTTCGGCGTCGCGCTGCGCAACAGCGCGATCATCAGTTGCCTGTCCACCGCGCTCGCACTCGCGGTGAGCCTGCCCGCCGCTTACGCGCTCGCGCGCTTTCCGTTTCGCGGACGCGGTCTGTACAGGCAGTTCCTGCTCGTCACGCAAATGCTGTCGCCGATCCTGCTGGTGGTCGGCCTGTTCCGGCTGGCGGCGATGATTCCGTGGGGCGACGGCAACCTGGTCGATTCGAGGATCGGCGTGATCGTGTCGTACGCGGCGTTCAATATCGCGTTCGCGGTGTGGATGCTGTCGTCGTACTTTCAGACCGTGCCGCAGGATCTCGAGGAATCCGCGTGGCTCGAAGGCTGCAGCCGTACGCGCGCGGTGTTCAAGGTGTTTCTGCCGCTCGCGGTGCCGGCGATCGTCGTAACCGCGATCTTCACGTTCATCAATGCGTGGAACGAGTTCGCGGTGGTCTATACGTTGATCCGTTCGCCGGAAAACAAGACGCTGACCGTGCAGGTGACCGATATGGTGGCGGGCAAGTACGTGGTCGAATGGCATCTGGTGATGGCCGCGACCTTGGGCGCGACGCTGCCGGTTTCGATCGTGTTTGCGTGGTTGCAGCGTTATATGGTGAAGGGGCTCGCGCTCGGCGCGGTGAAGTAAGCGGCTGCGCGGCGAGCGCCGCGCAGTGTAGACATGCGGCTCGCGCGTTAGTCGGCGCCGCGCACGATGCGCAGATCGCGCTCCACGCCATCGCCCAATGCGGCCAGCGCCTTCTTGTACTCGTCGCTTTCGTAAGCGGCGACCGCCGCCTCGTAGGTCGGGAATTCGATCACGACCGTGCGCTCCTTGAGGCCCTGCTCGCGCGCCTCGTCCGCCACACCTCGCACGATGAACTTGCCGCCTGCCGCCGCCACCGCGGCCGGGGCGAGTTGCGCGTACGCGGCCAGTTTCTGCGGATCGTTCGTCTTGCGGTACGACGTCACCCAATAACCTTTGCTCATTCGAATCTCCTTGTGTGATGGACCAACGCGGGATGAAAGCGGACCATGGCGGTCGCTGTCTTGCATGGTAGCAAAGCGGGCTGGCGCGCGATGCCCTGCCGTCACCGGACAGAGAATGGAACTGAATTTGTTGCGTGCTTTCGTGACCGCGGCCGAACAGCGCCAATTCGGTCACGCTGCGGACCATCTGTGCATGAGCCAGCCCGCGCTGAGCAAGCAGATCGGGAGCATGTGCCGCGCATAACGGGAAATGTCTCTTCCAGCATCGCAAAACGACTTAGCTATTAAGCGTTTTGTGCACTAGGCTTGCCTTTGCACACTTCAAGCGATGGATCAAAGGAGACAACGAATGAGCGAGCGATACGAGTCGTTTTGTGCGTGCTGCGGCAGTCCCGACCATCGGGCGATGAGCCGCCGGACTTTCATGAGCCTGCTTGCGGGCAGTGCCGCCGGACTCGCGATGCCGTCCGCGTTCGCCGCGGACGCACCCGACGTGCGCACGATTGCTTATGACTCGATTGCCAACCCCGTACGTTTGCCGAACGACACGTATTTCGGCGAATGCTCGGGCGTCGCCCTCAATTCGCGTGGCCATATCTTCGTGCTGTCGCGCGGCAACACCACCGGCCCCGCGTATGGCGCGGCCGCCGCGCAACTGCTCGAGTTCGCGCCCGATGGACGCTTCGTGCGTGAGATCGGCCACAACCTGTATGCGTGGTCGTTCGCGCACACGGTGAAGGTGGACCGGCATGACAACGTCTGGGTCACCGACAAGGGCTCGGACATGGTGATCAAATTCACGCCGGAAGGACGCGTCGCGATGGTGTTCGGCCGCAAGCAGGAAGCATCGGACGAAGAGACCGCGCCGCTCAAGCATCCGAATCCGCCGCTGCCGTCCGAACCCGGACGCTTTCGCCAGGTGACCGACGTCGCGTGGGACAAGGCGGGCAACACCTATATCAGCGACGGATACATCAACTCGCGCGTCGCGAAGGTCGATCGCGACGGCAACTGGCTGAAGTCATGGGGTGATCGCGGCACGGGACCGGGGCAGTTCCACACGCCGCATAGCATCGCAGTCGATGCGCACGACCACGTGTACGTGGCCGATCGGAGCAACCGGCGCATCCAGGTGTTCGATACCGAGGGCACGTTCCTGCGGCAGTTCACGATCGACGTACCGGTGCCGCCGGACGCGCGTCCCGCGATCGGCAACATGCCGAGCGAAGCGGAACTCGCCGCGGGCACGTTCGCGCCGGGCTCGCCCTGGGCGATCTGCATTTCGCCGGGACCGAATCAGGTGCTCTATAGCGCCGACGCGTTTCCGGGCCGTATCTACAAGATGACGCTCGATGGCAAAGTGCTCGGCGTACTCGGCAAAGCCGGCAAACAGCCGAAACAGTTCGGCTGGATTCACGAGATGGCGTGTCCTTCGGAAAACGTCTTATTCGTTGCCGAGTTGCTGAACTGGCGCATTCAGAAACTGGTCTTGCATGCGTGACGGACGAGGGCCGCCGCGTTCGCCTGTGATGCGCACGCGGACCAGCCCGTCTATGTCAAGCCATCTCAGTCGTAATGACGATGCTTGTGATGGCGCTTGCCCGAATGGTAGTCGCGCGAGTAGTCGTCGGCGTACGAGTTCGAGCGCGAGATGTTGCCGCCGAGCGCCGAACCCGCGCCGCCGCCCAGCGCCGCGCCGACGAGGCCGCCAGTGCGGCCGCCCATTGCGTTGCCGGCCGCGGTGCCCGCGCCGCCACCGAGCGCGCCGCCGATGATCGCACCGGTACGTTCGCGACGATTCGACGTGACCGCGCCGCCCGCACCACCGCCCACCGCGCCACCGATCACCGCGCCGGTGCTGCCACCCACCGCGCCGCCGACTGCCGCGCCGGCCACGCCACCGAGCGCGCCGCCGAGCATGTTGTTCATATCACCGGCGAGGGCCGGCAACGACGCCGCGGCGCTCAATGCAGCCACGGCAACCATCTGGATGATCTTCTTGGACATATCGGGTCTTTGTTTTAGTGAGACGGCGCCGAGTATAGCGGGGCTTGCGAAAGGCCTTTGTAACTGCGACAGTCCATCCCGGTAAGACGTGTAACAAAATGAATGGGGTATTGTTTTTTGCGGCGACCGCGAAAAACAAGGGCCGCTCGTGGTGAGCGGCCCCTCGCGCGAATGCCGGTTAGCGGTCTGAATCTACTCTTCTAGCCGCGCCGCTTCTTCTTCAATTCGATCGTCTCGAACAGCGCATATTCCGGTGTCGGCGTCTGATCCGCGCCAGGCGCATGGTAGTAGTTCATCGTGATCGTCGTGTCGCCGCCGGGCTGTCCCGGATCGTAGTCGAACACCGCGATGCCGTAGCCGGTGCCGGTGTCGCGTTGCGCGGACCAGATCGCGTCTTCGACCGCGTCGGCGCTCGAGCGCACGAACGCGCCCGCGGTCGTCGCCGGCACCGGGCGATTCGGCTTCGTGAAGATGCGCGCCTGCGGCAGGCCCGTGCCGGCATCGACGCCATACACGTCGAGCGGCGCGCTCGTGCCGCCGCCGCCGAGAATCAGGTGGATCGTGCCGTGACTCGTATCGAACGTCGATGCACCCGCCGATACCGCCGACATGATCGGCTTGGGCTGCAACGTATCGACCGGGCGCCCCGTCGCGATGTCGGTGCCCCGGTTGTGATTGCAACCGCGCACCGGATAGCTGCGCTCGTAGTCGTGATCGTGACCGCACAGCACGAGGTCCACGCCATAGCGATCGAACAGCGGCAGCCACGCTTCGCGAATGCCCTTGTCGGAACCGTTGCCGGTCTTCGACGAACTGAGCGCGTCCTGATGCATCTGCACGATGATCCAATCCACGTCGTTATCGTGCGACGCATGCTGCAGCACTTTCTCTAGCCAGCGCGTCTGCTCGCCATTGCTATAGCCGCGCACGTACAGCGAGGTGCCCGCTGGAATCGGCGGATTGCCGGTACTCGCGACCGGCGTCAACGGCGCGGGCCCGGCGACGAACGCGGCGGCATCCTGATAGACGACGTCGTCCGCATCGAGCGAAACGAACAGCACCGAGCCGACGCGGAAGCTGTACCAGCGGCCCGGAAAACGCGTGTGATTGTCCGGCAGCATGTAGCGCGACAGATACGATGCAAGCCCTTGCTCGCCGTTGTTGAATTCGAGCTCGTGATTGCCCGGACACGGCATCCACGGCCGGTTCGACGCCGAGGTCTGCGCGTTGTTGCCGAAGTCGCGCCACACCTCGGGTTGCTGCATCGGGTTCAGATTCGCATAGCAGAGGTCGCCGTTCAGCAGATGGAACAGCGGCTGGAAGCTCTCGACGGCCGCCACCGCGAAGCGGCTTTGGGGCGACGACAGCACCCAGTTCGTATTCGGCGTCGCGAGATCGCCGTAGCTCGTGAAGCGAAACGGCGCGCGGCCGCGCGGCGCGGTGCGAAAACTCGCGGCGAAGGGTTGCGATGCGTTGCTGTCGTTATCGGCCGTCACTTCGTACTGATAGGTCGTGTCGGCCTTCAGCTCGCGCACGCGCGCGTGATAGTTGAACACGACCTCGCCGTTGAGGCCGTCGGTGTAAGTGCTTTGCACCGCGTGCACCGTATGTTTCGCGTGGTCGCCGTGACGGGTGCCGCTGATGCGCACCTGCGGATTGACCGCCGGCGCGAGCGACGACCACGACACGGTAACTTCGCTCGTTGGGTCGCTGCCCCAGGTCAGATGGATCTGCTCGGGCGTGCCATCGGGCGTGCCGCTATTGGCGCCGCGCGCGGTCGATGCGAGCGCGCCCGCCGCCGTCGCGAGACTCGATACGCCGGCGAACTTCAGAAAGCCGCGACGCGAGACGATCGATGCGCCGTGCTCATCGGCAGGCGTTGTCTTGACGATTTTTCTGTTCGACATGTCCGGTATGGTTGTTCGGGTGGAAGAACGCCAGCGCAAAACAACACCCCGCGGGGCGAGCGCGGAAGGAAAGTGACCGACGATCGTAGCCGGACGGCGATGACAGCCCGATGAAAACATCGGGAGAACAGCGGAAGGTGGGAATTGAGATCGAAACGCTCACAAAAACGAATTGCCGGTGCAGCGCGCAATTCGATCACGCGCATGCATCCGGCAATCCGCCTGAGCGCCGCTCAGGTTTGCGAACTCGTATCGTCCGCGGCTTGAGCGTTGTCGGCGTCGTCCTGCTTCTCTTCTTCTTTCTTTTCCACCAGCTCTTCGAGCTTGCCGGCGCCTTCGAATCCAGCGATAGCGGCGATGCCCTTGGTCAGCAGACCCGCTTGCGGATCGACTTTCTCCGCGGCTTCAACGGCGGCGACCGCGCCGGCGATCTTGCCCACTTCGTCCAGAAGTCCCATGTCGCACTCCCACAAAAATAAGTGAAATGGCATCGTCTCACGAACTTCGTCGCGTGTCGTCAAATGTTAAGCCGCTTGACCGTGAAGCTTTCAGAGTGAAATTTAATTGCCCGCCTCACATGCGCGCGGGCGGCTGTGGATTGTTTGCGGGATTCGTGTCGAACCTCGACACACGAACGATGCCGTTCGCGTCGATCAGCTTCGACAAGCCGACTTCGAGCGCATCGGCGACATCCTTGCCATACACCTCGTCGCCATTCACGTAGAGCGTGAACGACTGAAGGTATTTCGCTTTCTTCTCCGGGTTCTCGATGGTCTGCCGCGTCCATTGATAAAGCGGGTAGTTCTCGGCGCCCATTCTTTCCGCTTCGCTCACGTAGTCGGCGAATGCATCGAACTGGCATTTGAGCGTTGCGTGATGCGTTTGCAAAACGGTACGAAGTGCTGGATGCGCGGCGCACGAAGGGTCCGCGCGCAGCGAGTTGGCGAGTTCCGCCGATGCGGTGATCCGCAATTGGAATTGCAAGGGAGACGACATCACGACCTCGATCGCGTCGGTAACGGTTATCAAAAGTCCGCGGGCGCCGCCTTGTCGGCGACACGCGCGTCGAGCGCGGCTTCGCACTGCTCGATTTCTTCGCTGCTCATCGGCTTGCCCAGCAGATAACCCTGCGCATGCGTGCAACCGCATACACGCACGAAATTGAGCTGCTCCTGGGTTTCAATGCCCTCTGCCGTGGTCGGCATGCCGATCTCGCGCGCAAGTGCGACGATGCCGCGCACCACGGCCGCGGATTCGCGCCCATGCACGGCCTCGCGCACGAACGAGCTGTCGATCTTCAGCTTGTCGAACGAGAAGCGCACCAGCGTCGACATCGTCGAAAAGCCGGTGCCGAAGTCGTCGAGCGCCAGCCCGATGCCCAAGGCGCGCAACCGGGTGATATTGCGGCGGGTCACTTCATCGTCGTTCAGCAGTGCCGTTTCCGTGACCTCGAGATTGAGCCGCGTCGGCGGCAGCCTGGTTTTCCGAAGTATGGCCGTCACCGTCGATGCGAACGAATCCTCGCGCAACTGCACCGGCGATACGTTGACCGCGACGATCACCTTGTCGCGCCACGTCGACGCCGCCATGCACGATTGCAGCAGCACCCATTCGCCCAACAGGAGAATCAGGCCGGTACGCTCGGCGGTCGGAATGAACGCCGACGGCGACAACTCGCCGCGCGTCGGATGAGCCCAGCGAATCAGCGCCTCGCGACCCGCTACCGCGCCGGTGTGAAGATCGATGATCGGCTGATACTCCATGCGCAAACCATCGAACGACTTCAGCGCGCCTTCGAGGTCGCTGCGCAGCAGGCTCAGGCTTTCGTCGGATACGTGCTTTTCGGCATCGAAAATCGCAAACGCGCTTTTGCCGCTGCGCTTGACGCCATACAGCGCGCGGTCGGCGCAGATCAGCAATTGCGGACCGGTATTCGCATGTTCGGGGTACAGCGCGATGCCGACGCTCGCGCCGATATGCACGAGCGCTTCGCTCAGCACGAACGGCCGCGCCAGCGTTCTGACGATGCGATCGGCCAGCACTCGCACGTCGCGAAGCTGCCCGGCGCCGTCCGAAATCGCCACGAACTCGTCGCCCGCGAGGCGGCCAACCTGGTCGCCGCTTGGCAGCACGTCGCGCAAACGCGTCGCCGCTTCCTGCAGAATCTGGTCGCCGGCCGCATGGCCGAGACTGTCGTTGATCGCCTTGAAGCCATCGAGGTCGATCAGCAGCACCGCGAACGCCCCGCCCTGCCCGGTCGAAGTCTCGCCGGTGCGCTCGAGCAGCAGCTCGCTGATGCGCGCGCGATTCGGCAAACCGGTCAAGCTGTCCTGGCGCGCGAGGCGATGACTGTTTTCGCGCGCGAGCAGCAACGCGACGGTGTCGCGATTGCTGCGCAGCGCAACCGTGAAAAAGCCGGCCGCGCAAAACGGTGCCTGAAATAGCAACACAAGCTTGCCATTGCCCGGCGACATCGCCGCGCCGATACTCAGAAAGCTCAGAATAAAAACGATCTGCAATAACGCAAGCCGCGGCGTGCTCGCATTACGTCCGGCCAACCCGCCGATTACACCGACCGCGCAAACGTTTCCAAGCAGAAAAAGCGTGGGACTTCCGCTGATATTGCACAGAAATGTGCCGAAGCCGAATAGCGCGCTCCACAACAGACTCGCGAAAAGAAACGCGGAAGTCGGTGTGGGCAGCCCTTTCGCGGCGCGCGTGCGGCATAGCCAGATCAACAGGAGCCGCACGATCAGCAATGCGACGACCGCAATGCCCCACGCGGCATACAGCGGAATCGGATAAAGATAATACGCAGTCGCGCAAACGCTGATTTCGCAAATCGATGCGAATATGATAGAAGCGGTTCGCGTAAACAGGTTGGCGAGCAGAATCTGCCGGTTGTCCGGACTCAGGTTCTGAGCCGAAGACACGAGCCACTTGAAAAATGGAGACCTTGGTTCGGTAAAAGCCATGACCTGCGCATTCGACGGTTAGTGGGTCCGAATCGGCATGCGAATGGACGGCTCGTGCAACGATTACATAAACATAAAATATCAGATTAATGCGGGCAATGGCGTGAAATGACTATTAGCCACGCTTTTATGGCAATGGACCGTCGCTAATCCGCAGCCGCTCGACCGGTGCGAGCGTTTCGGATCGCACGTTGTTGCGGCGCAGCGCCCCGCTCGGTGTGGCGTCATTCCGATGTTGCGCAAAGGCAATAAAAAAGAGGAAGAGCGTGGCTCTTCCTCCTTGACGATTTCCGCGTTCCCGGTTTCCCGAGTCGCGATCGCCGCCCTTGCTTAGTCGTACAGCACGGCTACGATCTTCGGATCGTTGATGTTGGTCTTGTCGTACCAGTAGAAACCGGTGTCGATCTTCTTCGGCAGCTTCTCGCCATGCAGAGCCTTGACCGCCGAGTCGACCGTGCATTTGCCGATACCGACCGGGTTCTGCGTAATCGCGCCGGCCATCAAGCCCGACATGATGTTGTCCTTCTGCTCCTTGCCGGAGTCGAAGCCGATCAGCACGAGTTTCTTGCCCGACTCCTTGATGCCAATCGCTGCGCCATCCGCGGAACCTTCGTTCGCGCCGAAGATGCCCTTCAGGTTCGGATTCGCCTGGATCATGGCCTTGGCGATTTCCGCCGACTTCAGGTGGTCGCCGGCGCCGTATTGCACGGACACGATCTTGATGTTCGGATGCTTCGACTTGATCTGATTGACGAAACCGTCGCGACGATCGACACCGGTGCGGCTGGTCTGGTCGTGCACGATGACGCCGACTTCGCCGGAATTGCCGATGAACTCGGCCATCTTGTCGGCGGCGAGCGCGGCGGCGGCGAGGTTGTCCGTTGCGCAGGTCGTCAACGGAATATCGCTGTCGACGCCAGAGTCGAATGCGATCACCGGAATCTTGTCGTTCTGCGCGCGCTTGAGCAAGGGGATAGCCGCCTTGCTGTCGAGTGCCGCAATACCGATCGCCTGCGGTTTCTTCGCGAGCGCGGCCGACAGCATATCGATCTGCTTGTCGACCATCGCTTCGGTTTCCGGTCCCTCGAACGTGATCCTGACGTTGTTCGCTTTCGCGGACTGCTCGGCACCCGATTTGACGGCTTGCCAGAACTGATGCTGGAAGCCTTTCGAAATAAGCGGAATATACTGCTCATCCGCATACGCGAGACTGCTTCCGCCAACGAGCGCACCGACACCGACCACGATACCGATTAGTCTTCTCTTCAACATGGGGCCTCCTCCAATGGTTGGGCTATCAAGCCGCTATCGAGCTTTCGAGGGAGCCTTCACGTGCCCTCTCTCTGCTGCTCCTGCGTTCCCTGCTTATTTGCTGCTTCCTTGCTCCTACATCAACTTCCCCGGCTGCGCCGCAGAATGTCCGCATACACCGCCAGAATGATGATCAAACCCGTCACGACGATCTGCCACTCCTGCGCGACCGACATGATGCGCAGCCCGTTGGTCAGCACGCTCATGATGAAAGCGCCGATGATGGTGCCGAGTATCGTGCCCGACCCGCCGCTCAACGACGTGCCGCCGATCACGACCGCCGCGATCGCATCGAGCTCGTAGCCCTGACCGAGCGCCGGCTGCGCGGAATTGAGCCGCGACGCGATCAACAGACCCGCGATGCCGCAGATCGCGCCGCCCACGCCGTAAATCGCGATCTTCCAGCGATCGACATTGACGCCCGAGAGCCGTACCGCTTCTTCATTGCTGCCGAGTGCGAATGTGTAGCGGCCGAGCGCAGTGCGATTGAGCGTAATGGAACTGACGATCGCGAGAAAGAACAAAATAAGTACCGCATTCGGAATCGGCACGCTCGGCAGGAAATAGCCGATCAGCGAGTCCTGGGAAATACGGTAGAAGTTCTCGGTATCGGTGAAATAGATCGGCTTGTCGGCCGATACGACGAGCGAAAGCCCTTTGAGCAGCATCATCATGCCGAGCGTCGCGATGAATGGCGGAATCTTCATTTTCGCGGTCAAGGTGCCCGATATCGTGCCGCATACCGCGCCAGTCGCCAGTGCCGCGAGTACGCCCATCCACATCGGCAGATGCCAGTAGGTGAGAAATACACCGCAAATCACGGCGGTGAACGTCATCAACGTACCAACCGACAGATCGATACCCCCAGTGATGATCACGAACGTTGCCGCGATCGCCAGCACGCCGTTCACAGCGGTCGCCTGCAAAATGCCGAGGATGTTGTCCATCTGCATGAAGGCCGGTGACGCGAAGCTGAAGAACACCAGCAGCAGAATGAGGCTCGCGAACGCGAGCATCTTTTGCACGGCGGTCGGCGCAAAAATTCGCGCTTTCAGCCCGGAAGTGCGCCGTTCGTTGTCCAGCGCCGCGGTATCCGTTTGCATTGTCATGTCATAGACCTCTTCAGGCTTGTGCCGTTTTCAGGGATTCGCGCTGCGTCGCGAGATGCATGATGCGCTCCTGCGTCGCTTCGCTGGCGGACAGCTCGCCGGTAATGCGGCCTTCGCACATCACGACGATGCGGTCGCTCATGCGCAGAACTTCGGGCAGCTCGGAGGAGATCATCACGATCGCCTTGCCTTGCGCCGCCAGCGAACGCAGCAGCTTGTAGATTTCGCTTTTCGCGCCGACGTCGATACCGCGCGTCGGTTCGTCGAAGAACAGGACATCGCAATCGCGCTCGAGCCATTTCGCAATCACGATCTTTTGCTGATTGCCGCCCGACAGGAGCCGAACCTGCTGCGTCGCCGAAGGCGTGCGAATCGCAAGCAGCTTGATGAAGTGCTGCGCTCTTTTACGAATCTGCCCGCTGCGCAGGAACATATTGAGCGACAGGAACTTGCCGAGATCGGACATTACGATGTTCGATTCGACATCCATTCCGGTGGCCAGACCGAAGCGCTTGCGATCTTCCGACAGATAGCCGATGCCGCGCTTGACCGCATCACTGGGCCTTTTGATCGACGCCTTCACGCCCTTCACAAATATCTCGCCCGATTCGACCGGATCGGCGCCGAACACCGCACGCGCGAGCTCCGTGCGGCCCGCGCCCATCAAGCCGGCGAAGCCGAGTATTTCGCCCTTGCGCAATTCGAAACTGACGTCGCGCACGAGCGGACCCGCGACGAGATTTTTCACTTCGAGCGCGAGTTCGCCTTTCGCCGGCGCGCTCTCCACCGGCGCGATGTCGCTGAGCGTGCGCCCGACCATCATGCCGATGATCGTCTGGACGCTGGTGCCCTCGGTCGGAACGGTGGCCACATACTCGCCGTCGCGCATCACCGTGACGCGATCGGTGATCTGCTTCAACTCGTCCATCTTGTGCGAGATATAGACGACGCCGACGCCGCGCTCTTTCAATTGACGGATGATCCGGAACAACTCGGCAATCTCGGCATCGTTGAGCGCGGAGGTGGGCTCGTCCATGATTAGCACGCGCGAATCGAAAGACAGGGCTTTCGCGATCTCGACCATCTGCTGACTCGCGACGGTCAACGTGCCGACTATCGTGCGCGGATCGAGCTTCACGTGCATGCGGGCCAGGATCTCGCGTGCCTGCGCATTCAGCTTGTCTTCGTCGAGGAACAGACCCAGACCCTTGCGCGGCTCTCGGCCGATAAAGATGTTCTGCGCGATGCTCAGATGATTCATCAGTTGCAGTTCCTGATGAATGATGCCGATGCCGACGGCTTGCGCGTCGCGCGGGCTTTGAAAGTCGACGGGTTTGCCGTCGAACAGAATTTCGCCGGAATCGCGCGTATAGACGCCGGCAAGAATCTTCATCAGCGTCGACTTGCCGGCGCCGTTCTCGCCCATCAGCGCGTGGACCTCGCCGGCCATGAGTTCGAAGCGGACGTCATGAAGTGCTCTAACGCCCGGAAAGCTCTTGCAAAGCTTGTTGACGGAAATGAGTGGGTTCATGTGCTGATCTGTCGACGGCTGCCTATCTCACCAACGCTTTTACGGTGGAGCTTTTTACGACTCGACAACGGCTTTCATTGCAGCTTTCATTCAAGGCGCGAACAGGTCGGGCCGCTCTTTCGCGGACCGGTGCAATTCGGCGACGACCTGGTCGAGATGATCGTGCATCGCTTTCGCGGCCGCATCGCCGTCGCCGGCGCAAAGAGCCCTGAAGATGCTCTCGTGCTCTTCCAGCGTATGCAGGAGCCGTTCCGGACTTGCGAGCAATTGCCGCGCGCGGTCCAGCGCATTGCGCGACACCGCGACGATTTCCTTCACGCGCGGCAGGTTGACCGCGTCGAGCAGGATTTCATGGAAAGCCAGATCGAGCGCATGAAACGCCAGACGTTCGCCACTTCCAGCCAGAGTGCGCTGCTGGTCGAGATTGCTGGCCAATGCGTCGAGCGTGGCCTGGTCGTGCATTCGCGCCACGCCGCGCACCGTCTCGACCTCCAGTGCGCTGCGGATGAATAGATGCTGGCGGATGTCGTCGAGCGCGATCGGTTTGACGCGCGTGCCGCGCTGCGGCAATACCTCGACGAGACCCGCATGCGCAAGCCTTGCCAACGCGGACGACACCGGAAAGCGCGACACCCCCATCCGTTCGCACACGGCCATCTTGTCGATCATCATGCCGGGTTCCAACGCCAACGTAACGATCGCTTCTCGCAACGCCGCCTCGACCGCGTCGGTCAAACTGCCGCGCTCGCCACCGCCAACTTTTTGCAGTGCGACATAAGGATTGCCAGCGGCATTCTCCAGTTCGGCTGACGAGTTCACGGAGGCCTTGATTTCGAGAGAACATGCTAGCATGCTAGAAAGGGAATGCCGTGTTGTCAACGCGTACAAATGCCTGGGGAATACCTAGGGATGCCTGGTATCTGGGAACCAAGGGCTTACCCGTACACGCGGCAGGAACGCGCACATGGAGAACGTGCGCATGTAGCCGATCCCGTCTGCGTCCGCAGACGACAAGCCGATAGCCATAGCCCCGGAGGGTGCGCAGATGACGACGATCACAAGGCTGTCCGTTCGGGACATCCGGTTTCCCACCTCACGTTCACTGGACGGCTCCGACGCGATGAATGCCGCGCCGGACTACTCCGCCACCTACGTCACGCTCGAAACCGACACGCCGAACCTGATCGGCCACGGTCTCACGTTCACGATTGGCCGCGGCAATGAAATCTGCGTGACTGCCGTGAATGCACTCACGCCATTGATCGTCGGCAAGAAGCTCGAAGATATCGCCGCGAATATGGGTGCTTTCTGGCGCGCATTCACTTCGGATAGCCAACTACGCTGGATCGGTCCGGACAAGGGCGCGATTCATCTTGCCACCGCGGCGGTCGTCAACGCTGTGTGGGACCTGTGGGCGAAATCCGTCGGCAAGCCGGTCTGGAAGCTGCTGGTCGACATGAGTCCGGAAGAACTCGTGCGCTGCCTCGACTTTCGTTACGTGACCGATGCGATCACGCCGCACGAAGCACTCGCGATGCTGCATCGTCATGCGAAGACCAAAGGCGAGCGAGAAAAGGAAATGCTCGCGCACGGCTATCCGGCCTATACGACATCCGCAGGATGGCTCGGTTACGACGACGACAAGATTCGCCGGCTCGCGCGCGAAGGCGTCGCGCAGGGATGGACGCATTTCAAGCAGAAGGTCGGGGGCGACCTGGAAGAAGACGTGCGGCGTGCGCGCATTCTGCGCGAAGAGATCGGCGAGAACCTGAAACTGATGATGGACGCCAACCAGGTGTGGGACGTCGATGAGGCGATCGCGAACATGCGTCGTCTCGCCGAGTTCGACCCGTGGTGGATCGAGGAGCCAACCAGTCCCGACGACATCCTCGGTCATGCGGCGATTCGCCGGCGGCTGGGTTCGATAGGCGTCGCAACCGGCGAGCATTGCCACAATCGCGTGATGTTCAAGCAACTGCTGCAGGCGCAAGCCATCGACTTTTGCCAGATCGACAGTTGTCGGCTCGGTGGACTCAACGAAGTGATCGTCGTACTGCTGATGGCCGCGAAGTTCGGTGTGCCGGTGTGCCCGCATGCGGGTGGCGTCGGCTTGTGCGAGTATGTGCAGCATATTTCGCTGTTCGACTATATCTGCGTGTCGGCGTCGCTCGAAAATCGCGTGCTCGAATATGTCGATCATCTGCACGAGCATTTCGTGGACCCCGTGGTGATCCGCAACGGGCACTACATGCCGCCGCAACGGCCGGGCTATAGCATCGAGATGCTGGAAGGGACATTGGACAAGTACTGGTATCCGGAAGGAGCGGCGTGGCAGGAATGAAGCCGGACGGTAAGGGTTTTATTTGCGTCCCTTCAGGCGTATAACGGCAGACTTCGCTCACGCTGTTATCGCCCGATTCGATGCGCACCGCCCGCCCCTTACCGCCTCTGCTTTCGCTGCGCGCCTTCGAAGCCGCCGCGCGCCACCTGAGTTTCAGCCGCGCGGCGCAAGAACTGTTCGTCACGCAAAGCGCGGTCAGCCACCATATCCAGAAGCTCGAAGCCGATCTGGGTATCGCGCTATTCGAGCGCCAAACGCGAGCGATTGAACTCACCGGGACAGGCCGCGCGTACTATGCGAAAGTCCACGCCGCTTTCGAACTGCTGCGGCTCGGCACCAGCGAAGTGCGAGCATTCTCCACCGAACGCAAAATGCTGAACGTGGGCCTGCTGTCTTCATTCGCGAGTCGCTGGCTCGCATCGCGTCTGCATACGTTCCCGCTCGCGCATCCGGATATCGAACTGCAATTGCGGCCCGACATTGCACTCGCCGATGTGCCGGGCGGCGAAGTCGACGTGGCGATTCGCTATGGACGCGGTGGCTGGCCGGGTGTCGCTTCGCAAAGGCTCATGTCCGAGCGTCTTTCGCCGGTGTGCAGTCCGTCGCTGCTTGCGGGCAGAAAGCGTCCGCGCAAAGCACTGGACCTGCTGCGTTTCCCATTGCTGATTTCTTACTCGACGCATTCGTTCGAATGGGAAGCATGGTCGCGTCATGCCGGCCTCGATCTCGGCGACGCGCAACGCGTGCAATTGCACGACTACAACATCGTCGTCGAAGCGGCGCTGGCCGGACAGGGCATCGCAATGGGCCGCCATCGGCTGATCGCGCATCAGCTCGCGCAAGGCTCGCTGGTACCAGCATTGCCCGACGCGGTGCTCGACGATCCCCGCATCGGCTGGTGGCTCGTCACCCGCAAGGGCAAGCTCGACGCCGCCGCGACCGCATTCCGCTCCTGGATCATGCAAACGGCGCAGCAGGACCGGCTCGGCTGAACGCATTAGTTTGGCTCATGCGTCAGGCACGAAAAATCGTTGGTCGCGTGCAGCGCGAATCAATAGCATCGAAGCTTTCCCGTCACTAAAACGGTACCCTTCCGATGACCTCCTCGATTACCTCCCGCGCCGCCAGCCTCGGCCTGACGCTTGAATCCGCGTCCGCACCCGCTGCCAATTACGTACCATTCGTGCAAGAAGGCAATCTGCTTCACATTTCTGGTCAGATTTCGCGCAACAACGGACAGGCTGCATATCTCGGGCGTCTCGGCGACAATATCAGCGACGCCGAAGGCGCTCAGGCCGCGCGGCTGTCGGCGCTCGGTGTCGTCGCGCAGATCGTCGCGGCGACAGGCGACCGGCTCGAGCGGGTGGCACGCGTCGTGCGCCTGAACGTGTTCATCGCGAGCACGCCGGCGTTCAGTGCGCAGAGCACGGTTGCCAATGGCGCGTCGGACGTGATGGTGCAGATCTTCGGCGACGCCGGCCGTCACGCGCGCAGCGCGGTCGGTGTCGCGTCGCTTCCGGCGGGAGTCGCCGTCGAAGTCGAAGCGGTTGTCGCATTGAAAAACGCCTGAATTCCACTCATACACTCGGAGCCGCCAATGTATTCTCCGCTGTCGCCCGCAGTCATCGATGCATTACGTGCCCGCACACCCGGTGTTCTCAGTACCACGCATTTCAATCATGCGGGCGCGTCGCTGCCGTCGGCCGCCACGCTCGAAGCGATTCACGCGCATCTGTTGCGCGAAGCGTCGATGGGACCAATGGAAGCGGGCGCGGCTGCTAGCGAACAAACCGAGCGGGCCCGCACGCTCGCCGCGCGACTGCTGAACGCCCAGCCTGCCGAGATCGCGCTGACGACCGGCAACTCGCCAGGCTGGGGCGCAGCTTTCGCGGCGTTGGGTCCGTGGCGCGAGGGGCAACGCATCCTCGTTGCGCGGCACGAATGGGGCGGCAATCTCGCGACGATGCGTCTTCTGGCGCAGCGCGCGGGTGCATCGATAGAGACGATTCCTTCCGATGCCAGCGGCAGGGTCGATCCTGGCGCACTCGAAGCGATGCTCGACGACAGGGTCCGACTGATTGCACTCACGTGGCTACCGGCCAATGGCGGACTGATCAATCCGGCTGCAGCGGTTGGGCAGATAGCGCGCCGTCACGGCATTCCGTATTTCATCGATGCGGCGCAGGCCATCGGACAACTGCCGATCGACGTCGTCGAACTCGGCTGCGACGTGCTGGCGGGCGTGGGCCGCAAGGCACTGCGCGGACCGCGCGGCACCGGGCTGTTATTCGTGCGGCGGGATTTTCTGCCCCGCTTGATGCCAGCCTTCGTCGACACCTATTCCGCGCCGCTCGACGCCAATGGCGAGCCGGTACTGCGCGACGATGCCGCGCGTCTCGAATCATCGGAAGCATCGATTGCACTGCATTGCGGATTGGCGAATGCATTGGACGAAGCGCTGGAAATCGGCATCGACAATATCCGCGCGCGGATCGATCGAACCGCTCAGCTATTGCGCGAGCGGTTGGCCGCGATGCCGGGCGTGTCCGTACTCGACCAGGGTGTCGAGCGATCCGGTCTGGTGTCGTTCAACGTCGCCGGACTCGACGCCATGTCGGTGCGACGCGCATTGGCGGCACAGGGCATCACGATCGGCTCGAATGGCGTCGCATATACACCGTTCGATATGACGATCAGAGGGCTGACGCAGATCGCCCGCGCATCGGTCAGCTATCTAACCACTGACGCCGAAGTTGATAAATTGCTGGCTGGAATACGGACGTTGGCGCATTAAGTACTCAAAGCGGGTTTTGCGTCAATCAAATGAATAGAAGCGTCTCTTTCAACTCTCTCGCCCGCCCACGACCATGAACTCCGCCTTATCGCACCGCCTGGATTTATCAAGGTTTCCGCGGCACGCGCTTCTCGAAGGCCCGACGCCAATTCAGCACCTTGCGCGTCTGAGCGCTCGCCTCGGCGGCGCGGACATCTACGTCAAAAGAGAAGATCTGACGGGATTGGGTGGCGGCGGCAACAAGCTGCGCAAGCTCGAATTTCTGATTGGAGAAGCGCTCGCGCGTGGCGCGGACACCATCATTACCGTCGGCGCACGTCAATCGAACCATGCGCGCCTGACGGCGGCCGCGGCGGCTCGCGTCGGACTTCAATGCGAGCTGGTACTGACGAGAACCGTGCCCCGTTCCGATCACGACTACATGGAGAACGGCAACGTGCTGCTCGATGCGCTATTCGATGCTCGCGTGCACGATCTTCCCGGCACGGCCAACGCACTGCAATTCGCCGAGGAGCGCGCGAACGAGTTGCGGGCGCACGGCCGTAACGTGTATGTGTGTCCGTTGGGCGGTTCGAGCCCGGCCGGTTGCCTCGGCTATGCGGACTGCGCCGCTGAAATCGTCGCGCAATCGCAAGCGCAAAACGTGGCTTTCGATCGCATCGTGGTGCCGAACGGAAGCGGCGGCATGCATGCGGGGCTAGTTGCGGGTTTGGTTGCGCTGGGACTCGATCCGTCAAGTATTGCCGCATTCACGGTGTATGGGAATGCCGGGCATGCGCGCACGATTACCCTGGATAAAGCGAATCAGACGGTTCGATTGATCGACCCAAGCCTATGCGTGAATGATGACGCGATCTCGATCGACGAAGCGCAGCTTGGACCCGGTTACGGCATTCCAACCGATAACATGCGCGCTGCCGTTCGGCTGATGGCATCGACGGAAGGTTTGCTGCTCGATCCCGTGTATAGCGGCAAAGCTTTTGCAGGGCTCGTCGAAAACGTGAGTACCGGCAAGTATCCTGCCGGACAGAAGATTCTATTCGTGATGAGCGGCGGACTTCCGGGGCTATTTGCCTATAGGAACGAGTTCTGAGCGATGAAGCGCGACGAAAGTGAATTGCAGAAGAAGCGGAGACAACGCGATGGTCTGGTATGGGCCGCCGTTGTCTGAAGAAAGCGCGAAGCGCTTGAAGATTCGAACCAACGATTCGAAATGGTGCCCAGGGCGGGATTTGAACCCACACGCCTTTCGGCGCTACCCCCTCAAGATAGTGCGTCTACCAATTTCGCCACCTGGGCAGAGGGGCGCCATTGTATCAGCTAAAAATTTTTTTTGAAGCCCCTCGCGTGATTTGGTTCGGCGGCTGAGATACCGGAGGAAGAAACGATGTGGTCCCACGCAGTAACGCTCCCCGGCGACCGATTCAAGCGCTGCCCGTCGTCTCGCAACAGCTAGTAAGGTTTGACGTTTGTGGGCCGCTACTCCGGCGAATGCGGCAAATGGTGGGCCGTTATGCTCGCACGCTGATGCGCTGATTGAGCGCCTTCCACAGCGAACACAACCATGTCACCACGACGCACACATTCTTCGCGACTTCGGCATCGTCTTCTTCTCGCGTCGCTGCTGACGTCGCTATCCATGCTGCAGGGCTGCGCCACGACGGCAGAGAACCTTGCCGTAGGCTTTGGTCTCGGCGCAGTCGGCACCGTGTCGGCGTTAGGCTGCCTGCTGGCCTGCGAGATGGCCAATCCGCACTGGTGAAACGCCGCACGGCGCGCAACGGGCGGTTAGTATTCCAATCTCGACATCGTTGACTAACGAAACGGAGCCCGTATGCCACAAGACCGCCTTCACCTGTACACCGACGCGCAATTCGCGAGCCCCTACGCGATGTCCGTCTTCGTGACGCTGCGCGAGAAGCGCTTGCCGTTCGACCTTTCGACCATCGATCTCGCGAGCAAAGCAAATCTCGCCGCCGACTACGCGGCCCTTTCAATGACGCAGCGCGTGCCGACGCTGATACACGAAGACTTTGCGCTATCGGAGTCCTCGGCGGTCACCGAGTACCTCGACGAGACTTTCCCGGACACTCCGGTTTATCCGCAAGATCGGCGTCTGCGCGCACGAGCACGCCAGGTGCAAGCCTGGCTGCGCAGTGATCTGCTGCCGATTCGCGAAGAGCGTTCCACCGAAGTCATCTTCTACGGATCGCGCGGCGGCCCGCTTTCGTCGCGCGCACAGGAAGCGGCTCAAAAACTCTTCGCCGCCGCCGATGCATTGCTTCCAGCCGATTCGCCAAATCTGTTCGGCGAGTGGTGCATCGCCGATATGGACCTCGCATTGATGCTCAATCGCCTCGTGCTGAATGGGGATCCCGTTCCGCACAAGCTCAAGGACTACGCCACACAACAATGGCAGCGCGCTAGCGTGCAGCAGTGGGTCCAACTGGAGCGTCCAGCGCTATAACCCGATCGGCGTGGCTGCATGCCACGCTGAAAAACCGTCAATAGAAGTGGCAAAGACCAGCAACATATCTGAATAGAGAAGCATTAAAAGATGCAGTAAAAGCGAATATTACATTCGCGTTTTATCAGACCGTCGCTTCTCCGCCAGTGCCCGATTTCGCGCCCTCTCCCTTTGCTGCCTCACCCGCAGGATGCTAACGACAATCAGCACGATCGCAAGCAATGACAATTCGATGATTGCGGGAATTCGAATGGGATCATGAAACATGGCGGGCCTCCGTCACATGATTTCATCATAGTATGCTGGGCAGGCCGCGCCTGAAGTATTGCGCCGCACCATTGCAATTCAATCGCCGCCAATACATCAGCGTTTATGCCGCTGGCAAAAAGAGTGCGAGCGACAAATTGAAAACATTCTGTCACGCAAAAACTTACACGAGTCAGATAGCCGTCCCTAAACACCTTATTTGCGCTAGAGTACACAAGCGATCAGTTGGATCGTGAGCCGTCCCGACATTTCAAAGGTGTTATTTGTCACGCTTTTGCTTGCGTGTACTAAAGAAGCGCCTGGACTCGTTGAAGACATCGCGCCATGCCATATTTTCCTGTCGCCTACTGTGGTCCCGCGGCTGTCCCCGAGAGCTTGTGGTTGCGCTGGAATACCGATCCGCCATTGCTGGTCGCGCTCGCGGCGCTCGCATGGGTCGTGGCGAGCGGCCGCTCGGCGAATGCACGGGCGGGATGGGGCGCCGTCGCGCTGATGGCCCTCGTGTTCGTGTCGCCGCTTTGCGCGTTGTCCTCGGCATTGTTCTCCGCGCGCGTTACTCATCACGTCATTCTGATCGCTGCAGTAGCTCCACTGCTCGCCCTTACGTTTCCGTTGCCGCGCCTCGCGTATCCGCCGCTTGTACCCGTGGTCGCAGCGCATGCCGTGATCATCTGGCTGTGGCATGCACCGGGGCCCTATGCGTGGGGACTGTCGAGCGTACCCGGCTACTGGCTGATGCAGATCACTTTGCTTGGCAGTGCATGGCTCATGTGGCGCAGCATCTTCTCGCCGTCGCTGCCGACCGGCCCCGCGCTGATGGCGCTGGTCGCGACGATCGGCCATATGGGTTTGCTCGGCGCGTTGATCGTGTTCGCGCCGGTACCGCTCTACGTCGCGCACTTCGCGACCACCGCCGCGTGGGGGCTGACGCCGCTCGCCGACCAGCAACTCGCCGGACTGTTGATGTGGGTACTGGCGATGATCCCTTATCTCGCGGCAGGACTTTCGCTCGTCTGGTCAAGCCTGCGCGTCAGAGAGCCCGCGCTGTGACGACCCTTCTGAAGTTCGTTCATCTGGCCGCGATCGCGATCTGGTCGGGTGGTTTGCTCGTGCTGCCGTATCTGTTCTGGCAGCGTCGCGGGTTCGCGGCCGGCAGCGAGCTCGACCGGCTGCACCGCATCACGCGTCTCGTGTTCGTGGAACTGACCTCGCCCGCCGCTTTCGTCGCGATTGCGAGCGGCACCGCGCTGATTTTTCTGCAAGCCACCTTCGTCGAATGGTTCACCGCGAAGATGGTGTTCGTCGGCATCATGGCGATGCTGCACGTGCTGGCCGGCCTCGTACTGCACGATCTGTATCTGCCCGACGGCCGCTTCAGCCGTGCCTCGGCGATCGCGCTGACCATCGCTTATCTGATCGTGATCGTCGCGATCATCTGGATCGTGCTGGCAAAGCCCCACATCGACTCGAACCTGCTGGCCCCGCATCTGTTCGAGCCCGGCGGACTTGGCCGGTGGCTGCATCACTCCTTTGGCGAAACGAGAATCCCCACGCCATGATCGAACACGAGCTTGCCCCCATGCCAGCCGGCGAAGCCCGTCATCACCGAGCTGAGCACCGACAGCACGAGCCCATGCGGCAGGATCTCATCGGGGTAGTAAAGACGCACGCCCCAGTTCGCTCCCGCGAGCGCGACGAGCGTCATCGCGGCGACCGCATGCGACCAGCTCGCTTCCTTCAGGCGGATGCCGCGCACCAGCAGCAACTCGGCGGTACCGACCACGCTCGCGGCCACGCCGCTCCAGAACGCGAAGCCGGCGGCCCACAAGCCGGCGCGAACCCAGAACGGGTCGCCCGTCCACCAGTAGATCACGTCGACGCCCAACGTCGCGACGACGAACGCGATCGGGAAATGCACCATCATCACGTGAATCGGATGACCGACGAGCGCCACCGCCGAGCCCTTGTCGAGCCGCAACAGCTCGAGCATCACTTCGCTTCGCGTCTCGTTTCCAGGATTACGTTTGTTTGCCATGGTGGTGTGCCCTCGCATCGAATGCCTGGTGCTGCAAACCATCATAGCTGCTTGCGTCTGACGGTCCAAGCCGGATCGCTCGCCGCGTTGTCCGGCTGCAGCGGGCCGCTGTCGACGCTCGAGCCGTCGGGTCCGGCCGCCGCATCGATCGCCGGGCTATGGTGGGTGATGCTGGCCGGCGCCGCGATCCTGTTCGCGATGGTGCTCGTACTGTTTCTGCTGACGGTGTTCCGGCCCGGCTGGGGCTCGCATGTGTCGCCCGCGCGCTGGATCGTGCTCGGCGGTCTCGTGCTGCCCGCGGTGATCCTGATCCCGTTGATCTGCTATGCGCTGTACGCGGGCGAGTTGCTGTTGCCGTTGCGCGCGCACGCGCCCGCGCGCATCGAGGCGATCGCGCAGCAATGGCGCTGGACCTTCCGGTACCCGGAACTGGGCAACGTCGAAACCGACAGCGTGCTCCATCTGCCCGCGCGCACGCCGGTCGACATCGTCGTGACCAGCATGGACGTCGTGCACGCGTTCTGGATTCCGCGCTTCGCGGGCAAGATCGACGCCGTGCCGGGCCACCACAACCTGCTGCGCATCGAGGCCGACGAGCCCGGCCAGTACGCCGGGCAATGCAACGAGTTTTGCGGCATCGGTCACGCGGGGATGCACTTCACCGTGATCGTCGATCGTCCGGAAGATTTTCCGGCTGCTGTCAAAAACGCCGCCGCCAACGGGGAGGTGAAGAAATGAGTGTGCCCGTCGAGCCGCCATCACAGGGCATCACCGCGCTGCGGCTGCATCGCCAGCTTGCCGCAATCTGGGCCACCGGGCCGGGCGTGCAGAAGCTCGCCGCGGTCAACCATACGGTTCTCGGCATGCGCATGATGATCACGTCGTTCGTGTTCTTCGCGATCGCCGGGATTCTCGGCATGCTTACGCGCGTGCAACTCGCGACACCGCATGCGGCCTTCATGGATGTCGAGACCTATAACCAGGTCTTCACGATGCATGGATCGATGATGCTGTTCCTGTTCGCGATCCCGATGGTCGAAAGCTTCGCGGTCTATCTGACGCCGAAGATTCTCGGCACGCGCGACTTCGCGTTTCCGCGCCTGACGGCTTACGGCTACTGGTGCTATCTGTTCGGCGGCACGATCCTGACCGTGGCGCTGATTCTGCGCAGCGCGCCCGACGGCGGCTGGTTCATGTACACGCCGCTCAGCTCCAACGTATTCACGCCCGGGTTGAACGCCGACGTCTGGCTGCTCGGCATCACGTTCGTCGAGATCTCGGCATTGTCGCTCGCGATGGAAATCGTCGTGTCGATCCTGAAGATGCGCGCGCCGGGCATGTCGCTCGATCGCATGCCGATCTTCGCGTGGTACATCCTCGTCACCGCGATGATGATGATCGTCGCGTTTCCGCCGCTGATTCTCGGCTCGATCCTGCTCGAGGTGGAGCGCGCGTTCAACCTGCCGTTCTTCGATCCGACGCGCGGCGGCGATCCGCTGCTATGGCAGCACCTGTTCTGGCTATTCGGCCACCCGGACGTCTACATCATCTTCCTGCCGATGGCCGGCGTGCTGTCGACGATGATTCCCGTGTTCGCGCGACGCCGCCTGATCGGGTATCGCGCGATCGTCGTCGCGATCATCGCGCTCGCGTTCCTGAGCTTCGGCATCTGGGTGCACCATATGTTCACGGTGGGCATTCCGCATCTGGCGCTCGCGTTCTTCTCGGCGGGCTCGGCGATCGTCGCGGTGCCCACCGCGATCCAGTTCTTCGCGTGGCTCGCCACGCTGTCGCACGGCCGCCCGCGCTGGGATGTGCCGATGCTGTACATCTTCGGCTTCTTCTTCGTATTCACATGCGGCGGGCTCACAGGCGTGATGCTCGCGATCGTGCCGTTCGACTGGCAAGCGCACGACACCTACTTCGTCGTCGCGCACATGCACTACGTGGTGGCCGGCGCGCTGGCGTTTCCGATGCTCGCCGCGTTCTACTACTGGCTGCCGCTGCTGACCGGGCGCACCGCCGTGCATAAG
Organism: Paraburkholderia sp. BR13444; assembly: GCF_040948755.1. Classification (NCBI taxonomy): domain Bacteria; kingdom Pseudomonadati; phylum Pseudomonadota; class Betaproteobacteria; order Burkholderiales; family Burkholderiaceae; genus Paraburkholderia; species Paraburkholderia sp. BR13444. The sequence continues at coordinate 323,091 of NZ_JBFPKM010000009.1, read as the reverse complement.
CTTTCCGTGCCGGCATTCTGGCTCGTGTTCATCGGCTTCAACATGACCTTCTTCATGATGCACCTGACCGGCCTGCTCGGCATGCCGCGGCGCGTCTTCACGTATAGCGGCGACGAAGGCTGGAACGGGCTCAATCTGCTGTCGTCGGTGGGCAGCTTCGTGATGACGATCGGCTTCGCGCTCGTCGTGATCGACATCATCGTGCAATTGCGTTTCGGCCAACGCGTGCGGCGCAACCCGTGGCAATCGACCACCCTCGAATGGGCAATGCCGATTCCGCCCGCGCCGTACGCATTCGCGTCGATCCCGCACATCGACGCCGAAACCGAAAAGGTGTCCCCGGGGCAGCTGGCGACCTCGCTTGCACGCGGCGACGGCTACCTCGGCTTCACGCGCAACGGCTGGCAGGAGGCGCTAGGCGTGCATATGACTTCGGGCGAGGCCGAACAGCTGATCGTGCTGCCGAACTCGACGTATCTGCCGCTCGTCACTGCACTCGTGACGGCCGCGGCGGTGCTCGCGATGCTGTTCAAGTTCTATCTGCTGTCGGTCGCATTCGCGTTCGCGACGTTTGGTCTCTTCATCTACGCGGGCCAGAGCGCGGGGCACGCGCGCGATTACGGCGCGCTGCCGGTCGGCCGCGGCGTCAGCGTGCCGCCGCATACCGAGGTGGCGGGTGCGCCGTCATGGCTTTCGATGATCTGCGCGCTGGTCGCGGACGGCACGCTGTTCACGTCGCTGGTCTTCGGCACGTTCTATCTGTGGATCGCCGCGCCGCACTGGCCGGCTGCGGTCGCGCCGCATCCGAACCGTCTGCTCGCGCTCGTCGCGGTCGTCGCGCTCGCGGTGGCCGCAGCCGCCACGCGTGGCTCGTTGCGCGCGGCCGCCGCCGAGCGCAAACCGCACGGCACGATCGGGCTCTGCGCGATCGCGCTGATCGTCGCGCTGGTCGCCTGCGTGATGCTGATCGACGGCGTGACACCGAATCCGCGCGAGCATGCGCTCGGCGCGACGGCGGCGGCGCTGCTCACGTATATCGCGGTTCACGCGGGCGTCGGGCTGCTGTTCCTGATCAGCAACGTGCTGCGTGTCGGCGCGGGCTTCGTTTCCGCGCGACGCCTGACCGATCTGCGCCTTACGCGCTTGTGGGTCGATTACACGCTGGCGACGGGCGTCATCGCGCTCGGACTCGTGCTCGCGTTGCCGAGTCTCGTCGCCATGCTGGGAGCCAGACCATGAGCGCGCGTCCGCTTTCGCCGCGTCGGTTGTGGTGGCTCGCCGTCGGCTTCACGATCTGGTGTCTCGCGTTCGTGATCCTGTATGCGCTGCATGCAATTGGCTGCGCGTTCGCGTGGCCGGCCGGCCCGCTGCGCGCGAGTCTCGCGATCATTCTGCTGCTGCATTTGGTCGCAATCGGCTGGCTATGGCGCTATCGCGCCGCGACCCGCGACCCTGGGCCCGAACGTATCAGCTCGTTCGTGCATACCGTCGTCGTCTGGACCCTGATCGCGGCGCTGGTCGCGACCGTGATCACGTTCGGGCCCGCGCTGCTGCTCACCACCTGCGTCTGAACGTGCACTGAACGCGAGGGCGGCCGCCGCACCCCGGCATGGACAAGCACCGACGCAGCCCGCTCGTGCTACTGTTTGGCGGCAAGACCTGGGACTCGTTGACGCTCGGCGAACTGAAGGTGCCGCGCATCCGCTACCATTCCGAGCGCTACGGTTTCGTCGCTTTTCCTCATGCTCGAAGGTTGAATCGATATGCCCTACTTCTTTGGAATTGGTCTTCACGTTTTCATTGCGATCTTTTTCGCCATCCACGCGATGCGCAATAACCAGGGCATCTACTGGCTGTTCATTCTGTTTGCCTTTCCGCTGCTCGGCAGCGTCGTGTACTTCTTCGCGATCTATCTGCCGGGTCTGCGCCATACGCGCGGCGCGCGAGTGGCCACGCAGGCGATCACGCAATTCGTCGATCCGAATCGCGCGCTGCGTGAAGCGCGCGCCGCTTTCGAGCGCGCGCCGACCGTACAGCATCGGATGCGGCTCGGCGAGGCCTTGCTCGCGGCCGGCAATCCGCGCGAAGCACTCGAACATTTCCAGGCCGCGGCGAATGGTCCCTTTGCAAACGATCCCGCGCTACTGCTAGGTCTTGCGCGTTCGCAGTTCGGCCTCGGCAACTACACGGCCGCCGATACGACGTTGGCAAATCTGTTCTCGGTCAATCCGCACGCGCGCAATCAGGGCGAATCGGCGCTGCTGTATGCGCGCACGCTGGCCGCGCTGAACGCGCCCGGCGCGCGCGCCGCATTCGAACACTCGCTGACCTGCGCAACCGACGTCGCGCCGCGCTGCCTGTTCGCAGAATGGCTCGCCGCGCAACCGGAAGACGCGGACCGCCGCCGCGCCGGTGCCCTCTACGCGGAAATCGTGCAGGACGCCAAACATTGGCCGCGTCACGCGCGCGAACACAATCGCGAGTGGCTGCAGCGGGCGCAGGCCGCGTTGGCGTCCGGTGCGGCTCGAACCTGAGCATGCCGAGGAGAACATCGATGCGACGCGCAACCCGGTCTTTCGCTTTGGCGCTGTATGCCGCGATGGCGGCGATGGCTTTCGGTAGCGGCGGCGCCTCGACTTCCGCGCAGGCCGCTGGCACGGAGAAGCCGTTCAAATGGCCCGCCTCGTTCGTCGTGCTCGGCAATGGCTATCCGCACCCGGGCGATGTCTGCCGGCGGCTCGGCGAGTCGGCCGCGACCGCGAACTATCTCGACCATATGGCGATGCTGGTCGGTTGCCCAGGTCCGCGCGACAGCGGCGCCGTGCGCGCGATCGCCGAGCACCAGCGGCGCGCGCGCGTGGTCGGCGAAGCGGATGGCGTGACGCTGATTTCCATTTCGACGGAAGCCGCTCAGACCAGTTCGCAGAATGGTCACGCGCCCGTGAAGGAATCGCCGCTCAGCGCGAGCGGCACACTGCCATGCGAGCGCGGCAACGGACAGATCAGAACGATGTGCAAGTTCGGCGTCGTGCATCACAGCGATCGATCGACAACGGTCGTGGTGTATTGGCCGGACGGCACGACGCGAGCCATTTTCTTCGCCGTCAACGGCCGTGTGATGGGCACGGCTGCGTCCGCGAACGATCAGCCGACGCCCGGCGACACGCTTACGAGCAAACATGCCGGCATCAATCTGATTTCGGTCGGCAACGAACGCTATGAAATCGAGGACACGATTCTGTCCGGTGGTTGAATTGCGTTGAAGTACATCGGCGCAAGCCATGCGCGGTTGAAGCTCTGATTCGCCGCGCGTCACTTTCATTTCTATTCCCTCTCGCTTCACGGTGTCGCGCCTGATTCGCCACGGCGCTCGCAATCACGTCATCGCGGCAGCATGCCGCGTGTGTCGCACCGACCAAAATATTAGTAATAATTCCGTAAAGCCCCCGCATGTATGCGGAATGCTTACCCGCATACAGCTTGATTATTTTCATCCTCCTACGGCTCGGATACGGGATTACCCCATGCCGGAAAATCGATATTGTTGATTAATATTATTACCGGCCGGCGTTAGCCGCCAGCCCCCAGCGGCCGTCTTGCGGAGCAACCAACAATAAGTATTTCCAATCGATCAGCGGTTCAAACAAGAGGAGGTCATGATGTCCAGAAGAATAAGATTAGTGGCGGCCTGGCTGGCGATGGTCGTCGGACTCGCCGCGTGTAATGGCGACAATAGCGGCGTATCGACATCGCCGGTGGCGAACGCGGCCATCTCGAACGCCGCGGTATCCAGCAACGCACCGCAATCGAATTCGAACGCATCGGCGAACAACAACAACAACTCGACCACTCCGCCGCTGCCCTGCGACGCCGCCGCGACCGCCAACACGCCCTGCTCCGCCGCGCACAGCGTGACCCGGCTTCTGACGAAGAACTACACGGGCCCGCTGTTTCAGATTCAACGCGCGTCCGACAACACGACGCTCGACATCTATCCGTACACCAACAGCACGCTGAAGGGCGGCGACCGCTCGCTGGTCGGCTCGGCGAATGTGCAGAGCGCGCAATCCTTCTGCAACAACACGACCTGTTCGGTTACCTACATCTACGACCAGATCGATCTGGTCGCGCCGCTGAAGAACGGCGCGTTCGGTAATGTCCCCGCGACGCTGACGCTGAACCAGGACGGCACCGAATCGCTAAGCGTCCAGAACGGCAGCAAAACGACCACGGTACCGGTGCTCAACGGCTTCGCGACGATCACGCTGCCCGGCACCTCCGGCACCCTGACCGTGCAACTGCTTCAGCCGCCGACCGCGTTGACCGCACAGACGCCGACGCAGCAATTGACGATCGGCAACGACTTGCCAGCGCTGCCCGGCACGCCGGCCAGGCTCGGGTTCGTCACGACGAACGGTGTCCAGATCGCGGCTCTCGGCACGCTCGCCGGGCAGGCCTACCGCAAACGCTTCGGCACGGTGAACCAGTCGATCGGCGATAGCGAAATCGCCGAGTACATGGTCGCTGGCGCGCACTACAGCCAATCGTCGACCTGCTGCGGCACCTACGGCAACATGGAAAGCAGCGCGAATCCGAGCACCTATGCGCACGGCGAAATCGAAGGCGAAATGTTCGCGCTCGCGTTCTCGAACGGCAACGCGGCCGTATTCGGCTATTGCGACGGCGACTCGATTCAGCCGTCGAACGTGAAGGACCCGGTGTGCAATGCACTCGATACAAACTGGCCGGGTGTGGATGCCGAAGCCGGCGTCTATCTGTATGGCCCGCAGCAGCCGGCGACAGAGAAGTTCGTCACGGTGCTGTCGAAGTACTCGCCGGTCAACGCGTTGAATCTATTTGCGGTCAAAGGCGGTTCCGCTTCGCAAAGCGTGTTGACAGCGCTGTACGATCAGGCGCCGCCTGAAGCGCTGATCTTCGGCAACGATGCCGGTCACGCATTCAACGGCCAATGGCAAGGCGGTCTGTCGCTCGGCGAAGGCGGCGACGGCAGCGCCGCGCCGATCCAGTTCTTCGAAGGCGCGATCATCACCAAGGCAACGTCCGATACGACCGACAACGCGATCCAGTCGAGCATCGCAAGCTTCTACGGACCGCCGGCCGACGCGGCCGCGTCGGCCTGCTACGCGAACAACCTGATCAATTCGCCGCTCAGTCTCGCGACGCCGGATGCGTGGTTCCAGTCGAACGGCGGCACCGCCGTGCCCGCCACCGACATCTCCGGCGTCAATCTTGGCGCCGCGACGGTCACGAGCACGAATGGTTCGTCCGTGTCGAATATCCACGAAGTGATCCGGGTACAGGGCGGCCAGTCGTACACGTTCACCGACTATGTGCTCGCCACCACCAACGCAACGGTATTCCCCGGCGGCTCGATCCAGACCGACGACCCGAACGGCACCGAGTTCGGCTGGGTGCTGAACACGAACACCGGCGCGATCGTGCGCGGCACGTGGGGCGCGGGACAAGCAACGGCGCTGAGCGCGGTGAAAGCCGGCAACTGGTGGAAAGTGACGATGACGCTGACCGCACCGGCGGGATCGAACAACGCGCAGGTGTTCATCGATCCGCCGACGTCGAACAGTGCAGGCGTGCGTTCGCAGCAGGCCGCGTATTTGAGCGCGACACATTACTGCCCGAGCCTCGCGATACTGAGCGGCACGAAGTCGTAATCACACGTCGCGGGAGAAATATGAACTGCTGAAGTCGAGGCTCGCGGAAAGCCAGCTGGAATAAACACTCAATCGAACACGCGCGGCCGAACCGCATCGATATGCGCTCGGCCACGCCATGTCACCTCAACCAACCACTTCCTGCTTCCCCGGAATGCCTTGCCCGCGCAACGAACACCCGCGCGTTTCAGGCACGAAGACCAGCGCAATCGCACCAACGACGCAGGCCGCCATCATGTAGTAAGCGGGCACCAGCGCATTGCCCGTATGCGCGACCAGCCATTCGTTCGCCATCGGCGCAGTGCCGCCGAAAATCGACGTCGACACGTTATACGCGATCGCCATCCCCGCGTACCGGACCTGGGTCGGGAACATCGCGGGGAACATCGCCGAGATGCTGGCCAATTGCGGCACGTACAACAGCCCGAGCACCGCAAAGCCGATGAACGCACCGGTCACGCTGAGCTTCATCAGCAGGAACATCGGAATCGCCGCGACGAACAGGCCGACCAACGAAAACCACCACACGTTCTTGCGTCCGACGCGATCCGAGAACGTGCCCGCAAACGGCAGGAACACCATCATCGCGAGCATGCCGATCAGCGGCACGAGCAGGGACATGTTGTCGCTCATGCCAAGCTGCTTCTGCATGAAGGTCGGCATATAGGCGAGCAGCACGTAGTTGACGACATTCAAAGCAACCACGAGTCCGCCGAGCTGGATCAGCGGTCGCCAATAGTCGCTCAGCAATGCCTTCAGCGTGACGCAGCTATGCTGCTCCTTATGCATCGTTTCTTCGAGCTCGCGAAAGACCGGCGTGTCTTCGAGCTTGGAGCGCAGATAGAAGCCGATCAGGCCGAGCGGCGCCGCAATCAGAAACGGCAAACGCCATCCCCATGCATGCATCGCCGTGTTGCCGAGCGCGACCGAGCAGCCGAGCATCAGAAACGCGCCGAGCGAGAAGCCCGACAGCGTCGCGAATTCGAGGAAGCTGCCGCAAAAGCCGCGCTTCTTGTCGGGCGCGTATTCGGCCATGAAAGTCGCCGCGCCGCCATATTCGCCACCCGTCGAAAAGCCCTGGATCATTCGCAGCACGACGAGGATCGTCGGCGCCCACCAGCCAATGCTTGCGTAAGTCGGCACGAGTCCGACCAGCAGCGTTGCGACCGACATCAGGATGATCGTCAAAGCGAGCACGTGCTTGCGGCCGAGTCGATCGCCGAGCGGCCCCCAGAACAGGCCGCCTAACGGACGCACGAGAAACGAAATGGCGAACGTCGCGAGTGCGAATAACGTAGCCTGTGAAGTGCTGCCGGGGAACAACGCGGCCGAAATGTAACTGAGGCCATAGGCGTAGATACCATAGTCGAACCACTCGGTCGCATTGCCGAGCGCCGATGCGGCGATCGCTCGTCGCAGCAAGCTGCGCGCTTGCGCCTGCGGTTGCGCGCTCTGCGCGGTCCATGAATGTGCGTAATGCATGTCTCCTCCTGGGATGTCTCTATGCGACACAGGCAACGTCGCCCGAATCAAGATACCGGCGGCACGCTTCCGCAACGATGTTCTAGGACGATGCAGGCATCGGGGTTTTCCATAAAGCCCGCACGGGATGCGGTAATCCGTACGCGTGCGTCGGCGATGCGTCGTGCGCAATCGGGAAAAACAACACGTTTCGGGTGCAATGCACGCTTTAAAATTTCAAGCCGTCGTTCGTTCTACCGATAAGCATTCGAGTGCGAGGCCAACCGGTGAAAGCAGCGCTCTGCACATGTATCACCGCTTTGTCGATGCCATCGGCAGGGTGTTACGCCGAAGCGGCCAGCTATCCGCCATTGCCGGCGCTCAACATCGATATCTCGCAGACCTCTGTCTCCGGCCTCTCGGCGGGAGGTTTCATGGCGGTGCAACTGGCGGTCGCGTACTCGTCGATCATCAAGGGCGTGGGCGTCGTTGCGGCCGGTCCGTACTATTGCTCGCGAAACAGCCTTCTGATCGCCACCACCCGGTGCTCATGCACCGTCCGACCGGCGAGCGCCTGCCGGGTCTCGCCTGACAGCACCAATGTGCCACGGCTCGTCTCGATGGCCAGGACGTTTTCGGCCAGTCGCCTGATCGACGATGTCGCCAGGATCATGGGCCAACGAATCGTCACGATATCGGGAGCGAAAGATGCGAGCGTGCCTGCGCCCATCGTCGCCCAGTTGCAGGCGTTCTATGCGGCACTCGGCGTGCCGGCACAGAACATGACTCAAATCGGCATTGCCGATGCGGGCCACACGATGCCCACCATCGACTATGGCGTGGCCTGCGCAAAAAGCGAATCGCCTTTCATCGGCAAGTGCGATGTCGATGGCGCGAAGCAGATACTGGGCTGGATCTACGGACCTGCTCCGCTCGCGCCGCCTGCCGCGGCAACGCCACCGGGACGCTTCATCCGCTTCGATCAGAGCCGTTATCTACCGGCCAGCCAGCCAGCGAGCTTTTTGCGCAGGACGGGCATGGACGCCACCGGGTGGCTGTATGTACCGAGCACATGCAATGCCGGAGCACCGTGCCGGCTGCACGTTGCGCTGCACGGCTGCCGGCAGGGGCAGGCGTATGTCCCGCTCGGCTCACCGACCGGGCTCTCCTACGGAACCACGTTCGTCCGGCACGCCGGCTATACGCAGTGGGCGGACAACAACCGGATCGTCGTGCTATATCCGCAGGCGGTATCGATTCCAATAACCAACCCGAACGGATGCTGGGACTGGTGGGGATATACCGGCCGACATTTCGCCGATCAGCAAGGCGTTCAGATGCGCGCGATCCGCAACATGATCGAACGGCTAACGTCGGGCGCAAGCCACTGAGTGGCTGAAAGCCCAACGTCATTCGTATCAGCGCATCAGCAACGGCAGCGTCATCAAACGCCCGTGCTCCGGCCTCGCGTCGTTCTCACCGCACAGCCGCAAACACATCCATGCGGTCGCGAGATTGCTGCTGACCACCGGCTTGGCCGTAGCCTCTTCGATTCGCGCGATGATCCGCGCGGCTCGCACAGCGGTGCACGAGATAAACAGCGCGTCGGAGTCCCGCGCCGTCGCTTCGCGCGCAAAGGCGACGATATCGTCGTGCGAAATCCGTGCCATCTCCCGGTCGTCGGTCAAACCGACGCAAGAGAAGCGATCGATCGCGAAACCTTGTGCAGCAAAGTACTCCGCCATTGGCCCACTCGTTTCGGCGGTGTACGGCGTCAGCACGCTGATACGCCGCGCGCCGAGCGTGTCGAGCGCAGCGACGGCGGCAGTCGTTGGAGTGACCACTCTGGCCGATGGCTTCGCTGCATGAATTGCGCGCTCGATCTGCGCATCACCGATCATCACGGATGCCGACGTGCACGAATACATCACGACGTCGAGCGTTTCGTCGGGCAGGATCAGCGCCGCACCCGCGGTCAGTGACGGTTGCATCGCGCGCAGATTGTCGGGCGTGACCGGGTTCGCATACGGCACGCGATTCACGTAGATGCCGATCCGCTCGCTCGCAACGAGTGCCGCGAAATCCGGCTCGGTGGTGTGATCGGTCGCGAGAATCACGAGGCCGATACGTTTTTCGAAAGCGCGTTCGATCAAATTCGGCGCGCGCTCGAACTGCCGAATAGTTATTTGCATCGTTCAATGTCCCGGAGCCGGAAAACGCTTTTCAAGGAGGCGCACACAGGCCACCGCGATCAGGCTGATGATCAGGAACAGCACGCCGACCAGCGTCATCGGCTCCAGATAGCGGTAATTCGTATTCGCGATGATCTTCGCCTGATTCATCAATTCGAGGACCGTGATCGCCGACAGCAAAGGCGTTTCCTTGAACATCGAGATCAGGTAATTGGCGAGCGCCGGCACCATCGGCGGCACCGCTTCGGGCAAGATCACGTGCTGCCAGGTTTGCGCGGGGCTCAGATTGCAGGCCTTCGCGGCCTCCCATTGCCCGCGCGGAATGCTTTCGATGCCGGCACGATAGACCTCGGCCGCATATGTCGCGTAATGCACGCCGATTGCGAGCACACCGGCCGCGAGCGCCGGCATCCGGATGCCGATGTCGGGCAGCACGTAGAACACGAAATACAGCTGCACCAGCAGCGGCGTGCCGCGAATAAAGCTCGCAATCGCCGAGGTGCCGCGCGACACCACGCGATTCGGTGCGAGCCGCAAGATGGCGATCACCATGCCGACCACGGCGGCCACTACCGCGCCCAGCAAGGTAGCCAGCACGGTGATCTCCAACCCTTGCAGCAGCAGTGGCAGAATCTCGCGCACGAAGCTCCAGTCCCATTCCATACGTCTATCTCCTGATGCGGTCGAGACCGAAACTCATCCGGCTTTCCAGCTTGCGCATACCGAACGAAATCAGACAGGCCATGCCGAAGTACAGCGCGAGAATCGTCGCGAACGGGATCAACGTATTGCCGGTTTGCGAGCGCACCACTTGCGCCTGGAAGGTCATGTCGCCGAGCGAAATCAACGACACGACGGCCGTGCCCTTCAGCAGCTCGATCGCGTTGTTGCCGAAGGTGGGCAGCATCAGCGGCAAGGCCTGTGGAAGGATCACGTGCCGCATGCGCTGATAGCGGGAAAGATTCAACGCAATGCAGGCGCTGCGCTGCTCGTGGCCGATCGCGGCGACCGCGCCGCGCACCACTTCGGCGCCGTATGCGCCGACGTTAAGCCCAAGCGCGAGCACGCCGGCCTGCAGCGGCGTCAGCGTGAGGCCGGCCATCGGCAACACGAAGTACGCCCAGAACAGCTGCACGAATATCGACGTGCCGCGAAAGAACTCGATATACGACGTGGCCAACGCGCGCACCACGAAGAAGCGCGACAGACGCCCGAGCCCCGCGACGAACGCCATGACGAGCGCGAGTACCGCGCCCATCAGCGTCAGTTCGACGGTTGTCCGCGCCCCCTGCAAAATCAGCTCCAAATAACCGGACCAGTGGTTCATCGACGCACCTCGCGCGCAATGTATCGGGGGCCATGCGCGCGACCGTGCCGCGCGCATGGCGTGCTATCGCGGCCTCAGTTCTTCGCCGTGCACAGTTGTTCGCGGCTCGCCGACATCGCCGCCTTCGCCGAGAAGCCATAGGGCTCGACGATCTTCGCGAACTCGCCGGAATCCTTCATCTTCTTCAGCTCGACATCGAACGCATCGCGCAGCGCGGTGTCCTGCTTGCGGAACGCGACGCCGTCGCATTGCACCGGCGTGTTCTGCACCGGCGCGATCGAATCGAGGTTCGGGTCTTTCGCCTTTGAAAGCAGATCGGTGATCGAAAGAAGCGGCAACGCGAATGCGTCGATGCGGCCGTCCTGCAGCATCTTCAGACCGCTTTGCCCGTCCGGCACGATGATCACGCGATCGGTCGGAATATTCGCGGCGGTCGCGAGCTTCTGCTCGGTCGTGCCGCCTTCCACACCGATCACCGCTTTCGGATCTTTCGCGATTTCCTCGTACGTCTTGATGCTCTTCGTATTGCCTTTCTTGACCGCGAACGCTTCGACCGCACACAGCACCGGCTGCGAATAGGCGACAGCCGCGCAACGCTGCGGCGTCATGAACAGCCCCGCCGCAATCGCGTCATGCCGCCCGGCCGCGAGGCCCGGAATCATCGCGCCATACTCGGAGACCGACGCGACGACGTCGTTGACGCCCAGCTTCTTGAACCCCGCGCGCGCGACATCGGGCGCCGCGCCCGTCACTTTGCCGTCGGCGCCGACTGCGGTGAACGGCGGTTCGTTCGCGATCGCGATGCGCGCGAAACCTTGCTGGCGCAGCTGCGTGAGCTTGTCGTCGGCGGCATATGCGAGGCTCGCGAGCGTCAGCAGAGACAACCCTCCCGCAATCAGAATCCTCTTCAGCTTCATGATCTCTGGCTCCTTTGGCGTAGTGGTATGACGTAGTAGTGGGTGATGTGCAGCATGGAAAAACAATCTGTTGCGGCTCGGCTCAGATTCGATGCCCCGCGGCGAGGATCTTGCGCAGGAAGGTCTGGGTCCGCTCATGCACGGGATGAGTGAAGATGTCCTCGGGCTTGCCTTCCTCGACGATCCTGCCGCGATCGAAGAACAGCACGCGGTCGGCGAAATCGTGCGCGAAGCCCATTTCGTGCGTGACGAGCAGCATCGTCATATCGGTTTCGCGCGCGAGCCGCTGCATCACGTTCAGGACTTCCTCGACTAGTTCGGGGTCGAGCGCGGACGTCACTTCGTCGAACAGCATGATTCGCGGCGCGAGCGCGAGCGCCCGCGCAATCGCCACGCGCTGCTTCTGGCCGCCCGACAGTTGCGCGGGACGGCTTTTCGCCTTGTCGGCCATGCCGACCATGTCGAGCAGCTCTAGCGCGCGTTTCTCCGCCGACTCGCGGCTCTCGCCCTTCGTCAGCATCGGCGCGAGCGTCACGTTGTCGAGCACGCTCTTGTGCGGAAACAGATTGAAGTGCTGAAACACCATGCCGATCTTCTCGCGCATCTTCTGCAGATGCCTTTCGTTCGCGGGCACCATCTGGCCGCCGCGCGGCATATGAAACAGCTGTTCGCCGTCCACCTCGATATGGCCGCCATCGATCGTCTCGAGCGTCATCAGAATGCGCAGGATCGTCGTCTTGCCCGATCCCGACGGACCGATCAGCGCCAGTTTCTCGCCGGGCATCACGTCGAGCGATAGTTCGTCGAGCACAGTCAGCGCGCCATATCGTTTCGTGATCCGGTCGAGTCGGATCAATGGCCTATTCGCGGGGCTTTGTTCGCGGCGCGCCTGAGTGCCTGCGGGCGTGGCCGTGCATTCGGAGGAAAGACTTGCCGGGGCGATGCCTGAAGCGCTCAATAGATCGGTAACTCGCGCAGTGTTCATATCGATTCGATCCCGTTCGTCGTACGTGATTTGAGTCAATGGAATGCGGCTGCGGCGCCGGAAATGCCAGTGATGCGGACCAGAATACGCAGCCATATTTGCAAACCGGATTGCTCTAGAACAATTCTTTTTTCCACGCCGGCGAAGGCGGCCCAAGGGTGCACTGCAACAAGACCACAGCATGCTCCGATGACGTCACCAACATTGAACTAGCACATTCGGAGGCGTTTTTTCGCGGCATTAGACTGCGGCGAGAAATACCCGTGGCGCCGCATTCACGTGCACCGTGCGCCACTTCCCGCAACGACGTCACGCTCAGAGAGAGGGGAAGATGTCAGATACGACGCAACAGGAATCGCGAATTGAGGTGCCCGTCGTGCGCCTGCCGTTCGAACGCGACGAATATGCCGCGCGTCTTGCCAAGACGCGCAAGGCCATGCAGGCGGCCGGCATCGAGCTATTGATCGTGTCGGACCCGACCAATATGGCCTGGCTCACCGGCTACGACGGCTGGTCGTTTTACGTTCATCAGTGCGTGCTGCTCGCGCTCGATGGCGAGCCGGTCTGGTTCGGCCGCGGTCAGGACGCGAATGGTGCAAAGCGCACCGTCTTCATGCAGCACGATCAGATCGTCGGCTATCCGGATCACTATGTGCAATCCACCGCGCGGCATCCGATGGACTATCTCGCGCGCGACGTGATCGCGGCGCGCGGCTGGGCCAACGCGAAGATCGGCGTCGAAATGGACAACTACTATTTCAGCGCCGCCGCTTATCGCTCGCTCGTCGCGCATCTGCCGGACGCGAAATGGCAGGACGCGACCGGCCTCGTCAATTGGCAACGCGCGGTCAAATCGCTACGCGAGATCGAGTACATGCGCGTGGCTGCGCGCATCGTCGAGAAGATGCACGCGCATATCCTCGAGCGAATCGAGCCGGGCATGCGCAAGAATGACCTCGTCGCGGAGATCTACTCGGCAGGCATTACCGGCATCGACGGTCATGGCGGCGACTATCCGGCGATCGTGCCGCTGCTGCCGACCGGCGCCGACGCGGCCGCGCCGCATCTGACCTGGGACGACACGCCGTTCGCGAAGGACGCCGGCACGTTCTTCGAAATCGCCGGCTGCTTCAAGCGCTATCACTGCCCGCAGTCGCGCACCGTGTATCTGGGCAAGCCGCCGAAGCATTTCATCGAGGGCGAGCGCGCGGTGGTCGAAGGAATCGAGGCCGGTCTTGCCGCGGCGAAACCGGGCAATACCTGCGAGGACATCGCCAATGCGTTTTTCGCGGTGCTGCATAAATACGGCATCGAGAAGAACAGCCGTTGCGGCTATCCGATCGGCGCGAGCTATCCGCCGGACTGGGGCGAGCGCACGATGAGCCTGCGTCCTGGGGACAAGACCGTCCTCGAACCCGGCATGACGTTCCACTTCATGCCGGGCCTGTGGCTCGACGACTGGGGACTCGAAATCACCGAGAGCATCCTGATCACCAGGACCGGTGTCGAGACCTTCTGCCGCACGCCACGCAAGCTGTTCGTCAAACCGTAAGCGCACGGGCGTCGTGCCCGCATCGACTCGCGGAGCACGATGCCCGTCTCAACACGAGGGGAAACATGCTGCCGAAAACGATGAAGGCCGTCGTGCTGACCGGGCACGGCGGCCTCGACAAACTGGTCTATCGCGGCGACGTGCCGGTGCCGTCCTGTGCGGCCGGCGAAATACTGATCGATGTGACCGCGTGCGGTCTCAACAATACCGACGTGTGGGTCCGCGAGGGCGCCTACGGCACCGACGACGACCCGCAAGCGGTTTCGACGTGGCGACGCGGCCGCTCGACGCTGACGTTTCCGCGCATTCAGGGCGCGGATATCGTCGGCCGCGTGGTCGCGGTGGGTCGCGGCGTCAGCGATGCGCGGATCGGCGAGCGCGTGATCGTCGACGCGTCGATCTACAACCGCGACGACGATAGCCTCGCCGATATCGACTACATCGGCCACGGCCGCGACGGAGGGTACGCCGAATATACGGCCGTGCCCGCGGAAAACGCGCATCGCGTCGACTGCAGCTATTCCGACGCCGAGCTCGCGACGTTCTGGTGCGCTTATCACACCGGCGAGCAGATGATCGAGCGCGCAGCCGTCAAGCGCGGCGAAGCGGTGCTGATTACCGGTGCGTCCGGCGGCGTCGGCTCGGCCATCATTCAGCTGTGCCGCGCGCGCGGCGCAATTCCGTATGCGGTGGTCAGCAAGGGCAAGGAAGAAGCGGTGCTCGCGCTCGGCGCGCAAGGCGTGATGCTGCGCGACAGCGGCGATTTCATCGCGGACGTCGAACGGATGACCGGCGGCCGGCCCGTCGATGTGGTTGCGGATCTGGTTGGCGGGGCGCTGTTCGGCAAGCTGTTGAACGTGCTGCGGCCAGAGGGGCGATACACGACCGCGGGCGCGATCGCTGGGCCGGTCGTGCAACTCGACTTGCGCACGATGTATCTGAAGCAGTTGCAGTTGAATGGATCGTCGCAAGGTACGCGCGGCGCGTTCAAACGCGTGCTCGACTATATTCGGAGCGGTACGATTCGGCCGGTTCTCGCAGCGACTTATCCTCTGTCGAAATTTCATGAGGCGCAGACGCGGTTTATGGAAAAGCGCTTCGTGGGGAATATCGTTGTGATTCCGGATCGGCATTACGGCGACGAAGCTTCGCATTAACTCTCATTGCGATTAAAACACTGGCCGATGTATTACGGCCCTTCGCAGCTCTAGCCGCACACTGTCATCCTCCGAGCCCGCCCCTCATGGCGGGCTTTCTTTTTTGCGCGTAGCAGTCGTCGTCAATGTTTTTCAAGACAGTCTTATCTCGATTTAAAGCTGTTGACGTGGTTCGTTTCGATGGGTAAGTATCCGACATCGCCTGGAAATTCATGAGGAATCCAATGGAGAAACGGAATCAGGATGGCACTGGAAAGAAGATGCCGGACGAGGAGGTTTGTGACCTTTGTCGCATTACCTATTCGATCTACGCCAACTTCCCGCCGATGCCGTCGGCACAGGCTATGAATGCAGAAACCGGAGAGTTCTTTCCCTTTGATCGGCTGCGTTCGCTATCAACCGGTTACGACATGGCCAAAGCGCTAGGTTACGCATGGGCGTGTGATTGTCGCGGACGCTCCCCGGTCACCAGGCGTATCAACTACAACGAGCAATTCCAACTTCTCGACACTCACACGGGTAAGCCTTTAGTCAACGTTGAATATGCCGTCGAACGGGCAAGCGGCGATATAGAACATGGAATGACCGACGCGAGCGGCTATACGCACCGTCTTTCCATGACCAGTTCGGCTGAAGAAATCAATATCTATTGCAACGGAGCGAAACATGCCTAAGACCGTAACCTCCCCGTCGGGTAAGCATCTCAACCATGCCGCGCGAAGAACGACGACGAATACCGCCGACAGCGCCGCGAAACAGGTTCGCGTTGCGTCACGGCAGAAGACGCGCCTCGAAGAGAACGAGGAATATTTCAAAGATGCCAACGTCAAGGCGTTCCTCTATATGATTGGGAAATCTGAAGGCGGCGACTATCACGCGAAGTACGGGTGGTATCCGGGAAATACGACGTGGACCTTTACCGACGAATCAACTCACCCGGGGCCGGGTAAAGATGGACACACTACCGCTGCCGGTCTGTACCAGATTAACAGAGCCGCGTGGACCGAACATGGCAAGAAGGCGATGGGTCTCGACGATTTTTCCCCGCACACTCAGGACCTAATCGCGGTTGAAGACGTTCGCGTCCACAATGTAATTGACTCGGTGATAGCCGGGAACATTAAGCATGCCATTGAGAAGCTAAAGCCTCATGAATGGGTGTCCTTTCAGGTTCATGACTTTGCGACTCTGAAGGCTTGGTTTATTGCGGGCGGTGGGACACCAAAATGAAAAATACTGCTATCGCGCTACTACTCGCAGGCCTTACGGCTGGCCATGCAGTTGCCTCAGAAATCTTGTTCGAGAATCGAACTGAAGACTCAACGAGCGGATGGGATCACGTCACTCATGCGTTCGCAAGCGCATTGATGAAACATGAAGAGCGAGCGCAGGATTTAACTGGCTATGCACAAGCGGGCGAGATACCGAAGGACCCAAGCGCAAGGCTCGTATGGAAGACCGTCCCAATTAGCCTTAGGGGGCGGGAAATCCGATTCGTGCGGCCCACCTTGGACCCGTATTTCGCACCTTTCTATGGCGCCCATCAATTCCAGCACTGGCTTGTTTCTAACGGGCGCATCCTGCATGAAGGAAACGCTGATGTTTTTCAGATCTTGCAAGTGGAGCATGGTGGAATGCGAGACATCGCAGAGACGGCTTGTACGGCGATAACGTGTTACACAACCCAGTTTCGCTTCAATCAGAGAAGCGGTCGCTACGAAGCAGCATCTTGCCGAGCAAGCACAATTTCCAGCGGTTCTGATGCGGGTCCATGTACCTATAGCCGTCAGTGACAAGGCGGCGCAAAGCCGCCGCCATCCGAGGAGGAGCGTGCTAATGCATCGTCACAACGCTGTCGGCTCTCGCCGGGTCAAATTTTCTGGGCTATGAAATGAAACGACTGCTTCCGCTCTTGTCGTGTCTCCCGCTTACTGCTTTCGCACTAGATGGTACGGGCTCAGTCGATTTCGATTCATCTATCATGCCGCTATTAAATCAGAACGCAGACTCAAAAGAACTCGTTCTCTGCAACTTCGATATCGTCAGCGATCCAATGGGAACGCGAATTGGAGACGTTCAATCGAAAGCTTTAGGGGGTTCCCGAATCGGGCCTTATTCGATGTGGGCAAACTGGCGCGGGAATTCAGGTTCAAAACCAGTAGTTCTGACGATAAACACGCGTATAGATTTTATCGACTCGCGCGGCAGGAAGGTCAATGGAAATTTGCTTAAGGCAGTCCGCATTGAAGAGCATATCGATAGCGTGACGATAGGACCTGCGGAACGAGGGCAACCGGAGTCCGTTCCTGGAGGACTAAAGCACGGCATAGATTTAAAGGCATGCTCGTCCAGATCCTCTGGATCTTGAATCGTGAATAAAAGGATCTGTGCTCAAAGATATATGACTACGCTCGTCGGAGCGCTATTGATTCCGACCGCTCATGCGGATGGATCGGTCAGTTTTCACGGCGACATTGTTCCAATGCTCAAGGCGCGCGCTCAATTTGAACAGTTCATAACTGAAAACTTTTCAGTTACAGATACGGGATGGGGAGACAGGATAGGTAGCGCGACAATGCCGCATATGGGCGGTGCTCGGATGGGACCGTATAAATTTCAAGCCGTGTGGCATAGCTCCCACGGTGACGTCCCAGTTACGTTGACAATCGACACGAAGATCCGATTTCTCGACAGACACCAGCACGAAATCGTGGGCGGTGATCTGCGCGAAACACGATCGGTCATCGAAACCTTGGATTCTATCGAAATTGAACCGCCTCACACCAATTCCGCCCGAAGTAAACGAAAGCCCCAACCACAACCCACATCCCAGCAGCCGGGGCTTTCTCACACCTCAGTTCATCAAAGCGAAGCAGCCGGCGCAAACACCTGCGACGCCACCTCATCCACCGCCTCGCGCGTCAACTTGACGATCTCGTCGACATCACTGCGCGACGTCACCAACGGCGGCGCAAAGCCAAGGATGTCGCCATGCGGCATCGCCCGCGCGATCAGTCCGCGCTGCATCGCGGCAGCCGACACACGCGGCCCCACCTTCAGCGCCGCATCGAACGGCGTGCGGAGATCCTTGTCGGCCATGAACTCCAGCGCGGCCAGCATGCCCTCGCCGCGCACCTCGCCGACGAGCGGATGCGAGTCGAACGCCGCATGCAATTGCTGGAGCAGATAAGCGCCGGTTTGCGCCGCGTTCTGCGTCAGGTTCTCGCGCTCCAGAATGTCGAGGTTGGCGAGCGCCGCGGCCGCGCAGATCGGATGGCCCGAATAGGTCCAGCCATGCCCCAGCGCGCCCGATTCCTGCGATGCCTTATCGATCACATCCCACACACCCTCGCTGACGATCACGCCCGACAGCGGCGCATACGCACTCGTCAAACCCTTCGCGACGGTGATCAGATCCGGCTGAATGCCGTAGTGCTGCGCGCCCATCTTGGAGCCAAGCCGGCCGAAGCCGCACACCACCTCGTCGCAGATCAGCAGAATGTCGTGCTTCTTCAGCACCTGCTGGATCGCGGGCCAGTAACCGGCCGGCGGCGGTACGATGCCGCCCGTGCCCATCACCGGTTCCCCGATGAAGGCCGCGATCGTATCAGCGCCTTCGCGCGCGATCAGCTTTTCGAGTTCGTCGACGCAGTACGCGACGAACTGCGTTTCGTTCATGCCCGCCGGCGCGCGGCGATACCAGTGCGGACACACGGTGTGCTTGACGCGCTCGACCGGCAGATCGAAGAACTGATGGAAGCTCGGCAAGCCCGTGAGGCTACCGGTGACGATACCCGAGCCGTGATAGCCACGATCGCGCGAAATGATCTTCTTCTTGTTCGGGCGGCCCTTCACGTTGTTGTAGTACCAGACGAGCTTGATCTGCGTTTCGTTCGCATCCGAACCCGACAAGCCGTAGTACACCTTCTTCATGCCCTTCGGCGACCAGTCGATGATGCGCGACGACAGCTCGATGATCGTATCGGTCGAGTGGCCGACATACGTGTGGTAGTACGCGAGCTTCTTCGCCTGCTCGTAAATCGCCTCTGCCACTTCGGTGCGGCCGTAGCCGATGTTCACGCAGTAAAGGCCGGCAAATGCATCGATAAACGATTTGCCTTGATGGTCCTCGATACGGATGCCCTTCGCGCCGGTCACGATCCGGCCCGGCAGCGCGCCGCTCGCGTGATCGTGCGCGTGCGTCGACGGATGCATGAAGTGCGCGCGGTCGGCGCTCAGCAGTTGATCGAATTTAGTCATGGGTCGCTCCTTCGTGTGATGTCTTGATGAATGAATCAGTAGGTTCAGGCCGTTGCGTCCGTCGCCATCGCGTGTGCCGCGGCACGAGCGGGGGCGCTGTCGCTGACCGGCAAGCCGAGCTGGCCAAGGCAGAAATAACGTGTCTCGACGAACGGCTCGAAGCCTTCGACGCCGCCTTCGCGTCCAAGCCCCGACGACTTGATGCCGCCGAACGGAATCGGCGCGCCGGTGAACTTCGCGCCGTTGATGGACACCATCGCGAAGTCGAGTCGGCGGATCAGTTGAAACACGGTGTTCAGCTCTTTCGCGCAGACGTAGGCGGCGAGTCCGTACTCGGTGTCGTTCGCGCGTTCGACCACTTCGTCGAGCGAATCGAACGGCGTGACCGCCGAGATCGGCGCGAAGTTCTCTTCGTCATAGATGCGCATGCCGGGCGCAGCATCGGCCACCACGGTCGGCTCGAAGAACCAGCCGCCGCGCTCATGCGCCGAGCCGCCCACCGTGATGCGCGCGCCCTTCTCGCGCGCGTCGGCGACGCGCTGCACGGTCGAGTCGAACGCGGCCTGGTGCATCAGCGGGCCCACGTCCACGTGCGGGTCGAATGCACTGCCCACTTTCAACGCCCTCACGGCATCGCTGTATTGCGCGACGAATGCTTCATACAACGGACGCGCGACGAAGATCCGGTTCGCCGCGCAGCAGTCCTGGCCCGAGGTCTGGAACTTCGCAGCAACCGCCACGCGCACGGCCTGTGCGAGGTCCGCATCTTCGGTCACGATGAAAGGCGCGTTGCCGCCCAGTTCGAGCGCGGTCTTCTTGATGCCTGCCTGCGCGGCCGTTTGCATCACCAGCGCACCGACGCGCGTCGATCCGGTGAAGCTGACCGAGCGCACGCGGCTATCCGAAACCAGCGTTTCCATCGCCATTTGCGGCTCGCCGAGCACCACGTTGAACACGCCTGCCGGAAAGCCGGCTTCTTCGGCGAGTTGCGCGAGCGCGAGTGCGGAGAACGGCGTCTCGTGCGCGGGCTTGGCGACTACCGTGCAACCTGCGGCGAGCGCGGCAGCGGCCTTGCGCGTGAGCATTGCGCACGGGAAATTCCACGGCGTGATCAGTGCGGCGACGCCGACCGGCTCGATCATCGTGCCAAGATGCGCGCCATCGATATGCGTCGGAATCGTGCGCCCATTGAGGCGCCGCACTTCATGCGCGAACCATTCGACGAAGCTTGCGCCATACGCGATTTCGCCGCGCGCTTCGGCAAGCGGCTTGCCCTGTTCGAGCGACAGGATCGCAGCGAGATCCTGCTGATGACGCAGGATCAGTTCATGCCAGCGCAATAGCAGCGCCGAGCGTTTGGCGACCGGCACCCAGCGCCACGTGTCGAACGCGCGCTGCGCGGCATCGACTGCGGCGGTGATCTGCGCCGCGTCGAGCATCGGCACATGGCCGAGTACTTCCTGATTCGCGGGATTCTGCACTGCGACGCTCGCGGCGCTCGCGCTATGGACCCAGCGTCCATCCACGTAGCACAGCGATTTGAATAGGACCGGATGACCCAGCAACATGACGACCTCCTGTGTGCGATGTCTCTGCTATCACTGTAGGTCCTCAGGCACTGCGGATTTTTTTGTTGTCGCGGTTGGAAGACTGCGTTTTTTCTGCAATTCGCCGCGTGAATGATGTTTTTTCGGGCGGGACTTTTGACCGTATTTGGACCGCACTTATCGCGCCATTCAACCGTTCTCGCCAATCGATTGTTCCGCCCAATCAGGCAGTCCTTCGGCACCGCTTTTCACCACCTTCGTGACGATATAGGTGAAGTACTTCTCGATGCCCAATTCGTCGGTGAGCAACGTATCGATGAAGCGCTGATAGTGGTCGATGTCGCGCGACAGCACGTGCATCACATAGTCGACGCCGCCGCCAGTCGCGAGGCATTGCACGACTTCGGGCGCGGCCGCGATGCGCTCCTCGAAGCGCCGCATGTCCGGTGCGGTATGACGCGCTAGCGTCACCTCGACCACCACGCGGCTGCCTTTGAACGCGCGCACCCAATCGATATCCGCGCGATACCCGCGAATCACGCCCTCTTCTTCGAGGCGCTTCACGCGCTCCCATGCCGGCGAAATCGACAGATTGATTTCTTCGGCGAGGCGCGACTTCGTGATGCGTCCGTCGCGCGCCAGAATACGCAGAATCGCGAGATCGTAGCGGTCGAATTTCATCGCGCGTTCAGACCGTTACCGGTATGCCACGTTCGAGCACGTCGGCGACCACCGCAACCGTATCGCCGATCCGCACGAGCCCCGGGAAATGCCGCGCGGCGAGCATGCCCGCGCGTCGCGCGCGATATTCGATCGGCGCGGCACCGGTGCGATTCGCATCGTAAACCCGCGCGATCACCTCGCCGCTATCGACCATCTCGCCGAGATCCTTGCACAATTCGAGCAGGCCATCGTGCTCGCTCGTCGTGTAGCAGGTGCCATCGGGCATATCGAGCAGCGTGGTCGTGCGTGGTGCGTTACGGCTCGATTCGTCCTGCTCGATGATCCCCGCATGCTGCAGAAAGCCGCGCACACCACGCTCGGTAATCGCCACGCTCTGCACCGTTGCCGTACCGCCGCCGCCAAGCTCGGTCGACACGAACACCTTGCCGGCTTCCTCGACGGCCGTGTCGTAAAGCCCGACGCTATCTAGCTCGAGCATCCGCATCGAGTACGGCGCGCCGAACGCGCGCATCGCCGCTTCGCAGCGCGCCTGCTGCGTCGCATCGGGCAGCACGTGAATCGCGGCGAACGGCACGAAGTCGAGCGTGCGGCCGCCCGCGTGCAGATCGAGCACATAGTCGGCGAGCGGCAGCAGATAGCGCTGAAAATAGTCGGCGATCTTCTCGGTCACGGTGCCGTCTGGCTTGCCCGGAAAGCTGCGATTCAAATTGCCGCGATCGATCGGCGACGTGCGCGTGCCCGCGCGAAACGCCGGAAAGTTCATGAACGGCACGATGATCACGCGGCCGCGTACGTCACTCGCCTTCAAGGTGGCGGCGAGCTTCGACAGCGCGATCGGCCCTTCATATTCGTCACCGTGATTGCCGCCCGTTAGCAGCGCGGTCGGCCCCTCGCCGTTGCGGATCACGGTGATCGGGATCATCTCCGCGCCCCACGCGGAGACGTCGTGAGAATGAGGCAGCTTCAGGAAACCATGCTGTTCGCCGTCGGCGTTGAAATCGACCGTCGGTTGAATCGGGGATGCCCGCATCTGTGCTACTCCTTCGTGAGCCGCTTGTGCGGCGTTTTACCGTTGATCGCGCGTCATTTCAGCGGCGCGCCGTTGCCAAATGTCGTCCCCGCCTTCGCGGCACGCGCGCGCTGCAAGGCGAGCGCGGCAATCGCGGTGTCCTGCGCGCCGGTTCCGGTCAGATCGCAGATCGTCACGTCGGTGTCGCTCGTGCGGCCCGCCGCCTGTTTGGCTATCACCTGACCCAATTCGACGATCGCCGCATCGTCACGCATCGTGCCCGCGGCAATCGCGTGATGCAGTTCGCCGAGCACCCGCGTTTGCTGCGCGCGGTCGCACACGTAGCGCGCCGCCGCGAGCGCGGCCGGCGCGATTTCGTTCTTGTGTTCGGCGTCCGAGCCCATCGCGGTGATGTGCAGGCCCGGATGCAGATCGGCGGCTTCGATGAGCGGCGTGCGGCTCGGCGTCGTCGTGATCGCCACGTCCGCTTCGGCAAGCGCGTCGCGAACGCTGGCCGCGACGTCGCAGCGCACGCCGAGCGTGTTGTTCGCTTCTGCTGAGAAACGTAGCGCGCTCGCCGCGTCGCGCGCCCACACTCGTACGTGTTCGACGCGGCGCACCAGCATCAGGGCGCGCAGTTGCAGGCGCGCCTGCTCGCCCGCGCCGATCACCGCGACGTGCGGCGTGTTGGCTTTCGCGAGCCAGCGCGCCGCGACCGCGCCGGCGGCCGCCGTGCGTATCGCGGTCAGATAGCCGTTGTCGAGCAGCACCGCCTCGGTCAATCCGGTCTTCGCCGACAGCACCAGCATCAGGCCGTTCAGGCTCGGCAAACCAAGCGACGGGTTATCGAAAAAGCCCGGACTGACTTTGATGGCGAAGCTGTCGAGGCGCGGCAGCCAGGCCGTCTTCACATCGACTTCGCCGTTATGCGCTGGCAGATCGAGCCGCAGGATCGGCGGCATCGCGACCGCTTCGGTCGCGAGCGCGACAAAGGCGGCTTCGATCTGGTCGATAGCCGCGAGATCGAGCGGCACGAGATTGCGAAGCTCGGCTTCGCCAAGGAGCGTGATCGAGGTCATGATGCGGTATGTGGGTTCGGTGGCGGTTCGGCTTGCGATGTTTCGTTGCCGACGATCCGCCGATGCAGATCCATATCGATGTTCGCGCCCGTCACGACGAGCACGAGCGGCCCGCGCGCGATGCGCTCAGCGGGCAGCGCGCGATCGAGCACCGCGGCAATCCCCACCGCCGCTGCGCCTTCGACGACGAGCCGTTCCTGCCGATACGCATGCGCGATACCGCGCGCGATCGACGCCTCATCCAGCAGCACGGTTTCGTCGATCAGATCGCGCGTCAGCGCATACGTGTAGCGGTTTTCGAGTCCGATGCCGCCGCCGAGCGAATCGGCGAGCGTATCGACTTCCTCGACCAACACCGGCTGACCGACCGCGAGACTCGCGTGCATCGCGGCGCCGCGCGCCATCGTCACGCCGGTCAAACCGATCGCGGCACTCGTGCTTTTCGCGGCGAGCGCGATGCCGGCAAACAGCCCGCCGCCCGACAACGGCACGACGATGTTCGCGACATCGGGCAAGGCCTCGACGATTTCGAGCCCGATCGTCCCTTGTCCAGCGATCACGCGCGGATCGTCGAATGGCGGCACGTAGGCATAACCTTCTTCGCGCGCGAGTCGCAATGCTTCGTGCTCCGCCTCGTCCTGGCTTTGGCCGGTAATCCGTACGTGCGCGCCGAGTGCACGGACCGCATCGACCTTGTTGGCGGGCACGAGGCGCGACAGACACACGGTTGCATCGATACCGAGCGCGCGCGCCGCATGCGCAACCGCGCGGCCATGATTACCGGTCGATGCGGTCACCACGCGAGTGCAGCCCTGCTCGGCCAGTTGCGCGAGCGCATTGGTCGCGCCGCGCAGCTTGAAGCTGCCGGTCGGCTGCACGGTTTCGAGCTTCAGATAGACCGGCGTGCCGGCGTGCGCCGACAGGCTTGGTGATTCGACGAGCGGCGTACGGCACACGCGGCCGTTGATACGGCTGCGCGCGCGGTAAATGTCGGCTAACGATAGATCGGCTGACGGTGGAACGGACATGCGCGAGGCCCTGCATCAAAGTGGTCGATTCGCTATTCGATGCGGGCACGGCTGTCGCAGATACACGCAGTGATTCGCGGCCGCATCGTTTTCCATGCAGCCCAGTCTAGTGTTCTAAAAAAGGATTTTTATTGTCCTAGTTCATTTCGGTCGGCGCCCACGCAATTCGCGGACCCGCGAGATCAGGTGAAATCGTGCACCTGCGGGTATTGCTCGAACACATCGTGCATCGTTTCGAGCGCGGCTTTGTAGGTGTCTTCGCTAACCTCGGCGCCGACGCAAACGCGCACCGCATTAGGCCGGTCCGCGTCGCGCACGAGGAATGGATCGGGCGACGTCACCGCGATGTCGCGGTTGCGCAGTTCGCGCACCAGCCGGTCGGTGCGCCAGTGATCCGGCACCCGCAACCATGCCGACAATGCCTGCGGATGCGCGCCCAGGACATATTTACCGAGCGTCTGCTGCAATTGCGCCTGACGCCGCCCGAGCCGTTCACGCTGAATTTCGACGAGCCGCGCGGCCGTGCCGTCGACGATCCAACGCGTGGCGATCTCGGCCATCGGCGGGGTCGCCATCCAGCTGCTCACACGCAGCACGCTCTCGGCGCGCAGCGCGAGCCGGCGCGGCGTCGTCATATAGCCGATGCGCAAACCGGCCATCACCGACTTCGTCAAGCTCGTGCAGTAGAACGACAGCTCGGGAATCAGGCTCGAAATCGGCGTGGAATGTTTGGCGGGCAACGGGCCGTACACGTCGTCCTCGATCACGTAGACGCCGTAGCGTTCGGCGATTTTCGCAATCGCGCGACGCCGCGAATCGGGCATCAGCGCGACGGTCGGGTTGTTCAGCGTCGGCGTGCAGACGAGCGCGGAGATGCGCTCGCTGTCGCACATCTCCTCGAAGTGTTCGGGGTGTATGCCGTACTCGTCGATTTCGAGGCCCTTCAGCGTGAAGCCGAGCACGTTGGCCGAACCTATCACGCCGTGATCCGTCAGGCTTTCGCACAGCACGGTGTCGCCCGGTCCCACCAGCGAAGCAAGCGCGAGAAAGATGCCGTGCGCGGCGCCGTTGGTGACGAGCAGCGTATCGGCCGAAGCCGGCATGCCGAGCGACGCGAGCCACGCAATGCCCGCCTGGCGATGATGCTCGAAGCCCGCGATCGGCCGGAACGCGCGAATCCACGGTTGATCGTCGAGCGTCGAGAGCGTCGCGCAGACCTTGCGCCACATCGCATCGTGCTCGGACGTGTGAATGATGCGCGCGATCGAAAAATCGACCACCGAGCGCTCGGCCGTATCGAGCATGTAGCTCGACATCGTTTCGGTGACGCGCGCCGCGACGAAGCTGCCGCGCCCTACCTCGCAGCGGATCAGCCCTTGCCGCTCCAGTTCCTTGTATGCGTTGGTCACGGTCTGCACACTGATCGCGAGTTCGGCGGCGACGTCGCGCTGCGGCGGCAGGCGCGCGCCCGGCGGCAGCGACGTGTTCTCGATGTCGCCGGCAATCGCCTTGACCAGCCGCTTGTATTTCGACTCCACGCCGTGCACCGCGCGCACGGCCTCGCGCCATTGCTCGATCACCGTTGCTCCTCCGTTTATCGCGACGCCAGCTCCGTTTGAAGTCGTGTCGTCTTGCCTGATCTCCAATAGTGAGGCAAAAACGGGGCGGAAAATAATTGTCCTAGAGCAATTGGGGCGAAAAAATGTGGGGTGGGATGCAGGCGATTTGGTTCATCGCCTGAGCACAGTCACGGCGGGAAATCGCGTCAGATACTGAACGTCTCGACTGGCGAAGGTAGTTGTGTTCCCCCCGCGCTACAGCAACCCCGCAAAATGCATCAGCACAAAAACGATCGCCCCTCCCGCGATCAGCACCAATGCATTGATACGCGTCCTCATCACGAGCACGGTCGCGATGGCCGCGGTCAGCCACGCAATCCATCCGCCTTCGAGATCCTTGATCAGCACATAGACGGCCGCGAGAATCAGCCCCGCGGCCACGGGGCGCAATCCAGCCTGCAACGCATTCAGCCAGCGCGCGCCTTCGTGTCGATTCCACACGTGCACGACGCCATACATCAGAAACGCCGTCGGCCCGAATAGCGCAACGGTCGCGACGAGCGCGCCGCCGACGCCGCCGACCTGATAGCCGATCAGCGTCGCGAGCAATGAGCCGGGACCGGGCGCGAGCCGCGCGATCGCGAAGTCGCTGAGAAATTGCGCATGGGTCATCCAGTGATGCACGTCGACGACCTGGCGTTGCACTTCGGGGATGATCCCCTGCCCGCCACCGACGGTGACGATCGACAGCGGCGCGAAAACCGAAAACAGCGCGATAAGAGTTCTGAGCACGGCGGAAGCTTTAGTGGAGTTTGACTTGTGGCGACACAAGCCGATCAGGGCTGGCGCGCCTCGCGCACGTACTCGTAGCCAACGCTCAACGCGCCGGCGACCAGCACGGTCCACACCAGCGACACGCGAAACACCGCGGCGGCCGCGAACGTCGCGAGCAGCACCAGATAGGGAAACACGCGGCGCGGCAAGCGGCGCGCCGCGGTGATCGCCATCGACAGCGACAGCCCGATCGCACCGGCCGCGGCGCCAGCGAGCGCGATATGCGTGAGCGGAAACGACGCGATCGCCGAAAAGAACGCGCCCAGCAGAATGATCACGACGGCGGCCGGAAAAATGATGCCGAAAAATCCCGCGACGGCGCCGCGCCAGCCGAGCAGCCGGTAACCGATCCAGATCGCCAGATTCTTCACGTTGACGCCGGGCAGCGCCTGCGACAACGCGAGGCCGTTGAGAAATTCGTCTTCGCTCATCCAGTGCCGGTCGTGCACGAACTCGCGCATGAACCAGCCGCTCAAGCCGCCGCCAAAACTCGTCAGACCGATGCGAGCGAAGATCAGAAAGAGGCCCAGCGAGGTCACATCGCGAGGCGGTGTGTGGTGTGGCGCGTCATCTTCGGGTGCCGTTACCGGGCCGCTGACGTGGTGCCCGTGGATGCCTTTGGCCAATGCTCGTCCTTAGTCGTTTTGATCGTGCCGCGCTTGCCGCGCGCCCGGCATGATAGCCGCAGATGTCCCCGCTGACGTAGCCGATGGAGCAGACGCAGCCGAAGGCGAGGAAGCCGCAGACGCTGCCGACGACGCAGCGGCCGCCGGATGCCGCGGATCATGCAGCTCACCGGTCGACCACCCGCCGCCCAGATCGCCAAACAACGACGCCGCGTGCAGCAAGCGCGATTCCTGCACGTTCAGCGCGGTCTGCCGTGTGGTCAGCTGCGTCGCTTGCGCGGTCGCGACCGTCGTGTAATCGACGGTGCCCGCCTGGTACTCGTTGAACGCGATCTCCGCGCCTCGGTCCGCATCGCGCACCGCCGTTTCGAGCACGGCCGCCTGCTCGGCGAGAATGCGCAGGCCGGACAGATCGTCCTCGACGTTCTGGAACGCGCCCAGCACCGTGCCGCGATAGTTGGCAACGGCCGAGTCGTAGGCCGCCTTCGCCGCATCGACGTCGGCGCTGCGCAGGCCGCCGTCGAACAGCGTCTGGGTCGCGCTGCCGCCGAGCGACCACACATAGTTCGCGACCTTCAGCAGACCGGACAGCGGCGACTGCGTGAACCCCGCCGCGGCCGACAGCGAGACGTCCGGGTAATACGCGGCCACCTGGACGCCGATCGCCGCATTCTGCGCGGCCATCTTGCGTTCGGCGGCGGCGATGTCGGGCCGGCGTTCGAGCAGCGTCGACGGCACGCCGACCGGCACCGACGGCAGCGCCGGCATCGCGGTGCTATGCGTGATCGACAGCTCCTCCGGGTTCGTGCCGACCAGCACCGCGATCGCATGCGCTTGCTGCGCGCGCGCGACGCCGAGCGCGATCAGATCGGACTTCGCGGTATTCAACTGGCTGCGCGCGGTGATCACGTCGCTCGGCGGAATGGTGCCCGCGCGATCCTGCTCGGTGACGACGTCGAGAGCATGCTGATATGCGACGACCGTTTGCTGCAGCAGGTCGATGTTCGCGTCGCTGGTGCGCAATTCGATGATCGCCGTTGCGAGCGCGACCTGCTCGGAGAGCGTCGCATTCGCGAGCGTCGCTTCGCTCGCTTGCGCGCTCGCGGCGTTTTCCTCGACGGTGCGGCGCACCTGACCCCACAGGTCCGGCGCCCAACTCACGTTGCCTTCCAGCGAACCCGAATTGACGATGCGCGTCGACGTACCATTGACGAAGCTTCCCGCTGCACTGACCGAACCGCTGCTCGCGCGTTCGCGCGTCGCCGAGCCGGTCGCGCCGATCGTCGGGAACAGCGCCGCGTGCGCGGCGCGCACTTCGGCGAGCGCTTGCTGGTAGTTCGCGTAGTCCGCGCGCACGGTCTGGTTCGACACCGCGACGAGCGGTTCGAGTTCGTCGATCAGCGGATCGTCGAACGAGGTCCACCACGTGCCCTTCGGGCCGGTCGCGTTCGGCTCGGCCTGGGTCCAGCCCGGCAGCTCCGAGTACGTGGCGGGAACGCTGACCTGCGGCCGGTGATAGTCCGGGCCGACCATACAGCCGGCGTTGAACAGCGCGAGCAGCGCGACGGCGAGCGTCGCGACGCCCGGCAACCCGGCGCGCGGCCCCGTCATTCGCTCAGAAGAAATCTTCATCGTCATGCCTTCGTATCCGGTTGTCCCGGCGTCGCGTCGCGGTTCCAGCGCAGCCCCGCGGACCATCTGACGAGCCGTGCGCGCAGACGGTCGAGATACAGATAAATCACCGGCGTCGTATAGAGCGTGAACATCTGGCTCAGAATCAGCCCGCCCATCACCGTGATACCGAGCGGCTGGCGCAGCGAGCCGCCCTGGCCGATGCCGATCGCGAGCGGCACCGCGCCGAGCACGGCCGCGAACGTCGTCATCATGATCGGCCGCAGACGGATCAGCGCGGCCGCGTGGATCGCGTCGCGCGCGGGCATCCGTTCGTGGCGCTGCAACTGGATCGCGACGTCGACCATCATGATGCCGTTCTTCTTGACGATACCGATCAGCAGGATGATGCCGATCATCGCGATCACCGAGAACGGCGTGCCGAAGATCAGCAGCGCGAGCGTCGCGCCGATGCCCGCGGATGGCAGCGTCGACAGGATCGTCAGCGGGTGGATCGAGCTTTCGTACAGCACGCCGAGCACGATGTAGACGACGCCGAGCGCCGCGAGAATCAGCAGCGGCACCACGCCCATCGACTGCGAATAGGCCGCCGCCGCGCCCGCGAACGAGCCGTGAATGCTCGCGGGCATGCCGATGTCGCGGATCGTCTCGTTGATCGCCGCGCCTGCCTGGCTCAACGACCCGCCGGCCGGCAGGTTGAACGAGATCGTCGCGGCGACCAGCCCGCTCTGGTGGTTCACCTGCGTGGACGTATGGCTGTTCCTGTACGACGTCAGCACCGAAAGCGGCACCATCGTTTCGGCAGCCGTACTATCTGCGCTGCCGGTCGAGCTGCCGCCCTTGCTATTGGCGATGCTGTTGTTGGTCGCGTTCGACTGCGCGTCCGAGTTGCGCGAGTTCGTGTTCGACGATGCGCTGGCCCTGGTCGCGCTAGTCGTCGCCGACACCGTGCCATGCGGCATCTGCGTCGCGGCCGTGCCGGTCGGATTGCCCGCGGACGCGCTCAGATAGATCTGGCTCAGCGTCTCCGGATACTGCCAATACTCGGGCGCGACCTCCATCACGACGAAGTACTGGTTCAGCGGGTTATAGATCGTCGACACGGTGCGCTGGCCGAACGCGTCGTACAGCACATTGTCGATCTGGTTCGGCGCGAAGCCAAAGCGCGCGGCGGTCGCGCGATTGATCGTCAGGTAGGTCTGCAGGCCGTTCTGCTGCAAGTCTGAGTTCACGTCGAGCAGCCGCCCGCGCTCCTTCGACAACGCGGCGGCGAGTTTCGGCGTCCACGCGAACAGTGCGGCGGAATCGTCGCTCGTCAGCGTGTACTGATACTCGGCCGCCGATTGCCGCCCGCCGATGCGCAGATCCTGCTGCGCCTGCAGAAAGAGCCGCGCGCCCGACACTTCGTCGAGCTTCGGACGCAGGCGGTTCACGACCTGGGTGGCCGTCGCGTGCCGCTCCGACAGCGGCTTCAACTCGATGAACACGTTCGCGGTATTGAGCGCGCGCCCGCCGGTAAAGCCCGCGACCGATTGCACCGCCGGATCTCTCTGCACGATCGTTTGCAACTGCGCGAGCTTCTTCTGCATCGCCGTGAACGAAATGCTCTGGTCGGCGATGATCTGCCCGATCACGATGCCGGT
This sequence comes from Paraburkholderia sp. BR13444, assembly GCF_040948755.1. Classification (NCBI taxonomy): domain Bacteria; kingdom Pseudomonadati; phylum Pseudomonadota; class Betaproteobacteria; order Burkholderiales; family Burkholderiaceae; genus Paraburkholderia; species Paraburkholderia sp. BR13444. The sequence goes on along the minus strand of NZ_JBFPKM010000009.1, from coordinate 291,909 downwards.
GTCCTGCTCGGGAAAGAAGGTGGCGGGCACCAGCTTCAGCATGAAGACGTTGCCAACCAGCAGCGCGAACAGCAGCAGGATCACCAGCAGCGAATGATCCAGCACGGCCGTCAGCGAGCGCGCATAGACATCCTTGAAGCGATCGAACTGCCGCTCGATCCACTGCGCCCAGCGCGCTTTCGAATGACCCGTGTTGTCGCGGCTCAGCACGTACGCGCACATCGCGGGGGTGACCGTCAGCGAGATCACCAGCGAGATCAGGATTGCGATCGACAGCGTGATCGCGAACTCATGAAACATCAGTCCGACGATGCCCGGAAACAGAATGATCGGCAGAAACACCGCGATCAACGACAGGCTCATCGAAATCACCGTGAAGCCGACTTCGCCCGCGCCCTTCACCGCGGCCTCTTTCGGACTCAGTCCCAGCTCCATGTGCCGCACGACGTTTTCGAGCACGACGACCGCGTCGTCGACGACGAAGCCGGTGCCGATGGTCAGCGCCATCAGCGACAGGTTGTCGATGCTATAGCCGAGCAAATACATCGGCCCGAAGGTGCCGACGATCGACAGCGGCAACGCGACCGCCGGAACAAGCGTCGCGCGCGGCGACTGCAGGAAGATGAACACGACGCCGACCACCAGCAGCACCGCGATGAACAGCGTGCGCTCGGTATCGCCGACCGACGACGTGACCGACTGCGAGCGATCGATCGCGACATCCACGTGCACGCTGCTCGGCAACGTCGCTTCGATCGCCGGCAGTACGTTGCGGATCTGCTGCACGGTGCTGACCACGTTGCTGCCCGGCATCGGATAGACGATCACCAGAATCGCCGACTTGCCGTTGAAAAGCCCCGCATTGCGGATGTTTTCGTTCGAGTCGCGCACCTGGGCGACGTCGCGCAACTTCACCGGCGCGCCGTCGCGATACGCGACCACCAGATCGCGATACGGCGCCGCGTGCGTGATCTGATCGTTCGAGGTGACCACGTAGCGCTGATCGCCGACGTCGATATGCCCCTTCGCGCTGTCGGCATTGGCCGCGCTGATCGCCGCGCGCACGTCTTCCATGCCGATGCCGTAGCTATTGAGCTTGCCCGGCTGCAACTCGACGCGCACGCTCGGCAACGCGCCGCCGCCGAGCGTGATCTGGCCGACGCCCTGCACCTGCGACAACTGCTGCTGGATCACCGAATCGGCGGAGTCGTAGAGTTGCGCTTTGGTCAGCGTGTCCGAGGTCAGCGACAGCACCACGATCGGCGCGTCGGCCGGGTTGTACTGGCGGTAGCTCGGATTGCTGCGCAGCGTGGTGGGCAGATCGGCGCGCGCGGCCTGGATCGCCGCCTCGACGTCGCGCGCGGCGCCATTGATGTCGCGCTTCAGACCGAACTCGACGATGATCATCGACGAGCCGACGTAGCTGATCGAGGTCAGCTCCTCGACATCGGCGATCGTCGCGAGCCGCCGTTCGAGCGGCTCGGCCACCGTCGACGCCATGATGTTCGGGCTCGCGCCGGCCATGTTGGCCTGCACGACGATCACCGGAAACGCGATGTTCGGCAGCGGCGCGACCGGCATGCGGAAATAGGCGAGCGTGCCGGAGATCAGAATCGCGATCGCGAGCAGCGTCGTCGCGACCGGTCGCCGGATGAAGAGCGCCGGGATGTTCACCGCGTGCCCTCCGCGCCGCCTGCGTTGCGCTTAGCCCGCTCGGCGCGCCAGCGGTTCACGCGCGTGGCCATCCGGTCGAAGAACAGATAGATCACCGGCGTGGTGAACAGCGTCAGCACCTGGCTCAGCGTCAGACCGCCGATGATCGCGAGGCCGAGCGGGCGGCGCAGTTCCGAACCGGTGCCGGTGCCGAGCAGCATCGGCAGCGCGCCGAGCATTGCCGCGAGCGTCGTCATCAGGATCGGGCGGAAACGCAGCAGCGACGCCTCGAAGATCGCCTCGCGCGGCGCCTTGCCGTGATTGCGCTCGGCGTCGAGCGCGAAGTCGACCATCATGATCGCGTTCTTCTTGACGATGCCGATCAGCAGCACGATACCGATGATGCCGATCACGTCGAGATCCATCCCCGCGAGCATCAGCGACAGCAATGCGCCGATGCCCGCCGACGGCAGCGTCGACAGGATCGTGACCGGATGGATGAAGCTCTCGTACAGCACACCGAGCACGATATACACGGCAACGAGCGCGGCGATCAGCAGGTAGACCTCGCTCGATAGCGAATCCTCGAACGCCGCGGTCGCGCCTTGCAGCGACGACGTGATCGACGGCGGCAGGTCGATCGCCTGCTCGGCCTCGTGAATATCCTTGACCGCGGTGCTCAGCGACGCGCCCTTCGCGAGATTGAACGAGATCGTCACCGACGGGAACTGCGCAAGGTGACTGATCACGAGCGGGGCCTTCCTGATCTCGATCTTCGCGATGCCGGACAGCGGCACCTGACCCGTGCTGCTGGTCTGGCTCGGCAGATACAGATTGCCGATCGATTGCACGGTCGGCATCGACTCCGGCTTCGCGACCAGAATCACGCGGTACTGGCTCGACTGCTCGAAGATCGTCGACACGATGCGCTGGCCGAGCGCGTCGTACAGCGCGTTGTCGATCGTCGCGGGCGTGATGCCGAAGCGCGCGGCCAGTTGCCTGTTCACTTCGACGTTCACGCTGAGGCCGTCGGTGTTGAGGTCGCTCTGCACGTCGGACAGCGACGGAATCTGCTTCAGACGCGCGACGAGTTCCGGCACGTACTTCTGGAACGCCTGCTGGCTCGGTCCACGCAACACGAAGCTGTACTGGTTCGGCGACACGGTCGTGTCGAGTGTCAGGTCCTGCTCGGGCTGCATGAAAAGCTTCACGCCCGGCACATGCGCGACTTCCTGCGCCAGCCGGCGCGCGATTTCCTGCGCGTTGTCTGAACGCTTGTCCTTGTCGCGAAGATTGATCAGGAAGCGGCCGTTGTTCAGCGTCGCGTTGGTGCCGTCGATGCCAACGTACGACGTCAGCGACACCACGTCCGGGTCCTTCAGGACCGCATCGGCGAGCGCGCTCTGCCGCTTCACCATCGCCGCGTACGACACCGAGTTGTCGGCGACGCTGATGCCCTGGATCACACCGACGTCCTGCACCGGAAATAGCCCCTTCGGAATCACCACATACAGGATGCCGGTCAACACGACGGTGGCGAGCGCGACCATCAGCGTCAGCGTCTGATGGTCGAGCACCCAGCGCAGGCCACGCTCGTAGGCGGCAAGCGTCTTGTCGAACAGGCGCTCGCTGATGCGCTCGAAGCGGCTCGGATGCCGCTCGGCCTGCGCGCGCAGCATCCGCGCGCACAGCATCGGCACCACCGTCAGCGACACGACCGCCGAAATCACGATCGTGACCGCGAGCGTCACCGCGAACTCGCTGAACAGGCGCCCGATCACGCCGCCCATGAACAGCAGCGGAATCAGCACCGCGATCAGCGAAATGGTCAGCGACAGAATCGTGAAGCCGATCTGCCCCGCGCCTTCGAGCGCGGCTTCGAGCGGCGACATGCCCTCTTCCAGATAGCGCACGATGTTCTCGATCATCACGATCGAGTCGTCGACCACGAAGCCGGTCGCAATGATCAACGCCATCAGCGACAGGTTGTCGATCGAATAGTTGAGCTGGTACATCACCGCGAGCGTGCCGATCAGCGAGACCGGTACCGAGATGCTCGGAATCACGGTGGCGGGCACGTTGCGCAGGAACACGAAGATCACCGCGACGACCAGCACGATCGCGAGAATCAGCTCGAACGCGGCGTCCGCGACCGACGCGCGAATCACGCCGGTACTGTCCGACACCACCGTCACTTTCATGCCGGCCGGCAGCGTCGATTCGAGCTGCGGCAGCACCTTCATGATCTGATTGACCGTCTGGATCACGTTCGCGCCGGGCTGGCGCTGCACGTTCAGCACGATCGCGGGCGAGCCGTTGTACCACGCGCCGCGCTCGACGTCCTGCGCGGCCTGGCTCACGCGCGCGACGTCGCGCATGTAGACCGGTGAGCCGTTCTGATAGGCGATCACCGTGTCCAGATAGTCTTTCGGGTCGGTGATCTGATCGTTGCCGTTGATCGTGTAGTCGAGATCGGGGCCGTCGAAATTGCCCTTCGGCTGGCTCACGTTCACGTAGCTGAGCAGGGTGCGCAGATCGTCGATATTGAGGCCGTAGGCGGCAAGCTTGTGCGGGTCGGCCTCGACGCGGATCGCGGGCACGTTGCCGCCGCTCGTCGTCACGACGCCGACCCCCGCCACCTCCGAGATCTTCGTGCCGAGGCGATTGTTCGCGACGTCCTCGAGCTGCGTCAGCGACATCGACTTCGACGTGACCGCGAGCGTCAGAATCGGCTGGTCGGCGGGATTGACCTTCGCGTAGGTCGGCGGCGCCGGCAGGCCCGATGGCAGATAGCTGTTCGCCGCGTTGATCGCCTGCTGCACGTTCTGCTCGGCGATGTCGAGGTTCAGCGACAGATCGAACTGCAGCGTGATCACCGACGCGCCGTCCGAGCTGTACGAGGTCATCTGCTGCAGGCCCGGAATCTCGCCGAGCTGCACTTCGAGCGGCGCCGTCACGGTGGTCGCCATCACCGTCGGGCTCGCACCCGGATAGAAGGTCTGCACCTGAATCGTCGGATAGTCGACGTTCGGCAGCGACGACACCGGCAGCACGCGCATCGCGATCAGACCGATGAGCACGAGCGCGATCATCAACAGCAGCGTCGCGACCGGGCGAAGTATGAACAGGCGGGAAATGTTCATCGGCGCGGCGGTCCGTTACGACGAAGCGGCTTCTGACGCGGCCGCCGCGGGCGATGCCGCCGCGTTCGACGCCGGCGCTGCTTCGGACGCCGCGGGCGCCTTCGGGCCGGCGGCGGCCGCGCGGCTTGCCGCGGCGGCGGACTTCGGATGCGCCGGCTGAATCCTCGCGCCGTCGTTCAGACGATCCGTACCGTCCGTCACGACCTGGTTGCCGGCCGCGAGACCCGACTCGATCACCGTATTCCTGCCGTCGCTCGGGCCCAGCTTGACCTTGTGCACAGACACCGTGCTGTCCGGATTGACCAGATAGACGAAGTCGCCGGGCGCGCCGGACTGCACCGCGGCGCTCGGCACGAGCACCGCGTTCTGCATCGTGTCGACGAGCAGCTTCACGTTGACGAACTCGTTCGGGAACAGCGCTTCGTCGTCGTTCGCGAAGGTCGCGCGCAACGTGACGGTGCCGGTCGCGGTCGCCATCTGGTTGCTGACCGCGTACAGCGTGCCGGTCGCGATCTCGCGCGAGTTGTCGCTCGAATACGCGGTGACCGGCAGCTTCGCGCCGGTGGACAGACGCTGCACGATCGACGCGAGCGAATCCTGCGGCACCGTGAACTGCACCGTGGTCGGCTTCACGGTCGTGATGACAACGATGCCGGTCGTCGACGATGCGGTCACGTAGTTGCCCGGATCGACGAGCCGCAAGCCGACCTTGCCCGCGATCGGCGCGGTGATGCGGCAATACGCGAGGTCGAGATCGAATTGGGCGATGTTGGCGAGATCGACCTTCACCGCCGCTTCGTCCTGCTGCACGAGAAACTGCTGATCCGCGTAGGTCTGCTGCGCGATCGACTTGCGCTCGTTCAGCTGGGTATAGCGCTCGAGATCGGCGCGCGCCTGCGCGAGCAAAGCGCGGTCTTTCGCGAGCGTCGCCTCCGCCTGCTGCTTGCTGATCTGATACTGGCGCGGATCGATCTGCGCGAGGAACTGTCCTTTTTGCACCTCCTGGCCTTCGTGATAGCCGACCTCGGTCAGATAGCCGCTCAGCTGCGGCAGCACGGTCACGGTCGCGATCGGAATGACGGTGCCGAGCTCGCTCAGCGTGACCGGCATCGAACCGAGCGTCGCCTGCGCAACGGTGACGACGATCGCCGCGTTCTCGCGCGCCGGCTTCTTGAGCGTCAGCAGATGAACCACGACGAGCGCGACCAGCACGAGCAGGACAACCGCGAAGATGATGAGCCCGCGTCGCGAGCGCTTTGGCGGCGGGGACACGGTTTCGCTCATGTTGATCTCCGGGAACGGATATTGGTGTCGAGATTCGGCTGGAAGCTCGTCCTCTGACGGGACTGCGCAAAAGTGACACGGTTCGCGCGCGTTGTCATCAGTCGAAGCCCTCGGTACTGTTGTTATGAAGACGTAAGAAAGCGGGACGCGACTTTGGCGTGGGGCATGCGTGAATGTAGCCGGCTTGCGCAGGGCTTGAGTTACAGGGGTGCAACATGTTGGCGGGTGAAAGGGTTGGGGTGTCGCGATCAGGCGGCGCGCGGGCGGCGGACATCCGCATGGGTCGAGTTTTGAGCGCGGCGGGACATCGCAACATGCGGTAACAGACGACAGCCAAATGAAAACCGGACCGTCCGTCCAGAGTCGTCACATTCGTCCGATATCATCGCGAGCCAGCGTCGCGCGCCGCGACTGTCACGACCCCCACAAGCTCGCCCCGATGTCCATCACCGTCAATTTCCCCGCCGAAGTCCGCGACTGGATCGCCGCCAATCTTTCGCGCGGCGTCGCGCCGCAAGCGATCGTCAACGAACTGGTGAGCCGCAACAACGCGGCCGAGCTGGCCGCGGCGATGGTCGAGGCGGTCGCGTCGGCGTTCCTGTACGGCATGGCGCTGCCCGGCGACAAGCTCGAAGTCGGCGGCGCGCCGCTCAGCTATCAGCCCGAGCCGCTGCGCGTGCCCGAAGGTCCTCTGATCCAGCTCGGCGAGCGCAAGGTGCGCGTGCTGTCGCGGCTGCAACGACCGGCCGCCGTGCACCTCGCCAACTTCCTGAGTGCCGACGAATGCGAGCAGCTGATCGCGCTCGCACAGCCGCGGCTGGACCGCTCGGCCGTCGTCGATCCGGTGACCGGCCGCGATGTGATCGCCGCTCATCGCAGCAGTCATGGGATGTTTTTCCGTTTGGGCGAGACGCCGCTGATTGCGCGCATCGAGGCGCGCATCGCGGAACTGACGGCGACGCCGGTCGAGAACGGCGAAGGCCTGCAAATGCTTCACTATGAGGAAGGCGCGGAGTCGACGCCGCACGTCGACTATCTGATGACGGGCAACGCAGCGAATCGCGAGTCGATCGCGCGCAGCGGCCAGCGCATGGGCACACTGCTGATGTATCTGAAAGACGTGGAAGACGGCGGTGAGACGGTGTTTCCGCAGCTCGGCTGGTCGGTCGTGCCGCAGCGCGGGCATGCGCTCTACTTCGAATACGGCAACCGCTACGGGATGTGCGATCCGAGCTCGCTGCACGCGAGCACGCCGCTGCGCACCGGCGACAAGTGGGTGGCAACCAAATGGATTCGAACGCGGCGCTTCGTGCCGCGCATTCAGGCTTGAGAAAGATCGACCGAAGTTGGGACGGCTCGCGCGAGCCTTGGTCAACTTCGCGCTGCTAGCCGTGGCGGGCTGCAGCGCGAAGGCAGGGCGAGAGGGGGCGCGTCAGACGCCGCGCCCTCGAAGCAAGGTAATCAGAACTGCTCGATCCACGTGGCGAGGCGGTCGGCCGCGAACTCGCTACCGCGTTGCGCCGGCCGGAAAACAACCGCATTGCCTTCGCGTGCCGGCTGCAATGCACCGTCAGTGCCGTCGAGCCACAGCAGGCTCGCCAGCCATGCCGCGTGGCCGCTCGACACCGCGTTGTTGCCCGGCTCCGCGAGAAACTCCGCGAGCGTGGCCGGCTGGTCGCACACGAGACCATCGCCTGCGCGGCGCACATTGAAGCCAGCCTCGGAAAACGCCCCGGCCAGCGCCGTCAGCGCGTCATTCGCGGTCAGGTTCGCGGCGCCGTGCCGGTTGCGCAGCGTGGCGAGATGCGCCGCGACCGCATGACCGAACGCGCCGCTGCGGGCACTCTCGGCCGCGATCAGGTCGGAGTAATCCTGCAGCAGCCAGTCCGGCTCGGAGTTCGGCACTTCGGCGAGCACCGCCGCCGCAAGATACGTCTCGACCGGCTGGAAGCGCTCGGGCCCGATCAGCGTAGCCGACAGCGAACGCACCAGACCAATGCGCGTGGCGACCACCTGCTTTTGCAACACGCCCAGCTTCTCGCGCACCAGCGTGTCGCGCTCCTTGCGCAGCTCGGCCAGTTCCAGCGCCTGCTTCAGCTCCATGCGCAGCGCCGTAATGTCCCAAGGCTTCTTGATGTAGCGATGGATGTGACCGAGGTTGACGGCCGCGACGGTCTGATCGATTTCCGAATACGCGGTGGTCAGAATCCGCACGACATGCGGAAAGCGCTCGCTCGCATAGCGCAGCAGCTCGTTGCCGAACTCGCCCGGCATGCGCTGGTCGGAGACGAGAACGCCGACCCTGTCGCCGTGCTCGTCGAGCAGCGCCTTGCCCTCTTCCACCGAGCCGCCAGTCAGGACCGGCGCCAGGCTTCCGATGGCACGCTGGAAGTACTTTACGGCGGTAGCTTCGTCATCGACGAAGATGATCGCCGGCGCCAACTCCTCTGTGGCTTTTGCTTCGTTCATCAACAACTCCTGTGCGTTTGACCTTTGATATGGGGGAAATCCAGCACTACGGTGGTGCCTCCCCCCGGCGTGGACTCGATCCTGAGCCCGCCGCCACAGGACTGCATCACACGGTTGCATAGAATCAGGCCCAAGCCGTTCCCCCCGGATTTCGCGTGCGTTGTAATTGGGTCCGTCAACAGGCGGTCTTTGATCTCGGGCGGAATTCCGGGCCCGTTGTCGCAGATGCCGATGCTCGGGTGGGGTTCCGTCGTTACGGTAAAGCGCACCGACGGCGACGGCACATCCGCAAGCGCGCGCAACGCGTTGGACAACAACGACGACAGCACGAGCGCCACGCAATTCGGCTGCGTGAGCACCGCAAAGTCGCTTTCGACATCGACATGCACCCACGAGCGCTGCGCGGTCGTAAACGGATACGTATCGAGCAACGCCGAGATCAGCCCATGCGCGGTGCTCTCGATACGCGCCTCGTCGCCCTCCTGTTGCCGGCGCCGCCCGTTGTGCACCGAGCGCCAGAACGACGACACCACCGCCATGCAGTACTGCGCACTCTCGCGCATCGATTTCGCGGCGCCGAGAATTTCGCCTTCGGCATCGCGCTCCGCGTCTGTGCGATCTTCGATGCTGTGCGCATTCAACGCGATCGCCGCGAGCGGCGTGTTCAGTTCGTGCGCGATGAACGCGAGGGTTTCGTCGATCGCGATCAGACGCTGATTCTGCATCGCGCGTTCGTGGTAGCGGTCAAATGCCAGTTGCAGCGTATCGCGCACCGCCGCCGGCTTCAGCGGCTTTTCGAGGATGCGGAACACCTCGCCGGTGTTGACCGTCTGCAACAGCATCTCGACGTCTGCGTAAGCAGTGACCAGAATCCGCACGATGTGCGGATACTCCAGCGCCACCTGGCGCAGCAGGTCGCCGCCGTCGCGCCCCGGCATGCGAAAGTCCGTGACCAGCACCGCGATGCGGGCACTGTCCTGCTCGAGGATAGCGATGGCCTCGTCGCTGCTCGTCGCGAGCAGGACCTCGTAATCGGCACCGACGGTGCGCGCGAAATATTTGCACGCCAACTCTTCGTCATCGACGTAGAGAAGAGTGGGCTGTGTCTGACGGATGTCATTCATGGTGTTTCTCAGGGTGCGGGCGACAGATCGAAACTGAACGCCGCCCAACTTCCCAGCTCGCTCTCGGCAAACAGCAGACCGCCGTGGCGCTCGATCACCGCATAGCTGATCGACAGTCCGAGGCCAAGGCCCTGTCCCACTTCGCGGGTGGTAAAGAACGGTTCGAACACGCGCGCGATATTCTCCGGCGCGATGCCCGGCCCATTGTCTTTCACCGTCACGTGCAGGCGCTCTTGCGTCCATCTGACGTTGACGTGGATCGCCGGCGCGGGCGTGCCCGCCTTGCGCATCGCCAGCACCGCGTTCGACAGCAGGTTGATCAGCACGCCGATGATGGCCGCCTCGTCGCCCTGCACCAGCGTATCCGCGGGCAGCTCGCGCGTCACGGTCACGCCGCGCAATTCATGCCCGACGAGCCGGATCGCCGAATCGAGCGCCTTTTCGAACAGGAACGGCGTGCCCAGCTCCGCCTCGGCGCCGGGCTTGCGATACGCGAACGTCTTCAGGTCCGACACGATGTGCTGGATGCGCTGCATGCCCTGCCGCGCATCGACCAGACATTCCTGCAGCGTCGGCTCCTTCTTCGAGATCGGTTCCTCCAGCGCAACCTCGATCGCCATCAGGCAGAAGTTCACCGGGTTGTTCACTTCATGCAGCAGGCCCGCCGCGAGCGTACCGATCGCCGCCATTTTCTCCTGCTGCAGCAGTTGGCCCTTGATGTCGAGCAACTGCCGATTGATCACTTCGAGCTCGGCGTTCTTCGCGGAGACCTCCGCGTTTTTCTCGGACACCTCGGCCTTCAGGCGAAACAGCATGAAGCGCACGCGTTCATTGAAGAACGTGTAGACCGCACTCGCGGCCGCGGCGAACAGAAGCAGCAGAACATTGACGGTCAACGTGCCGAGCGGCAAGCCGTCATGCGGAGGCAACAGGCAGGCCAGCAGATACAGAAGGCACGACAACACGCCAAACACGAGGTTTTGCCACAAGCCAAACGGCAAGGCAATGCCGGACGCGAAGATGGCCAGATTCAGCCCCATATAGTAGGGCGACAGCACGCCATCGGTGCGCCAGATCATCCATGAAATCATCACCTGCGGCAGCAGCAGCCAGGACAGCGTCAGCCATGGAGTAAGCCGTCGCCCCATGTCGGTGTCGAGCAAGGCGACGATACCGCCGATCATCAACGACACGAGCAGCCGCGCGAGCGCAAACGACGTCTGATACTGCGGATACTGCGCGTAATCCAGCCCCACGCCGAGCAGCACGAGCGCAATCGCGGTGCACGCGCCGCCCCGGCTGAACGTGACGCGAAAGTCGGCCAGCTCGGTTTGATAGCCGCTCTGCAGGGGACTGGTAGTCATGGACAGGGATGTCGACACGGTTTCAGAGGATCGTTGCTTCCGCGAACACATTCACCCCGGTCTCGTCGACGTAGAGCTTCTGGTCAGTGGAGTTGGGGGGAAGCAGCGAGCTCATGCCGCTCTCGTTCCGATAGATCAGGTACCACTCGAGCAGATGCTCCATCCCGTACTTCTCCGGATTCGCGGAATGGACGTTGGTGACCAGCAACTGGCCGCCGGGTCGGGTGCGAGCGGCGAAGTAACTGAGCAAACGTGCGCAGACCTTGTCCGACAGATAGTCGAACAGACCGGCGCAGTACACCGCGTCGAATTCGCGCGCGGAGGGGTCCGTGGAAATCTTACGCTTGAGCAGGTCGTGCACCGACTGATGCACCATTTGCACCGAGACCTTATGGCCCGCGGCGTGTGCCGAGCTGTCGATCGCGTCCTTGGTAAACGCCAGCGTTTCCTCGCTGAAGTCGACCAGCTCGAACGACAGCAGCTCCGGATGCGGATATTCACGCACGAAGCGCTGGATCTCGAAAGCGGGCCCGCAACCGACGTTGAGGATGCGGAACGGCCTGCCGGCCGCGCGCGCCGCCTCGGCCTGCCGCGTCAGAAAGTCGATCAGCAGCGTGATGCGGTTGCGGTGCGCGGTCGCGACCGCCGCCTGCAGGAAGGCGGTATTGACGATCTGGAAGTAAGTGGTCGGCCCCTGCTGCGGATCGCTGAGGATCTGATTGACCATCTCGTAGTCGCCGGCATAGCCGAGCGGCTTGGTGAACGTGCGGTAGACGAACGGCGCGCGCAGCAGCAACGGATGCAGCGCCGATTGCGCATAGGTGCGATGCACGGGTGCGATCTCCGCGTCGACGCGCTCGGCTTCTTCCTCGAGACGGTCGAGGTAGGACTTCATCTTGAGCATGATCGGCGTGGCGAGCTCGTAGAACAGGTCCTCGCGCAGCCGGCCGCCTTCGGTCTTCGGCAAGCTCTCGGTCAGATCGACCTGCTCCACCCAGCGCGACACTTCCGACAGGAACGCGCGCATCTCGTTCACGACGATCTGATAGTCGCGGCGGATATTGAAGCGCGCGTCCCAGTCGCTAATAAAGAGTTCTGCTTCCCGCCCGACCGACTTCGCTTCATTGGGCAGAACGCTAAGCTCGCGCCATTCGTCGATGAGTGCCAGTGAAACCACCGCGGTCAGGCCGGTGTTCACCAGACTTACCACCACCGCCTTGCCGAGATAGGCATTCTTGGTGCCCATGCGCACGCTCAGCTCGCTTAAGACCTCGCTGACCTGCACGATGGAATAAGGGTTATAGACCTCCATGACCAAAGACTTTCTCTGGAGGTTAATGATCGTCCCACGCACATGCTCGCGCTGCGAGTTGCGGAAGCTGACCACCGGGTCGATTTGCGTTTGAGAGTACACGGTATTAGTACCTGAGGAATCCGGGAACGCAGCAGGGTGTTGGAGAAGTCCAGTGAATGGCTGCCGCACGCACGACACCAGCGACACGTCGTGGACGCGTTTCAAACCACAGTTGAGCTGGAAACACCAAAGCCCTTTGCCAGAATGGCTCCAGCGGCTTGCAGTGTAACATCAACAGATTCAATTCTGAATGAGGTTCAATTTAGGTTGAAACGTATACGCAAGGTTTTCTTGCGAGCATGTCCATGCTATAGAAAGCCGTTTTTGCAAAGAATAATTTGAAACGAGTTGGCGACCGCGTCGGCGCAATCGCCGACAATTCGTTTCCCGACAAAGACTTGCAATCGCATCACCGCGACGGCGACACGATTCGCTATAGAGGGGGAGCGTTACTTGTGCCTTTCCGATCTATGCCCGTTGGATAGATCTGCGCTTTGACGCATTACCGCTTCGAGACTCGAAACGATGTGAAATGAAGCGGCAATTGATGCCTCGTGCATTCGCCGAATAAGCTTTTTTTGTTTTAACGCAATTCAGGTCCGGCGCGGCAAACGTTTCTCTTTTAAGCTTCGGCGCGAGTACCGTCGACAATCGAGCGGCTCGCGCACTCGTCGACTCACTCGTGCAAGGCCAAACCTTTCACGGCCTTGTCGACGGCTTTCTTCGGTCCGTGCAGCGCGAGACCGACGAGGTCGAGATTGGCCGCGTCCTCGGCGCGAAACACTGCGCGGTTCGCCGCGTCATGCCCCGTCGAAAACATCGCGTGCACATACGGCACGATTCTGAGCTCGCGCGACAGCGCCTGCCGATGCGCACCCTGCAGACCGGAGCGGTCGGCGGCGAACACCATCATCGGCTGGCCGAGCATGCGGCCGTAGCGGTGCCCGGCGGCATCCTCGTAGGGCTCGCCCAGCGCATCGGGCGCCGCGGCCGCGACGCCGGTCGCGAGAAACGCGACCACATTGAGCTTCTGCCAGACCGCGAGATCGCTGCGCACGATCAGCGCCACTTTGGTATCGAACATGACGACTCCTTCGTTGAGCCGCTCATGATCGACGATGCCGCGCGATCAGTCTGGAACGTTTGTGCACATCTGCCGGTACGCGGCTGGCGTCATCCGGTACGCGCGACGAAACCAGCGGCCGAGATGGCTCTGGTCGGCGAAGCCGACTTCGGCCGCGACCTGCGCGGGCGTGCGGCCGGCCGCGAGCAGGCGCCGCGCGGCGCGCAGGCGCAAGCGCACCAGATACGCGTGCGGCGACGTGCCGAACGCGCGCTGGAACAGACGCGTCAGCCTGAACCGGTCGATGCCGGCAACTTCGGCGAGTTCGTCGAGCCCGGGATTGCCGTCCATCTGTTCGTGCAGCAGATCGCGCACCCGCGCGATCGCGGGCGACGCGGCGGGGTCGCCCGCGAGCGGCGCGTCGCGCAGCTGTGCGCCGAGTCGCAGCAGCAGACGATCGAGCGCCTGGTCGCGCGCGAGCCGGCCCTCGTTGCCATGAATCGCGACGAACGCCTGGCGGATCGCATCGACGAGAGCATGGTCGTCGACGAGCGTATGGCCGAACGCCGCCTCGACGCGGGCCAGTCCCGGCAGGTCGAGCCGGCGCGCCGCGCGCTCGACCCAGGCTTGCGGCAGATACAGCATCGCGTACGTGAAGCCGCCCGCCTCGGGCGCGTGACCGTCGTGCAGCGCGCCGGGCTCGATCAGGATCGCGCGGCCCGGCACGCTGGTGTGCAACGACCGATGACACTGGAAGCGTTGCACGCCCTGCTCCGTGTAGCCGATCAGCATGTCGTCGTGATCGTGCGGATCGTAGGCGTGGCCGCTGAAATGCGCGCGCAGGCTTTCGATGCCGGTTTCGGCATCGCGGCGGGCGGTTAGCCAGTTGGCGGGATCGAGTGGAGTGAGCATGGGTTGGAGCTGACGGCCCGCGGGCGATGCGGCCAGCGGATAGTGTACGGCAGCGTGGGAATCGGGATCGGCGGGCTCGCCAGCGCCTCGCGCATGCGAAGCGAGCCGCGACCGGGTTCACGGTTTCTTCGAGCGCGGCGGCCGGGCGTTGACGAACGGGTTATAGCCGTGCGGGCTCGCCGGCCGATCCTGTTGTTGGTTCGCGCGGCGGCGCTTGCCGGGTGGTTCGTTGCCGGACAATTGCGCAAGCAGTTCTTGCGATTCCGTTTCCGTTTCCGCTTCCGCTTCCGCTTCCGCTTCCGTTTTGTCCGCCGGCGCTACGGCTGTTCTACCGCGTCTCGCGGGCTTCGGTTCGGCTTGCGAGGCGACGCCCGCGATGTGTTCGATCACGGACATGAAGGATGCCGATGCCGATCGCAGCGGCTGTCCGGGCAGCATCGTCAGCGCGACGATTTCGTGGAGTGAACGGTCATCCACTGAACGGCCCTGCACAGGGCCATGCCAGTCCACATTCGCTTGCGCGAAAGCGCCGACGACACGTTCAAGCACCGCCGGCGACAGCACCCCGCCGTCGTACAAGCGGATGACGACGCTCTCGAAAATCTGAAACGAGCTGATGTCCGTTGCTTTCGGCGCCACGGTTTGTCGCCTGGTGAGTTTGTCTTCCGGTTTCAGTCAGCAAATGGCATGCCGAGGCTAACGGGTCGAGTCGTCGGTATCGGTCTATGCGAGCAGTAGCAACGCGTCCGCCAGTGACAGCACCGTGGTGCGTGAATCGAATGCGGTAGCAAACAGATGTTCATGGACCACCTCGTCCGGGTCGTAACAGCAATCCTTGACCGTGTACAGGCGAAAGTCCGCGTCGCTCGCGTAAGCGACCGAGGAGAGCACGACTCCGGTCGACGCGATGCCGACCATCATCAGCGAATCGATACCTTGCGCGGAGAGTCGCGCCTCCAGATCGGTGCCGAAGAACACGCTCGCACGATGCGCGATGACGAGCGGTTCGTTGGCCTGCTGGCCCAGCTCGGGCGCGGTCCGGTCTTCGAGGAACAGGCCAAGTTTTTTGATTCCCTGCCCATTCCTGTTCAACGGGCTGACTTCCGGATATCCCGGACTGAACCGGAGATTGGCGAAATAGACGCTGACGCCTTTGGCCCGGGCCGCGTCGCATAATCTGCGTGTATTGGCGAGCAACGCCGGCGCGACCGATGGAAACAGTCCGAGAATATCGGTCTGGTAGTGCATCACGATAAGCGCGGTTCGCGATGGCGCAATGGCCTCGTTCGCGATGTCGTCAGAACCTGCGTTGCTTGTCATTGCGCCACCTTTATCCCGGTTTCACTTCCTGTTGTCAGAGCGGCCGTTTCGATGCCGTGGCAATCATACGCCCCCGCCCGCTTGCTACACTACGTACCAAGGTCGCCGGCACTCCCGCAAGGGTAATGAAGCACCTGTGACGTAACTTCACAAATCAGAGGATGAGCATCCAAATGACGCTTTTGACGAGAAAATTTGGTCGTACCGGCTGGAATGTGTCGGAAATCGGTTTTGGAGCATGGGCGATCGGCGGCTCGTGGGGCAGTGTTGCGGAAGATGACGCCAAGGCAGCGCTGAACGCCGCGCTCGATAACGGTGTGACGTTCATCGACACGGCCGATGTCTACGGCGACGGTCGCTCGGAACGGATCATCCGGGACGTGCTGCGGCAACGAGGCGGCGAACGTCCGATCGTCGCTACGAAGCTCGGGCGCCGACTCGACCCGCATGTGACCAGCGGCTATCTGAACAAGCGCGAGCTCGAAGCGTTCATCGACCGGAGCCGCTCCAACCTCGGCGTCGACACGCTCGACCTGGTGCAGCTGCATTGCCCGCCGACCGAGGTGTACTACCGTCCCGAAGTGTTCGACGCAATGGACGACTTCGTCGCCGCCGGGAAGATCCGCTATTACGGCGTGTCGGTCGAAAAGGTGGAAGAAGCGCTGAAGGCGATCGAATATCCGAATGTGGTTTCGGTCCAGATCATCTACAACATGTTCCGTCAGCGTCCCGCCGATCTGTTCTTCAGGCAGGCGCAAAAGAAAGAGGTTGCGGTCATCGCGCGAGTGCCTCTGGCCAGCGGCATGCTCACGGGAAAGCTGTCCGCGGAATCGGTTTTCGCGTCGGACGATCATCGTGCATTCAATCGGCATGGCGAGGCGTTCGATGTCGGCGAAACGTTCTCCGGCGTGCCCTACGACATCGCGTTGAAGGCGGTCGACGAACTGCGCGGCCTCGTACCCGCGGGCGCCTCGATGGCGCAACTGGCCCTGCGCTGGATCCTGATGGAAGATGCCGTCTCCGTCATCATCCCTGGCAGCAAAAACGCCGCCCAGGCGGCGTCGAACGTATCGGCCGCGAGCCTCGCGCCGCTGTCCGACGAGCTCATGCAGCGGGTCCGGGAAATCTATCAGCACCATATCGCGCCCCACGTCCACCAGCGCTGGTAAAGGCAACGCGGTGGCGGCTTCGCCGCGGGCGCATTCGACATGCAGGGAGCACTCGGAGTAAATTGTGCTGGCACCTCGACTCTGGAGAACCTCATGACGGACATCGCACTTGCACGCAAAGATGCTTGCCTCGCAGTGGTTCATGCGGTACTGACGGACTTGAGCGACGACAGCAATCTGATCGGCGCGGCGCTACGTGTTGCGGATTACCTCGTCGATGATCTCGAAGGCAAGATCACCGAGACCGACGCGATCCTGCTCGCCGTCACCGCGCTAACCAAGATCAATCGCGCGATTCGCGAGTGGAACGACGTGGACGGCAACGCGATGGACGCGATGAGAGTCGCGGACTTCGTCATCGATGAACAAATGAACGGGTACGACAGCGCAACCATTGCGCATCAGCCTACTTCGTCCGCGGAAAGAATCGAGGCACGAGCGGCCGCGGTGGTCCGGCCGACGGGGTCGCCGGTACGGCCCGTTCACCACTGAGTTTCGTCTCTCACTGCGGGCGCGCTACCGCCGCCCGATTCAGCGGCTGGAGGGTGGCCATTGCGAGCCCCGCTCCAGCGAACGCACACGCGGCGCAGACGAGCGCGACGGCGCGCAGCGCGTCGGTCATCGAATCGGCTTGCGCGCGCGCCACGGCTGTGTCGCGCGGCGTAGGCGAGGCGCTCGCTGCCGCTCCCGCTTGCTCGACCGGCGCCAGCAGTTGCCCGCTCTGGCGCACATCTTGCGGTACGTGCAGTTCGTCGAGGCGCGCCGATAGCGCCGCGTGATGCGACCACAGGAAGACGATGCCGAGCACCGCAATCGCCAGCAGGCCCGCCACGCGCGCAACCGCGTTGTTGATGCCGGACGCCACGCCTGTGCGGTCGCTCGGCACCGCGCCCATCACGGTCGTGGTGAGCGGCGCGACGGTGATCGTCATGCCGAGCCCAAGCACGACGAGCGCGGGGAAAAATCCAGTCAAGTAGCTGCCGCGCACGAACGGCAGCGCCAGCAGCGTGAAGCCGATTCCGGCGACGCCCGGGCCAACGGTCAGCAGCGCGCGCGAACCGAAGCGGCTCGTCAGACCGCCAGTGAAGCGCGATAGCAGACCGATGATGAAAGGCACCGGCAACAGCGCCGCGCCCGCTTGGGTCGCGCTGAAGCCATGCGCGCGGATCAGCGTGAACGGCAGGAAGAAGAACGCGCCGCCAAGGCCGAAGTAAAGCAGCAGGGTGACGAGATTGGCACCGGTGAAGTCGCGCGAGCGAAACAGATCGAGCGGCACCATCGGGTTAGGGCTGCGCGCTTCAACGATCACGAATGCGGCGAGAATCAGCACGCCGGCGCCAATCGCACCGAATACGAGCGGATGCGCGAAGCCACGCGCCGATGCTTCGGTCAGGCCGAACGTCAGCGCGGCCAGTCCCGTGGCCGCGCTCAGTGCGCCGGGCCAGTCGAGCTGTCGCGGCGCATCGGCGCGGTGGCTGTTGGGCACCGCCAATATCGCGAGCGCGATCGTCAGCGCCGCGAGGGGGACGTTCAGGAAGAAGATCGCGCGCCACGACCACGCATCGACGAGCCAGCCGCCCGCCACCGGCCCCACGGCCGACGTGATCGCGCCGACGCCCGCCCAGGTGCCGATCGCCCGTCCGCGCGCGGCGTCGTCGAACACCGCGCCGATGATCGCGAGACTGCTGGGCACGAGCAGCGACGCGCCGATGCCCTGAACCGCGCGCGCGGCGACCAGCGCAGACGCATTCGGTGCAAACCCGCAAGCGGCCGACGCCAGCGTGAAAAGCCCGACGCCCGCAATGAACACCGTGCGTCGGCCGAGTTTGTCGCCCATCGATCCGCCGACCAGCACGAGGGAGCCGAGAAACAGCAGATACGCGTTGACGACCCACTGCATCGCCGCGACGCTCGCGCCGAGTTCGCTCTGAATGGACGGCAGCGCGACGTTGACGACGGAGCCATCGATGAACGCCATGCTCGAACCAGCGATGGTCGCGGCGAGCGCGAGCCGCTTGCGCCGGCACGGGCGGTCGATCGTGAGGGGCTGTGTGCGGATGACGAGCTCGTCGCACGGACTCGCCTGCGCGGCAATGATGCGCGCCGTATTCGGCTTGGCCACGTTTCCTCCAGTGCTGGTCGATGGAGACTTAGAGCCTGTGCGTGCCACCGAGGCTAGTCAACCCCGCAGCGCAACATCGCGGAGCGCGTTTTGCCCATTCGGAGCGCCCGGCGCCGCCGGGCGGGACGCTAAGGACTTCGCCGGCGGTCGGTTACAGGCGATAATCGGTCGGAAGCAATCGATCTGAAAAGGCGGAGAAGGAATGGACAAGCAAGGTTTCACCACTGGCATCGTTCACGGCGACAGAACCGCGGGCACTGAGCACGGCGCCTTGCGTCAGCCAGTTCATACGTCCGTGCAATATGGTTTCGAGCGCGTCGAGGACCTGATCGGCGTGTTCCAGGGCACGAAGAAAGGCGGCTTCAATTACGCACGGCAAGGCACCCCCACCACCGCCGCGCTCGAGCGCAAGATCACCAGCCTCGAAGAAGGCGTCGGCACGGTCTGCTTCAGCACCGGCATGGCCGGCATCACCGCGACGTTCCTCACGCTGCTGCGCGCGGGCGATCATCTCGTGTCGAGCCGTTACGTGTTCGGCAACACCAACAGTCTGTTCGGCACATTGCGGTCGCTCGGCGTCGAAGTGACGACCGTCGACGCGTGCAACGTCGACGACGTGGAGAACGCAATCCGGCCGAATACGCGCATGGTGTTCGTCGAAACCATCGCGAATCCGGGCACGCAGATTCCGGACCTGCAAGGTATCGGTGACGTGTGCCGCGAGCGCGGCATCGCGTACGTGGTCGACAACACGATTACCTCGCCTGCCTTGTTCAAGCCAAAGGCGGTCGGCGCGAGCCTCGTCATCAATTCGCTGACCAAAACCATTGCGGGTCATGGCGCCGCGCTCGGTGGCGCGGTGACGGATACGGGCCTGTTCGACTGGAGCGCGTATCCGAATATCGCCGACGACTATCGGCGCTCGGCGGCGAAGGATCAGGGGCTTCTGCAGATCCGCAAGAAGGGCCTGCGAGACATGGGAGCGTCATTGTCGTCCGAGCAGGCGCACTCGATCGCGATGGGCGCGGAAACGCTCGCATTGCGCGTGAAACAAAGCAGCGACAATGCGCTCGCGCTCGCCCAGTTTCTCGAAGGGCACGAAGCGATCGGCAAAGTGTTCTATCCTGGCCTGAAAAGCCATCCGCAATACGAGATCGCTCAGACGCTGTTCAAGGGCGCGTCATGGCTGTTGTCGTTCGAGTTGCTCAACGCGGATCGCATCGTCGAAGTCGTCAACGCGCTCAAGCTGCCGGTCAAGGCGACCGGTCTCGGCGACACGCGCACGCTGATCATTCCCGTTGCGCCGACGATCTTTTTCGAAGCCGGGCCGGAAACGCGCAAGGCGATGGGCATTTCCGACGGCATGCTGCGGCTCTCGGCGGGCATCGAGGACATCGACGACCTGATTGCCGATTTTGCGCAGGCGCTGAAGTTGGCGGCGTAGTTGGCGGGACTTTGAAATTGGAGCGAGACTGGTGCGCCGGTCTCGCTCGTCTCACTGCTGGCAGTGCTACTTCCTGCGCCGCTGATTCATCAGCTTCACGATATCGGTCGTCGGCCCGCTGGTCACGAGGCGAGGAATGTCATCCAGGTGAAACCAGCGACACCTGGATATTTCGTTACTCGGGCGAGCTTTGGCGCGATTCGGAATTTCGCAGGAAAACACGTGATGGTGCTTCTGCTTGCCGCGGAAGTCGAAAAGGTGCTTGGCTGACTTCCCGGAGAGTTGTGTTTCTTCCTTGAGCTCCCGAAGTGCGGCGTCAGTGCGATGTTCGCCACGCTTGAGAATCCCGCCCGGCAAAGCCCACTTTGATGCACTACGTGCGACCAGAAGGATTCGCTTACCTCTGCGACAGATCACGGTGGCGCGTTTCTTCAAACCGAACTCCCACTTATGCCCTGGATGCTCTCAAGACGCTCACGACGCGGCGGCGTATCGGGCGTTATCAGACATAGTTGAGCATGCTAATACAGAACCGCAGAATGCGGTGATGTTTTCGAAGCGCGGACAATGAACGCGCGGCACATTAAAGCCTGTCATCAGCGCGTCACAATCGCGGCGGTCGAAGCTCCCTGTGGTAAGGTCTCGGCAGTATATTTTTTCCGATTCGAGGCTGCAATGGATATGGATGGTGACTGGTCCTTGCCACGGCCAAATGCGCTCTTCAAGGTCAACCGCCGGACGGCCGGTTCATCACTGTCTAAATCGAGTTCCATTGCCAGCACCTTCTCGTCGCTCGCGGCGCCGGTGGTGGCTGAAGCCGTGCAAAGGGCAAAAGAGCTATCCACGCAGAGCGACGCCGAAGGGTTTCATCAGCTTCGCGTTGCTTTCAGAAAGCTTCGGGCTTTGTACTGGGCGTACTCCCCATACCTCGGAGACGAATCGACCGCCCAAGTCACAGAAGAATTCAAGCGTCTTGCGGCCGTCGCAGGCGGAACGCGTGACTGGGACATAGCAGCCGATCTGCTGAAAGCCGCCCAGCAGTCCGGCGCCTCGATCGAACCGCTGGTGGCCGCGGCGCGCGAGAGGCGAGCGCAGGCGGTCGTGCATAGTCGGACGACGATCAAAAGCGACGATGTCGAGGCGTTCCTGAACGATGCCCTGCTTCGCGCGCAAACCACCCTGCTGTCGCGCTGTGACGGTCTACCCATTCGGGCGTTCGCCGAAAAGCGTGTCCGTTTAGCGCAACGCGCACTTCAAAAGCGCAGCAAACGCGCTGCACGTAGCGTGGACCCCCACGAGGAGTATCTCCACGATGTCAGAAAAGCAGGCAAAAAACTGAGGTACCTGCTGGAGTTTTTTCAACCCGTTATCAAAGGCAGACACGGTCGCATCATCAAGGAACTGACATCCGTGCAGAACAAGCTGGGGCAGTTCAACGACATTGCCGCAAGCGAGGCGCTGATTCGCAACGCGTCCTTCAATGAAGTCCCGCCCGAGGTCGTGCAGGAATCGCTGCAATGGTTGGAAAAACAGAAGTCCCAACGGATGCAGGCGGCATCGCGACAAGTTCGAGCCATCTCTAGCTGAGACGGGCCGGATCAGTTCGTTGACGCTCGCTTTGCGTCATCTCCCGAATAGCTTCTTTTGCGCCACGCTGCAAATGCGTCTTTGTTGTGGGCATTGCCACGTTTGGCGGCGAGCGAATATGCCTGCTGATTGTCGCTGGAATGAACTATGATCTTTGCATATCCGCAAGATGAGCATTGGAGGCCCTAACACCATGGCTCAATATCGTTCAGTAGGCGGGCTTTTTACTTTGGAGCCAGAGCAAACGGTCACCTGGACCACGGCAGTCGGTGGCGGGCTCGACGGAGGTGTCGTTGTTCAAGCGCCAAACATCATCGACGATGTGATCGGCAGCGACGTGCTTGTGACCGTCAATCAGGGCGTGATCGCGACTAATAACGGTCTGAATTACACGATTACGATCACAAATCCCGGTCCGCGTCCGGTTCCGCACAATCTGAACATCCAGGACTGGAACTGAAATGTCGAAAATCTCTGTCATCAGCCAAAATGGCAAATTGGTAGGAACCTGGATACCGCCGCAGAACGCAAGATCTGGGGTGCCGATTTCAGTCCCCGTAGCCG
This sequence comes from Paraburkholderia sp. BR13444, assembly GCF_040948755.1. Taxonomy (NCBI): domain Bacteria; kingdom Pseudomonadati; phylum Pseudomonadota; class Betaproteobacteria; order Burkholderiales; family Burkholderiaceae; genus Paraburkholderia; species Paraburkholderia sp. BR13444. The sequence goes on along the minus strand of NZ_JBFPKM010000009.1, from coordinate 269,337 downwards.
GGCCCAATCAGGCTCTCCACGAAATCGACATTGAGGACCCAGAATCCTTCGTGCGCCGGAAAGCTCTTCCCGAGTTGCACAGTTTGGTCAGGCAGCGTTTGGGGCTCAAATAGATCGGTGCCGCTCGACAGTGGTCTTCAGCGAGAACCCATTCTGTCACTTGAGCAATAGAGAGGATTACGCGCTAGACGCCTACTTCTTCATTACCATCATCTCGTCGAAGTTCACGGGACAACTCGAATTGGCCGGATGCCTTCCCGCCGCAACAACAACGAGACGGTCGTCGCGCAAATCCGCTTCCCAATTCATCTCCGAAGATGCTAGCAATATTGGTTCTTCACCGCACATTGTGCGCACTGCAGCCACCTGGTTTTTGTAGTGCGTTTCCTTCAGCAGGAGGTAGCCGGTAACGCTTGCCGCGGCGAGAACCGAGTTCGCGATGGCGACGGCGACTACCACATGGAATAGTTTCCGAGCGGATGAAAAGCCCGCAATGACCAGAAAAGGGACCATATAAAACATCGGGACGTAGCGGGCCCACCAAGATTGCGGATGTAGCAGGACGCTCGCTAACGTCGCGAGAAGAAATATCTTCGCAATCTCACCGCCGCCTCTCCTCCTCCAGAACAAAGAAACGATGCACGCAATAAACATAACCCCGAAGAAGGGTCCGAATGCGCCAAAACGCGTAGCAGCCGTGTGCAGCGCAATAAACGCGTCGCGCAAGTGTTCGTATGACGGGACGAAGGTAGGCTCTGCGTTCTCGCACGGCCTGCAATCCAGCGGCAGCGAGAAATACGAGAGGAATATCCTTTGCAAAGGATTCATTGCAAGAAAGTCTGCTGACACTCTTCCACCGATGATATCGACCTTGTCGCTGCCCAGCACGGGGTAGAAAAGGTGTTTTCCAGCGACTATGTTCTCCACGTACGGCGAATAGCCGATCACTGCGACAGCAACAAAAGACCAGATGACCAGCTCTCCGATAACTCCCCGGTTCTGAGTCAGAAAGCGTCTCTTTTCGCCGCCAATAAACGCCGCTGTGAAGAGAACAGCGATCGAGATGGCGGCGAAGGCCGGTCCTGTCAGCTTCGAGCCGATCAGAAGCACGAGTGCGATACCTAGTTGAACTCTGGAATAAGGCCTACGCTTGAGCGCGAAAAGCAAATGGACGGAAAAGATGACCCAGCAGAAGTAATGCGCAGCGTCGACATAAAAACTCGTCACCTGGCCGAGCACCACCGGGTTATAAACGCAGCAAGCCGAAGCAATCAGTGAAGCTCTGGCAGAGATTCCCGCTGACTGGAGCACACGCATTAGAGCAACACAGGCAGGAACACTGAGCAATAGCGTAAATGACTTTCCACTATTGAATCGTGAAGCCAGAACCTTGGCCGTGTATGCAAAATATTCAAATGCCTTGGGGTAGTGTTCGGCCCAGAAACTTCCGCCCAGTGCGTCGGTATCGGCGATGCCGTTTAGGGTGTGGTCTATCGATAGCGGTGTCGCGACGTGGTAGTTCAAGCCGTCGAAACTGAATTCCCGCAGGAATCCGAAAGCAAACAACACCACCGCGATGAATAGTACCGTAACGATCGTGGTGCGCCATTCGAAACGGGAAACATAGCCATAGATGACGACGGCTACAACGATCGCGAACGCCCAGATTCCCGCCAGCACGCCGCTATTGATGTCGAAGTTGTAGAGGATTGCGGCATATAGCGACGAGCCGAATACGAAGATGAGGATCTGGTCGCACAGCTGCGTCCAGTTCACACGCTCGAGGGCGGCTTGCATCCTCATCGATTTCCGCGTGGAGTTCACGCGCTGAGTGGCGTCTTTCGTCATCGTGGAAATGCGGGCCTTCTCTGGTTGATGGAGACCCCCCGTCCGTCGACGCATGCCCGCCCTCTATCAGGTCACCGCTCTGACCATCGAAGCATGCCAACGACAACACAATGCACGGCCGGGGTTGGGATGAACGAAGTAGAGGAGGAACGATAGCGATGTCGAACACTACTGCCGATTATGTGCATTTGTGTGGCGTTGCACAAGCTCGCATTGCGCGAACCGCCAAGGCACTTTTCTGCTGTCGGAGCGCCGCACAAATAACGCGGCTCGATGGGTGGTGCCTCGAAACTCGATGCGTGCACCTTGACGTGGTGAGTGTTCAACGTTATCGGCCAAGATCACCACATTCCGAGCCCCTGTCACACCGCTTGGAGCCGGCAGGTCTATGCTCGCTGCAGGTTCTAACGTTTTCGCTGCTGCGCAGCGAACAGGCGATAGCCAGCGGTCAGACAAGGATCGAGTGCATGACGATCACGATCTTCATGCAGGGAACGTGCGCGCACCCTCCACTGCAGCATGGCGCGTTCCAGCCGCAGTTGCGCTTCTCAAGTAGAAAAATTCACTGGAATCAGGAGATGTTCGTGGCTGGCAGAGCCGGCGATTGCGCTCGCCAGACTCCTTTTGCAACGCCATGAAAGTTGAGAACCCGACCGAGCCGACGACGCAGAAATGGGTCGCGGCAGCGGCGCGTGCGCTCGCGGGCTGATCCAGCGGCTCAATGCGGCTTTGCATTGCTCAAACTTTGGAAGGTTTGATGACGATTCAGGTACATCGAGGTCACTATGGCTGCCATCCCACTTTGCGTTGATCTGGATGGGACACTGACGTCCAGCGATCTTCTGATCGAGTCGTTTTTCGCCCTCGTCAAGCGAAATCCGCTCTATCTGCTCTATTGTCTGGAATGGTTGCTGCGCGGAAAGGCTTATCTAAAAGCGCAGATAGCCGAACACGCCGCAATCGACGTGTCACTGCTGCCATACAACGGGCGCCTGATCGACTTTTTGAAGAAAGAGAGCGCGGCCGGTCGCGACCTCTATCTCTGCACTGCGGGGAATCAACGGTTTGCCGAACAGATCGCGCGTCACCTCGGATTCTTCAAAGGGGTGATGTCGAGCAACGAGTCGATCAGTCTGTCAGGCACGAACAAGGCGTCGGTTTTAACGGCGGAGTTTGGCGTGCAAGGGTTCGACTATTGCGGAAACGCGCGAGCCGATCTGCCGGTGTGGAAGCAGTCGCGCACGGCGATCGTCGTTGGAGGAAAGAGCATCCAGGCGGCCGCGCGGAAGGTGAATCAAACCACGGTCATCTTCGATAACAAACGGTCTCTCTTCAGACTGGCCGTACGGGAAATGCGCGTCTATCAGTGGGTGAAAAACCTGTTGATCTTCGTGCCGCTTCTTGCGTCGCATCGCTTCACGAATATCGACGCACTGAAGGTTGCCGGGATCGCATTTCTTTCGTTCTGCTTGTGTGCGTCTTCGGTATATATATTGAATGACATGCTCGATCTCGACGCGGACAGGCGCCATAGTCGCAAGTGCAAACGTCCGTTTGCGTCAGGCGAGTTGCCGCTAGTTAGCGGCATTGGCATGTTGTTCGTCCTGTTGCTGGCATCGGCGAGCCTGGCGGTTTTTCTGCCGCCGGCGTTTCAGCTCGTGCTAGCGTGTTACGTCGCAATGACACTCGCTTATTCCTTCCACCTGAAGCGGGTGATGCTCGTAGATGTCTTCACGCTGGCTGCGCTCTATACCACCCGCATCGTGGCCGGGGGCGCGGCGGTCGATGTCGTGCCGTCAGACTGGCTAATCATGTTCTCGGTGATGATATTCCTCAGTCTCGCGTTGGTGAAGCGCTATACCGAACTCGACAAAATGCAGCGGGAGGGCAAGGACTCCACGTCTGGCCGAGGTTATCTGACGGCGGACATGAGCATCGTGCGCTCGTTTGGACCCGCTGCGGGCTATGTCGCGGTGCTCGTTCTTGCGCTCTACATGAATTCTGCTGCCGTCACGGGCTTGTATCGTCATCCCCACAGGCTTTGGATCTTCTTTGTTCTCGTGCTGTACTGGATCAGCCGCGTCTGGATGGTAGCGTTCCGAGGCCAGATGCATGACGACCCGATCGTATATGCGTTCAGGAACCGTTCTAGCCTGGTCATCATGATGCTTTGCGTAGCCGCAGTACTTTTTGCGATTTGATCAAACGCTAGCTCTTTATTCTGCGCCCAGCCATGCATGCACAGAACCACGCTCCGCTGCGACTGTCACCTGGTGAAGGCGAACACCGTTTGCGGTGGCTCGCTTGTGAGTAAGCATGCTCTACGGCGTGACGACGAGCGCCGTGTGCATTCCCGCTGCATAGTGTCCCGCCTTGTTGCAGATTAACGCGTAGTGGCCAGGCGCAAGCTTGAACGACACGCGCTTGCTCTTGCCCGGCGCGATGTCTTCCACTTCGCCGATCTTTTTCAGCCTGCGCTCCAGCACCTGTCCTTTGCTGACGGGCAGTGCATCGTCCGAGAGATCTGTCTTGAGCACCACGAGTTCGTGTTCCATGTTGTTGTCCGCAGCATTCTTGACTTCAAGCGTGATGGGACCCGCCTTGACGGTGTGCGTCCCGAGCTGGATCGAGTCCGATAGCAATGTTGCGTCAACGGTTTGCTCCGCCCAGCTTGCATGCGATGTCATCCCGAGCGCGATCACACCTGCGAGGATGGTGACTCTGTAAGTGGCATACATGGCGCCCTCCTTTGAATCGACATATCGCGCGTGTCTGACGTCGAGCGATTGCCGCGGCCAATTCATCGGACAAACAGATACCCCTGCCTGTGCGATGGCATGAGCGCTTCGTGAATTGCGCGATACGTGCAGTAAACGAGCGCGGCGGAAGGCTTATTCCGTAAGTCCGCTGAGGCGCGGCATATCGCTTTGCTCGCCGCGCCCCGTGAATAGTGTGGTTCGTTTATTACCTGCCATGTAATTGGCGGGACTCGCGCCTCTGACTAATCTGTGCATGTCGCCCGAACGTACCCAGCGATATCCCCCGAACCTCAAGGAAATACCATGGCCAACTTTCCCACCTATACGCTCGAATCCGCACCCGAACAATCGAAGCCCGCGCTGAACAGCCTCGCCGAGATATTCGGTATGGTGCCCAATATGCCTGCCAAAATGGCGGGCTCACCGAGACTGATCACCGCCCTCGTGAGCGTGTTCAATCAGGCGCACGGCGGCAACCTCGACGAACAGCAGATGCAGGTACTGCTGCTCACGAATGCGGTGACCAATGGCTCCGCCTGGCCGGTCGCATTCCACTCATTCCTCGGGCTTAAGGAGGGCCTGAGCGAGACCGACGTGCAGGCGATCCGCGAACGCCGCTTCCCGCAGGACGCCAAGCTTGCGGCGCTGTCACGCCTCGCACGCACGCTGATCGAAAAGCGCGGCCGCATCGACGACCACGACATCGCTGCGTTCACCGAGGCCGGCTTCGATCAGGCGCTGGTGCTTGATGTCGTCCTCGTGGTCGCCGCCTCGACGATGACGAACTACACCGCGAACGTCACCCAGCCGCCGCTCGAAGAACTCTTGCAGCCCTACGAATGGAAGGCTTGATGCAAGTTGGGGCGGCGTGAAGCGCAATAGAGCCCGCTGCCGCGGAATGCCTGGTAAAGCCCTTTCCTCACGGGGAAAGGGCCTTTTCGCCCTGTTCGGTCAAGCACATGAATCGAATTCTGCCTAAGACACGACAACGGTAAATTCGACCCCCGATTCAAAATTCAGCGTCGTGGTGGAAAAGCGCGAATCGCCGTCGAGATAGCGCTTGTATGGCCGAACGGCGTCCTCGGCTGTGTACATATTGTCGGCGAGAACGATCGACCCCGGCCGCAGCAGGCGCTCGATCCGCTTGAACAGATTCAGATAGCTGTCGGCCCATACGTCGATAAACACCATGTCGAAAGTACCGTCCAACTCGGCAACGGTCTCGAACACATCGCCCTCCCGCACGTCGACATAAGCGTCTACGCCCGCCATTCCGACATGGGCCCGAAGTTGCGCGCACTTGCCGGCATCGAGTTCAGTCGCGACAACCATGCCACTGCCTAACATGCGAAGAGCCTCGGCGAAATACAGCGTGGACACCCCGCACGAACTGCCGAGTTCGAGGATTCGAGCTGGTTTGTGCGAAAGCACCATGTTGCGCAAAAACCTTCCCGTTTCCGCCGACACCGCCAACGATAAAGGCGGGCCTTGCGACGATTCGAAATCTTCGCTGGATAGTCCGAGCGTTTCGAGAAACCGTCCACGCAGTCGCGGCGCGAGGGTTTCGTAATCCTCCGACAGAGTCAGAAACTCCTCACTCGATCCCTGGAATTGCGCGCGTGCGCGGGCTATCACCTCTGTCTGACTCTGTTCGTGAAGCCGTCGCAGAAGATCCGTGGTTGACGAAGCCATATGCGCTCCTTGACGTGTACCGCTATGCCGTTCTGGCGAGATTGATCGCGCCTTCAGGGCACGCCGCCACACAAAGACCGCACGACCGGCGCAATCACGCCCGACCGCTGTTTGCAGTCGACCGTCGATTCCTCGCGCATGTTCAATCTCCGTCGCGCCGGTCGCGGCCCGATCGCCATGCCGCCTGAAAATGCTCGCGCTCTTCGGGCGTCATCGCTTCCCATTTTCGCCAGTGACGCCGTCCGCGCCAGCCGCCATGTCCGCGGAATCCGCCAAACAGGATGCGGCTCAAAACCAGCAAGCCCAACGCATGCGCGAAGTCGATCGCGCGGGCGCCAGCGAATAGCGCCGGCATCACCCAATTCCATAGCGTCATCACCACCAACCCGAGCACGGCTATGGCGACCACCACGAGCAGCGCTTTACCCACGCATCTGATTCGAAACTTCATCCGTCGACTCCTCTAAATATCCAGTTCGTCGTAAATGGCCTGCAGTCGCGCGCGCAGATGCAAGACCGCGTAGCGCTTGCGCGCGAGCAGCGTGTTGAGCGCGACGCCGCTTTCCGCCACCATGTCTTTGAAGGACCGCCCCTCCAGTTCGTGCGCGATAAATACCTCACGTTGATTCGGCGGCAATTCATCGAGCGCATCCTGCAGAGCCTTGAGCAATACAGCGCGAGCGTAGAGGGCTTCGGGACCGGCATCGTGCGCCGGCAGCGCGAGGTCGAGACGATACTCGCCGCTGGCGTCGTCCTCGGCCTCGGACAGATCGGCCAGCGGTTGCTCCTTCTTCTTGCGAAAACGATCGATGATGCGATTGCGCGCCGCGCGAAAAAGCCACGCGCTCGCCTGTTCGATCGGAGCCGGAAGCCGGTAAGCCTGCACGAATTCGTGGAACACATCCTGCAGGATGTCCTCGGCATCGTCCGGGTCGCGTATCCGACGCCGGATAAAATTGACGAGCCTCGTGCGCTCGCGCACCACGGTCGCGGTGATGTCGCTGTCTCGGTCGGTCATCGGGTGCGAGGTGGGTGGCGGTTCCATGCGCCTGAAGACGTTTCAGCAGCGCGAATATTGTGGCGAGCGCGAAAATTTTTTCCCTGAGAAACTGCCGATTCGCGCGATGCAATGCGGAGCAGGTTTGCGACCATTACGTAACGGCAAGAAGTGGGAGACCCAGCCATGAAGGTCACGATTGCGTACATCGAAGAGCCCCCGTTCGGTTGGATGGAAACAGATGGTACTGCCACCGGTGCCGACATCGCTCTGGCCGAAACGGTGCTTCGGGCGATCGGTGTCACCCGAATCGAGCACCATCTGACATCGTTTAGTGAACTCCTGCCCGGCGTCGAAGCAGGCAGGTGGGATATGAACGTTCCGCTGTTCGTCACGCGCGAACGCGCCGATAGGGTCGCGTTCAGCGTCCCGGTATGGGGAATCGCAGACGGTTTTCTGGTTCGGAGTGGAAACCCAAAAGCGCTCGACAGCTACGCGTCACTCGCCAAACGCGCTGACGCGCGCGTTGGCATCATAGCCGGACAGGTTCAGCACGACTCGGCGAGAGCATCTGGCGTCAGCGAGGATCAGATTACCGTCTTCGAGCATCAGGCCGATGCTATCGAAGCGGTGCTCTCCGGCGCCATCGATGCCTATGCGAGCACGGCCTTGGGGAATCGGATAGTGGCGAACCGGATCGGAGGCTCAATGCTCGAGTCCGTCGCGCACGAACCGGGAACGAAGGGCCAGCAGCAGAAGCCGCCGCTCGGGGCATTCTCGTTCAATAGAAGTAACAGCGATCTGATCCAGGCGGTAAACCAGGCCCTTCGTTCATATCTGGGCTCACCGGATCATCGTGCTCGCATGGCGGCTTTCGGCCTGACACACAACGAGATCGATCCCGCTCTCGCGGGTCGAGGATAAAGAAATCCCGCCGCTCTCGCATCAAGGGCGGCGTTTGTCCATTACGCGCTTGGCGCTACATTCCAACGCTCATCCCTCCGCCCGCGCTTGTGCCCGTACCCGTGCCCGTGCCCGTACCCGTGCCCGTGCCCGTGCCCGTGCCCGTGCCCGAGCTCGACGTTGCCGTATTCAGATCGATTCTTCCGTAGACGCCATCTGCTTCGGCATTCGGGCCCGCCGCGAAGAAGAGCGTGCTGGAAGGCTGATTGCTGAGGTCGTTGCCGAACGCGATGCCCCATATGCCGTGTTCGACGATCGGGCTGTTGTTCGGTCCACTGATCGGTCCCATCGACTGCCCGCTCGATGCGTTGAACGCATTGATCATGCCATCGCCGAAATTGCCGATTATGATTGCGCCGCTCATCGAGCCGAAACTCGCGGGCGCCTGCGCAATGCCCCACGGCGCGTTCAGCGGACCGCCTGTTGCGAAGCGTTGCTTCAGATTGCCCGCGGTGTCGTACACATCGACCATGCCGAGCCCCGCGCCCGGGACATCGTCGTGTTTGGCTGCGTCCTGCATTGCATAGGTGACGAACAGATTCGAGCCGATTGCCTGAATGCCGAACGGCGCGAAGCCCGCCGGCATCGCAGGGTCCGTGAACGCGCCGGGCATCGAGACCTTCGTGAACGAGCTATCGAAGACGTCGATCTTGTTGTTATGGAAGTCCGTCGCGTAGAGGAAGTTGCCATTGTTCATGGCGGCGAGCGCGAGGCCCTTATAGACGGCACCACCGGCACCATCGTCGTACATGACGAACGCATTGGTCGGCCCGACGGCGGGCGCCCAAGCGGTGATGGTGCCGCCTTCGCCCGTGAAGATGAATGCGGCGACTCCGGACTTGCCGTTTTCCGTGACGAGGAAGCTTTGTGTTCCGTTGAACACGATGCCAGTCGGGGATGCGGAGCCGTTCTTGCCGTCGGGTATCGTGACGACCAGCGATTGCGGCACGCCATTGCCGTCATAGAGCGTCGCGACGTTGGTACCGTTGTCCGCGACCCAGGCGAAACCTTTGGGATTGAAGGCGACGCCCCAAGGGTTTTTCAGATTTGCGTCGGTGTGTGCGGCCGGCACCGCGCCATCGGATACGAGCGCCGTCGCTGTGAACGACGACTGAACCGGCGTGCTCGTGCTGCTCGAATTCGAGCTACCGCCGCCCCCGCCGCCGCATGACACCAGAGTCGCGACGGCCGCGCCGCATGCAACGACGCCGAATATAGCGAGTAGAGACTTCATGACCGCACTCCTTGTTCTGCCCAAACGGACCTAACGCTCAATGAACGAGCACGGCATGGGGTTTATTCCGGCGGAGCGGCTGATTTCGCGGCAGATCAGGCGCGATCGCAATGGTCGAGTTCGTCCAGACAAAAACGATTGGTACGCAACGAACATGGGGCGTGACTATTCCATGCGTGCGGCCGAAAACTTGTATCGAGCCGTCATTGCGTGAAGTTCAACCGTCGACTCAGCACCCGAGAAAACGCGCGGCACGCTGATTGCGACATTTCCTGTAGCGCAGGCGACAACCGTCTGCGTCTATCTTCCAGTCCAATCAAGGAGGGGCGGATCATGAGCAAGGCAACCATCACACTAGTCGCGGCCGTCGCCGCACTCTCGCTGTCGGGAGGCGCTTTTGCGCAGATGGCCGGAGGTCAGAGCGGCAGCGGTTCGACCGGAAACGCAGGCAGCACCGCCAGTCCGTCGAATCAGATGAACGGCACAACGTCAGGCGGCTACGGCATGCCGGGCAACACCAACTCGGACAGCGGCATGGGCGCCAAGGCGCCGAACTCGGGCCTGCCGAGCAACGACACCGGCTCGACGACCGCCAGCCCCGCGCCCAAGAGCAACAACACGCTGGCGACCCCGAGCGTGGTATCGCCCGCCGCTACCGGCCATTAACAGCTGGCAAAAATGACCGTCGGCTGCGAACCAGTGCTGCACAAACGCTCCGTTCGCAGCGGCGTAGGTGTAATTGCGACCGGCGCCCAGTTTGTCGAATAGCAGAGGCATGGCCGTCACACGCGGCCAACCGCCTGGCTATCGAAGCGTCACGGACAGGCTCAAAGCCACGTACCCCCTTGCCGGTCGCTCGGCTCCTGCGCGAGCGCATCGAAGTCGTGAATCCAGTCGAGGTGATGCAGCATGCTATCGCGCACCCCAAGCCGCGCGTTGCGTTCCTGCGCGGCGGGGCCGTCCGGCAGATGCAGCACGTCCGCGGTACTGATCGACGCGTACTGCACCTTGCGCGTGCGGCCCCGGCGCAGACGCTCGTAGCCCTCCTGCGCTTCCCGCCAGTTGCCTGGGCCCGCCTTGGCCAGTTGCGCGGCCAGCACCACGGCATCTTCGATCGATTGATTGGCGCCCTGGCCGTGATGCGGCACGAGCGCATGCGCGGCATCGCCGATCAGCGTCACGCGACCCTTGCTCCAGCGGCCGAGCGGCGGACGGTGAAACAGGCCCCAGCGCTGACTGATCGGCACCGCCGTGATCATCTGCACGACGGCCGGATGCCAGTCCTTGAAGAGGCGCAGTTGTTCGCCTTCGGTCGATGGCATGACCCAGTCGCGCGACGGCCACGGCGACGGATGACGCTCGACCAGCAGGAAGTTCTGATCGCCGTTGTCGCCGATCGGATAATGCAGCAGATGGCCGCCGGGCCCGACCCAGAACTGGATCGTCTCAGGATCGGGCAACAGGTCCAAGCGCTCGGCCGGTACGATGCCACGAAAGCCCGAGCAACCGGAATACAGCACGTCGTCGTAGCCGAGCATCCAGCGTCGCGTGATCGAGCGTGCGCCGTCGGCGCCGATCACGAGATCGGCATCGATACGCCGACCGTTGTCGAACGCGAGGCTCACGCGATCTGGATGCTGCACGAGATCGACCAGCCGATGACTGAGTTCGATGTGCTCGAGACCGACCGCCTTCGACAGCACCGCCTGCAGATCGGCGCGATGGACGCCCCAGTACGAGCCACCGAACTGGTCGCGATAGCTGGGCATGCCGCGATGATGGCCAATCACGCTGCCGCTGCGGCCGTCACGATAGATGAGCCCGGGTACTTCGGCGCACACGTCGTCGAACGCGGAGCGTAGTCCCATGCGCTCGTAAAAGCGCGTCGCGTTGGCCGACAGCGCGACGGCCGCGCCCACTTCGCGCAACTCGTCGATCTGCTCATAGAGTTGCGCATCGATGCCATGCTCGCGTAGTGCGAGCGCCAGCGTAAGGCCGCCGATGCCGGCGCCGACGATCGCGATGCTCAGGTCCATCCGGGTCATGATTGTGTCTCCGATATGCGGGTTTATCGTGTCGGTATTTTCAGCACTAGACCGTCATTGCTCAATAAGATGAAATGAATCTCCTTCATCACTGAAGTGAATGACCTTTTAGTCATGCCGAAGCCATGGAACTGAGCGATCTCGACCTCAACCTGCTGCTGCTTTTCCAGCGGCTGATGCAGGAGCGGCGCGTGGCGAGCGTCGCCGAGCAAATGAACATGAGCCAGCCGGGCGTCAGCAATGCGCTCGCGAAGCTGCGCCGCCTGCTGGGTGATCCGCTGTTCGTGCGCGCGCCGGGCGGTGTGGTGCCTACCCCGTTCGCGCTGCGTCTCGCGGAACCGGTCTCGCAGGCGCTCGCCACCTTGCACGCCGCGCTCAATCCGGTGACGGGCTTCGATCCGCTGCGCGCAATGCGAACGATGACGATCGGTATGACCGACATCGGTGAAGTCGTGTTTTTGCCCGCATTGCTGGAACGATTGTCGCGCGTCGCGCCAGGCGTCGCGATGAATACGGTCCGCAATACGAGCGTCAATCTGAGCAAGGAGATGGCCGACGGCCGCGTCGATCTGGCGATCGGACTGTTGCCGCAGTTGAAGGGCGGTTTCTATCAGCGGCGTCTGTTCGATCAGCGCTACGTCTGTCTGTTCAGACGCGGCCACCCACTCGAAGAGGCGCCGCTCACGCTTTCCGCGTGGCGCGAAGCCGAGCATCTGGTGGTGGTGTCGGCCGGCACCGGCCACGGTCAGGTGGACGAGTGGCTGAAACGGCGCGGCGTGCGGCGTCAGGTGCGACTGACGGTGCCGCACTTCATGAGCGTGGGCTACATCCTGCAACGTACCGACCTGATCGCCACGGTGCCAGAGCGTCTCGCACTGGAGTTGGCCACGCCGTTCTCGCTCAGCCTACGCGCGCTGCCGATGACGCTGCCCGCCGCGCCGATCCATTTGTTGTGGCACGAACGGGTCCATCACGACGAAGGCAATCGCTGGCTGCGCGAGGTCGTGATCGACCTGTTCGCGGATACGGCGACGAGTGGCAGGCGAGCGCGGGACGTGAGGAAGAAATAGGGCTTTTTTTGTAAACGCGACTCGCACGCGGATCGACAATCGGCGTGCGGACTGCGTGAAGCCGCGCAAGCGGGCATCGCGCGATCGGTGCAGAATGATTGGACCCACGGGTGCCTGCGCCGCAGGTGTGAAGGTGCGCACCACTCGCCAGCGTATGGTCGGAAGATCGCCCGACACAGTGATGCGCACATAGCAGCCGGCGTAACGTCCGGTCGCCCGTGGCCTTTCGCGCAATGGCCGATGAGTATTCGCGGCCCTAATTCGCGTAGACGTTCGACGCGTGGCTAGGCGCGAGGCAGCCGCTCCTCCCTGACATTACAATTGCATTTGCGTATAATTTCGCGAAGCCTTCATGCGCTATCACTGAAAAGCAAATAAGCGATACCGCAATAAAAAAGCACTGCTGTGGCCTGCCCACATAGTGCACAAAGACAACATCACCCGAAAAATGTCCGTGCCTTCAGCCACAACCGGATCGCGCGATTCCGCGCGGTTTTTCACCCAACCGAAAGTGCTCGTCATCGTGGCGACGCTATGCTGCCTGCTTTGGGGCAGTTCATACCCGGCAATCAAAATTGGCTACGCGTTACTCGGAATCACACAAAACGATATTCCTTCGAAGCTGATCTTCGCGGGCTACCGGTTCGTGCTCGCGGGACTGTTGTTGTTGATTCTTGCTGCCTTTTCAAAGAAACCTGTTTTCGAATTGAATCGACGCAATAGCGGACAGCTGATGCTATTGGGTTTCACGCAAACGGCCATTCAATATGTTTTCTTCTATATCGGTCTCGCCTACACGACCGGCGTTCGCGGTTCGATCCTGAACTCGACGACGACCTTCTTCAGCGTGCTGCTTGCCCATTTCATCTACAAGAACGATAAGGTGTCGCCACGCAAAGCGCTTGGATGTCTGCTGGGATTCGTCGGCGTGATGGTCGTCAATTTCGGCGACGGTCTGTTTGAATTTGCCTTCACCTTGCTCGGCGAAGGCTTTATCGTGATTGCCGCATTCGTGCTATCCGCTGCATCGATTTACGGAAAGCGCATTTCGCAGAGTATGGACGTCATGGTCATGACCGGTTATCAACTCGGGTTTGGCGGCGCCGTTCTGCTTGCGGCGGGGTACGCGACCGGCGGTTCGTTGCACGCGTTCACGCTGGGATCGATGGCTTTGCTGGCCTACCTGGCGTTGCTCTCTGCAGCGGCCTTCACGTTGTGGAGTCTTCTGCTCAAATATAACCAGGTCGGCAAAGTTACCGTTTTCAATTTCCTGGTGCCCGTGTTCGGTACCGTGCTGTCCGCGATTTGCCTGAACGAGAACATCATGGAATTGAAGAATCTCGTCGCGCTGGTGCTGGTATGCGGAGGAATCTGGCTGGTTACGCGCTCGGCGCAACGGAGCGCTGGCTATTCGAAGGCTGGTGTCGCCGTGGGCCCTCAGGGTCGCGGCTGAGTTCGTGGGGTTCCGTAGCGTCGGCTTCCCGTCAAACGCTGTCAGACGCAACCGGCAACCCCTCCGTCCGCCACCGCAGCATCCCACCGGCAAGATTCGCCACCTTGCCGAACCCCGCCTTAGTCAACAATACGCTCGCCTGCGCCGAGCGCACGCCGGACCGGCACACCGCGACCACCGGCCGCTCGCGATCCAGTTCTTCGAGCCGCGCTGTCAATTGCGACAGCGGCACCAGCTTCGCGTCCGGCAGATGACCCAAACGATCGATGAACTCCGGCGCCTCGCGTACATCGACGATCTGAAACTTCGCGCCATGCTCGAGCAGCGCCATCGGCTCGATTTCCCACACGCCGCTAAAGCGCAGCGTCAACGGTGCCCAATCCGGTGTTTCGGTCGCAACTTCGGCGCCGCCTTCCGGCTGCCCGCAACGCATGTTCGCGGGCACCGCGACCGCCATCTGCTTCGGATGCGGCAAATTCAGGTTGTTCATGTACCCGGCAAAATCACCGACGTCGACGTCGCCGCCCAGACGCGGATTGAAGCGCCGCTCCTCGGTCACGCTCGTCACGGTGATGCCGCGATAATCGTGCGCGGGATAGAGGAGGCAGCCGTCCGGCAGCGACAGGATCTGCTCGCGCACGGACGCGAACAACTGCTGCGGACTGCCCTGCTGGAAATCGGTGCGGCCGCAGCCGCGAATCAGCAGGCTGTCGCCGGTAAAGGCCATGCTCTGGTCGTCGAGCACGTAGGTCAGGCAGCCATTCGTATGGCCAGGCGTCGCGCGCACGGTCAGGTGACGCGTGCCGAAGTCGATCCGATCGCCATGCGCGAGCGGCCGCGTCACGCCTTTCGCCCCCACGACCGCGGCAAGCCCGATCTCGCTGCCGCAACGCAAACGCATGCGCCATGCGCCGGTTACGTGATCGGCGTGCACGTGGGTATCGAGCGTAGTAAGCAGCCAGAGGCCCAGCTCGCGCAGCAGTGCCTGATCGCGCGGCACCTGCTCGTAGACGGGGTCGATCAGCACCGCCTCGCCGCTGTCGCCGAGCAGGTACGTGTAGGTCGACGAAACAGGATCGAACAGCTGACGAAAAATCATCTGTATCTCTCGAGAAGATCGGCGAGGCGGCCGCGAACGGCCGCCGTGCCGCATCTGTCAGCGCGGTTGCTTGGTGGTGCGCAGATACGGCTTGATGGTCTTGAAGCCAGGGAACACCTGCTGCGCCTCTTCGTTGCTGACCGCCGACGTGATGATCACGTCTTCGCCCTGCTTCCAGTTGACCGGCGTCGCGACCCTATGTTTGGCGGTCAGTTGGATCGAATCGAGCACGCGCAGGATTTCGTCGAAGTTGCGGCCGGTGCTCATCGGGTAGGTCAGCGTCAGCTTGATCTTCTTGTCGGGACCGATGATGAAAACCGAGCGCACGGTCGCGTTGGTCGCTGCGGTGCGGCCCTCGCTGGTATCGCCCGCGTCGGCCGGCAGCATGTTGTACAGCTTCGCGACCGCGAGGTCGGTGTCGCCGATCATCGGGTACTTGACGGCGGCGCCCTGCGTTTCCTCGATGTCCTTGGCCCATTTTTCGTGGTCTTCGACCGGATCGACCGATAGCCCGATCAGCTTCGCGTTGCGCTTGGTGAACTCCGGCTCGATCTTCGCCATGTAGCCCAGTTCAGTCGTGCAAACCGGCGTGAAGTCTTTCGGGTGAGAAAACAGGATCGCCCATTGGTCGCCGATCCAGTCGTGGAAATCGATGGTGCCCTGCGTGGTCCGCGCGGTGAAATTGGGCGCGGTGTCATTGATACGAAGTGACATATTGCCGTCCTGTGAAGTCGTGGTTAAGCGGAAGACCCGAGCGAGGCCTGTCTGCAACGGTCCAACACGAGCCCGTTTAATCTCGGGGATTGAAAATCACCAAGGCTCACAACGATAGATGAAGCTTTCGCGGCGCATACTCGCGCGGCAAGTAGCGCATCGCCGCATCGCGCAGTGAGAATTCAAATATAGCGCGTTACGCGCAAGCCCATGCTGACACCCATCGAAATCTGTCCGGCTGGCCACTCCGGAATGGCTGAGAGGAATGACGTTGATCGGTAAATCATGGACATTCGATGCGCCGGCGTGTGTGCGATAGCGCACACATTTACCGGACCCTGTTTGATCAGACCGTGCCGTCGTCCAATGGGCGGCGCTAATGCGTGGTGCCCGGCGCGGCCGTCTCGCCGTCTACGCGCTTGCGCAACCAGGCACCGAATGCATCGTGCACCTCGTTATGCCGCAGCGCGAAGTCGACGATCGCCTGCAAATAACCGAGTTTGGTCCCGCAGTCGTAGCGTTTGCCGATGATTTCATACGCGAGCACCTGCTCTTCCTCGAGCATCGAATGAATGGCGGGTGTCAGTTCAATCTCGCCGTGAGGGCCGGGCCGCTGCGCGCGCAAGTGGTCGAATACCGCTGGCATCAACACATAGCGCCCCGCGACGCCGAAGCACGAAGGCGCTTTTTCCGGCGCGGGCTTTTCGACGATGCTCGACACGCTGATCACGCGCTCGTCCCAATGTCGTCCGCCGACCACGCCATGCGAGCAAGCGCCGTCCGCTTCGAATTCCTCGACCCCGATTACCGACGAATCGTAATGGCTGAAGATGTGCACCATCTGCTCGAGAACGGGCGGCTGACCTTCGAGCAGATCGTCGGCGAGAACGACCGCGAACGGCTCGTCGCCGATCAGCTTTTGCGCGCACAACACCGCATGCCCGAGTCCGAGCGGCTCTGCTTGCCGAACATAGATGCAGTTGACGTTGGGTGGTTTGATGCTTTGCACGAGTTCGGCGAGGTTTTGCAGCCCGCGCGCCCGCAGCACGTGTTCGACTTCGTAGGATTTGTCGAAATGATCTTCGATCACGCGCTTACCGCGGCCCGTGATGAAGATCAGCTCAGTGATACCCGCGGCAACCGCTTCTTCGACCGCATATTGAATCAGCGGTTTGTCGATGACCGGCAGCATCTCTTTCGGACTCGCCTTCGTGGCCGGCAGAAATCGCGTGTCGATTCCCGCGACCGGAAACACCGCCTTGTGAACTGCGAGCATGATGAACTCCTCGTCCGGCTGGTAGACGAAGCAGCACGGCTGTAGAGCATGGCCGGATGCCGCCGGCTGGGCGTCCCGCTTCGGCTGGCCAGTGCTGCGCGTCGGAGCGGGCGGTACTGATGAAGCGCTTGCAACAAACGTGGCTTCCGTCCGCTCGCAAACATCTGCTGAATGCTCGCCATGATGGCACGGTTTGCCGGCGGGTGTGGATATTCGCCGTTGCGGCGCGTCAGTCCGCGGATCCGGGCGACTCGGGGGAACCCAGGTCGTCAAGGGGACAGGCTCGGGCTAAGCGGCTTTTAAGCTTGCAGGGCGTAACTTCACACCCACGCTGAATGCTCACGCACGCCTGACTCCCTGATCACATGCGGACGTCGCACGTCCGATCCAACTTTGATATGAAAAAGCTAGCGCGCTCGATTGACTTCATTCTGTTGACCGCCGCGTCGGTGGGCCTCGTCATGTTTGTCGTCTGGCGAGTGGCGACGGTAAAGGGTTGGCTTTAGGGGTTGGCTTTCTCCCTCTCTGCGCTCAGACGTCTGCGATGCATGTCCCCCTTGCCTGAAAATAGGTCGCAACAATGCCGTAATAATTCATCCGCACAATTCGACGCCACCAACAACGACAAGAAAGTCTCGTGATGACTCATCTTCGCGTCTCTCTTCCGCTGCGCGTCACTATTCTCGCAAGCGTGGCGGCACTAGCCGCGTGCGGTGGGAGCAATGACTCTTCTACGCCGACGGCCTCGAATACTTCGACGACAACGGCGACGGCCTCGATCCCGGCTCCACCTGCCGACCCTGGTTTTGTCGACAACGCCGCAATCCCCGACGTGCCCGCGTTCGTCGACACGATTGCGACCAACCAGCGCGGCGACGCTCGATATGCGACGCTCGCCACGAATGCCGGCGTGCGTGTCGTCTCGCGATTCCTCGATATCTGGCAACCGTTGACCGAGATCGTCGATGCGGGTGTTTCCGCTCCCGCCAATGGTTCCTTTCCGGCTGTCGTGCAATCCACGTGGACCGGACTACCCAATGACGGTACGCCGGGTGGGGCGGTCGTGAACAGCGCCGTCCATGCCGCAAATATTCAATTCGTGGTCACCGAGACGACCAACCGCACCCAGGCGCAGGCCGATGCAGCCTACTACGACGACCGGCGCGGCAAAGGCTACAGCGTGACCGATGGCATGGGCCCGCTCACCAACGCGTGGCGCACGGCGGCGCAGCAGACGACGACGATCACGTCGATCCCGGCGGATGCGACGACCGTGCTGTACAACGACGCCGGCAACAACATCGGCGTCGGCAGCAGTGGCGGCAACAGCAATTTCGGCCAGGTTGTCGACCTGCTCAGCAACATGGGCAACAACGCATCGACCGAGCCGGCCAAGCGCTTCTACAAATACGCGCGGCCATACCGCTGGAGCACGAGTGTCGTGGTAGCTCCGACTCTGGTGCCGGCCGAGAGCACCACGCCTTCGACCGATGGCGGATATATCAGCGGTCACGAGGCGGAGGCGATGCGCGATGCGATGACGATGGCCTACGTGCTGCCGGAGCGGTTCCAGGAGATGGCGAGCCGCGGCCTCGAACTTGGCGAAAACCGCATTTTTGCCGGTATGCATTCGCCGCTCGACGTCATTGCTGGTCGAATGTTTGCACTTGCGGCGACTGCTGCGAATCTCTCCGATCCCAGCAACGCCACCTTGAAGAGCGCCGCATTTAGTCAGGCGCACACAGCCTTGATGCAGTCGACCAACACCAATTCGACGAACTTCGCCGCTTTCGCCCACTCCGGCACGGCAGCGACGGACCGCTTCGCCGACTATGCGACGAACAAAGCAGACTTCACCCGCCGTATGACGTTCGGCTTTGCTCCGATCGAATCGACCGATGCGCCTCCGGTCGTGCCGAAGGGTGCGGAAGTATTGCTGGAGACGCGCTTTCCGTATCTGAGCGCAGCCCAGCGCCGCGTGGTGCTCAAGACGACCGAGCTTCCTTCCGGCTATCCGGTCATGGATGACGCGGAAGGTTGGGGCCGCCTCAACATGTTTGCGGCCGGCGACGGATATGGTGCGTTCAATGGCAGCGTCATCGTTTCGATGGATGCGTCCCAAGGCGGATTCAACGCGTCGGATCTGTGGCGCAACGACATTTCCGGCGCGGGGAAGTTGACGCTGCAGGGCAGTGGAACGCTGAAGCTCGGTGGCAACAATACCTGGTCGGGCGGTTCCCAGGTAAGCGGCGGTGTGCTCGAGGCGGATTCTCCGAATGCGTTCGGCACGGGCGACGTGTATGTGGGTGCTGGCGGCGTCACCATCGCGGCGACTTCGCCCGTGTCCATCGTCGGCAAGTACACGCAGCTCGCCGGCACGACGCTCGAACTCGACATCGACGGTAAAGGCGCCGGCCAACTGCACGTTGGCAATCAACTCACCATCGCAGGCGGCACGCTGCACGTGAAGTTCGTGAACGGCTATGCGCCCAAGGTCGGCGACACCATCGATCTGATCGATGGCAATGGGGCGACCACGGTGTTCACGACGATCATGGTCGACGGCCACAAGGCGACGCCCGTCTATTCGGCGACCGGGGTGTCGGTGCACATCGATTCGTAAGCCGGGCGGATGCGTGAGCTACGGACCGCGCTCGGCCCTCGTAAAGCGAGGGCTGCTCTCGTCAACTCAGCGCGCGCAGAACGGAGTTCGCACCCCTCGCCAGCATTAGTCCGCCTCGATCCCCAACGCGGAAATCAATCGTTCGCGCCGCGATAGCGCCTGCAAAGACCGCTTCCCCAGATGCGTCGCGACCAGATTGAGCAGGCCTTCGCAAAAGATCAGATACGCGCCCATGCTATTGCTGAAGAAACTGCTGTCATGCGGAATCAGGAACGCGTGCCGTGCGGGCGGCACCAGTGGAGACGCGAGCGTATCCGTGATCGCGATGACCGTCATACCCGCCTCGGCGGCTGCCTTCGCAGCTTCAGCGACGCTGCGCGTATAAGGCGAAACGCTCGTGACGACCACCACATCGCCCGGTTGCAACTGCGCGAGTCCTTCAGCCACGCCGAGCCCTTGCGCATCTAGCAGTGCGACGTCGGTGCGGATCATCCCGAGCCCATAGCAAAGAAAGCTGGCGAGCGCGCTGAACTGCCGCAAGCCGTGCACGCGCACGCGCGGCGCCCCCGCCAATAGCGCGGCCGCGCCGCGCAGATCGTCAGCCGATAGCCGTGCGAGAAACGTCTCCACATTGACGATCGATTCGTGCGCGAGTTGCACGACGACCTCGACTTCGGGCGAGGTTCCGCTATTGACGGGCGTGTGCTCACGCTGCTTTTTCCCTGCAACGAGCCGCTCCGCCTGATTCGTATAGAAATGCCGGTGACGCTCCGCCAGCGAATCGCGAAACACGCTCTGAAAATCCGCGAACCCTGTATAGCCGAGCTTCGTGCTGAGCCGCGTCAGCGTCGACGCATTGACGTCGAGTGCCGTCGCCAGATCGGTGATGGTCCGCACGGCCACTTCCTCCGGCCGTTCGAGCAGCCACGCCAGCACGGCGTGCGCCTTACCGCCGAGCGACAGGCCCGCCTCGTCGCGACCGATGCGCACCACCAGTTCGCGCAGCGCATCGACGCTGCGCGGCGCGCCAGCGACGGCTTCAGGCGCGCTCGCGTCGTCCTTGTTCGCCGGCTTGCGGCGCTTCGTGCGTAGGTTTGTGTCCATTGATCAATCGATATCGCGGCGGCGTCCCGGGTTGCTCATAAACGTCCCATTCTATGTGAGACGCCCTGATCACGATATCAGCGGTTGCGAGCGTGTTTTCGTCGTCGGGATCGGCGGGGTCGGTGCGGTAGATCGGCAGCGATGTGTCGTGCGTGTCGGCAAGGATCGCGAGCGGCTCAGGCGCATGCCCCGCTTCGCGTGCGTCTCGCAACATCCGGTCGCCGCGCGCCTGCCGACTACGCGATGAATCTGTCACGATCTGGGCGAAGCCCCGCATCGGCGGATGAATCGCGTGATTCGCATGCAATGACGGCTGCGTGATCTCCTGCACGGAACAACCGTGCGCGCTGTACTCGACGCTCAGCAACGGCGCGCTCGCCTGATGCGCAAGCGTCAGATGGAAGCCGCCCGCGCGGGGGTTGTCGCGCACCACGGCAACGGCCGCATCGAGATCGCGCGCATCCAGCAACGCGCGCGTGAGCACCATGCGCGGCACGCCCGCCTCGGTCTGGCGCACCCGCAGGTTGTTCACGGTGACGGCAAGACCCGCGTCCGTCACGGCGAACGTATGGCCCGGCAGCGAGCCCGGATACACGAACGCCGCAAAGCCCGGACTGCCGTCGATCCGACACGCGGCAATCGCGCAATGCCCCGCGAAGCCGGGGTCGCCGTCTTCGTTGTGACTGATGCGCTTGCCATCAACCGATGGCAATTGCACCGTCGTGCAACCGTCGGGCGACGCAGCCCACAGGTCGCCGCGACAGTTCCACAGAAACACATCGTCGAAGGGCACTTCGAGGCCATCGGCAAGCCCCTGCAATTCCGCCCAGATACGCGGAAAGCGCTGCTGCGTATGTGCGGAAAGCGCGGCGGCGAGCGGCGTGCCACGCCATTGCATGACGTCGCGCCAAGCGGCCGATTGCACCAGGTGGCGATGCACGGCCAACGCTCCGAAGCGCCCTAACGCCTCGCCCGCGTCGAACGGCGAGCCGGAGATTTCGATGAATCCAATTGCAGACATGAGTTCGAGATCATTCGACGTGTTGAAGGAAATCGCGCAGGCGCTGATTCGGCGGATTGTCGAGCAACTGCGCGGGCGGCCCGTCGACTGTGATGTGGCCGTGCTCCATGAAGATCAGACGCGTGCCGACCTTGCGCGCGAACGTCATTTCGTGCGTCACGACAACCATCGTCATCCCCTCTTCCGCCAGCGACTGCATCACCCGCAGCACTTCCTGCCGCAGTTCGGGATCGAGCGCCGAAGTCGGCTCGTCGAACAGCATCAGCTTCGGCTTGACGGCCAGCGCACGCGCAATCGCGACGCGTTGCTGCTGGCCACCCGACAGCTCGCTTGCATAGTGCCCGACGCGGCCAGCCAGGCCGACTTTCGTCAGCAGCTCGTGCGCGAGCGTTTCAGCGTCGGACTTGCTCATGCCGCGCACCTGACGCGGACCGAACGCGACGTTTTCGAGCGCCGTCAGTTGCGGGAACAGGTTGAACTGCTGAAACACCATGCCCGCTTCGCGGCGAATCTCGCGCACTTTCTTCGAGCCGCCGCGCACGCTGATGCCATCGACGATCAGATCGCCGCCGTCGATATGCTCCAGCGCATTGATACAACGCAGCAGCGTCGATTTGCCCGAACCCGACGGACCGATCAGCACCACCACTTCGCCCGCGCGAATGTTCAGATCGACGCCGTCCAGCACGGTGGTCTGCCCGAAGCGCTTCGTGACCTGCTTGAACTGCACCATATCGAGCGCGCTCATAGTATCCGCATCCTCTTTTCCATCGTGCGCAGACAGAACGTCAGCACACCGATCATGCACAGATAGATTGCGGCCACGGCCGTCCAGATTTCAACGGCCCGAAAATTCGCCGCCATGATTTCCTGACCCTGACGCGTGAGTTCACC
The DNA here is from genome assembly GCF_040948755.1 of Paraburkholderia sp. BR13444. Classification (NCBI taxonomy): domain Bacteria; kingdom Pseudomonadati; phylum Pseudomonadota; class Betaproteobacteria; order Burkholderiales; family Burkholderiaceae; genus Paraburkholderia; species Paraburkholderia sp. BR13444. The sequence goes on along the minus strand of NZ_JBFPKM010000009.1, from coordinate 246,545 downwards.
GACGCCGATCACGATGAACAGCGACGTATCCTTCAGGCTCACAATGAACTGGTTGCCAAGCGCAGGCGTCATGCGGCGAATCGCAACGGGCCCGACGACAAACGCGAGCACACGCCACATCGGCATGCCGAGCGCGAGTCCCGCTTCCTTCAATCCGCGCGGCACCGACAGGAACGAGCCACGCACGATCTCGGCGATATACGCGCCCGAATTGACGATGATCGACACGATCGCGGCCGTCAACGCATCGACGCGCACGTTAAGCAGCACGGGCAGAGCGAAGTAGATGAACATCACCTGCACGACGATCGGCGTGCCGCGCACGAACTCGACGTACGCGAACGCGATCTTCTGCATGAAGGCGTTCCCGTACGCGCGCATCAAGCCGAACAGAAAGCCGACCGCCAGGCCTCCCGCAAGGCCCGCGATGGTGATGAGCACCGTCAGCTTCGCGCCCTGCAATAGTGCCGGTAACGCATCGACGACGACTGACAGATCGAACTGCATGACTTGCCTCCCGCAGCCGTTGTGTTATCAGGACTTCGTCGGCTCGGCGCCGAACCACTTCTTGTAGATCGCCGCATAGCGACCGTCAGCCTTGATCTTCGCGAGCGCCGCATTGACCTTCGGCACGAGCGGGCTGCCCTTCGGAAAGCCGATGCCGTATTGCTGCGCCATCATCTGCGCACCGACCGCCTTCACATGGCCCTTGCCCGCCGTGTTGATGTAGTAGAGAACGTTCGGCGTGTCGTGCATCGCTGCATCGACGCGTCCTGTCTGCAACTCCAGATACGCGTTGTCGATGTTCGGGAACTGGCGCAGATCGGTACCCGCGAAATGCGCCTTCGCGTAATCCGCCGCCGACGTCCCCGTCTTGATCGCGAGCGACTTGCCCTTCAGGTCGTCCGGGCCCTTGATCGCGCTGGTGGCCGGCACCATCAGCGTGAAGCCGCTGTCGTAGTAGCCATCGGAGAAGTCGATCACTTTCTTGCGCTCGTCCTTGATCGTGATGCCCGCGAGCGCGACGTCGACGTTATGGGTTTGCAGCGCCGGCAGGATGCCGCTGAAATCCATCGGCTGCAGCTTGTAGTCGAGCTTCAGGTCCTTCGCGATGGCTTCCCACAGGTCGATATCGAAGCCGACGTATTTGTCGCCCTGCTTGAATTCGAACGGCACGAACGCCGTGTCGCAGGCGACCAGCAAGGTCTCGGCCCGCGCGGCATGACCGAGGACGGAAACGGCGACGAGTGCAGCCGCGGCGAGCTTTGCTACGAGTTTCATGATGACCTCTTCGAGGTGGGGTTGAGGAACGACAGCAAACCGATTTGCGCTGAGTATCTTTCTGCAAATTTATTTGCGCAATAGTTTGGCGCGCAAATTTGCTTGCGAATCGGGTATACCCCGATAGGAGATGTCGGACGGAAGGCGCTGGGTGCCGAAGCGTGTCTTTGCGCCGAAGCGCTTGTGCCCGGCGCAATAGGGCATGCCGGATGCTGCGAATCCCCTGCGGCGGGACGGCATTCGCGCGCGGTGTGTGTCGCTATTGAAAGTCGATTGGAAGGGAAAAATTTTCACGCGCGACGGAATAACGGTCGATTGATCGCGTTAGCCCTTGTGTTGCAGATGGCAGCCTGACGGTCGGAGCGCGCGATTCGGTGTCGACCGGTTTGCCCCCGCGCTACTGGAATGAATGCCACCGAATCTGGAGTGATTTTGAGTCACAACATGGTTCAACCCGGCTGGGTACGGATCACACACTGGATCAATGCTGTCGCGGTCGTGCTGATGGTCATGAGCGGCTGGCAGATTTACGATGCGTCGCCAATCTTTCCAGCCATTCAGTTTCCACCTTCGATCACACTTGGCGGTTGGCTCGCCGGCGCGCTGCTATGGCATTTCGCCGTGATGTGGCTGCTGGTCGCCAATTTTCTGGTCTATCTCGCGCTGAATCTGGCGTCCGGACGCTTGCGACGCAAACTGCTGCCCATCAGGCCGAAACAGCTGGCCGCCGATCTGGTCGCCGCGCTGCGCGGGCGCCTGAAACACGACGACCTCGCGCACTACAACTCGGTGCAGAAGCTCGCCTATCTCGTCGTGATCGCCGACATCGTGCTGATCGTGTTGTCGGGGCTCGTCATATGGAAGTCGGTGCAGTTCCCGCTGCTGCGCACGCTGATGGGCGGATATGACAATGCGCGCGTCGTGCACTTCGTATGCATGAGCGTACTGGTGGCGTTTTTCATCGTTCACGTCGCGATGGCCGCGCTCGTGCCGCGCTCGTTACTGTTGATGATACGGGGACGGTAAATCATGACGATCCGCAAACGCACCGTGCAAAAAGGCAGTTTTCTCGCGACGCATGGCGAATCGATCATCCGTGACGCACAGCGCGAACTCAAATCGCCCGCGCGCCGCCTGTTCGGCCGGCGGCTGCTGACCCTGGGCGGCATCGCGATGCTCTCCGGTTGCGATCTGACCAACGACAAGGCGGTGGACACCGCGCTGCGCCGCATCTCGCTCTTCAACGACCGCGTGCAGGCGCTGCTGTTCGATCCGAACAAGCTGGCGCCCACGTATCCGGAATCGATGATCACGCGGCCGTTTCCGTTCAACGCGTTCTACGAGATCGACGACGTACCCGAGATCGATGCCGCGACCTACCGTCTGCAGGTCACCGGCCTCGCGCACGGCAAGCGCACCTGGTCGCTCGACGAACTGCATGCGCTGCCGCAGGAAAGCCAGATCACGCGCCTTATCTGCGTCGAAGGATGGAGCGCGATCGGCCGCTGGGGCGGCGTGCGCTTTTCCGAATTTCTGCGTCGCGCGGGTGCGGACACGACAGCAAAGTACGTGTCGCTGCATTGCGCGGACTACAACTACTGGACCAGCATCGACATGCCGACGGCGCTCCACCCGCAGACGCTGCTCACGCTGACCTACGACGGTGACGTGCTGCCGCCGAAGTATGGCTTTCCGATGAAACTGCGCGTGCCGACCAAGCTCGGCTTCAAGAATCCCAAGCATATCGTCGCAATCGAAATCACCAACCAGTATCCGGGCGGCTATTGGGAGAACCAGGGCTACAACTGGTTCAGCGGCTCGTGAAGCAATGATGTCTTTTCCCCGTCCTTCAACCATCCAGTTGGGAGGTTCTATGACACTCCGCATCAAACTTGGCGCAGCCTTTATGGCTGCCGCGCTCGCGAGCGCTGCTTTCGCGCAGGCGCCCGCCACGACGCCCACCCGCATCCGGGGCGAAATCGTGTCGCAAAACGGTGACACGCTCAAGGTCCATCGCCGCAGCGGCGATACCGTGTCGGTCGATGTGAAGCCGGATGTGCGTGTCTCGGCTGTGAAAACGATGCAGCTATCGGATATCAAGCCGGGTACGTTCATTGGCACGGCTGCAACCACGGGCTCCGACGGCAAGCTGACGGCAACCGAAGTGGTGGTGTTCCCCGAGTCCGCGCGCGGCACGGGCGAAGGGCATTACGCGTGGGACCTGGGCCCGAAAAGCTCGATGACCAACGCGAACGTCGACTCCGTCGTGCAGAGCACTAACGGCCGCGACCTGAAGCTGTCGTACAAGGGCGGCAGCAATGTGGTGACGGTGCCGCCAAACGTGCCCGTCGTCACGTTCACGCCGGCGGAGCACAGCGATCTTACGGCCGGCAAAAAGGTGTTCATTGTCGCAACGCCTGCGTCGCAGGGAAGTTACGTTGCGCAACGCGTCGTGGTCGAAAAGGACGGCGTAGTGCCGCCGATGTGACCGCTGACCTTCGCCTCCGCGAGCGCCACGCACGGCGTCATGTGTCGACGCCGCGCGTGCCGACGCATCGTCAAGATCGATTTGCCTGGATGGGGTGCATTCATCTCGCTGCCCGCCGACCGCGCAGCCGCACGAGCATCGTCTGCGGATTCATGCGGGTCTGTTGCAGGAACACGGCGACGACGATGATCAACCCCTTCAGCACCAGTTGCGTATTGCTGTCGATGTTGTTGAGCAGCAGGATGTTGCCGAGAAATCCGAAGATCAGCACGCCCGCCACCGTGCCCGCGATCCGTCCGACGCCGCCCATCAGGCTCGTTCCGCCGATCACCACCGCCGCGATCGCATCGAGTTCCCAACCGACGCCGGCATCGGCTTTCCCTTGCCGGTACTGCGCGGCATACAACACACCGACGAGCGCCGCGAGCATGCCCGAGATCGCATACGCGGCGATCTTATGGCGGTCGACGTTGAGCCCCGAAATGCGCGCGCACTTTTCGTTGCCGCCGATCGCATACAGGTACTTGCCGAACACCGTGCGATTGAGCACGAAGTCCGCGATCAGCGCGATCACGATGAAAAAGAGCGCGGGAACGGGCACCACGCCGAATAGCAACGCACGCAGGTTGTCGATGTCGGTCGTCGCGTTGCTACCGCTATAGATTGAATACACGGCCGTGTCCTGCCCGGCAACGAGCCGCGCGACGCCCATCATGCCGACCATCGCCGCGAGCGTCACGATGAACGGCTGCATGTGCCCGCGGGTGATGATGAGGCCATTGAGCGCGCCGATCGCGAGGCCCGCGAGCGGCACCATCCAGAGCACCATCAGGAGCGACACTTTCTGCGGCAGTTGATGCCACACGACGCCGCAAGCAAGCAGTGCGGCGAGCGCGGCAAGCGCCACGCGAACCGCGCGATGCCACTTGCCAGACGCCTTGCCGCCGACGCCCGCAGTGCCCGCCGTTACCTTCGCGCCGCCCATGCGCCGCGCGAACATCCCGCCCGCCGCATAGACGATCGCGAACACACTCACGGCGTCGAGCGCGAGCGATGTCCACGAGGCCGCGTTGCTGCCGGGCGTCGTCAGCAGGATGGCGGTGAGCACGCTGCCGAAGCCCATCACCGAGCCGACGGACAGGTCGATGCCCGCCGTGATGATGACGAGCGTCATCCCCACCGACATCACGCCCACGTTCGCCACCTGGCGGAATACATCCGAGAAATTCGCCGACGACAGAAAGATGTTGCTGCCGTCCGCCGCGTGCGGCGACGTGAGCGCGCCGAGCGCGAGCAGCACGATCAGCCCAAGGTAGTACTTCACGTTCGTCAGCCACGCGCGCAATCGCTGCTGCCGCGTGTCAGGCATCGCATCCATCGCGTGTTGATCGATCTTCAGCATGTTCGGGGCTCCATCGGCATCAAGGCGACGCCAGCTTTATGAGTTCATCTGCGGAAAATGCTTCGCGTTCGAGCACGCCTCGCCCGCGCCCTTCGCACAGCACGAGGATGCGGTCGCACATCAGCATCAGTTCATCGATCTCCGAACTAGCGACCACCACCGTCAGCCCGCTGCGAGCGGCCTGCAAAATCTGGCTATAGATTTCGGCCTTCGCGGCGACATCGACGCCACGCGTTGGCTCGTCGAGCAACAGGATGGCGGGCTGCGTCATCAGCCATTTGCCGATGATGAGCTTCTGCTGGTTGCCGCCCGACAGCGTCGCGACCGGCTGCGACGCGCCGCCGTACTTCACGTTCGACGCCTTCGCCTGCGCGGCCACGCGTCGCGCGATCACGCGCGGACGGTAGAACGGAAAGCCTTCCACCTGCGCGAGACTCGGCAGCACCAGGTTCGCCTCGACCGACTGATCGACGATCAGCCCGTCCTTCTTGCGATCTTCGGTGACGAACGCGACGCCTGCCTCGACGGCGTCCGCCGGCGTTTTGAACGCGCGCCTTTCGGAGCCGATTTCGATTGCGCCCTCAACCCGATACGGCGACACGCCGTACAGCGCTTCGAGAATCTCCGTCTTGCCCGCGCCCAGCAGCCCCGACAGACCGAACACTTCGCCGCGCCGCACTTCGAACGACACGCAATCCACCACCGGCCGATGCTCCCCATGCAGCGTCAGATCGCGTACGGCAATCATCGTGTCGGCAGCGGCGCGCACTTCGCCGGACTCGCGATGCGGCGCGACGAAGTTCTTGCCGATCATCATCGACACCAGTTGTTCCGCCGACTCCACGCGGCTCATCGGCAGCGTCGCAATATGGCGTCCGTCGCGCAGCACGGTCACGCGATCGGCGAGCTCGAACACCTCGTGCAAACGATGACTGATCAGCACGATGCCCATGCCGCGCTCGCGCAACGCACGCACGAGGCCCGCGAGTGCATGCGCTTCCGTGTCGGAGAGTGCGGAAGTCGGCTCGTCCATGATGAGCACGCGCGCATCGGCAAGCAGCGCCTTGGCGATCTCGATCAACTGCTTTTCACCGATCCGCAACGCACCGACGAGCGCCTCCGGCGACGGTCTGAATTGCAGTTGCGCGAGCACTTCGATCGCTTTCGCCCGCATCGCGCGATGATCGGGAAAGCCGAAGCGCGTCGTGATTTCCTGGCCGAGAAACAGGTTGTCGACAACGGACAGGCTATCCACCAGATTCAGTTCCTGGTGAATGATCGCGATGCCCGCTTCGTTGGCGTCGGCCGTGGTTCTAAAATCGACGGGAACGCCGGCCACGTCGATAGAGCCGGTATCGGGCAGATACAGGCCACCCAGTATCTTCATCAGGCTCGACTTGCCTGCGCCGTTCTCACCGGCCAGCGCATGCACTTCGCCCGGCATGATGTCGAAATCGACGTCGGTAAGCGCGGGGCTGCCGTTGAACGCGATCGAAACGCGCTTCGCCGCGACGAGCGGTGTCGCGCTCGCTGGAACGCTTCGCTGCAGTAGGGGAGGATCGAGGCTGCTGGCATTCGGCGTCATGGATTCCCATCCGCTGATTATTCGTGGATGCAAAGTTGCGTGCGAAGCGCGCGCGGCGGTAACGACAACCGCTGCGCGCGCTCCACCGCGACTCAACTCGCGGCAAACTGCTTCGCGTTATCGGCGAAGATGCCCTGCGTCGGCATCGTCACTTTCTTCGGGATCTTTTCGCCGGCGAACATCTTCAGCGCCTGACGGATCGCTTCGCCGCCCGGCGTCGGATAAACGAACGTCGCGGTGAGAATGCCCTTTTCGACCCAAACCGCGCCTTCGTTCGGCAAGCCGTCCGCGCCGACGAACTTGATCTTCTTCTCGACCCCTGCATCCTTCGCGGCGAGATATGCGCCATAGGCCATCGGATCGTTATGCGCAAACACGAGATCGACCTGCGGATTAACGCGCAACACCGTCTTCATGTAGTCGTAGGCCTTGTCCTGCTTCCAGTCGCAATCGACGCGCTGTCCGACGATCTTCAGCCCCGACTCCTTGCCGACGAACGACATCATCCCGTCGTGCCGGTCGTGCGAAGCCTGCGTGCCGAAACCGCCCCACACTTCGACGATATTGCCTTTCGCCTTGCCCACGCCGCCCTGCGTCTTCACGATGAACTCGCCCGCGCCCTTGCCGATCAGCACGTTGTCGCCGCCGACGAACTGCGTGTACTGGTCGCCATTGACTTCGCGATCGAGCACGAACACGGGAATGCCTGCCTTGTAGGCTTTCTCGACGACGCCCGTGAGCCCCGCCGACTCCTTCGGCGAGATGAAGATCGCATCCATCTTTTGCGCGATGAAGTTCTCCACGTCGGCAACCTGCTTGTCGGTGCGGTCGTTCGCATCGGCGATGACGAGTTCGAGATTCGGATGCTTCGCGGCCTCGGCCTTCATATCCTTGTTGAACTGCACTCGCCAGGGCTCGACGGTCGTGACCTGCGAGAAGCCGAAGCGGTATTTCTTGCCCTGCGCGTGTACATAGCCGGCCTTCAACATCAGACCGGCCAAAGGCGCCGATACGAGCGCGCCGGTAAACAGACGGCGATTGCGGTTCATCTCTGTCTCCTATGTCCACGGGAGTTGGGGCTTTCCGCCCGCTCCCGCCCATCTATGATGGTTGTTTGGTTGCGCATGACGAGATGCGCGGTTAGTGCATCTGCTTCTCCTGCTCTGCTGCTTTGCGCCTGCTCTGCTTGGTGCCCCTATCGCGCATCACTTGTAAAGAACCGCGGCGATCTTCGGGTCATCGATATTGGTCTTGTCGTACCAGTAGAAGCCCGTATCGATCCGCTTGGGCAGCTTCTTGCGCTGAAGCGCCTCGACTGCCGCTTGCACCGTGTCGTAACTGATCGACGTATTGATTCGCGGTGCGCTGGATCGCAGCGTCGTCGAGAAACGTGCCCAACGAAGCGAAACGGCGCATGCTCGCAAGCGCAACGTTGGTTTTGACGTCCATACCGTGGCCAGCCCGAACTGCTTGCGATCCTCGGACAGGTAACCGATGCCGTGGCGCACGGCATCCTGCGTGGACCTGATCGATACCTTCTTGCCATGCACGCGGATCTCGCCGCGCTCGATCGGATCGGCGCCGAACACGGCGCGCGCGACTTCAGTGCGTCCGGCGCCCATCAGGCCCGCGAGGCCAAGCACCTCGCCCTTGCGCAGCCTAAAGCTGACATCGCGGATAACGGAGCCTCGCTTAAGTCCCGTGACTTCGAGCGCAACCTCGCGTTGCGTGCGCTGAACAGGATGCCGGGGTGCGCTATCGAGCTGACGGCCGACCATCATGCTGATGATCGTCTCCATCGGCGTCGTTTCCGTCAGCACGGTGCCCACGTATTGGCCGTCGCGCATGACGGTGATTCGGCCGGCAATCCGCTTGAGCTCGTCCATCTTGTGCGAGATGTAGACGATGCCGACGCCGGCCGACTGAAGCTGACGAATGATCCGGAACAGATCCTCTATCTCGACGTTGTTGAGCGCGGCCGTCGGTTCGTCGATGATCAGCACGCGTGAATCGAAAGACAATGCCTTCGCGATTTCCACCATCTGCTGCTTTGCGACCGTGAGCTCAGCGACGGGCGTACGCGGGTCGAGCTTCAGGTGCATGCGCTCGAAGATCTCAGCGGCCTTGCGATTCAGCGCGCGTTCGTCGATAAAGATGCCGCGGCGCGGCTCGCGCCCGATGAAGATGTTCTGCGCGGCGCTCAGATGGTTCATCAGGTTCAGTTCCTGGTGAACGATGCCGATGCCGAGCGCCTGGGCCGCGCGCGGATCGGGAATGTCGACGGACTTGCCGTCGATCAGGATTTCTCCTTCGTCCTTCTGATAGACGCCCGACAGCACCTTCATCAGCGTTGATTTTCCGGCGCCGTTCTCGCCCATCAACGCGTGTACTTCGCCCGGCAGCAACTCGAACTGGCAATTGTCGAGCGCCCGCACGCCAGGAAACGACTTGCTCAGATTGCGAATCGATACCAGTGCGCGACGACGACCGCCGTCCTGCCGTGTTTCTGTCTCACTCATTTCTTCCCGTCCAGTTTTTTTTCGGCACCCAGCGAAACGTTTAGCGAAACGTTGCGGCGAGAGAGTAGATTGCTAGAAACCTTGTGTCAATGGTCAATCAGGCGTGACGGGGTTAACCATAAGATGCACATAACGAAACGTTTCGCTAAACGCTTTACCAAGCGAATCGAAAGCAGCTATGATTCGTCAACGGCCCACACTGATATCGGAAGAAAAACCGTGGCATCAACAATGAAGGATGTAGCGCGCCTTGCGCAGGTCAGTCTCGCGACAGTCTCCGCAGTGCTGTCCGGATCGACTTACGTAAGCCCCGAGCTGACCAGCCGCGTGAAGAAAGCTGTCGCCGCGCTGGGCTACTCGCCCAATTCTGTAGCTAGCAGTCTCAAGAAGGGTGCGACGAAGATAATCGGGCTGGTCGTGCCCGACATCACCAACCCGTTTTTCACGGAGCTCGTTCATTCGGTGCAAAAGCGCGCCCGCGAATTAGGCTACGCGGTTCTGCTATGCGACAGCGAACGCGATATCGAGCAGGAACGCTCGTATCTGAAGATGCTTCGCGCGCACCTGGCGACGGGCACCATTATTTGCCCCGCGGGACCCGACGCGTCATACAAGGACTTACCCAATGAGGTAGGCATCATGCCGATCGTCTCGGTCGACCACATCATCCGTGCCGACGATTACGACTCGGTCGTTCTCGACAACGTCGCGGCATCGCGCATGGTCATGCAGCACATCATCAGTCTGGGTCATACGCGTGTGGCGATCATTGCCGGACAGCAGCACCTCGTACCGGGCCGCGATCGTCTGGCCGGATTCGTCGAGGCGTTACGCGGTGCGGGCCTCGACGTGATACCCGAGTTCGTGCGTCACGGCGCGTTCAATGAAAGCGATGCGTTCGACTGCTCGCAAGCTCTGCTTGCACTGCCGGAGCGGCCGTCGGCAATCTTTGCGGCCAACAACCAGATGCTGATCGGCGTGATGCGCGCGATCTCCGAGTCCGGGCTGTCCTGTCCGTACGATATCTCGGTCGCCGCCATCGACGATTTTCCCTGGGCGGCCGCATTCTCTCCCGCACTGACAACCGTGCGCCAACCCGTCGACGCGATGGCGGACGCCGCGTTCAATCTGCTGCTGGAACGTATCAACGGGACGGACGCTGCGCCACGGCATCTGGTGTTCCCACCCGAAATGGTCATCCGGCAATCCTGCGTCGCGCCGGCGGCGCCGAGCGGACTTGCCGCGCGGCGCGGTCCGGCGCGGCGCACGAGAAAGCCAGCCAACGCGCACCTTGCCGACGCGTGAATCGCCGCTCGGACTCCGCGAACCGGACTTATATCAACGACGAGAAGCAATCCGTGAAGAACATGCGACCTCTGATTCCGCCCGGACCGTTAGGTTTCGGCGCGGCCCCATTAGGCAATCTCTTCGCGCCCGTCAGCGACGAAGCCGCCGAAGAGACGCTGAGCGCGGCCTGGGACGCCGGCATGCGCTATTTCGATACCGCGCCGTTTTACGGCATGGGTCTGTCCGAACAGCGCCTCGGCCGGGCCCTCGCGCATCATGCCCGCGAAGAGTTCGTCGTATCGACGAAAGTCGGACGTCTGCTGGTCCCGGATGCGTCCGTTCCCAGGGTTCAGCACGGATATGTCGGCGCGTTGCCGTTTCGCGTGGAATTCGATTATTCGGCGGAAGGAGTGCACCGCTCCATCGACGCGAGCCTCAGGCGTCTTTCGCTCGATCGCATCGATATCGTCTATATCCATGACGTCGCTGAGGACACGCATGGTGAGGACTGGCAGCGGCAATACCGTATCGCCGCTGACGGCGCGATGCGGGCGTTGACCGATCTGCGCGATCAAGGCGTGATTGGCGCATGGGGGCTCGGCGTCAACCGGGTCGAACCGTGTCTGATGACGTTGCGCGACGCCGATCCGGACGTGTTCCTGATCGCCGGGAGGTACACGTTGCTCGACACTTCGGCGCTCGATACGCTGATCCCCGTCTGCGATGCACGCGGCGTACAGCTCGTCGCGGGCGGTCCGTTCAATTCGGGTTTGCTCGTGGGCGGCACGACGTTCGAATATGCCGAGGCGCCGGCGGAAATGTTAGAGAAGCGGCGCAGACTCCTGACCCATTGCGAACGATTCGGCGTAGACCTGAAGGCCGCCGCGCTGCAGTTCACCAATGCCCCGCGAGCGGTTGCTTGCGTGATTGCAGGCGCAAGGAACGCAACGGAGATCAGACAGAACTGCGCGGCAATGACCGAGACGATTCCACCGGCATTCTGGGCGGCATTGAAAACCGACGGCCTGCTTCCTGCTGACGCGCCGGAACCCCTCCTCGCGCGTGGTGCGCCCCACGCAGCGACGCCAGACCCCTCCGATCATGAGTGTCGTGGCACCCGCCCTTGATATCTGCACCGCTGAATGGCCTTGACCACGCGCGACGGATCAACATACGCCGCCGGACTCGGCACGCGATTCAACAAGAATGCATGGAGACAACGATGACTTCCCCGCTAGTGCTAAACGCCACGGACACGCTTCCCGACGACGGGTTCGCGGGTACGCTCGTCGGACGCGCGTGGCTGCCGCCTACCGGCACGGCGCCCGGCGGCCCGGCGGTAGTCGTACTGCGCGCCGATGGCGTGTTCGACATTTCCGACGTGGCGCCGACCATGAGCAGCCTGCTGGAACACGACGACCCTGTGACCACGGTACGTCGTGCAGCCGGCCGTTGGATCGGCAGTCTCGAGACGATGCTGGCACACGCACCCGCCAACGCGGACGACACCCACCCGCATCTGCTCGCACCGTGTGACCTGCAGGTCATCAAGGCGGCGGGCGTCACGTTTGCGGGCAGTCTGATCGAGCGCGTGATCGAAGAGCAGACCAAAGGCGATCCTGCGGGCGCTGCGCAGATTCGCGCAAAGATTCAGGCGCTGGTAGGTGACAGCCTTGCCAGCATTCGCCCGGATTCGGCCGAGGCGCGCGAACTCAAATCTTTGCTGATCGCGCAGGGCATGTGGTCGCAATATCTCGAGGTGGGGATCGGTCCCGATGCTGAGGTCTTCACGAAGGCACCCGTGCTGTCCGCTCTGGGCACCGGTACGGATATCGGTTTGCATCCCGGATCGGAGTGGAACAATCCGGAGCCCGAAGTCGTGCTGGCGATCAACAGCCGGGGCCAGGTGCTGGGCGCCACGCTGGGCAACGACGTCAATCTGCGCGACTTCGAAGGCCGCAGCGCGCTGCTGCTTGGCAAGGCGAAGGACAACAATGGCTCGACCGCCATCGGTCCGTTCCTGCGCCTGTTCGACGAGAGCTTTTCAATGGATCACGTGCGGCAAGCGGAGTTGGGCCTGCGTGTCGAAGGCAAAGACGGCTTCGTCATGGTCGGCACAAGTTCGATGAATCAGATCACTCGCGATCCGCTCGATCTCGTCGCCCAGACAATCGGCGCAATTCACCAGTATCCCGACGGCGCGGTGCTGTTCCTCGGCACTCTGTTCGCGCCAGTGGAAGACCGCGATGCGCCCGGCGCTGGTTTTACCCACAAGGAAGGCGACATCGTGCGGATTTCCACGCCCGCACTCGGCACGCTCGTCAACCGCGTCGGCCGCAGTGACCGTATCGCGCCATGGCGGTTCGGCGTGCGCGCGCTGATCACCAACCTCGCCCAGCGCGGACTGCTCGGCAAGCCGCTCTGAATTCGAACCCGGCGCGCGCGACCAGCGGCGCTGCGCCCGTGAACTCCTGCGTGGAGATCGTCCAATGCCTACGACCCTGAAATCTGCAGCAACACCAACGCTCGCAGCGCATGCCGCAACCACGGACGCCATCATCCGGCTGCATGCCGATGACGATGTCGTGATCGCCCGCGACCAGCTCGTGGCGGGTATGCGCGTGGGCAGCGACGTCAAGGTGGATGCGCGCCGTCGCCGTCACTGAAACTCGGGACGAATACGGCGCTCTGGCAACGACAGCAGGAGGATATCGATCTGAACTGCGGTGCCGTCATCGATGGCACGCGCACGGTCGATGAGTTGGGCGAGGAAATTTTCCAACTGATGCTGGCCACTGCTTCGGGCCAGAAGTCGAAAAGCGAACTGCATGGATACGGCCAGAATGAGTTCGTGCCATGGCAGTTGGGCGCCATCACCTGAATCTGTCGGCCCTGATGTCAGCGGCCACGTGTGCAGGATCATCAAACATCATCTAACTGGATTCACATGCTCAAGAATCTCAACCCTTTGCTGACCGGCGATCTGCTGTCGATCCTTGCATCCATGGGGCACGGCGACGAACTGGTGATCGCCGATGCCAACTTCCCTGCTGCCGCGTGCGCCCGACGCCTTGTTGAGCTACCAGGCGTCGCCGCGACCGAAATCCTCGACGCGGTGTGTTCCGTGTTTCCTTTGGACGACTTCGTGCCAAATCCGGCTGCCGTCATGCGGGCTCCAGATGAAAGCCCCGAGATTCACCGGCAGTTCGAGGCGACCATCGCGCAAGCCGAAGGACGCGTGCTCGAACTCGAGCTGCTCGATCGCTTCGAGTTCTACGAGCGTGCTCGGGCCGCGTTCGCGGTCGTCGCTTCAGGCGAGCGCCGACTATACGGCAACATCATCCTCAAGAAAGGGGTGGTACGTCTGTAATCTGCGTGGAGAAACCTGAACGTCATGCTCGATGCACACCAGCATTTCTGGCGAGTCGATCGTGGAGATTACGACTGGCTTGGTCCGCACCTTCAACCGCTCAATCGCGACTTTGAGCCTGCCGACCTGCTGCCGCACCTGTCCAGGGCCGGCATCACGCGTACGATCGTCGTCCAGGCCGCGCAAACCGAGGGCGAAACGGTCTATTTGCTCGATCTCGCGGAGCAGCACGATTTCATCGCAGGTGTGGTCGGGTGGCTCGACATGGAGGCCGACGATTTCGAGCACAAGCTTGACCGCTTCGCGACGTATCCGAAGTTCGTCGGCTTGAGGCCCATGTTGCAAGACCTGCCCGACGACGCCTGGATCGTACGGCCGCGCGTGCTCGATGCCTTGAGGGTGATGGCACGGAAGAACGTTCCGTTCGACATACTGAGCTTTCCGCGACATTTGCGTCATGTGCAGCGTGCCCTGGAGCACACTCCCACGCTGCGTGCGGTCGTCGATCACATGTCCAAGCCAGATATCGCACATCAAACGTTTGAGCCGTGGAAAGAAGACATGGCGACATTGGCAAAACTTCCAAATGTCTTCTGCAAGCTGTCGGGACTGGTTACCGAAGCGAGCGAACACTGGCAATACAGCGATTTCGTCCCTTACGTCGATCATGTCGTTGAGTCATTCGGCGCGCAACGCCTGATGTTCGGCAGCGACTGGCCGGTCTGTACGCTGCGCGCGACCCACGCCGAAGTAGCGAATCTGATGCGCACGCTTCTCGCACGGCATTTTGGGGGCGACGCGCTGCACGACATCTTCGAGGCGAACGCCGCTCGCTTTTACGGCGTCTGAATCGCTTCCTCGCGATTCTTCGCTTCGCGGCCCTGACACGCCTGAAGCCGCCGCGCGCCGGGGAGCGACTGACTTTGATCCTAAAAATAAAACTGTCAGAACTGCGCCGCATCTACCTTGAATTTTAAGACTCGCTGAAAAACGTCAAACGGCGACTTGTCGGCCACCTAGATCGATGAATGAAAAACTAAAAGTGAAAACCGGCAAACTTTGATACATCAGCAGCGAGGCGCTTTTACGGCCAGGTGTCCCGCGCTGGGTGCGGCGAAACCGCGTTAGTGGCGGTCACGCGCACCTAGATTCTTCCTCCCACAGATCGGCAAGTGCCCGACGATACATCGCATCGTGATCCCAACAAGGCGAGCCAAGGACATGTGGACTGGCTAAGACTTCCGGCGCGCTCAGCGAGCGCTTCCCGGACCACGCTGCCTTGTACTGGGCGAGCGCGGGCTTGATCTGTTCGAACTGAAACGCCGACCAGCGTCCCTTCTCGCGCCTCGCTCCAGCATGGTCCGTCCCGGCAGCCCGCACAGTCGACGCGCCTTCGGTCGTCGTTGAGCGGCGAGTCGCTTACATGCCCCGTTCAAAGAACTCCGCGCTATGGTCGATGAATGCCCTGACCTTTGCGGGTAATAGCGTGCGGCCGATATAGGCCAGTCGGACTTCAGCCGCCGTATCGACGATCTCGAAGCCTTCAAGCAGACGTACCAGTCGGCCAGCCTTGATGTCCTGCTCCACAAGCGCGAAGGGAAGCAATCCCACACCGTATCCCTCGAGAATGATGTCGCGATTGAATATCGGGTTATTCGAGGCGATCTCGTATTTGATCTGGACTGCGACGGTTTCGTGATCGATCTGGAACGTAAGGGTTGGTTTATGCATCGAGGGCGGCACCGTGACGAACACATGATCGGCCAGCTCCGCAGGATGCCGCGGCGGTGGACGCCTGCCGAGGTACGCCTGCGTAGTGACGATGACCAGCGGCAGGCGTTGGAGAAGCCGCGTCACGGCAAGATCCGTCGCGAGCATGAACGGTAGCACGATGCCCAGATCGTACCCGTCGGCCGTCAGGTCGACAGATCGCTCTGTCAAAGTGATATCCAGACCGATATTTGGATGCTTGCGCTTGAACGACGCCATCAACGGCGCGAGCCATGTCAACGCAGCCGTAGTGTGCGCGACCACACGTAATACGCCTGCCGGTAGTCGCCCATGACCTGCAGCGCTCGCTTCCAGGCGATCCAGATCGTCGAGAATGCGACAGCACCCCTCGTAAAAGTGCTCCGCGGCTTCCGTGAGAGAAAACTGCCGCGTCGAACGGTGAAACAGTCGTGCTCCCAGACGCTCCTCCAGCGAGGCTATCGAGCGTGAAACAACTGAAGGTGACAGGTCCATCATTTCGCCCGCGCGCCGGAAGTTTCTCACTTCGACGATCGTGCGGAAAAGACGCAAGCTTTCTATATATTCCATGATCTACGTTTCGAGCGCCTGGACGCGTTGCAATCGCAACACTTTGCGACCTCGTTCAACGATTCTCGACAGTGCAGCGCTGGTGCCATCCCATCGGCGGCGATTTTTCCGTTGACTGCTGATGCAGTACGGACGAAGCAAATTGCGCTAGCACTGTCTGGCCCAACTGGTCGATCGCACTCTGCGGATAGCAGAGACTAAAGAGCTGCATGCCTTCGCAAAGGCTCACGAGGCAGAGCGCCAGCGCATCCGACGGCAGCGGCAATGCGCTGGCGCTTTCCCTCAGGAGCGTTTGAATATGGGCGCCGACCTGCAAAAGCTTCTCGCGTCGCAACCCATGAATGCGCTCCTGAAAGACGCTGTCGCGGCGTGCGAGGAGGTACGCCTCGACCCAAAGCGGAAAGCATTCTCGATCACGCCACAAACGCACCAGATTCGCAATCACGCGCGCGGTCGCTTGCTCAGGCGTGCCAGCATCCTGAAAAACCGCCCGCATATCCGCATGCGCCGCTTCGACGTCGCGCCGCAACAGTTCCGTCAGCAGATCCTGTTTGCTCCTGAAATTGGAGTAGAAAGCGCCCCTCGTGTACCCGGCGGCCTCGACGATGTCCTCCACGGTCGTCGCCGCGAAGCCCTTCCCGAGGAACATGGTCCTTGCGGCACCGTACAGGCGCTCCCGGGTCTGCTCTTTTCTGCGCGCGTGGCTCAGGCGTTCGTGCTTCATGGCGTGGCTCGAGGCGATCTCACTGTCCGTGATCATCTGCGCAAGACGAACCTGTGAAATCGCCGTCTCTCGTTGTGCCGCTGGGACCGACATCATGGTTTCCCGTGGATGCTCGACATTACACTCATAATTGATATTTGTGTCAATCAAGAAATTGAGGGCGCGAGCGACGCTTCAGTTGACCTCGACTAAAGCCCGGATGGGCCGTTGGGTAAGGTGATGCCGGCCGCTGAGCGCAATGCCGGTTCTGTTTGCTGTCTCCACAGTCACTCCGTCTGTTCTAGTAAGACCGGCTTTTGCTGCCGTTCATGACATCCGACTCATCACTGATCGCTTTGTCAATAAAGACATTCGAATCTATACTGTGGCTATGCCCAGAACTGGATTCACCATGACAACCACGACAAAGCGCGCGGCAGCCAGGCGCTCCCCGGCTAAGGCGTCCGCCTCCCCGGCTCCCGTCATCGAAGAAAAAGAACCTCGCGGCGCCCGCCGCAAGCGCGAGACGCGCGCCCGTCTGCTCGACGCCGCCCTCAGGCTGATGGCCGAAAGGGGCATGGAAGGCGTGGCGATCAATGAAATCACCGAGGCCGCCGATGTCGGCTTTGGCTCCTTCTATAACCACTTCGAGTCGAAGGAAGCGATCTACGCGACGCTCGTCGACAACGTATTCGAAGAGTTTGCGAACGTGCTGGATCGCCTCGCGGGAGGCATTACCGATCCCGCGGAAGTAGTGGCCGTCTCGGTGCGCCACACCGTGCTGCGCGCGCGGCACGATCCGGTGTGGGGACGCTTTCTGATTCGCGAAGGGTTTTCGGCGCCTGCGCTGAGTCGTGGACTGGCTCAGCGGCTTATGCGCGACATTCGAAATGGCATTGCGGCAAAGCGATTTGTCGTTGCCGACCCGTTTATCGGCTATCTCGCGGTGGGCGGCACCGTTCTGTCTGCCATCGCGGCCGAACTGAACTATGTCGCGCCGGGCGCAAGTGCCGCAGGTATGCTGAAGGAGCTGGGTTTCAGCGGCGAGCACTTTCCGGAGCGCACGGCAGCCATGTTGCTCCAGATACTCGGCCTGAAGCGCGCAGAGGCGGAAAAGATTGCCGCGCGTCCACTGCCGATCGTCGAGGTAGCCGACGAGGCAGCTTGAGGTCGCCAGTCGTGCGCGGAACGTCTCTGGCGATCGGTCCCTGTCCCGACTGGCGACGGGCTGCGAATTTATCCGCCGGAGCGCGGAGCCGCCGGCCTGTTTACCTCGGTTTGCGCACCGCCTGAAAATGGCGGGCAGGACAGCGTTGTCATTCCCGTTCCGCCGAGCCCACCCGTAAGGCCAGACGGCCGATCCACCGCGCTCGCCGCGGAGGCGCGCACGACCTCGGCTATCTGGTCAGCAATCGCATTGATCGCACGACGATGCCCCTCGACGATGCCCTGGTATCCGCCAGACACGGGCTCCGTCACAGTGCTGTGGCAAGTCAGCCTCTGCTGGCCCGCAGACCCGCTCACACTCCACACGGCGTCAACCAGCACATGTGAACCGGGCCACGATTCGAAGCGCTGAACATCGACGCCAATCTGATAGACAGGAACCGCATCGCCACGCCCAATCGCGCTGGCAGCGGATGCGGCGGCCTGCTGGCTCACGCGAGCCACGAGTGCATAGCGAATCTCGTCCGGAAGCGCCGACGACCATTGGTCGTCCTCAAGCACCTGCACCTGGGCCGCATTGACCTGCACCACAAGCTGGCTTCGGGCGACTGCGGCCGGCACTTTTACCGGGCGTACATCGATCCGCAATGCGGGGCTTGTCACACTCTTCGCGACATCCGGCTCTGCGTCGGTCCCGAGCGTATAGAAGCGCGTCGCCGGTGATGCGCACGCCGTCAGAACGGCCAGCCCAACGACAGAGACGAGTGTCCTCATCATGGTGCGGGACGAGCGGGATTGCCTCGCGATCATTGCTGGTCTCCTTTCTTGCCAAACAGCAGCGCCTGTGGATGCCGCTCCAGGTAGTCGGAGAGCGCATTGAGCGATTGCAGCGTGCGCGTGAGCTGCTGCATGGCGTCCTGAACGTCCGACTGCATCGGCGCGGTCTGCCGCAGCGTCGATTCCGCAGTCGCGAATGTCTTTTGCGCGGCAGCGAGCGTGTCGCGTGCCTGCGGCACGATCTCCGTGTCCATATGTCCGAACAGCTTGCTGGCGTTCGCCAGGGCACCGTCGAGGTTCGCGCCGATCCGGTCGAACGGCACCTGGTTCAGCTTCCTTGCGATGTCCGCTATCTGCACCTGGAGTTCGTCGAGCGTATTCGGCACCGTCGGCAGTTCGATCGGGTTGCTGTGCACGTTCACCGTCGCGCGAGGCGCTTTCGGGAACATGTCCAGCGCGACATACAGCTGCCCCGTCAGGAGATTGCCGGTGCGCAGTTGCCCGCGCAGTCCTTCCGTCACCAGGTGCTCTAGCATGTCGTGCCCGCCTGGCGTGTCCGGCGCCGGCAGCGCCTCGCTGGAGCGCCGGCTGAGGCGGTCAGGATAAAGCGCCATCGCCACCTTCATGCTGAAGCTCTTCTGCTTTTCGTCGTACTCGATGCCGATCTGCGTCACCTGCCCCAGCGCGATCCCGCGAAGATCGACGGGTGCGCCAACGGACAGTCCGCGCAAAGACTGATCGAAACGCATGACCACGTTGAGCGGCTGGCCGTCGGGCTCGCGCATGGCGTCCGATTCATCCGCGGCGAGCCGGAACTCCGCCTTGTCTGCCGCCGGTCGGCCCGCGTCCTGCCCGGCCGGAGACTGGAATGCCAGCCCTCCGACGACGACAGTCGCGAGCGATTGCGTATTGAGCTTCAGCCCGTTGGAGTCAAGACGCAGATCGACGCCGCTTGCATGCCACCACCGCGTATTGGTACCGACGTACTGGTCGTACGGTGCATTCACGAACACATTCACGATGACGCCCGCGCCGTGAGGATCGAGCGAGTAACCGATCACCTGACCCGCCTGGATACGGTGGTAGAAGATGGGGGCGCCGATATCGATCGAGCCCAGCGAGTCGCCTCGCAGCGTGTACTGATGCCCCGGTTGTCCCGTGGTGACAATAGGCGGACTTTCAAGACCGAGGAAGGCGGTTTGCCGCTCGGTCGAGCGCCCGATGTCCACGCCGATGTAGGCGCCCGAAAGCAGCGTACTGAGGCCGGAGATGCCATTGGCGCCGACGCGCGGGCGTACCACCCAGAACCGCGTGCCTTGCGTGGCAAACTTCTCTGCGTCCTTGCTCAACTGGATACTCGCGATAACGTGCCGCAAATCCGCGGACAACGCGACGCCTTGCACGACACCGATTTCAACGTCCTTGTACTTGACCTTCGTCTTGCCCGCCTCTATACCCTCGGCGTTATTGAAGGTGACCGTCACGACGGGTCCTTTTTCCGCAACGGATTTGACCACCAGAGCAACACCGATCAATGCCGAGATCAGGGGCACTAACCATATGAGGGATGGCAGCCAACGCTTGCGCGGCTTGACGTCAGGTCTGGATAGATTGGAAAGATGCATCGTCTTTTTCAGAAATCGGGTTTTTCAGGAGAGGAGCAGCTAGAGCTTTATCGTTCGCAGTTGAAGCGGCACGCGGCCCCGGACCCACGTTGTCCCAGATGAGCCGAGGATCGAATTGATGCGATGCAAGCATGGTCAGGATCACAACCGCTCCGAAAGCGAGGGCGGCCGGTCCAGCAGTAATGACGGCGAGCGAGCCGAAATGCACCAATGTGACCGTCAGTGCAACGACGAACACGTCGAGCATCGACCACCGGCCAATGCGCTCGACGAGCCGGTACAGGGTCGCTCTTTCACGAGCGCGCCAGCCCGAACCGCGCGAAGCGGCCACCGTGAGAAGCGTGAGAACAACGAGCTTGAGAACCGGCACGAGAACGCTGGCGATGAAGACGACGACAGCGAGCGGCCAGTCTCCCGAGGTCCAGAAATACGCCACGCCGCCAAGGATCGTGTCGTCTTCCGAGCCGCCCACGGATGACGCGTGCATGATCGGCAGCAGATTCGCCGGAATGTAGGCAATCGCGGCGGCAAGAAGCAGACTGGCCGTCCGCGTGAGACTGTCGGGCCTGCGTTCGTGCAGCACATGGTGGCATCGGGTGCAGCGCTGGTGAGCATCCCGTTCGCTACGCGTCTGAACGAGTCCGCATGCGTGACAGCCGACAAGTCCGGCTCGCCGTGCCGTGATGGCGGTCGACGAACTGGCTTTGCGCGCCCCCGAGGGCCGCACGAGCCGCTGTCGCCCGGTGCTCACCTTCGACCACCGAACGTCAGCCATTCGCGAGCGCCTGATTTCTTCACTGATCGCCCAAAGCCCGCTCGGGTCGAATGAAGCAACCACGCCCAGCATGACGGTCAGCGTGCCTAATGCGAACAACCCCGGTCCCGGGATCACTTGCGCGATGCTGACCATCTTCTCAATCGTCACAAGCACGCCGAGCATGAACACTTCAACCATGCCCCACGGCCGGACGATCTGCACGAGACGCACCATCGCATTGAAACGGGGTGGCCGTATACCCAACCTCAGCGGCACCAGCACATAGAGCAATGCGAGCAATTCGATCAACGGAAAAAGTACCGCCGAGCACAACACCATCACCGCGACGACACGCATGTCGCCGAACCACAGCGAGCGCACGGCGCCAAACAGCGTCGCCTCGGATGTCATGCCGTTCGCGTGCATTTCGATGAGCGGGAAACTCTGCGCGATACAAAAAACGATCAACGCGGCGAGCGTCACAGCGCAAATCCAGTCGAGCGACAATGCGCAACCCGGTAGCGCTGCGAAGCCCGCACCGCATCGCGAGCAGGCCGCGCGGTGCCTTTTCACGTCAGCGGGCTTGCGAAACAACAGGTCGCATTCGTGGCAGACAATCAGTCTTTGGTAATCCATACGGAAATAAAGCGGAAAACCGCGGGCATTCACACTCGCAGCAGGCCCAGACCGCGCGTTGCGGCGCGGCCTCCAGCCGGCAATCGATGTGAGTCCAACGGCTATCGACGTGGCTCGAGCCACTGCTGAACGGCGAGGGCGGTCCCGCTGGATCGCCCTCGTGTGTCACGAGCGCCCGGTCTTTGCAGTCGAGGCGGTCGCTTGCTGGGCGTCGGGCAGTTCTCCCATCGCCTGGAAGAGCGCCGCGGTATCGCCCATGCGCTGACCTGCGGCGCGTGCTGCTGCGATTTGCGCGTTCAGGTAGCGCGATTCGCTGGCGTGCGTTGCCGCCGAAGGCAGCGAGCCCATGCGGTGGCGCGACGCGGTGTCGTCGAATGCCGTGCGCGCGGCATCGGCGGCGGCTTCGCTCGACGCCAGAGTCTGTGCGTCGTTATCCAGCGCGGCGAGCGAATTCGCCACGTCCTCGAACGCAGAAAGCACGGTCGCCTTGTAGTGCAGCGCGGCAGCGTCGTACGCATCGATCGACGCGCGGCGTTGCGCGAACAGCGCGCCGCCATGGAAGATCGGCTGCGAAAGGCTCGCTCCGATGGCCCACAGCCCGCCCGCACCCGAAACGACTGCCGGCCAGCTGAAGCCGCCGCGCCCCATCGCGCCCGTCAGCGACAGGCTCGGGAAGAGTTGCGCCGTTGCCTCGCCCACGTCGGCGGCTGCGGCCTTGACGGCCGCGTCGGCTGCCTGGATGTCCGGGCGCGAGCGCAACAGGTCCGAAGGCACAGCGACGGGCACGTGCTCAGGCAGCGACAGGCTGTCCAGATCCGGCACGCTCGGGGCATTGTCCGGTGTACGGCCAATCAGCACCGCGAGTGCATGAATCGCGGTCGCGCGTTGCTGACGCAGTGCGGGCAAGCTCGCCGCGATGGAGGCCGCGTCCTGTTTCGACTCGAACGCCTGGGCTCGCGAAACCGAGCCGAGCGCGTAGCGCTGTGCGTCTTCGTTCGCCGCATCGTTCGATACGGCGGCGAGCCGCTCGGTGAGTGCAATCTCCCGGTCGAGGGCCGCCACGTTGATCGTGGCTGCCACGATGTTTGCCGCGAGCGCACGGCGCGACGCTTCCAGCTCGAACGCCTGCACATTCACGCGGGCCGCGCTCGCGGAGTTCGCATAGCGCGTCTGGCCGAACAGGTCGAACGTGTAATGCGCTTGCAGCTGCCCGGCAAAGAAGTTGTATTGCACCTGCTCGGGCAGGCCAAGCTGGGGCGCGACCGGTGAACGGGCGCGCTGGATCTGCGCGGTGCCATCGATCGATGGCAGCGTCGATGAGCCGATCTGAGCGCGCAATTGCTCCTGCGCCGATGCGAGCGTACGCTGCGTTGCCGCAAGCGTCGGGCTGTTGCGCAGTCCTTCGTCGACGAGTGCGTCCAGCGCGGCACAGTGGTAGAGCCGCCACCACTGCGGCCCCGGCGTGGCGCCGACATCGAAGGTCTGCGCAACGCCGCCTGCTGCCGCCGTCTTCGCAGGCTGCGCTTGCGCACCGTAATGCTCTGGAGACGGCATCGCCGGCGGCTCGCCGCTGGGCCCGAACGAACACGCCGTCATGGCGAACGCCGCGGCCGCCGCAAACACGGATGCCTTGTAAGTAAAACTCATGATCAAACCTCCGTATGCTCGACGACGACCGGTTGCTCGCCGCGCTCGTCACGACGGACCCTGAAGCAGGTCGCGTAGAGTGCCGGCAGGAAGAACACGGTCAACAATGTGGCCACGGTGATGCCGCCCATCAGCGCAGTCGCCATCGGCCCGAAAAAGCCCGAGCGCAGCAGCGGAATCAGCGCGAGCACGGCGGCGGCGGCCGTCAGCATGATCGGCCTGAAACGTCGCACCGTTGCGCCGATGATGGCGTCGAAGCGCGGGTGCCCCGCCGCGATGTCCTGATCGATCTGGTCGACGAGGATCACGGAGTTGCGCATGATGATGCCGAACATCGCGATCACGCCCAAGAGCGCGACGAAGCCGAACGGCTTGCCGAACAGCAGCAGCGCTGTCACGACGCCGATGAGACCCAGCGGCGCGGTCAGCACGACGATGAAGGTGCGCGCGAAGTTCTTCAGCTGGATCATCAGCAGCGTCAGCACCGCAATGATCATCAGCGGCATTTCCGCATTGATCGACGTCTGGCCCTTCACGCTCTCCTCGACCGCCCCGCCCACCTCGATCCGGTAGCCCACGGGGAGCTTTGCGCGCACAGCCGTGAGTGCGTTCTCGATGTCGTGCGTCACGTCGATGCCCTGCGCGTCGCCGCGCACGTCGGCCTGCACGGTGATGGTTGGCTGGCGGTCACGCTCCCAGATCACGCCATATTCGAGCGTGTCGCGCACGTGTCCGAGCGAGCCGAGCGGAACCGGGCCGTTCGGTGTCGGAATCGCAAGGCTCGTGAGCTTGGCGGGATCGACGCGCTCGCTCTTCGGCGCTCGCAGATCGACGTTGATCAGCTTGTCGCGCTCGCGGTACTGCGTGACGGTGTAGCCGGACAGCGTCATGGCCAGGAAGCTGGAAACGTCCGCTGACGTGACGCCAAGCTGGCGCGCGCGGTTCTGGTCGATCTCGAACGAAATCGAGCGTTCGGCCGGCTCATCCCAATCGAACTGGACGTTGCGCGTGCGCGAATCGGCACGGACTTTTTCCGCGACCGTATCCGCGATCGATCGCACCGTCGCGATGTCGTCACCGCTCACCCGGAACTTGATCGGGAAGCCCACGGGCGGACCGTTTTCGAGCCGTGCGACACGTGTGCGAGCACCAGAAAAGTCCTTCTCCAGTTTCGCGTCGAGCCAGCGCATCAGTTCCTCGCGTGTTTCGACGTCTTTGGCCGTGATCACGAACTGCGCGAAATTGGGCTGCTGGAGCTGCTGGTCGAGCGGGAGATAAAAGCGCGGGGCACCCGTGCCGACGAAGTCGACGTAGTGGTCGATCCCGGTCTTGCCATCGAGGACCTTCTCGAGGCGCTTCGATTCACGCAGCGTCGCCTCGAACGAAGCGCCTTCAGGCAGCCTCAGGTCGACCAGCAATTCAGGACGCTCGGAGTTCGGGAAGAACTGCTGCGGCACGCGCGTGAACGCAACCATGGCGAGCGCGAACAGGCCGCAGGTAACGCCGAGCACGATCCAGCGCCGCTCGATGCACCACGTGACCCAGCCCGACAGGCGTCGGTAGAAGCCGGTGTTGTAGACGGCGTGCTCATGGTCGTGCCCGGCGCCGGCGTGAGCCTTGCGCTCGGGCAGCATATGAAAGCCGAGCAGCGGCACCAGCACGACCGCCGCGAACCACGAGACGATCAGCGCGATGGCCGACACCTCGAAGATCGAGCGGGTGTACTCACCCGTGCTCGACTTCGCCAGCGCGATCGGCAAAAAGCCCGAGACTGTCACGAGCGTGCCGGTCAGCATCGGAAATGCGGTGCTCGAATACGCAAACGCCGCCGCGCGCATGCGGCTCCAGCCCTGCTCCAGCTTCACCGCCATCATTTCGACGGCAATGATCGCGTCATCGACCAGCAGCCCGAGCGCGAGCACGAGCGTGCCAAGCGAAACCTTGTCCAACCCGATACCGAAGGTATGCATGCACAGCGCGGTGACGGCAAGCACGATCGGGATCGTGATCACCACCACCATGCCCGTGCGCAGACCGAGCGAAACGAGGCTCACGACCAGCACGATCGCGACGGCTTCTCCGACCGAACGCACGAATTCGTCCACGGAGTGCTTGACCGCGTGCGGCATGCTAGAAACTGGCACGAGCTTCAGACCCGCCGGCAACGTTGCCTGCAGTTCGGCGGTCTTCGCGTCGAGCGCGCGGCCGAGGTCGATGACGTCGCCGCCCTTTTGCATCGTCACACCAATGCCGAGCACAGCCTGGCCGCCAACGCGGATCTGCGTGACGGGCGGATCGTCGTAACCGCGCCTGATCGTCGCAATGTCGCCGAGGCGGAACGAGCGCTTGTTGACGGTGATCAGCGTGTCCGCAAGCGCGCGCTCGTCCTTGAACGCGCCGCTCGGACGCACGAATACACGGTCGTCCGCCGTGGTGATCGTGCCGACAGGCGCGACGGCATTCTGCGCGTCGATCGCCTGAGCAAGCTGCTGCGGCGTGATCGAAAGACGCGTCAGTTGCGCGTTCGAAATCTCGACGAAGATGTGCTGATCGGGGTCGCCGAAGTAGTCGACCTTCGCAACGCCGGGCACCCGCAACAGCACCGTGCGCAGCCCGTCCGCATAGTCGTGCAGTTGCGCCGGTGAGAAGCCGTCGCCTTCGAGCGCATAGATGTTGGTATAGACGTCGCCGAATTCGTCGTTGAAGAACGGTCCGACCGTCCCCTTCGGAAGCGTCGCCTGGATGTCGCCGACTTTCTTGCGAACCTGGTACCAGGTCTCGGGCACCTCCTTGACCGGCGCCGAGTCCTTCATCGCGAAGAAGATCATCGACTCGCCGGGCCGCGAGTAGCTCTTGATGTTGTCCACATACGGCGCCGCCTGCAACTGGCGGCCGATGCGGTCGGTGATCTGCTCCTGCACTTCGCGGGCGGTCGCGCCCGGCCAGTACGTCTTGATCACCATTGTGCGAAACGTGAAGGGCGGATCTTCCGATTGCGCGAGGTGCGTGTAGCCGATCACACCGAACAGCGTGGCGAGCCCGATCAGAAATATCACGAGCTGCTGGTGCGTCAGCGCCCATGCGGAGAGGTTGAAGCCCGTACCGCTCGCGCGTTCCTCGCCAGAAGCATTTGCCGGCGCCCGTTCGACCGAAGTTTCGTTGTCGCGCGCGTTCATACCGAGCCCTCCCGATGCAGCGGAGGCACCACTTGAACTTGCTCCCCGGAGCTCACGGCATGCACCCCCTGCATGATCACCCGGTCGCCATCGTGCAGTCCCGCACTGAGCGAGACCGTGCGCTCGTCATACCGCTGTATCGTGACGGGGCGCAACTCGAGCGTGTCGCTGCCTTTACGCACGACCCACACGGCCGGGTTATCACCCTTGTGAAAGAGCGCCGTCACCGGAAGCGTAAAGGTCTGGCCGGCAACCATATCGTCGGCTGAGCTGAAAGCCACATTCGCGGTCATGCCAAGACGCACGTCGGGACCCGGCGCAGTCAGCGTGAGCTTCACGCGCCACGTGCGGCTTTCGGGGTCGGCCGCCGCCGACACCTCGCGCACCTGCGCTTCAAACGTCTTGCCGGGCAGCGCTGGCAAGGTGACGCGCGCCTTGCTGCCGACGGCCAGAGAGCTCACGGTCCTTTCGGGCGCGTCGCAAACGATATCGATGTCGCCGGTCCAGTCGAGGTGATACACAGCCTGCGTTGCCTGAACATTCTGGCCGGTATCCGCATCCTCCGATGTGATGACACCGTCGTGGTCCGCGGTCAGCGTCGCATAGCGCAGGTGATCCGTCGCTAGCGCCATCTGCGCGAGAGCGGAAGTGCGCTGTGCGAGTGCGGAAGCGTAGGCATCCTGAGTTTGCTCAAGCTGCGACGGCGCAATGAGGTTTGCGCGCGCCTGCGCTTCATCGCGGTCGAGCTGCTGCTTCGCGAAGACAAGGCGATGCTCAGCCGCATCGAGTTGCGCGCGCGCATTGACGAGGTTGTTCTGCAGATCCGTCGGATCTAGCAGCGCAACGGTCTGTCCCGCCTTGACCGTATCGCCGATATGCACTCGGCGCTCGATGACCTTGCCTCCCACCCGGAACGATAAAGGCGTGGAGTAGCGCGCCTCCACCTGTGCAGGCAGCGAGGTGGTGTCGACGCGCTCATCCGGGTGAACCGCCAGCGCGACGACGGGCTTGACCTCGGCGACCACTGCGTCGCGCTGGTGGCATGCGCCAAGGACGATGGCGCTGCATGCCGCAAGGGCGACAGTTGCCTTACGTGTGGATGGAAGGAAGCAAGGTAACAGGGAGCGCACTCGTTTCAGCGCGACAAGACCGGAATGTTTCACGATGTTCACACAAGGCAGGTGACGAAGTCAGGTGGAAAAGTCGTCCGCGCCAATGGCCAGCCGCGCCCGCCGGACGTGCGTTGCCAGTAACGCGAAAACAAAGCCATTGATGCCGAATTAATCCTCTTTGATGACCCGATGGAACGGCGGCACAAGTTCCTTGACAGACCATCGCATCGGGTAAGCAACACGTGCCTCGAAGCGGGTCGGCGCCATTTGACAGGCACATCGCTGATGCACGCGCTCTCTGCACGACGTGTGCGGACTTGGGCGCGGGGCAACTGGTAGCGGCCCGGAGACTTGTTCGCCGCTTGCCGGTTCCGCCGTTTTCCCGCTTCCGCCGTCGCACAGATGACATTAAATCCATTTCTGATTCTATTGTCAACTATGAGATTTAAATCTACAATCTGCCGCATACAGAGGAGGAGTTGACATGCCCAACGTTCCGAGTTCGCGCACGAACCGTCGGCAACCAATGAAGGGATCCAGTCCATCCAATTCCGGCCGCGAATCCATCGCAGCACGATCGCCGCGCGTGGCACGGCGCCAGTTCGAAACGCGGCTTCGTCTGCTCGATGCTGCGTTCGAACTGGTGGCGCAGAAGGGAATGGACGGCGTCACGATCACCGAGATCACGAACGCCGCCAACGTGGGATTCGGGTCCTTTTACAACTACTTCGACTCAAAGGAAGGGATCTTCGCCGCGCTTGTCGAATGGCTGTTCGAGGAATTCGCCGGTACGCTCGATCGCCTGGCCGCGGGATTGCCGGACCCAGCCGAAGCGGTTGCAGTGTCGGTGCGTCATACGCTTTTACGCGCGTATCGGGAGCCCGTTTGGGGGCAACTCCTGATACGCGAAGGGCTGTCCACACGCGTACTGAGCAGGGGACTCGGTCAGCGGCTGCTGCGGGATACGAAGAGAGGGATTTCGGAACGACGCTTCATGGTCGCGGACGAACTGATGTGTGTGTTTTCCGTGATCGGCACTGTCGTCGCTGGAGTAGCAGCTGAGCTTCACTTCTCCGGATTTTCAAAACAGGCGGTTCGCGCACGAAAGACCCTTCGATCCAGGCACGACAAGTTCGCCGAGAGTACGGCGGCCATGGTGCTGCAGGCGTTCGGCATCAAGCGCGCGGAAGCAGAAAAGATTGCTCGCCGTCCACTTCCTTCACCCCCTCGAGCGGCGCCCATCTGAAGCGATAGGCGGTTTCACGCTCGGCGCCGCACGCCTCGCAGGCAATCGAGCATCATCCGCTGTTTGTTGGCGCAGTGCGCAACTACTGCTGATCTAAAAACGATCAGTCCTGGTAAAGCGCACTTGCCAGATAGCCCCGCCGTAGTTCCCGCAACGCTGAAACAACGACGGCACTCACGGGCAGTGCCAGCAGCACGCCGAAGAATCCGAACAGTTGCCCAAACGCCAGCAACGAGAAAATAACCGCCAACGGATGCAGGCCAATGCGCTCGCCAACGAGCCTCGGTGTCAGAACGACACTCTCGAGGATCTGTCCGATTCCATATATGACGGCCACCGCTGCGAAGCCGTACCAGTTCCCGAATTGTAGAAACGCGGCGAGCAGCGCAAGAACCAGCGCGGTCGAGAAGCCGATATACGGCACGAACACGGCAAATGCAGTGAGAAGGCCGACAGGCAGCGCGATGTCCAGCCCGGCGATCGCCAGCGCTGCGGGGTAAAACACCGCAAGTATCACGACGACAAGCAGTTGCCCACGGAGATACTGCGCCAGCATCTGGTCGATCTCGGCAACGAAGTGGCGAGTTTTTCCGAGCCAGCGCCGCGGCACAAAACTCTCCATGCGCTCGAGCGCCTCGTGCCTGTCGTAGAGAAGATAGAAAAGAACGACCGGCACCAGCACCGCATTGCCCACGAGGCTGAACATCACATTGCCGCTCGTGCGCAAGTACTGCCAGACAGCGAGGACTGCGCCGTGTTCGCCTGAAGTCAGTCGCGCTGCCAATGCGTCGCGAACATGCCCCAGATCGAGCGAATGGTTGATCCCGAGGAAAGCCAGCCGGGGTTTCAGCGCAGCGTCCAGTTTGGACGCCAACGAAGGCAGCTCTTTTGCGAGTTCGGGCCCTTCTCTCTGGATGACCGCGAATACCAGCAAAACAAGCAGCAGAACAAGCGACGCGAACAGGGAAATCATGACAAACGCCGCGAGACCGCGGGGTGCGCGATGCCGTACGAGCCACTCCACGCCTGGCTGCAAAACGTACGCGATCATGGCACCGAGTAAAAACGGCGTCAGGACGGGACGCAGGACCCATAACAGGATGCCAGCCGCTAGGGCAACGGCTCCCCAGAACAATGATTGGCGATGGTAGACAGTCATACGTAAGACCTTTCCGCGTTAAAGCTCAGTTCGGCAGGCGAGCGGCGCTGCACAATTCGCCTGGCTCGCATGCGCTGCCCTTATCCTGCCGTCATCGCCGCACATTTGCCGTCCCCGCGTGGGGACAGTGGCGACACACCTGCAATCCGCATGAGTGATATTATCATCATTATTGGATGGATCGTCAATCATGAACTGGATCTGCCCTGTTCCGGGACATGCGTAATACCTGACGACAGCGATAACCGCATTGGCATCGACCATTAACGGCAGGAGCAGTGCGGCAAGCGATCTGTTCATTGACACCTCCCCGGAGCGTTGCATGTGTTCTCGGGCAGCCACGCGGGCCACTGAAGTTCAGTGCATCTGCCCGCTATTCAGTGCGAGCAGGCGCTCCAGTTCTAGCAGGGCCTCGCCAAGCAGGTCGATGGCGCCGTTGGGCGTGGACGCCGTCGCTGCACTGCGAAGCGCGGCCTGCACGATCTGGTGAGCGCTTTCTGGCCTTGCTTTACCGATCCTCGCGATGAATGGCTTTTCCATAAGTACTCCTTCTCTCGACAATAAGAATCCGGCACCTGATGGATGAGGTGACGGCGGCGGGAAGTATATGTGCCGTAGACCTTGAAGGAACGCTCGCAATTGTGTGTTTCCATCTTGCCAACGAAGGAGGCGATGGGCGTCCGTGGGAGCTCGCAAGGTTGCGCCCGGCGGAACTGTTCGTTGTCGTGCAGTTGCTTGTGAGTGTTTAGCGATTCGATAGACTCTCGCTCAACGAACTGACGGCTTGCTGCCCCAGCACGTTATTTCAGAAATCCGCGTCCTCTTATGTCCGACGCGCTAGTGGAGAGACCATCATCGTGAAGGCAAGAAAGTTCATCCCGGGTACCGTTCTCGCGTCTGCGCTAACCGTACCGGCTGTCTCATTCGCACACAGCACCAGCTCGCCAATGAGCGAGCTAGTGCACGCCCCGGTTCGGCCGCAGGGTGCAAGCTACCTGGACAGAACAAGCGCCGCCGCGGGCTACCCGATGGACTTTGCGTGCGCCAAGGCGCGGATGCAAGCCCAACAACAGGCGTTTGAACAATATGGTGGCGTGAGAAGCTCGTCCGCAAAGCAATCGACAGTCCAACCCGTTTCCGGCAGCGGCGTGATATCGGATATTTGAAGTTAGCGGCGAGAAAGTTCAGGTGGCCGGTTTTTTTCAGGGCGGCAAAGTTAACGCAACAGCCCCTCATGCAGCAGCTTTCGTCACAGCAGCTGACGCAGGCAACGTCTCAAGTCCAGAGCCAGCTTTCTTCACAGTCGCCGATCCAGGCCTCTAAACCGCCGACGCGTCCCTCGTCAGCGCTTCCGCAATTTTCTGCCGACGGCCCCACGATCTGTTACCGCGCGTTGCGTCGACGGGCGCTTGGCGCGAGTTCGCTACACTTATGGTTTTAATATCACCGATGATATACTAATCACTTTAGAAATCGGACAGCGAACGTCTCCTGCGCTACCGGCATGGGCACATCGGTGGATGGCACCTGCTGCGCCATGAGGCAGGCAATGACGTTTCGCGCGTCTCCTTCCCGAGCCATGCGACAAGTACTTCTGGTCACTTTCCGCGTCATCGTTCTTGCGTTGTGGGCCCTCGTCCCGGCCGTTGCATGCTCGGCGGGCGGTCCGTCTGCCGGGGCTGACCGCGGATACGTCGCGCCCATCGCTGGTGTGGGTTCTGAGCCGGCGGAAGCACTCAATGCGCTTCAGGCCAGGGAAGACGCGCTCAGGCAGCGAGCGTCGAGGGCAACCGGTGATGCCGAACTGATCAAACTGGACTCGCTGAGCCGGCGCATAGTCGACGACGTCGACAAATTGGTCGAAACCTCGCTGCAGCCCGAGCTTGAACGGACGCACGCGCAGCTCGATTTGCTCGGCGCGGCACCCGTCGCCGGTGCCATGCCGGAAACACCCGCCGTCGCCCAACAACGCGACGTCCTCACGGCGCAGCAAGCGCGGCTTGGTGCGCAGCTCAGGCAGGCGCGAAGCATTAAGGGCGATCTGGCCAACGTCGATGCACAGATCGGACGATTGCTCCACGAACATCTGAAAGACCAACTGGCGCTCCGCACCGACAGCATTCTGAGCACTGCGTTCTGGACACCCATGGTTCACCCGGAAGCGGCTGACTATCAGAGTCTGCGAGCGCTTGGAAAGCAGGTCGAAAAGCAGATGCAATCGATGTGGCAACCGGGACGCTTCCTCGCCACCACGATCCTTCTGCTGGCCGCGGTAGCCTGCGCAACAGTCGGTGCCAGCCTTCTTGAGCGAACGCTAGGATGGGTTTGCGTTCGCCGTCTGCCGGAAGGACGGCTGCGCCGCAGTGCTTTCGCGATATCGACCGTACTTGCGACGCTTGCGACCACTGTGGTTGCAATACACCTGGTCGGCGTGGCCATTGGCGGTCGACAAAGCTTGTCGCCCGCCCTGCAGACCTTCACTGACGAGCTTGTCAAGCACATCGTCAATTGTGCGTTGATCCTCGCACTTGGCAGGGCGTTCCTGTGTACAGAGCATCCTACCTGGCGCCTGCCTGCTATCGCTGATCCTGTGGCGCAGGCGCTCAGATCTTTTCCACGGACATTGGCCGCGCTCCTGCTGTTTTCAGGTGCGATAGAGCAGATCAACAGAGCGGTGGACACCAGCCTTCAAATCACGATTTTCACTCGCGGTCTGGTCGCGTTGATCGTCGCGTTGGCCATCGGCGCTTCGTTGCTTCATGCGAACCGGGTACGTACCGCTCTGGCCGCAGCCGGAAATTCGCCGGAAGGCCGGTCAACAGTTGCGGGTCTGATTCACGCTGCTGTCTGCGTTGTCGTAGTGGGCGCCCTGGCTGCATTGGTCTTCGGATACATTTCCGTTGCGCGTTTCCTGACCTACGAACTCGTGTGGTTCTATATCGTTCTGTGCAGTCTCTATTTTCTGGTGATGCTTACGCGCGATCTATGCGAAAGCATCTTTTTGCCGACGCATGCAAGCGGTAATACGATCAAGCATCTGTTTGGTCTCGAAGACGCCCATCTCGCGCAGATTTCGACAGTGCTTACCGGGGTTTTCCGAAGCACGCTCATCGTCGCCGCAGTCGTTGCGCTGCTCACAGGCGGTCTCGGAACAACGCCTGCGGACCTGATCGACAGCATTCTCGAGGTGCTGGGCGGCGACCGGCTGCGTGCGCTCAATATCGTCCCCGCTCACATCTTTAGCGCCGTGCTCACGGCCGGCGTCGGAATATATCTGGTGCGGTCCGTGCGCAAATGGTTAGACAGGGAGTTGCTGCCTAAGACGGAAATGAGTCCCGGAATGCGGGCGTCGCTGCTCACATTATTTGCGAACATCGGTTACGTGCTCGTCATACTGCAGTCGTTGTCGGTGCTAGGCGTCAGATGGCACAACCTTGCGTGGATAGTCAGTGCGTTGTCGGTGGGAATCGGTTTCGGTCTGCAGGAAATCGTAAAGAACTTTATTTCCGGACTAATCTTGCTCGCGGAGCGGCCGGTGAAGGTGGGCGACATGATCAGTATCGCCGGCATCGAGGGAGACATACGGCGCATTAGCGTGCGTGCCACCCAGATCCAGCTTGCGGACAAGTCGACTGTGATCGTGCCGAACTCACAGCTCATCTCGCAGAACGTGCGCAACGTCACGATGGGAAACACCACACAGGGTATCGCCTCCCTGGTGCTCACGTTCGCCCTCGACGTCGACCCGGAGCAAGTCCGCGACATTCTTCTCGATGCTTACAGGGATCATCCTTCGGTTCTGGCACATCCGGCGCCATCCGTCATGTTCAGTCAGTTGACGCCCGAAGGCATTACGCTCACCGTTACGGGGCATGTGAGGAGCCCCAGGGTCGCTGCCGACACCAAAAGCGAACTCCTGTTCGCCATCCTCAAGCGGCTCCGTGGCGCGGACATCCCTTTGTCGAACCCACGAACGGTTTTGATCCATGCACCGCGCGGCTGTCTCCCCAATGGGCTTGGGGCGGCTGCGGGTGGACCGCACCATAGCAGTTCTTCGTCAGCCGGCACAACGAGCGTATCGGCGAACACGCGAAATATTGCGAGCGGCGTCGAGGCGTAGCGCAGGTCTTGCGAGGATTGTCAGTCGACCGGCCTGCATAAACCCATCAGCGCCAGTAAACGCCCTGCACAAGTTGTTGGTGCTCGACGCTCCACTCGTCGCCGGGCGGCGCCGTTCTTTCGGGTTGAGGCGCGGGGAACGGCCTCCGCACTGTCTGGCGACGGACGTTCCATACCCGACATCGCCTGAAGCCGCCAATGCCGGCACTCCCGAATTTTACTTGACATCTAAACTATCAAAACCTAAATTAATCTCAACGCGGAGTTCATTTTGGGGAACCAGCATGCGCATAGTCTGTATCGGGGGCGGCCCGGCCGGTTTGTACTTCGGTCTGTTGATGAAAAAGCGCAACCCCGGCTATGAAGTCACGGTGATCGAGCGCAACCGCCCCTACGACACCTTCGGCTGGGGCGTCGTGTTCTCCGACCAGACGCTCGGCAATCTGCGCGCCGCCGACGCCCCGAGCGCCGAGGCGATCCTCGACGCGTTCAATCACTGGGACGACATCGAGATCCACTTCCGCGGCCGCAGCGTGTGTTCGTCGGGCCACGGCTTTTGCGGCATCGGTCGCAAACGCCTGCTGAATATCCTCCAGGCGCGCTGCGAAGAACTCGGCGTGAAGCTCGTGTTCGAAACCCAGGTCGTGGACGACAGCGCATACGACGCGGACCTGATCATCGCGAGCGACGGCCTGAACAGCGCCGTGCGCCAGAAATACGCGCACACCTATCAGCCCGACATCGACGTGCGCGACTGCCGCTTCGTGTGGCTTGGCACGAAGAAGCTGTTCGACGCGTTCACGTTCGCGTTCGAGGAAACCGAATTCGGCTGGTTCCAGGCGCATGCCTACCGCTTCGACGATCAAACCTCGACGTTCATCGTCGAAACCCCGGAACGCGTATGGCGCGCCGCCGGTCTCGACGAAATGAGCAAGGAAGACAGCATCGCGTTCTGCGAGAAGCTGTTCGCGAAGTACCTCGACGGCAATGCGCTGATGTCCAACGCCGCGCATCTGCGCGGCTCGTCGCAATGGATCCGTTTTCCGCGCGTCGTCAACAAGGAGTGGGTGCATTGGCGCCGCAACGCGAACGGCACACGAACGCCGATCGTGCTGATGGGAGACGCCGCGCATACCGCGCACTTCTCGATCGGCTCGGGCACCAAGCTCGCGCTCGAAGACGCAATCGAACTCGCGAACAGCATCAGCGCGCATCCGGGTTCACATCCCGACGATCTGGCCGCAGCGTTGAAGCACTACACCGAAGTACGCAGCGTCGATGTGCTGCGCATCCAGAACGCCGCGCGCAATTCGACCGAATGGTTCGAGCACGTCGATCGCTATACGTCGTTCGAGCCGGAACAGTTCGCCTATTCGCTGCTCACGCGCTCGCAGCGCATCTCGCACGAGAACCTGCGCGAGCGCGATTCGCAATATCTGTCCGGCTTCGAAGACTGGCTCGCGAAGCGCGCGGGCGTCGAGCGCGCGGCGGACAAACATTCGATTCCGCCGATGTTCACGCCCTTCAAGGTGCGCGGCGTCACGCTGAAGAATCGCGTGATGGTGTCGCCGATGGCGCAGTACTCGGCGGTAGACGGCGTGGCGGGCGACTACCACCTGATGCATCTCGGCGCGCGCGCAATGGGCGGCGCCGCGCTCGTGATGACCGAGATGACCTGCGTATCGCCCGAAGCGCGCATCACGCCGGGATGCCCCGGCATGTACGCGCCCGAGCATCTGGCCGCGTGGAAGCGCATCGTCGATCTGGTGCATCTGCAATCGGATGCGAAGATCGGCATCCAGCTCGGGCACTCCGGTGCGAAAGGTTCGACGCGCGTCGCGTGGGAAGGCATCGACCAGCCACTCGACGAAGGCAATTGGCCGCTCGTTTCGGCGTCGCCGCAGCAGTATCTGCGCGGCATCAGCCAGCATTCGCGGGAAGCCACGCATGAAGAGCTACGCGCAATCGAGCAGCAGTTCGTGAAGGCGACGCGCATGTCGATCGAAGCGGGTTTCGACTGGCTCGAATTGCACTGCGCGCACGGCTATTTCCTGTCGAGCTTCCTGTCGCCGCTGACGAATCACCGTACCGATGAATACGGCGGCTCGCTCGAAAACCGTCTGCGTTATCCGCTGCAGGTATTCAGCGCGATCCGTGCGGTCTGGCCGCAGGACAAGCCGATCTCGGTACGGATTTCCGCGCACGACTGGGTCGAAGGCGGCAACACCCCCGACGACGCCGTGAAGATCGCGCAGGCGTTCAAGGCGGCCGGCGCGGACATGATCGACGTGTCGTCGGGCCAGGTCAGCAAGGAAGAAAAGCCCGTGTTCGGCCGCATGTTCCAGACGCCGTTCGCCGATCGCGTGCGCAACGAAGCCGGCATCGCGACGATCGCGGTCGGCGCGATTTCCGAAGCGGACCACGTGAACAGCATCATCGCGGCTGGCCGCGCGGACCTGTGCGCGATCGCGCGTCCGCATCTCGCGAATCCGTCGTGGACGCTGAACGAAGCGGCGAAGATCGGCTATCTCGACATCGCGTGGCCGAAGCCCTACACCGCCGCGAAAATGCAGCTCGAACGCAACCTCGAACGCGAGCGCGCGCAGGCCATCGCCAACGCCGGCCTGACGGCGCAACAACGCGCGCAACGCGCCGAAGGAACCGTGTGAACACGTCAGACACCTCTCTCGCCGGGCAACACGCGGTCGTCACCGGCGGCGGCAGCGGCATCGGCGCGGCCATCGCGCAGGCGCTGCTGCGCGCCGGCGCGCGCGTCACGCTGATGGGCCGCAACGCACAACGCCTCGAAACGCAGCGCGAACAATGCGCGGCACTCGGCGATGTCGCGTGTATCAGCGTGGATGTCACGCAAGAAGAGTCGGTGGCGCGCGCATTCGGTGAGGCTGGCGCCGTCGATATCCTCGTCAACAACGCGGGGCAGGCGCAGGCCGCGCCGTTCACGCACACCGATCTCGCGCTCTGGCAGCGCATGCTCGACGTGAATCTGACCGGCGTGTTTCTCGGTACCCGCGCTGTACTGCCGGGCATGCTCGAGCGTGGCTATGGCCGTATCGTCAACGTCGCAAGCACCGCGGGGCAGATCGGCTATGCGTACGTCGCCGCGTATTGCGCCGCGAAGCACGGCGTGATCGGTCTCACGCGCTCGCTCGCGCTCGAAACCGCGACGCGCGGCATCACCGTCAATGCAGTGTGCCCCGGCTACACCGAAACCGAGCTGCTGCATGCATCGCTCGAACAGATCACGAGCAAGACCTCGCGCACCGAGGCCGAGGCGCGCGAAACCTTGCTGCGCTCGAATCCGCAGCGCCGCTTCGTGAGTCCGGAGCAGGTCGCGAACGCGGTGTTGTGGCTGTGCCGCCCCGGCTCGGATGCGATCACGGGGCAATCCATTTCCATTTCGGGTGGGGAAGTAACGTGAGCAAATCAACACAAGCAAAAAAGCCGGCGGCGGATGCGAAGCCGTCGCGCAAAGGCGTCGCCCAACCCGCGGAGAACGTCGTGGACCTCGAAATGAGCACCGGTGCGGACAGCCATATGGGCCTGCGTCTGTGGTTGCGCATGCTGACCACCACCAACCTCGTGCAAGCCGAATTGCGCAAACGTCTGCGCACCGAATTCGACACCACGTTGCCGCGTTTCGATCTGATGGCGCAACTCGAACGACATCCCGAAGGCCTGAAGATGACCGAGCTGTCGCGCCGTTTGATGGTGACGGGCGGCAACGTCACCGGCATCACCGATCAGCTCGAAAAAGAGGGGCTCGTCACGCGCGATACCGACCCGAACGACCGCCGCTCGATCAGCGTGTGCCTGACGCCCGCTGGCCGCAAGGCGTTCGACAAAATGGCCGTCGCGCACGAGCAATGGGTCGTCGAAATGTTCGGCGGCCTGAGCCTCGACGAAAAGATGAAGACCCATCAGGACCTCGGCAAACTCAAGCGGCATCTGCTCGACAGCCTGAAAGGCTGACTTCGCACTGGAGGCATACATGACACGATCCACCGCCGACGCACTGTTGGCCGGCAACCGCCTGACCCTGGCAGACTATGAGGCGAAGCACTTCGGTTGGTCGGTGACCAGCAAGGTCGCGACGATCACGCTGAACCGCCCCGAGCGCAAGAACCCTCTGACCTTCGAATCGTATGCGGAGTTGCGCGACCTGTTCCGCGACCTCGCGTACGCGACCGATGTGAAAGCCGTCGTGCTGCACGGCGCGGGCGAAAACTTCTGCTCGGGCGGCGACGTGCACGACATCATCGCGCCGCTGATCGATCTGCCGATGCCCGAGCTGTTGCTGTTCACCCGCATGACCGGCGACCTCGTCAAGGCCATGCGCCATTGCCCGCAGCCGATCATCGCGGCCGTCGACGGTGTCTGCGCGGGCGCCGGCGCAATCCTCGCGATGGCTTCCGATCTGCGCCTCGGCACTGCGCGCAGCAAGCTCGCGTTCCTGTTCACGCGGGTCGGCCTCGCCGGTTGCGACATGGGCGCATGCGCGATGCTGCCGCGCATCATCGGCCAGGGACGCGCCGCCGAGCTGCTGTTCACCGGCCGCTCGGCAAGCGGCGACGAAGCTCACGCATGGGGCTTTTACAACCGCCTGTGCGACCCGGCCGC
Source organism: Paraburkholderia sp. BR13444 (assembly GCF_040948755.1). NCBI lineage: Bacteria > Pseudomonadati > Pseudomonadota > Betaproteobacteria > Burkholderiales > Burkholderiaceae > Paraburkholderia > Paraburkholderia sp. BR13444. The sequence goes on along the minus strand of NZ_JBFPKM010000009.1, from coordinate 207,532 downwards.
GCTCATCGAAGAAGCGCACAAGCTCGCCGCCGATCTCGCGTCCGGCCCGACCTTCGCGCACGGAATGACGAAGAAGATGCTGCATCAGGAATGGAGCATGAGCATCGACGAAGCGATCGAATCCGAAGCGCAGGCGCAGGCGATCTGCATGGGCACGCGCGACTTCGAGCGCGCGTACGACGCGTTCGCGGCGAAGACACGTCCGGTGTTCGAAGGAGACTGAGTTGAGCGCCGACCGTCAGAACACGCCGATCGACTTGCATAACCCGCTCGCGTGGCCGTTTTTCGAGCCGCGTCATCGCCAACTCGCGGCCGGCATCGACGCGTGGTGTCGCGAGCATCTCGAGCATAAAGATCATGGCGACACCGACGCGACCTGCCGCCTGCTGGTGCGTGAACTCGGTGAGGCCGGCTGGCTGAAATACGGCGTCGGTGGCGTCGCTTATGGCGGCCACGGCGACACGATCGACACGCGCGCGGTGTGTCTGCTGCGCGAAACGCTCGCGCGCTATTCCGGCCTCGCCGATTTCGCACTGGCAATGCAAGGCCTCGGCTCGGGCGCGATCTCGCTCGCCGGCACGCATGAGCAGAAATCGCGCTATCTGCCGCGCGTCGCGAGCGGCACGGCGATCGCCGCGTTCGCGCTGTCGGAGCCGCAAGCGGGCTCGGACGTCGCGGCGATGGCGCTGGCCGCACGCGAAGAGGGCGACCACTACGTGCTCGACGGCGAGAAGACGTGGATATCGAACGGCGGAATCGCGGACTTCTACGTGGTGTTCGCGCGCACCGGCGAAGCACCGGGCGCGCGCGGCATCAGCGCGTTCATCGTGGATGCAGAAACGCCGGGCCTCGACATCGCCGAGCGCATCGACGTGATCGCGCCGCATCCGCTCGCGCGTCTTAGCTTCACGAACGCGCGCGTGCCGAAGAGCCAGATGCTCGGCGCGCCCGGCGAAGGCTTCAAGATCGCAATGCGCACGCTCGATATTTTCCGCACGTCGGTGGCGGCCGCATCGCTCGGCTTCGCGCGTCATGCGATGGCCGAAGGCCTCGCGCGCGCGGCGTCGCGCAAGATGTTCGGCCAGACGCTCGGCGACTTCCAGTTGACGCAGGCGAAGCTCGCGCAGATGGCGCTGACGATCGACAGCAGCGCGCTGCTCGTCTATCGCGCCGCGTGGCTGCGCGACCAGGGCGAAAGCGTCACGCGCGAAGCCGCGATGGCGAAATGGCACGCGAGCGAAGGCGCGCAGCAGGTGATCGACGCAGCCGTACAGCTTTACGGCGGCATGGGTGTGCAAAGCGGCAGCGCGGTCGAGATGCTGTACCGCGAGATCCGCGCGCTGCGCATCTACGAAGGCGCGACCGAAGTGCAGCAGTTGATCGTCGGCCGCGATCTGTTGAAGGCGCATGCCGCCGCGAACGGTAAAGCGCAATGAGTACATCGTTCGAGCGGCCCGTCCGCATCCGCTTCTCGCACTGCGATCCCGCGGGCATCGTGTACTTTCCGCAGTACCTCGTGATGACCAACGTGCTCGTCGAAGACTGGTTCAACGAGGGCCTGCGCATCGACTACGCGCACATGATCGCGCGGCGCCGCATTGGCCTGCCAATCGTCAAGCTCGACTGCGAGTTCTCGCGGCCGAGCCAGATGGGCGAAACGATCCTGCTCACGCTCGAGGTCCACACCATCGGCCGCAGTTCTATCGGCATCGAGATTCACGGGCATTGCAACGGCGAAACGCGCTTTCGTTCGAAACAGGTGCTCGTGTTCATGTCGTTCGACAGCGCGAAATCGATCGATATTCCCGGCGACATCGCGAGCGCGCTCGCGGCGTACGCTCCATCGCCCTCCCCCATCGAGGCTCAGCGCTGATGAAAAAAGCTCTCCTTCCCGCCGGCTGGGTCAAACCGCGCGGCTATGCGAACGGCGTCGCGGCGAGCGGCACACAGGTGTTCATCGCTGGCCAGATCGGCTGGGACGAACAGGCGCAGTTCCATTCCGATGATTTCGCGCTGCAGTCCGAGCAGGCGCTGAAGAATCTGCTCGCCGTGCTGCGCGAAGCGGGAGGCAAGCCCGAACATCTGGTGCGCCTCACCTGGTACGTGACCGACAAGCGCGAGTACCTCGCATCGCTGAAGGACATCGGCCGCGTGTTTCGCGAGCTGATCGGCGACTACGACATCGCGATGAGCGCGGTGCAGGTGGTCGCGCTGATGGAAGACCGCGCGAAGGTCGAGATCGAAGCCACTGCGGTGATTCCGCACTGAACGTCATACAGGTACCGAACGCACAGGCAAGCCCTTCACACCGAACGAAGCGCATTTTCCGGCTCAACGCCCCGGGAGACCATGATGGAACCGTCAGCACACGTCGATACTTTCGCGCGCGACAATCTTCCGCCGCAGGATCAATGGCCCGTCTTTCTGCTCGACAATCCGGACGTTGCCTATCCGCCGCGGCTGAACTGCGCGACGGAACTGCTGGAGCGGACCATCGAGGCCGGACATCGCGACCGGCCGGCGATCTGGTCCGACGTGCACGGCAAGCCGCAAGCAACCACGTACGGCGAACTGCTCGCGCTGGTCAACCGCAGCGCGCATGTGCTCGTCGATGAAATGGGCTTGCGCCCCGGCAACCGCGTGCTGCTGCGTGGACCGAACACGTTGCAAATGGCCGTCGCCACACTCGCGGCGCTGAAGGCTGGGCTCGTCGTCGTGCCGACCATGCCGCTGCTGCGCGCGAAGGAGCTCAAGCAGATCATCGAGAAAGCGCAGGTCAGCGCCGCGCTTTGCGACGCGCGCCTGAGCGCGGAACTCGAGCGCTGCACGAATCCGCGCGACGAGTTCTACTGCGCAGTGCTGAAGCAGACGCGCCGCTTTCACGACGATTCCGCCGATTCGCTCGAGACGCTCGCCGCCAACAAGCCCGAGCACTTCACCGCATGCGACACCGCCGCCGACGACGTCTGCCTGATCGCGTTCACGAGCGGCACGACCGGCGCGCCGAAAGGCTGCATGCATTTCCATCGCGACATGATCGCGATGTGCGATCTGTTCCCGCGTCATGTGCTGAAGCCTTCCGCGAGCGACATCTTCTGCGGCACGCCGCCGCTCGCGTTCACGTTCGGGCTCGGCGGCCTGCTGTGCTTTCCGCTGCGCGTCGGTGCGTCGACGGTGCTCGTCGAAAAGCTCACGCCGCAGACCTTGCTCGATGTGGTCGAACGTTTTCATGCGACCGTGATGTTCACCGCGCCGACGTTCTATCGGCAGATGGCGCCGCTCGTCGCGCAACACGACGTGTCGTCGCTGATAAAGACCGTGTCGGCCGGCGAGGCGCTGCCCGATTCGACGCGGAGTCTGTGGCGCGACGCGACTGGCATCGACATGATCGACGGCATCGGCGGCACCGAGCTGATCCACATCTTCGTTTCGTCGCAAGGCGCGGAGATCCGCCCGCACGCGATCGGCCGCGCGGTGCCGGGCTACGTCGTGCAAGCCGTCGATGACGACATGCACCCCGTACCGCCCGGCACGATCGGCAAGCTCGCAGTGCGCGGCCCGACCGGCTGCCGCTATCTGGCCGACGACAGACAGTTGCGCTTCGTGCGCGACGGCTGGAACCTGCCGGGCGATTCGGTCTATCTGGACGCGGACGGCTACGTGTTCTACCAGGCGCGCGCCGATGACATGATCGTGTCGGCCGGCTACAACATCTCCGGTCCCGAAGTGGAAAGCGTGCTGATGCAGCACGAGGCGGTGGCCGAATGCGGCGTGATCGGCGTGCCCGACGAAACGCGCGGGCAGATCGTGCGGGCCTTCGTCGTGGTGAACCCCGGCTACACGGCCGACGATAAACTGGTCGCGCAACTGCAGGATTTCGTTAAGAATAACGTCGCGCCGTATAAATATCCCCGCGTCATCACGTTCGTCGGCTCGCTGCCGCGTACCGAAACGGGCAAGCTCAAACGTTTCGAGTTGCGCATGATGACGTAACCCGTATAGATCATAAGACTGGAGACAGACCGCATGGCCGGCTCTTTCATCGAAGTCCTCGCCCACGATGGCGGCCGTTTCAACGCTTACGTCGCGCGCCCCGCGCAGGGCTCGGGCCCGGGGCTCGTGCTGCTGCAGGAAATCTTCGGCGTCAATGACACGATGAAGGCGACCGCTGATCGCTACGCCGAAGAAGGTTACGTCGTGCTCGTGCCCGATCTGTTCTGGCGCATCAAGCCGGGCATTTCGCTTGGCTACGGCGACGCCGATATGAAACAGGCGCTCGGCTATCTGGGGCAGTTCGAGACGGATGTCGCCGTGAAGGACATCGCCGCCACGATCGCCACGTTGCGCGAACTGCCCGAGCAGGCTGGTAAGGTGGGCGTGGTCGGCTACTGCCTCGGCGGCAAGCTCGCGTTTCTGAGCGCGGCGCGCACCGAAGTCGATTGCGCGGTCAGCTATTACGGCGTGGGGCTTGACGCGCATCTCGACGAAGTATCGGCAATCAACTGCCCGATGGTGTTCCACTTCCCTGAAAACGACGCGCACTGCCCGCCCGAAACGCGCGAACGCATCGGCGCCGCACTGCGTACGCGGCCGCAGATCGAGCAATATGTGTATCCCGGCTGCGATCACGCGTTCGCCGCGCCGCAGCGCAAGCAGTACGACAAGCCCGCCGCGATGATGGCGTACTCGCGCACCCTCGCGCTGCTGCGCAAGGTGCTCGGTCCAGTCTACGATCTGAACGCGCTGTGGGAAGCGCATTGCTATCACGAGTTCGCGACACGCGACGTCGATGCGGTGATGCCGACGATGGTCGCCGAGCCTTACGTCAATCACGTGCCGACGATGACGGGCGGTGTCGGGCATGACAATCTGAAGCGCTTTTACACGCATCATTTCGTCAACTCGAATCCGCCCGATACGAAGCTGATTCCGATTTCGCGCACGATCGGCTCGGATCGCGTCGTCGATGAGTTCATTTTCAGCTGCACGCATAGCTGCGAGATCGACTGGCTGCTGCCGGGCGTCGCGCCGACCGGCAAGTACTTCGAGGTGCCGATGCTCGCCGTGGTGTGCTTCCGCGGTGACAAGCTTTATAACGAGCACATCTATTGGGATCAGGCTTCGGTGCTCGTGCAGGTGGGGTTGCTCGATCCGGAGGGTTTGCCGGTGGCGGGGATTGAGAGTGCGAGGAAGTTGCTGGATGAGACGTTGGCGTCGAATGAGTTGATGGGGGGTAAGTCGAAGGTTTAAAGAGGTGGTGCTGCCGTCGCTGTGCATCGTCCGAATGACTCGCGCCGGCAGCGCGTATTAATGGCGGCATGCGAGGCTGAAAAAGCTCATCATCCCCTTAGTGAAAATCTGGCGATCAGCCGGTCATAGAATGACGGCGGCAGTTTTACAAACGACGCGTCGTCGCCGCCGCGGGAAAATGAAACGCCTTCGTCGTCCAGCCAAATCAATTCAGGAACAGGTGTGCTGAAGGTTCTGCGCACCAGCAGTTTGCCTGACACGGCGTCATAAACCTGACCGCGATAGTCCGGGTCGTTGCCGCCTCGCCATTGGAGCAGGCATCGCTCTGCAATGTAGCGGCCGTTCTTTGACGTGCTTTTGATGCACTGGCTCGCATTCCCGGTATCGGTGTACGTCGCGACGCGAAGTACGGCAAGCATCATTGCAAGCACTACCGCGGCCGATCCGATCGATCGCCCCGGTGTCATAAATACACCTTGATCGGCGGGTCGATTCGAACAAACTTTCGATCCGAATAGATCACGCAGTCACCTCCTCGTTGGTGTTTTATTGACTACTCTCTAAAGTCCTTATTGTGAACCGGGTAGTACACGTCGCCAACCATCACCGCGGGCGGCTCGAAGAAACACGGCGTCCCCTACGAGATCAAGCGTTATGGGCGCGATCCGAAGAGCTGCCGCCCAGGATTTCGTAGTTGGACGCGAAATGCGCGGGTGCTAGACTCGAAAACCCATCGTCGGTGATCGACCGAATCCGCGTAAATCCGCGTAAAGGGGCACCCGCATGACCCACTCCCTCCACGGCAAGCAACGTTGGCTCGCACTGATCGTGCTCTGCCTCGGCGTGCTGATGATCGTGCTCGACACGACCATCGTGAACGTCGCGCTGCCGTCCATCGCCGCCGATCTCGGCTTTAGCGAAACCTCCCTCGTATGGGTCGTCAACGCCTACATGCTGACGTTCGGCGGCTGTCTGCTGCTCGGGGGACGGCTTGGCGATCTGTACGGACACCGCAAGCTGTTCCTGTGCGGCATTACGCTCTTCACGCTCGCTTCGCTCGCCTGCGGCCTCGCGAATTCGCAAGTGCTGCTGGTCGCCGCGCGCGGCGTGCAGGGCCTGGGTGGTGCGATCGTCTCGGCGGTCTCGTTGTCGCTGATCATGAATCTGTTCACCGAACCCGGCGAACGCGCGAAAGCGATGGGCGTGTATGGCTTCGTCTGCGCGGGCGGCGGCAGCATCGGCGTGCTGCTCGGCGGACTGCTCACCAATCTGCTGAGCTGGCACTGGATCTTTCTGGTCAACCTGCCGATCGGCATTGCGGTGTACGCGCTGTGCCTCGCGCTCTTGCCCGCCGCGCGCGGACATGCGCACGGCGAACGGCTCGACGTGGCCGGTGCGCTCAGCGTGACCGCATCGCTGATGCTGGCGGTCTATGCAATCGTCAACGGCAACGAAGCGGGCTGGACTTCTGCGCAAACGCTCGGCCTGCTGTGCGTCGCGCTCGCGCTGCTTGCGGTGTTCCTCGCAATCGAGGCGAGAGTCGAACATCCATTGATGCCACTCGGTCTGCTGCGTTTGCGCAATGTCGCGACCGCGAACGTGGTCGGCGTGTTGTGGGCGGCCGCAATGTTCGCGTGGTTCTTCATTTCGGCGCTGTATCTGCAGCGCGTGCTCGGGTACCGGCCGTTGCAGGTGGGGCTCGCGTTTCTGCCCGCGAATCTGATCATGGGACTCTTTTCGCTGGGATTGTCGGCGCGTGTGGTGATGCGCTTCGGGCTGCGCGGGCCGCTCGCGGCGGGCCTGCTGATCGCTGCATGCGGGCTCGCGCTGTTCGCGCGCGCGCCCGTCGGCGGCAGCTTCGTCCCCGACGTGTTGCCCGGCATGTTGCTGCTCGGCTTCGGCGCCGGTATCGCATTCAATCCGCTGCTGCTCGCCGCGATGAGCGATGTCGATCCCGCCGATTCGGGCCTCGCGTCAGGCATCGTCAATACGTCGTTCATGATGGGCGGGGCGCTCGGGCTCGCGGTGCTCGCGAGTCTTGCCGCGGCGCGCAGCGAGGCAATGCAGGCGTCGTCGAGCGCGGCGGCCGCGCTGAACAGCGGGTATCACGTCGCGTTTCTGTTTGGGGCGGTCTTTGCGGCGGCGGCCGGCGTGCTGGGCGGCCTGTTGCTGAGGCCGGGGCAAGCGGGCGGCGCTGCGAGCGCGCGGAGTGACGTGGTGGAGTCGGCCCGGCCCTCCGCCACGACTGCAAAACAGCAAGCACGATCAAATGCCTGAGTTCGCCGCTGACTATGCTGGCTTCATGCTGACACGAGAGCTGAGATGAATCCGGTTGGAAAAGCGCTCTGGTATATCGAAAGCCACTTCGCGGGCGAATTGACGCTCGACGACATCGCCCGCGGTGGCTGCGTATCGCGCTTTCACCTCGCCCGCGCGTTCGAAGCGGCCACCGGGATGCCGGTGATGCGCTACGTTCGCGCACGGCGTCTGAGCGAGGCCGCACGACGTCTCGCGGATGGTGCGCCCGACATTCTCGCGGTCGCCCTCGACGCCGGCTACGGCTCTCACGAGGCATTCACGCGCGCGTTTCGCGACCAGTTCGGGCTCACGCCCGATGCGCTGCGCGCGCGGGGTCATCTCGACAACCTGAGCATCGTGGAGCCGATCAAAATGGACGAAACCCTTCTGACCCATCTGGAACCGCCGCGCTTCGAAGACGGCAAGCCGCTTCTCATCGCTGGACTGAGCGAGCGCTATACGTGCGAGACCAGCAAGGCGATTCCCTCTCAATGGCAGCGCTTTGGCGCCTGGTACGGCAGGGTGCCGGGACAGGTCGGCAAGGTGGCTTATGGCGTTGGCTGTAACGCCGACGAATTGGGCAACTTCGACTATATGTGCGGCGTCGAAGTCAGCGATTTTTCCGCATTGCCGCCGGAGCTGAGTCGCATACGCATCGCGGCGCAACGCTATGCGGTGTTCAGTCATCGCGAGCACATCTCGGGCATTCGTCGCACGATGAATACGATCTGGAATCAGTGGTTGCCCGCATCAGGGCACGTGCCTGCCGATGCACCGCATTTCGAACGGTATGGCGAGCAGTTCGATCCGGTGACGGGAATGGGTGGAGTCGAAGTCTGGTTGCCGCTGAAAAGCTGATGCCTGATTCGGCGGATGGCCGCGGATGGCCGCTGCGGCCGGCCATCCGCCTGATCGATCACGGAGTGGCGTGTCCCCGATCATGCAATGCATGCACGTCGTCGTATTCTCGCGAAATGTCCTTATTCGTGTAATCGCCCAATCGCATAGCGGCGGCCACGCTAATCACCGCACACACGAACACATACCACGCCACCGCAAATCCCGAATGGAAGTAAGCATAAAGCGCGGTCGCAATCAACGGTGCCGGACCGCCAGCGATGACGGAAGCCAACTGGTATCCCATCGACGCGCCGCTGTAGCGCAAGCGCCCCGTGAATGATTCGGCGATCAACGCGGCTTGGGGACCGTACATCATTGCGTGCGGCACCAGCGAAAGCACGATCGCCGCGAAGATCCATCCCGGGTTACGAGTTCCGATCATGAAGAAGTACAGGAAACCGAATAGCCCGACAGCAGCGGCGCCTATCACGTACATGCGTCGGCGTCCGATCAGATCGGACACGTGACCGAACAACGGAATCGTGAAGAATTCCAGCACCGAAGCAGCCAGCACCGCGGTGAGCAACAGATCGCGTGTAACGCCCAGACTCATCACGCCATAGGTGAAGATAAAAGCCGTGAAAATATAGAAAGGCGCCTGTTCGGCCATACGCGCAAGAGCCGACAGAAGAATGTCTTTCGGCTGCCGGCGCAAGACTTCACGCATTGGCGCCTTTTCGATCCTGCGCTCAGCGAGAAGCTTCGCGAAGATCGGCGTCTCGAGGATACTCAAGCGGATATAAAGGCCAATCGCGACCAGCGCAATACTGAGGAAAAACGGCACTCGCCAGCCCCAAGCGAGAAACGCGCTACCGGAGATCTGACTGGTGGCCAGTACCACCAGATTCGCGAGGAACAATCCCGCCGGTACGCCAAACTGCGGCCACGACGCGACGAAACCACGGTGCTTGTTGGTGCGTGCCCATTCCATTGACATCAGCACTGAACCGCCCCACTCGCCTCCCACGCCCACACCCTGAATAAAGCGCAGAGCCGTGAGCGCGATGGCCCCCCAGATGCCGATCGACGCGTAGGTCGGAACGAAGCCGACGGCGAATGTTGCGAGTCCCATCAGCAATAGCGTCACGATCAACGTTGCTTTACGTCCGATGCGATCGCCATAGTGGCCGAAAATCGCCGCGCCCACCGGCCGCGCGATAAAGCCGACGGCGTAAATGAGAAAAGCCTGGAGTGTGCCGACGAGCGGGTCCGATTCAGGAAAAAACAGCTTCGCGAATACCAGACCAGTGACCGTGCTGTACAGGAAGAAGTCATACCATTCGATCGTGGTACCAATCGTGCTGGCGATGACAGCGCGGCGCAACTGGCGCCGTGCCTCCTCTTCGGAGAGGGGCATAGCCCCAGATTGCGTGGCAGCCATTTGATATCTCCCCAAAATGGACGGGTGACATCCTTAGTTGACACTTAGGGTATTGGGGGGTTCCGGTGATTAGGCGAGAAGCCGAAAGCGGAACCGCCTTTTCGGCTTCTGTCATGGCTAAGAGCCTGGATCGATGAAAACCCGTATCTGAACCATTATTCGCAGAGATCGGGGCTTTGTTTCAAAGGTACATTCCGCAATTGCATTTTTTGCCGCATCTACAATCCGGCAATCATCGCTTCACTGCAATTGATACCGACGCGAAAATTTGATCGGAGCCCGAATGAACCCAAACTTCGGAGACCTCGCTCAGAACGGTTAGGCATCACATATGCTCATCCCCCGTTCCCTAATCACACCAACGGAATGTAGATATCCGTCTGCCATTGATCGAGTGGCGTCTCGGGATAGACGCTCAGGTAGTGGAAAAACAGCGGATGATCTCGCAACTCTTCTCCACTCGAAGGCAGCCAGTCCCGATAGATCGGGTAGATCGTCTCGCCGATGTGATCGGTCGATCCCGTGTGTCGCACCACTGCGCACCGTCCGCCCGGCATGACGAGTTCGCGCACGCCATAGCGATTCGGTGCGACCGGCTCGTCGATCTCTCCGCAGATATCGAAGCGGAATTCCTCCGCTGGCACGGTGTCCGGATTGCCGTGCGGGATGCCGAAGGTCCTGCTCGACGCCACCGGCGATTGTCCGCTTTGAATACGCCAATCGATGAACTTGCGCGCACTCTCGTTGACGAGTCCAGGTGAACCACAATGCTCGAGCGCGGCAACCCGGGTTTCCGCAAAATCGACGATTTTCACTTGCATGGTCAGTCTCCTCGAAAGATAGGGAACAATAAAACTCGCACTCCAGAACTGCCATGCTGGATGTCGTCGAAACGCGCTCGGCGCCATGCCGAACGCACGCTTGAACGCGCGGCTGAAGGCTTCGGGACTGTCGAAGCCGGCGTCGAGCGCGGCATCGAGAACCGAGCACGACGCCCGCGACGCGAGGCGGTGAGCCGCGCGACGCAAGCGCATCAACTGCACGTAGCGTGCGACGGGCACGCCGACATACGCGACAAACTGTCGATGGAAATGGAACATCGAGAAGTTTGCGATACGGCTTAGCGCGTCGACCGACAGATCGCCCTCGAGGTTTGCGTCGATATAGGCGAGAACGGCCTCGAAGCGTTTAGCGTAAGCGGCGGTGGCGTCTGTGTGAGTTAGCATGGTCTGGATCGTGCGAGTTCCGATATGGTCGCCGAGGTTGGACACATCTTACCTAGCCGGACTTGCTCGATCTTCGATTGGCTCGCAGCCGACCCTGGAGAATCTGCATAAACTTATTCCTTTGCCTCGCTTCCTGAGATTATCCGCCGATGCCCTCTTCGATCAGCAATTCGCTCCTCTGGATCTTCGACGCGTTCGAACGCGATCCGACTTATCTGCGCCGGCGGATGTTTGGCAGCGATGCCGCGTATATCGACGGCCTGTTGTGTCTGGTCGCGGCCGATCGCGATAAGCCGTGGAATGGGCTGCTCGTCTGTACGTCGCAGGAACGCCATGCTGCGCTGATTACCGATCTGCCTGCATTGCGGCCTCACCCTGTACTCGGGAAGTGGCTTTATGTGCCGCAGGAGGACCCTGCATTTGAAGACACTGTCGAGCAGTTGACGGCGCTCGTTCTGAAGCGGGACCCGCGAGTGGGGGTGGAACCAAAGCCGAAAAAGCGGCGCGGAAAGTCGGTATTGCCGGAGGCTTGAAGCGCCTCGACCAACGCACATCGAATGTCGCAACGATCCCGAGAACTCGTTTTATTCAAATAGCATAGATACTCGAAATAACTTCGCAATGTAGAAATCACCATTTGATTCGGTGTGCCTGACATGAAGCACTCTGTGCGATTCCGCACATTACGCCAATGCGCCTTGCGTAGACGTTCACTATATTTTCGATTGCCCCACCACCCTACGGTTAAAGATTGTTTAGTTAGTCGGTCTTATTAACAGTCTTTATTCCGGCTTCGCAAAAAGCGCAAACGCAGCTTTCCAAATAAACACTGAGGAGACGACATGAGAACTAACACGTTGCATTTAACGTGTGCGCTGCTATTCGGTTTGACAACGAGCAGCATTGCATATGCGACCGATTGGACGACCTCCGGAAACGACTTGATGAACTCCCGAAATCAGGCGAATGAATCGGCGATTGGTCCGAAGACAGCGGGCGCCCTTCACAAGCTCTGGGCAACTGATACGAGCGGAAACGTGACGGCGACCCCTGCTCTCGATGACAGCTATGCCTATTTCCCGGATTCCGCGGGCTATCTCTACAAAGTCGACAGGAAGACCGGCCAAGTTGTCTGGAAGAACCTCGTATCGTCCTACACGGACATCCCTAACGACTACGCGCGTGCAACGCCCGCTATCTCCGGAAACGTACTGATACTCGGCAATCAAAGCGGCAAACTGTCGAGTCCGCAACCGGCCCAGGTCTTTGCCGTCGACAAGAACACCGGCCTGCGGCTTTGGCACACGCAAGTCGATCCAACCACGTATTCAATGGTCACGCAGTCTGCCGTCATCGCGAACGGTACGGCTTTCGTAGGAACCACGTCGAACGAAGAATTGATGGCCGCCTATGTCTCCCCGCCTGCGTGGCAGTGGAGTTTCCGCGGCAGTGTCGTCGCGCTCGAGGTCGCGACCGGCGCAATCAAGTGGCAGACATACACGATGCCGAACGGCTATTACGGCGGCTCCGTCTGGGGAAGCACGGGCGCCGTCGACGTCGATCGCAATACGGTGTTCATGGGTTCCGGCAACAACTGGGCAGTGCCTCAGGTCGTACTCGACTGCATGAACAGCGGCGGCACGCCGACATCGTGCATCGACCCGAACGACCACTTCGACTCGATCCTTGCGCTGGACATGACGACGGGCGCAGTCAAATGGTCCGCGCGCGGACTGCCGTACGACACGTGGAATGTCGGCTGCGGCCTCAACGTGCCGGGCGTCTTCACTCTTCCGCCGAACGCTAACTGCCCCAATCCACAGGGTCCGGACTGGGACTTCGCGCAAGGACCGATGCTCTTCGGCGGCAATGGCAATGCCGGCCGACTGGTCGGCGCGGGGCAGAAGAGCGGGATGTTCTGGGCCTTCGATGAAGAAACGGGCGCACTGCGTTGGTCCACCCAGGTCGCCCCCGGCGGACTCACAGGCGGTCTGCAGTGGGGATCGGCCAACGACGGCCAGTTTATTTACGTTGCGGTGGCGAACAGCGGGACGACCGGCTCGGGTACGACGCCAGGCGTATGGCAGTTGGCGAACGGCGGCGGCACCACCACGTCGGGCGGCTGGGCATCGCTCAACGCGAATTCCGGCGCGGTGAAGTGGACCACTCCGGACCCGCTCGGAAGCCGCGCGGAGGCTGCGGTCAGTGTCGCAAATGGCGTGGTGTTCGGATGCAATCTCGACTACACGAAAGGCACGATGTACGCGCTCGATTCTTCCAACGGAAAAGTACTGTGGTCATTCGACAGCGGCGGCGCATGCAATTCCGGACCGGCCGTTGCGGACGGCGTGGTGTTCTGGGGCTCTGGTTCAACGAACGGACCGGGGCCGCAAAAATTGTTCGCCTTCGGTCTGTAGGAAACGCCAAAGGCCTCGTCCTTTCACGGCGGGGCCTTTGGCTCTTTGCTACGATGTGAGTCTGTTCCGAGGCCGGCGCATTTGGCGCGTGCGTACCGCCAGCCGGACCGGAATCACCACCGAACTCACCGAGCACCAGACCTTGACGATCCACATCCGCCCCGCCACCGCCTCCGATGCCCCCCTGATCCTGCGCTTCATCACCGAACTTGCGATCTACGAGAAAGCCGAGCACGAAGTCGTCGCCGGTATCAAAGACATCGAGAAAAGCCTGTTTTCCGAGGGCGTGCCCGCGAAAGCGCTGATCTGCGAAATGAACGGCGAGCCCGTCGGTTTTTGCGTGTACTTCTTTTCGTATTCGACGTGGCTCGGCAAGCAGGGGCTTTATCTGGAAGACCTGTACGTGTCGCCCGCATCGCGCGGCAGCGGCGCGGGTAAACAGATGCTGCGTCATCTCGCGCAAATCGCCTGCGAAACGGGCTGCGGCCGCTTCGAATGGAGCGTGCTCGACTGGAACGAGCCGGCCATCGGCTTCTACAAGTCGATCGGCGCGAATCCGCAAAGCGAATGGGTGCGTTACCGTCTCGCGGGCGACGCGCTCAAGGCATTCGCCGAAGGCGAAACCGCACCGAACACCTAAGCGCGATCACTGCGCGAAGGCCGCGACGGGCGCCACCTCGAACGCATCGCCCGTCGCGAAGAAAGTGCCGCCTGCCACGTAATGGCACGTGCGCAGGTCGGGATCGTCACCGAAATGCCAGCGGTTGTGCGAATACACGCGGCTATCCGCATACGCGGCGACCACTTCTCCGATGATCAGATCATGCCGCTGGCTGTCATCCGGAATCACCTTGCATTCCATCCACGTGATGCAGCCGGCCAGCATCGGCACGTCGATTTTTTGCGCGCGGAAGGTCTCGAGATCGAACGCGGAGAACTTGTCTAGTTCGACGCCCGCGTGCGTGCCGACCGCAAGTGTTTGCGCGGCGAAACCGCGGCTCGGCAGTTGCAGCCCGAACACGCCGCTCGCTTCGATCAGGCTACGCGTCAGCGTGCGGCTATCGACGACGACCACCACCTTCGGCGGATCGAAATCGAGCGGCATCGCCCACGAGGCGGCCATCACGTTCGATCGACCAGCGTGCGCGCTGGTGATCAGCGTCACGGGTCCGTGATTGAGCAGTTGAGTCGCGCGCGACAATTCCACGGGTTCTCGGGTGGCGTTCATGGCATCGTGATGGCGTCGAAAGGATGACGCTGATTGTAGCGGGGCGGGAGAAATGCGATGCGCGCAGTGCGCAGCGGCAGTGTGGAGCGATGGGCGGGCGAATCGAGCTGCCAGGCGGCAGCCCACGAGCCGCCGCCCGACCAGACTTCAAGCGAACTTCAATGGCCGCTCAATGATGCGGCGCCTTGCCGTTCGGCACCACATTGTGCGGCTTGTGCTGCTCTTCGCCGAGTCCCGGGAAGAACGCGTTCCATGCGGCGCGCACACCCTGCGCCGCGGTGGCCTCGGCGCTGACCGACTCGGCCGCGCCGTCCGCGGCTTTCGACGGATCGGCGGATAGGCCGCGCCAATGCGTGAACACGAGCAACGGCTTTTCGGTCCATATGCCGTCGCCAAATTTCGCAAACGCCGTGTCCCCGCTCGCCAACTGCACCTCGTACCAGCCTTCGCGTACGGGCGTATGGATGGCCAGCTCAAACCACGGGGTCGGTTCGATTTCCTTCATATCGTCTCCGGTCGGATAAATCGTCATCGAAAACCACACTCAATGCATTGTTCGTGCCCATCGCCGGCGCCACCTGCGACGCTGCGCGCCGAGCAACCACGGCACATGCGGGCAGACCCAGCACTTCGGAGCGAAGTCGCCGCGCATACGACACGATAGCGCGACATGGTCCGGGCGGACAAACGTAAAACTTACATATCCTGGGTGGCGGGCGTACGACCTTGCAGGGTGGGCTTTTTGCGGGTGCGGGCGGGTTTTCCGGCGGATTTTGCCGCGCGCTTCGCAGCCGGTCGCGCCTCGCTCCGCATCTCACGCACCAGCTCCGCCAGCGCTTTCACCGCCGGCCCCAAGCGCTCCGCCTCCGTATTGCCATACCCAATCACGAGCCCGTTGGTCTGCTCCGACGCCCCGATCGCGAACCCCGACAGCGCGCGCGGACCGAGCCCCAACGCCTGCGCCCGCGCCGTCAGCGCGCGATCGTCGAGCGGCGCGGGCAGCCGCAGCATCAAATGCATCCCGCAATCGCCGCCAAGAATCGTCGCCGCCGGAAAATGCTCGGCCAGCGCGTCGCGCAGCGCCTGCTGGCGCTCGCGGTACAGCCGCCGCATCCGCCCGAGATGCCGCCCGAATTCGCCGCTTTCGAGGAAATGCGCGAGCGCCAGTTGCTCCAGCCGGTGCCCGCCGCGCAGCATCTCTTGCAGCGCAACAGCGGCATGCGCGGCGATCGCCCGAGGCAGCACGACGAAGCCGATGCGCAGCGCCGGAAACATCGTCTTGCTGAACGAGCCGACGTACAGCACGGGCGCCTCGTCGACGAGGCCCTGCATGCTCGCGATCGGCTCGCCGGTGTGGCGCACCTCGCCGTCGTAATCGTCCTCGATCAGCCACGCGCCGCAACGCCGCGCCTCCGCGATCAGTTCGAGCCGCCGCGCCACCGACAACACCGCGCCGGTCGGATACTGATGCGCGGGCGACGTGTAGATCAGCTTCGGCGGATGCGTGCGCCACGCGTCGGCCGGCACGGCCATGCCTTCGGCATCGACGGGAATCGGCAGCAAGCGCAAATCGCCCGCGTTGAAAGCGGCCTTCGCACCGCGGTAGCCGGGGTCCTCGGTCCATGCGATATCGCCGGGATTGGTCAGTAGCCGCACGCACAGGTTCAGCGCCTCCTGCGCGCCCTCGGTGATCACGACCTGCGAGCCGTCGCAGCGCACGCCGCGCGCCATCCGCAGATGCGCGGCGATCGCGTCGCGCAACGCCGGTTCGCCGGCCGGCGTGCCGTAGCCGAGCGCGTGCGGTAAGGCGCGCTCCATCGCACGTTCGAGCGCGCGCCGCCACGCGGCCAGCGGGAAGCGGTCGAGCGCGGGTGTGCCGGGGGTCAGCGCATAGGTGTTGTCGGCGTGCTTGTGCGTCGCCGCGAACCGCTCGACGCGCGTCGCGTACACGACCTCCGGCGCGGCCGGCGCCGTCGCGCGCTCGCCGCGCGCGGCGGGGCTCGACAGCGGACTCACGCGCGTGCCCTGACGATCGGCGATGACGTAGCCGACCGCGGCGAGATGTTCGTAAGCGATCACGACGGTGTTGCGCGACACGCCCATTTCGGCGGCAAGCAGCCGCGACGACGGCAGCAACGACCCGGCCGGCAGACGGCCAGCGTGAATCGCCTGCTGCAGACGTTCGATCAGCTGTTTTTGCAGCGGCGCGGGCCGAGTGGCCCCGCTGGCGCCGCTCGCGGCGGAAACGTCGTTCGCATGGACGAGCGGTCCGATAATTTCGATCATGGTGGCTGGACCTATCGAATAAGCGTGTCGTGGATCTTTTGAACATACCACGTTTGCCGTATCGTTCCTGCATCGACGACCAGGAGAAAGGACGTGGAACCCACACGCAACGCCTACGGCCAGCCGATCGGCGCGCCCATGCCCGGCTGGCACGGCGCGCAGCCGCCGGGCCGCGAGCCGCTGAGCGGCCGCTATTGCCGGCTCGAAGTCGTCGACGTCGAGCGCCACGCGGCCGACCTGTTCGACGCGTACCGCTCGGCCACCGACGGCCGCGACTGGACCTATCTGGCGGTTGGCCCGTTCGACAGCCTCGCGGCCTATCGCGAGCACCTGACGCGGATGGCGGCATCGAAAGATCCGCTGCACTACGCGGTGATCGACCTCGCGACGGGCAAGCCGGTCGGCACGCTGTCGCTGATGCGGATCGATCCGGCCAACGGCGTGATCGAAGTCGGCCACGTCACGTACTCGCCGCGGCTCAAGCGCACGCGCATCGCAACTGAAGCCATGTACCTGCTGCTCGGCGAAGTGTTCGACAAGCTCGGTTACCGCCGTTTCGAATGGAAATGCGATTCGCTGAACGAGCCGTCGCGCAAGGCTGCGCTGCGCTACGGGTTCACGTTCGAGGGGATCTTCCGGCAGGCGATCGTCTACCGCGAGCGCAATCGCGACACGGCGTGGTTTTCGATCATCGACAGCGAATGGCCGGCGTTGCGCTCGTGTTATCAGCGGTGGCTGGACGCGGGCAATTTCGATGCGCAAGGGCAGCAGGTCGAGCGGCTTGCCGATCTGATCGCGCAGCGGCGAGCGGCGGACGAGGCCCGGTAAAACCAGGCGATCGCATCGGCGCGCCGCCGATGCCCCGCACGCGGCGCGCTTGCGCCAGCCTGTCGCTGCGCGCCGCCAACCCGGCAACGCGCGCAACTTCGCTCTACACTGGCTCCACACGTTCGTGCGCCGCTGCCGAAGCGCGATTGTCACAGCGCACCAGCATGTGCCGCGCGTGCCTCCTTCCATGCGTTACAGCCCAGCCGATGAAATCCCGCCTGCGCTACCTGAGCGCATTGCTCGTCAATCTCGCGCTGCCCTTGCTTGTCTACCGGCTCGCGTTTCCGCACTGGGGGCAGACGGGCGCGCTCGCCGCGTCGGCGTTGCCGCTGATCGCATGGATGACGGTGGATCTGCTGCGTTACCGGCATTTCGACGCGCTGAGCGCACTCGTGCTCGCGGGCGTGCTGCCAGCGCTCGCCACGAGCCTCGTGTTCAGCGACGCGCGTCTGCTGTTGATCGAAGATCCTATGGTGTCGGGTTTTATCGGCATCACGTTTCTCGCGTCGCTCACGCTGCGCAAGCCGATGGTGTTCTATCTGGCGCGCTCGACGATGTCGCGCGAAGACCATCGCAGCGTGGCAGTGTTCGAGCGACATTGGCGCGATCGTCCGATGCTCGCCACCTATATTCGCCTGATGACACTCGTGTGGGGGATCGGCATGATCGGCGAGAACATCGTGCGAAGCGCGATCGTGCTGCATTGGCCGAACGACCCGCGCTCGGCGCTTGCATCCACTGCGCTGCGTTATGGTGTGTACGTGGCGCTGACGCTGTGGACGATCCTGATTCGCCGGCGTATCAAGAGGGACGCGCAGCGCTATCCGGACGACGAGGCGGCGGCGGAGAGTTCGACGGCTGATGCGTGAATGGTGCTTCAAGGCCTAAGCCATCAGGCAGCGCCTGCAATCAGGCCCACCGGCCTTCCGCCGCAACACGATGGCCCGGCATGCCCTAAGACACCGGCGTTGCGCTCGCGATCCCCACGCGAATGGCCAGCGTAACACAGCAGATGCGCCCACACTTCCTCGCGCGTGAAAAGCCTATTCCAGTGTCAGACTATCACGTACTCAATGATGCCCGCTGTTGCGAATAACAGATTTATATCTAAAAGGAATACGAGATACCGCACAGGGCAAGGTATTTCAAATGCGAAAGTTATTCATTTTGCATTTACTCTGCCAATTCAATTATTAAGAGATAGCTATTAATGTTATCTTCAGCGTAGTCCTTGCTGAACCTCTATTGCCCTCTAAGGACTATTCAATTCATTCAGACCGCGACAGTCACTCGTCCGTTGACACACGACATCGGCGAGCGTTGCTTGCGGCGCTCCAGCCAGGAGGCCCAGATAAAAAATGATCGCCGAGGACCGTTTCATTCAAATTCTCCACCGCTATGTCGACGTTGAGCCGTTCCTCGCAACTGTCAGTCAGGCGGCGGATAGTGACAAACATGCTCTCGGATTTCTTCCGTCGGGCATGCTCAAAGACTTCGCTGACAAGGAGCAGCTTATTGTTGCCGTCGAACGCAATAATGACGGATCTTCGTATGCGGGTCATTTGCTGTTCGAAGCCAGGCATCCTAAGGGGCGCGTGCTGCAAGTGTTCGTTGCACCGGCTTTCAGAAAGCGCCAAGTTGCGGCTTCGCTGCTGAATCACCTCAAACGATATTTGACGGAGCACGCTTTTATCTCCATCTATGCGAGAGTTGCGGAAGACCTCATCGAGGCAAACCGATTCTGGGAAAACCAGGGTTTCTATATCCAAAGAGTCACCCGCGGGGGAGAGACAAAAAACCGAACGATCTTTGTTCGCAGCCACGAACTCGATACACCGCAACTGTTCGCGTCAAGCGGCTTCAATGCCGACGATCCACTTGGTCTGAACTCAACTTACACGCCTGAGATTCCGCTTTTCCTGCTGGATCTGAACGTACTGTTCGATCTCGGCCCACGCAGGCATAGAAATGAGGAAGTTCTGGATCTCTTCAAGATGGAAAGAGCAGGCTCCTGCCGACTTGCGCTCAGCACAGAGATCACGGCAGAACTCACTCGTACAGCGAGCGTCGGCGTGACGGATCCCATGCAATGCTACGCGCGCATCTTCCCCGCCTTCCCACCCATTGAAAAAGAATGGGATGTACTCGCACCCGAGCTTGCGTCGATAGTATTTCCGGAACGGCATCAAGCCGGTACGCTCAGAAGTAATGACGTATCCGACTTACGTCATTTGGCCACGGCCATTCACCATAGGCTTAGCGGGCTGATTACTAACGACCATTCAATACTCGGTGCCGCTGCCAAGCTCCTTGAGAAATACGGCATTCAGGTTGTATCGCCCCGCGCATTCAAAGACTTTAACGGCCGAGAATCCACAGCAGAGTTCTTCGAAACCGGCGCAAGCGCTCCCCTTGTTATCGCACCAATCACGCGCGCCGATGAGGGCGAAATCCATAAGCTTCTATCTCAACTCGGTGTTCCGAACGCCGCTGTCGTCACGGAGTGGGCGGGAGTCG
This sequence comes from Paraburkholderia sp. BR13444, assembly GCF_040948755.1. Lineage (NCBI taxonomy): Bacteria > Pseudomonadati > Pseudomonadota > Betaproteobacteria > Burkholderiales > Burkholderiaceae > Paraburkholderia > Paraburkholderia sp. BR13444. The sequence goes on along the minus strand of NZ_JBFPKM010000009.1, from coordinate 187,201 downwards.
ACTCGAACGGGCGCGTATGCTATCGGTATGGAGTCTGGTCGGAAGACGTTTTGACTGGGTATTTGATGTGGCCCAAGGCCATGAACCAGAACGACGTTGTCGCTCACATGGCTGTCGACGAAAAGCAACCTGGCGCGAGCGACGTCGTGCGCCTCATGCTCGGTTATTTGATCGAGCAAGGCTCAGCGGCAAAGACATCGCAAATCAGGCTCGTTTTCCCGTCCGAGCAGGCGCAAATACGTGAAATCGCGTCGATGCTCGGCTTCGGTGGGCTGAAAGATCAAACGTCATTAACGAAGCTTGCTTTAGGCGGCGTCATTACCGCATCGAATTGGGCGCAGCGCATGGACGATATCTTTCTCGCTAGCCGAGTGCGTATTCCCGACGTGCCGCCGAGATATCGCAACGTCGACCAACAGATCCGCCTGGTGAGGCCTGACGGAAACGTTGGGCATATCTCGTTGATGGCGCTGGAGACATTGCTTTCGCCAGCGCTCTTTTGTCTGTCCGGGCGCCCTGCGGTCGTTACGCCCGTGCGACGCGTCTTCGCTGAACACCTTCTAGCGCATTCACCACAAAAAAGCCTGCTGCCTCACGCGCGAGCCAAACTTTACAAGGAGCGGCACTACTTGAGCAACGCAAACACGCTAAAGCGATTCAAGCGTGGTAACCTCATTTTGTTTTACGAATCTGAGAGAGATCGAGGACAAGGTGCAATCGTTGCCATCGCACGCGTACAACACGCGTACCTCAAGTCTATGGAAGCCATGGAAAATGCGGATCTCGATCCGTCAGTTTTGGACTTGGCGGGACTCGAAGCGATCGGCCGGTCAACCGTAAAAACCGTAGCAGCATTTGACAATATTGTGTACTTTGACCACCCCGTCTCCCGTTCGACCCTTCTCCGACTCGGCTGCGGCAGTCCGAATGACCTTCTCACAACCCGTGCAATTGATGACACACAGCTTCAAGAAATCCTCCAGGAAGGATTTGCCGATGGAACATCCTGAACACGTGCTCATCTCGCTTGAGGAAAGACACGCGGAGAACATACTTGCGGGCACCAAGCATGTGGAACTTCGTCGCCGAGCCATGAACGTGAAGGAGGGGACCGTTGTCTGGATCTACGTCAAAGTTCCGGTGGGCCGTGTTATTGGATATGCAAGGGTCAGTGCAGCGCATTCGCTTGCGCCTTCGACCTTATGGCGACGGTTCGCGAGTGTATGCGGAATTACGCGACGAGAATTCTTTCAATACTTCGATGGCGCAACCAAGGGGTTTGCGTTAGCTTTGCAAGACCCGCAGCGACTCGCAGGCTCCATTTCGCTAACAGAGTTACGTCAAATCTCCGCCGGTTTTCAGCCACCGCAGTTTTTTGTCCGGATTGCCCCTGGCAGCCCCCTGCTTCAGGCAATCGAAGGCAAATGTGCATAGAACAAGCAGAGAATCATCTCTCACCTGCTTATCCATCTGGTCATCCTCACGCCAACTCCCGAAACCTCGACAAACAGGGATTCCGATTCGCCGGCGACCACGCGAGCGCGTGCTCGATAAGCGGTACGTCGGCGAGCGGTTAGAACACCTCGCCGGCTCGATCCGCGCGGGCTACGCTCCAATCGTCACTCGAACATATGGGCTTGGGTGCTGTACGCGGTGTCCGGCGTGATGTAGGTCCAATTGAGTCGCGAGGCGTTGGTCGTTCCGCCGCAGCGCGCGGTCTGGCTGCCCCACCGCCCCTCCTACGTGATCTCGTACCCACCTTCGCCCGCCAGCGAATCCCACCCCCAGCGCAGTTCACACCAAGCATGGTAAATTCCAGCGTCGGCAAGACAACTCCAAGAACGTTCGGGTGCCCTGAACATCTTCGTCCGGTCCACCCGCCACTGGCGTACAAGGTAGATCGATGATCGACGTGAGTCAGCGTATTGTCTGGCGGCGCCTCTTCGTTGCGCTGTGCAGCGGCGTCGCGCTGGCCGGCTGCATGGTCGGCCCCGACTACCACGCGCCGCCCGCGCCGGCCACGAACACTTTCACCCCCACGCCACTGCCCGACCAGACCGCCTCCGCACCCGGCCCCGCCGGCCTGCCGCAGCGTTTCGCACCGGCGCAGGACATTCCCGCCGCGTGGTGGACGCTGTTTCATTGCGAGCCGCTCGACGCGCTGATCCGCGAGGCCATCGCCAATAGTCCGAACATGACCGCGGCCCAGGCCGCGTTGCGCCAGGCCCGCGAAAACTACATCGCGCAGGCGGGGGGCACCTTGCTGCCGAGCGTCGACGCGCAACTTAACGCCACGCGCGAAAAGATCAACGGCATCGCGTTCGGTCAGCCCGGCCTGGTCGAAGAATTCAATCTCTACAACGCGTCGGTCAACGTCTCGTACAAGCTCGACGTGTTCGGCGGCGCGCGGCGCGAACTCGAAGCGCTGCATGCGCAAATCGACTATCAGCGCTTCCAGCTGCAGGCCGCCTATCTGACGATATCGGCCAACATCGTGACCGCGGCGGTCAAGGAAGCGTCGGTGCGCGCACAGATCGACGCGACCGAGCGAATCGCCACCGAAGAAGAGCAGCAGTTGAACGTGCTCGACCAGCAACTCTCACTCGGCGGCGTGAGCCGCGCGGCCGTGCTCGCGCAGGAAACGCTGCTCGCGCAGACCCGCGCGACGCTGCCGCCGCTCTATCAGCAACTCGACCAGGCGCGCCACCAGCTTGCGGTGCTCGCCGGCAAACTGCCGAGCGACACAGGCGTGCCCGAATTCACACTCGACATGTTCTCGCTGCCCGACACGCTGCCCGTGAGCCTGCCGTCGTCGCTGGTGCGCCAGCGCCCCGACATCCTCGCCGCCGACGCCACGCTGCATCAGGCGAGCGCGCAGGTCGGCGTCGCGACCGCGGCGATGTATCCGCAGATCACGTTGTCCGCGAGCTACGGCGCCGAGGCGCTGACGCCGGCGCAAGTGCTCAGGGCGGGCAGCACGATCTGGAGCATCGGCGCGGGCTTGCTGCAACCGGTCTTTCACGGTGGCCAGCTGAGCGCGCAGAAGCGCGCGGCCGAGGCCGCCTATGAGCAGGCCGGCGCGCAATACCGCGAGACGGTGCTGCTCGCGTTCCAGAACGTCGCGGACACTCTGCGTGCGCTCGAACACGATGCGACCGGCCTCAAGGCGCAGACCGACGCGTCGCGCGCCGCGAGCGATTCGCTCGAACTGACGCGCGGGCAGTATCGCGTCGGCGGCGTGAGCTACCTCGCGCTGCTCGACGCGCAACGCCAGTATCAGCAGACAGTGGTGAGTCTCGCGCAGGCGCAGGCCGCGCGTTACGCCGATACGGCCGCGCTGTTCCAGGCGCTGGGCGGCGGCTGGTGGAACGGCGCGGCGCCCGAGTCGGCCGCCGCGCCCGCCGCCGCAACGCCACATTGACCGTGCCCTGACACAACCCTCAGCCCTCGCCCCAAGCCGAGCAAGGACATCACGATGGCCGAAAGAAAACCGATGACGAAGCGCATGGTGATCATGTTGATCTGCGTCGGCCTGCTGCTCGCGGGGCTGGTCGGCTTCAACCTGTTCCGCGCGCACATGTTCGCGAAGTTCATGGCGGCCAACACCACGCCGCCCGCGACGGTGTCGGCGGTGGTGGTCCACTATCAGTCGTGGCAGCCGCAGCTCGCGGCGGTCGGCAGCCTGCGCGCGGTGCGCGGCGTCGACGTGACGACCGAAGTCGCCGGCCTCGTGCGCCAGGTTGCGTTCGTGTCGGGGCAGGAAGCCAAAGCCGGGCAGATCCTCGTGCGACTCAATGACGACAGCGACGTCGCGCTGCTGCAATCGCTACAGGCCGCGGCCGACCTCGCGCAGACGGTCTACGAGCGCGACCGCGCGCAGTACGACATCAAGGCGATCGCGAAAGCGCAGCTCGACGCCGACGCGGCGGACCTCAAGGGCAAGAAGGCGCAGGTCGCGCAGCAGCAGGCGCTCGTCGACAAGAAGACGATTCGCGCGCCGTTCGCGGGGCGCCTCGGCATCACGACGATCAATCCGGGGCAATACCTGAATCCGGGCGATACGATCGTCACGCTGCAAGCCATCGATCCAATCTTCGCCGACTTCTCGGTGCCGCAACAGCAGCTCGGCCAGCTCGCGATCGGCGCGACCGTCAGCGTAGATACCAACGCGTACAGCGGACGAAGCTTCACCGGCAAGATCCAGTCGATGAGCCCGAAAGTCGACAGCGCGACGCGCAACGTGCAGATCGAGGCGAGCGTCGACAATCGCGAGCGCAAGCTGCTGCCCGGCATGTACGCGAACGTGAAGATCGACTCGGGCGCCGAGGAGCGCCACCTGACGCTGCCGCAAACGGCGATCACCTACAACCCGTATGGCGCGACCGTGTTCATCGTGAAGCCCGGCACGCAGCCCAACGCGCAGGGCAAAACGCTGCCCGTCGCGCAGCAGGTGTTCGTGACGCCGGGCCCGACGCGCGGCGACCAGGTGGCGATTCTGAAGGGCGTCGACGACGGCACGCAGGTCGTGACGAGCGGCCAGCTCAAGCTGAAGAATGGCACGCCGCTGATCATCGATAACCGCGTCCAGCCGTCGGACAGTCCGAATCCGACGCCGCAGGAACAATAAGCGAGGCCACCCGATCATGTTCACGGACATCTTCATCCGCCGGCCGGTACTCGCTTCGGTCGTGAGCCTGCTGATCCTCGTGCTCGGGCTGCGCGCGCTCGCGGTGCTGAAGGTCAGCCAGTATCCGCAGACCGAGAACGCGGTCGTCACGATCATGACGGCCTACTATGGCGCGAACCCGGACACCATCGCCGGCTTCATCACCCAGCCGCTCGAAGCGGCGATCGCGCAGGCGCAGGGCATCGACTACATGTCGTCGACGAGCATCACGGGCGTGTCGACGATCGTCGCGACGCTGCGTTTGAATTACGACGCGAACCGCGCGCTGACCGAGATCAACACGCAGATCGGCTCGGTGCGCAACCAGTTGCCGCCGCAGGCGCAGCAGCCGGTGCTGACGGTGCAGACCGGGCAGACCACCGACGCGATGTACATGGGCTTCTACAGCAGCGTGCTGCCGAGCAACAACGTCACCGACTACCTGTTGCGCGTGGTCAAGCCGAAGCTCGACTCGATCCAGGGCGTGCAGACCGCCGAAGTGCTCGGCGGCCGGCAGTTCGCGATGCGCGCGTGGCTGGATTCGGCGCGGCTCGCCGCGCACGGCGTCAGCGCGAGCGACGTGTTCACCGCGCTCGGCAACAACAACTATCTCGCGACGCTCGGCACGACGAAGGGGCAGATGGTCAGCGTCGACCTCGAAGCGGGCACGGACTTGCATACCGTCGACGATTTCAAGCAACTCGTCGTCAAGCAGAAGAACGGCTCGATCGTGCGTCTCCAGGATGTCGCGAACGTCGTGCTCGGCGCCGACAGCTACGACTTCAACGTCGCGTTCAGCGGCAAGCGCTCCGTGTTCATCGGTATCAAGGTCGCGCCGGACGCGAACATTCTCGACGTGGCCAAGCGGGTGAAAACTGTGTTCCCCGATCTGCAGAGGCAGTTCCCGACCGGTATGACGGGCGACATCGTGTATGACGCGACCGACTTCGTGAACACCGCGATCAGGGAAGTGATCAAGACGCTCGTCGAAGCGCTCGTGATCGTCACGATCGTGATCTTCCTGTTTCTCGGGAGTTTCCGCGCGGTGATCGTGCCGTTGATCGCGATGCCGCTGTCGCTGATCGGCACGTTCTTCGTGATGCAGGCGCTCGGCTATTCGATCAATCTGCTGACGCTGCTCGCGCTCGTGCTCGCGATCGGGCTCGTGGTGGACGACGCGATCATCGTCGTCGAGAACGTCGATCGGCATATGAAGCACGAAGGCAAGACGCCGTTCGACGCGGCGCTGATCGCCGCGCGCGAACTCGGCGGCCCGATCGTCGCGATGACCGTCGTGCTGATCGCCGTGTACGCGCCGATCGGCTTCCAGGGCGGGCTGACGGGCGCGCTCTTCACCGAATTCGCGTTCACGCTCGCGGGCGCGGTGACGGTATCGGGCGTGATCGCCCTCACGTTGTCGCCGATGATGTGTTCGCGCTTCTTTCGCGCCGAGCAGGAGTCGGGGCGTTTCGCGCGTTTCGTCGACCGTCAGTTCGAGCGCGTGCATCGCGGCTATGGCCGCCTGTTGCATGCGACGCTCGATACCTGGCCGGTGTTCGTGGTGATGGGCGCGCTGCTGCTGTGCGGCACCGTGTATCTGTTCATGACCTCCAAGTCGGAACTCGCGCCGCAGGAAGATCAGGGCGTCGTGCTGTCGCAGATCATCGGGCCGCCGAACGCGACGATCCAGCAGATGCAGACCTACGCGGACCAGGTGTTCGACGCCTCGAAATCGCTGCCCGAGTACTCGCAGATGTTCCAGCTGACGGGTTCGCCGACGATCAACCAGGGCATCGGCGGGGTGCTGTTCAAGACCTGGGATCAGCGCGACAAAAACGCGACCGTACTGCAGGAGGAATTGCAGCAGAAGTGGAATCAGATCGCGGGCGCACGCGTCGCAGCGTTCCAGTTTCCGCCGCTGCCGGGCTCGCAGGGCTTGCCGGTGCAGTTCGTAATCAGCACGACCGAGCCGTTCCAAAACCTCAACGAGGTGTCGCAAGCGGTGCTCGAACAAGCGCGCGAGAGCGGCATGTTCTTCTTCGTCGATACCGACCTGAAAATCGACAAGCCGGAAGCGGTGCTCGTCGTCGATCGCGACAAGGTGGCCTCGCTCGGGCTGTCGCAAAGCGACGTCGGACAGGCGCTCGGTTCGGCGCTGGGCGGCGGCTACGTCAACTACTTCTCGATCGCGGGGCGTTCGTACAAGGTGATTCCGCAGGTGCTGCAGACCGATCGGCTCAATCCGTCGCAGGTGCTCGACTACTATCTGCGCACGCCGGACGGCAGCGTGATTCCGGCCTCGACGGTCGCGCATATCAAGCACAGCGTCGTGCCCGAATCGATCAATCACTTCCAGCAGTTGAACTCGGCGACGATCTCCGGCGTGACCGTGCCGGGCGTGTCGCAAGGCCAGGTGCTCGATTTTCTGCGCAAGGCGACCGCGCAGGCCGCGCCGGCCGGCTATTCGGCCGATTACTCGGGAGCCTCGCGCCAGTTCGTGCAGGAGTCGGGCGGCTTCGTCATTACGCTGCTGCTTGCGACGATCATCGTGTTCCTCGCGCTCGCAGCGCAATTCGAGAGCTTCCGCGATCCGATCGTGATCCTGATCTCGGTACCGATGGCGCTGTTCGGCGCGCTGATCTTCATCAACATCGGCCTGACTACGCTGAACATCTACACGCAGGTCGGCCTCGTCACGCTGATGGGACTCGTCAGCAAGCACGGCATCCTGATCGTGCAGTTCGCCAACGAATTGCAGCGCGCGGGCCGCGGCAAGCGCGAAGCGGTCGAGGAAGCCGCCGGCGTGCGGCTGCGTCCGATCCTGATGACGACCGCCGCGATGGTGCTCGGCGTGGTGCCGCTCGTGATCGCGTCGGGCGCGGGCGCGGCGGGCCGCAACGCGATGGGGCTCGTGATTTTCACGGGGATGTCGATCGGCACGCTGTTCACGTTGTTCGTCGTGCCGGCGATGTATATGTTTCTGGCCGCCGATCATCAGCGGCATGCTCAAGCGCCGAAAGCCGGCGAGGCGGGTCAGGCGGGTTAGGGCCTGGGTGTTCGCGTACCCGCTGCGCATTCGTCACCTAGACTACGGAGCATTCGCTGCGCAACGCGGCGCAAGACCAACCGGAGCCACGCACGATGAAAGCGATCCAGTTCAAATCTTTCGGCAACCCCGAAGTGCTCGAATACGTCGATCTGCCGACGCCACAGGCCGACGCGGAGCATGCGGTCGTGCGGGTCATGGCGGCCTCGGTCAATCCGAGCGACGTGAAGAACGTGGCCGGCCGTTTCGAACATACGGTGCTGCCGCGCATACCGGGACGCGACTTCAGCGGCGTGGTGGTGGATGGCCCGGCCGCGTGGCGTGACGCCGAAGTGTGGGGCACCGGCGGCGACATCGGCCTCACGCGCGACGGCACGCATGCCGAGTACCTCCGCATTCCGGTCGCGGCGCTGTCACGCAAGCCCGTTGCGTTGAGCCATGTCGAGGCGGCGGCAATCGGCGTGAACTTCGTGGTCGCGTGGCTCGGCACCGTCGAATACGCAAGCTTGCAGGCCGGCGAGACCGTCGCGGTGCTTGGCGCGGGCGGCGGTGTCGGCGGCGCGGTCGCGCAGATCGCGAAGGCACGCGGCGCGCGCGTGATCGCCGTCGACCGCCGGCCGCTCGATCCGGCCACGCCCGCGGGCCGCCTGATCGACGCCTACGTGCCGTTCGACGAACACGCAGCCGAACGTGTGCGCGAGCTGACCGGCGGCGCAGGCGCGGAAGTCGTCTACGACACGGTAGGCGGTGTCGCGTTCGAGACCGCGCTGAGTCTCGCGAAGCGGCGCGGCCGCGTGCTCGAAATCAGCGCGACCGGCAAGCGCCGGGTCGAGTTCGATCTGATCGATTTCTATCACAACGAGACGCAATTGCTCGGTGTCGACAGCGCGAAGCTCGGCGTCGCGCAATCGGCGCCGCTGATGACGTCGCTCGTCGAGGGCTTCGACAGCGGCAAGCTGAGCGGCCCGGCGATCGCACAGGAATTTCCGCTCGCCCGCGCGCGCGAAGCCTACGAGGCGGTCGCCGCCAGCACGCGCGGGCGCGTCGTAATTCTTATGCAATAACCAACCTTCGACACAGGTCTTTGCAACCCGCTAAGATTGAGGCCGCCGGGCGCCCGCGCCGCCCGGCGAGAACGACAAAAGCATTGCCTCGGAGAATCTGATGTCTGATGAATATGAAGTGCACGGTCCGCACGACCACGCCGTCGAACACGCCGGCCACGCCGGGCATCACGACGCCGATCCGTTCGCGAGCCGGATGGCCGTGATGACCGCGATCCTCGCGACGATCGGCGCGCTGTGCGCGTACCAGAGCGGCAACGCCGAAAACCTCGCGCTGTTCTTCAAGAATGAAGCCGCGATCAAGAAGACCGAAGCGTCGAACCAGTGGAGCTACTACCAGGCGAAGGGAGAGAAGGAGAACCTCGCCGAACTCGGCGCGGCGCTGTCGGCGCCCAATACCGACGCGCACGCGAAATTCGTCGCCGACGTCGAGAAATACAAGCAGCAGAAGGAGCCGATCCGCGCGAACGCCGAAGCGATCGAAAAACAGGTCGTCGCCGCCGACACGCGCAGCGAAACGCTGCTGCACGGCCATCATCGCTGGGCTCAGGCGACGCTGCTGATTCAGGTCGCGATTGCGCTGTGCGCCATCACGCTGCTCACGCGCAAGAACTGGCTGCGCAATGTGTCGTACCTCGTCGCGGGAGCAGGCGTCCTGACCGCGGGCGCGGCGTTTTTCGGGCTATGAGCGAGGTGTATCGGTTGTTCGTCGCGCTGGCGTTGTCGCATGCGCGAATCGCGTCGGCGTATCGGCGCGGCAAGATGTGGGTCGATCGCGTGTGCGGCGGGTTGATCGTCGCGTTGGGAGTGCGGCAGTTGATTCTTTGAGGCGGCACTCGGAGGTGCCCAAAACTCAATGCGCAAGCCCGCGCGCACGCTCCAGCAACAGCTCGCGCTCGCGCGTATTGCGCGTCATCGCCGCGGCGCGCTCGAACTCCCCGCGCGCTTCGTCGATGCGTCCGAGCTTGACCAGCAGATCGCCGCGCACGCTCGGCAGCCAGTGATAATTCTCGAGCGCTGAACCAGCGGCGAGCGCATCGACGATCTCGAGTCCGGCCGCCGGCCCGAACGCCATCCCCACCGCGACCGCGCGATTCAACTCCACGACCGGCGATGGCGCGACCTGCGCCAAAGCATCGTAGAGCGCGACGATCTGCGCCCAGTCAGTGTCCTCGGCGCGGCGTGCCCGCGCATGACACGCGGCGAGCGCCGCCTGCAACGCATACGGCCCGCTTGCGCCGCCGAGCGCATGCGCGCTGTCCAACGCCGCGAGGCCGCGGCGAATCAGCAGCGGGTCCCAGCGGCTGCGATCCTGATCGAGCAACAGCACCGGCCGCCCCTGCGCATCGGTGCGCGCATGCGTGCGCGACGCCTGGATCTCCATTAGCGCAACCAGACCGTGGACCTCGCTTTCGTCGGCGACGAGTCCGCTCAACACGCGCCCGAGCCGGAGCGCCTCCTCGCATAGCGCCGGGCGCATCCAGTCGTCGCCGGCAGTGGCCGAATACCCTTCGTTGAAAATCAGGTAGATCACCTGCAGCACCGACGCGAGCCGCGCCGCGCGCGCGTCCGCCTGCGGCACCTCGAACGGCACGCGCGCCGCCGACAGGGTGCGCTTCGCGCGCACGATCCGCTGCGCGATGGTCGGCTCCGGCACGAGAAACGCGCGCGCGATTTCGTCGGTGGTGAGGCCGCCGAGCAGGCGCAGCGTCAGCGCGACGCGTGCATCGGTCGACAACACCGGATGGCACGCGGTGAAGATGAGCCGCAGCAAATCGTCGCCGATGTCGTCGGCGCGCGCGGCATCGAGCGCATCGACGAAATCGGGCACCACGTGCGCCTCGATCGCGTCGAGATCGTGGCCGAGTTCCTCGCGCTTACGCGCATGCAGCGCTTCCTGGCGCAGGCGATCGAGCGCACGGTTTTTCGCGGCCGTCATCAGCCAGGCTCCGGGGTTCTCGGGCACGCCCGCCTCCGGCCAATGCTCGAGCGCGGCCACCAGCGCGTCCTGCGCGAGTTCCTCGGCGAGCCCCACGTCGCGCACGATCCGCGCGACGTGAGCGATGACCTTCGCGGATTCGATCCGCCAGACAGCGTCGATCGCACGATGGGTGGCCTGTATCGTCACGGCGTCAGCCTTCACCTCAGCGGTGATCTTCTTCGAGCTTGCGGAAGCGCTCGACTTCCGGGCCCCGGCTCGAAGTCGTCGAGTTCGAACAGCTGCCGCACTTCGATTTCGCCATCGGCGTGCTCACCGAAAGGCGCCGGGAAACGCCGCGCCCATTCCATCGCCTCGTCGCGCGAGCGCACCTGGATCAACGTGTAGCCGGCAATCAGCTCCTTGGTCTCCGCGAACGGTCCGTCCACGACACTCCGTTTGCCGCCGCTATAGCGCACGCGCCAGCCTTTCGAGCTCGGCTGCAGGCCGGTTGCGTCGAGCAGGACACCGGCCTTCGAGAGTTCTTCGTGGTAGGCGCCCATCGCGGCGATCAGCGACGGTTCAGGCATCTCGCCGGCTTCGCTCGCGGTCGTGGCTTTTACGATGATCATGAATCGCATGTCGTTGCTCCTTGTTGTTAGTGGTTCGTGGTGAGTGGATTCGCGTGAATCGCTTGAAGAGGCCACTCAGGCTAGCCCCTTACTCACACGACGCGCGATGCAAGGTCAGATCGACACCCGCGGCGGTCCCGGCATCCCAGGGAAAACACGAAGCGGATGACGCGAGAGCCACCCGTGGCTAGATGAAGCACGGGCCGAGCTTGCGGACCTCGACCGTGCACCACGCCGCCGCCGGACAGGTTTGCGCGATCGCCACCGCCTCTTCGCGGCTGTCGCAGTTCAGCAGAAAGAAGCCGCCGATCATCTCCTTCGCCTCGGCGAACGGCCCGTCGACGAGCTTCGACTGGCCATTGCGGACCTGCACGCGCACGGCGTCCTTCTGCGAAGTCAGCGATTCGACCGCGAGCAGCTTGCCGCGCGCTTTCAGGTTCTCGGAGAACCGCACCATCTGGTCATAGAGGTCGCGACCGGCGGCTTCGCCGCGCTCCTCGCGTTGGTCCGTGGGTTCGACGATCAGCAGCATGTAGGACATGGAGTCTCCGACAGGGCTCGGTTGTATGCGCGGGTCGGCATCGCAACGACGTCAGCGACGCCCGGCCTCGGCGGCATAGCAGGTAGGCAGGCAGATAGGTGGCAGTCAGGCGCAGCCAGTCTAGCAAGCGGGAATCTCAGCGGCAAACGCGCCCGGCGGCACTTCTACGGACACTCGTAACGAGCCACGCGGCGCGCATCAGCCGGCCGCGCGCGACACGTCGATGCCGCATTCAAGTATTCTCCGGAATCAATTTACGTCCGCGCCGAATGTGAAAAGCGCCCCTATGTGGGGCGTTTTGCATGTTGCGGGACGCTCAAACTGGCGCTTCCGCCAGCGCTCTCAGCCGCGCGGAGCGCATCAGACCTTCGATCATTTTCGCTTCCGCGCTCGCCAGCTCGCTCAGCGACGCGGCCGACAGCTGTCCGTCGAAGATCGCGAGCGCCGTGCACAGACGTGCGTAGTCGTCGTCTTCGAGCGACCAGCGGCCGGTCTTGCGCTCGCGCATGTCGAGCCGCACCATCACCGCATGCGCGCTTTCGATGTCCGCGAGCGCGTCGGCGCCCAGTCCGGCGCGCGTCAGTTCCTGCGACGCCAGCAGATGCCGGCTCAGCGTCGTGTGCAGCATGCGTGCGCCGTGGCCGCGGCGAAAGGCATCGAGCGCGGCGTAGGCCTGCAACAGCATGGTCTGAGTGACCGGCGCGTGCGCGGTGCGGCTCTGCGTGAGGGAACGCAACAAGGGGGACATGGCCGTGCGGCCGGGCTTGCGAACTCGCGATTTGCTGGACATCGATTCAACCTCCTTCTTTCGGCAGCGCGCCCGGACTTCGGCACGCGACGGCGGCAAACGCCGCGCTCGAACGTCCGACGCATTTCGCGCCCGACAGTTCACGCTCTGCGACGCGCCGGTTCTTCGAATGTATCGAAGAACACACTGTCCCCATATCGGTTCGAAGCCGCCGGAAAAAAGCAGCGCGTTTCGTTGCGACGAAAAAAAGCCCTGTTCCGCGAGGGAACAGGGCTGACAGGATGGAACAGTCGAGCAGGCGCGTGGAGTGCCTGCAAACCTATAACCACCTAACCTGCAAAGCTATTGCTTACGTGCACTGCAACGGCAATTTCTACCGCTCGACAGCAAGTTTCAAACCGTCGATTCAATTCACTTCCAAATACCACTGCATGTGGGCCGGTCCTCGTTATTTCCTACTGCTGGCCGCTACCCCTTTTGCTTCGCGCGCGTGTTCGAAGCATTGCGCGCTTCGTATTGCATCAACTGCGAACTGCGAACTGCGAACTGCGAACTGCGAACTGCGAACTGCAGACTACTTCATCAACGGTACGGTTCAAATCCGACACGAGGGGAAGTCGCATCGATGGAGTTCGGTGATTTGTCGCTCCATGGAAAAGAGTGTAGGCGCGCACCCGCGAATGCAATTGCGCGAAGCGAGGGACTTTGGCGGCTTAATTTGGCGAATCGATGTAACAGCGGGCTTTTCGGCCCGCCGCGCCACACACGTCAACCGCGTGTAGAGAAATCGTCGATCGTCAGCAAGACCTTTTCACCGGGACGCGCGAGCATTTTTCGTTCGGCGATCGCGGTAATGCGTTGGCGCCCATCCGCGAACGTCTTCAGAATGCGCGCCTCACCCGCGCCGCGTTGCAGCCAGAAGTGCTGTTCGAGCGCCTCGCGCGTGACCGCGCATTCAAGGTCTCGTCCCCGCGACGAAAGCTGGAAAATCACCGCCCGTCCATCTGCCGAGACGCTGGGTACCGCCTCGATCATCGCCATAGCACACCTCGCAACGTTGATTACGACGCTCGCCGTATGACGCGAACGTCCCCGGAAAATCATCTGACGCTCGCCGCATCGCGAGGCCCGTTTTGTCTGTTCGTACGGTGGTGCGGATAGTGCGGCCCCGATGGAGCCAGACGTTGGAGCAAAGCGCATGCCACCCAACGCCGATAGCGACACAGGCACTCACGGGCACCGGCAACGATGACCGCATCGCAAAGTGGGAAGACCGCAACATAGCCGCGTGGTAAAAAAAGCGCAGCGGACGCGACAATCGACGACAATTCTTACTCGCGCTTCGCACGATCATCGCGTGCGCCATCGCGCGCTACAGCCTTGCCGACATGTCCGCCCAACTGCCCGACCAACGATCCGGGTTGACCTTGCGCCCCGCGCAACCCGACGACGAACCCTTCCTGCTCGAACTGCGCAAGGCGACGATGACCGAACACCTGGCGCGCGCCGGCGAGCCGACCGACGAAGACGCCCATCGCGCGCGCCTGCGGCATCGCTACGACGCCGCGCAGGTGATCTGCATCGACGGCGCGCCCGCGGGCCTGTTGAAGGTGCATCGCAACGACGACGAATGGTTCGTCGCGCAGTTGCAGATCGCGCCGGCGCTACAAGGCCGCGGTATCGGCGAGCAGGTGCTGCGCACGATCCTGCGCGCCGCCGCGGCCGAAGCGCTGCCGGTCAGCTTGCAGGTGCTCAAGGGCAATCCCGCCAAACGGCTGTACGATCGTCTTGGCTTCGCGATCGTCGGCGAGGATCAGACACAGTTTCACATGCGCGTTGCGGCGCGCGCGCCGGCGGAAAACGAAGCAGAATGAATGTCGGATAAAGACTGATACGAAACGGGCCTGGCAATGAACTCTGATATGAACTTTCGCGATGCTTCAGCAATACAAAGCTGGCACGCGCACATTTATTTCGACGCGGCGAGCCGCGACGCCGCGTGGGCGTTTCGCGAGCAGATCGACGCGCATTGGGGCGACAAACTGCAGATCGGGCGCTTCCACGAACGGCCGGTCGGCCCGCATCCGATGTGGTCGTATCAGCTCGCGTTCTCGCACCAGCAGTTCGCCGACGTGGTCAGCTGGCTCACGCTCAATCACGGCGCACTCGATGTCTTTCTGCATCCGAATACCGGCGACGCGCTGCGCGATCATCGCGACGCCGCCGTGTGGATCGGGCACTCGCACGAGCTCGTGTTAAAGGCGCTGCTGTAGCAGCCGCGAACGATGCGCCGGCGTGCTTACATATTCGTGTACGCGCTGCACCAGCCGCGCGACGCGACCTGCTTGGCGCCGAACAGCGTGCAGCCGCCGTACGCATCCGACGCCTTGCCCTGGAACAGCGAGCAGTTCGCGCACGATTGCCCGGCCGCGAAGTTCGGGAATTTGGCCTTGTCGACCTTCGACGCATCTTCGGTGTAGCCGACATTCTGCGCCTGCGGATCGCTCTCGCTGAGCGCATTGGGAACGGTCGCGGCGAACGCGACGCGAGACAGCGCGAGCGACGAGCCGACGCCCGCGCTGACCAGCAGGAAATGGCGGCGCGATGTTTTCATTTTCGTTTGCCTCTGGGTGGGGACTGAGGTCTGCGGTCAATCGAGAAAGCGCGTGAAGCGCTCGACCGGCTCGCGCTCGGGGCGCAGCGTATTGACCAGCGCGTTGGGGTCGGCGAAGCCGAGCGACATGCCGCACAGGAACTGCTCGTTCTCGGGCAAGCCGAGATGTTCGGCAATCAGCCGATGAAACTGCATGAACGCGGCCTGCGGACAGGTGTCGAGGCCGCGTCCGCGCGCGGCCGTCATGATCGCCTGCAGGAACATGCCGTAGTCGAGCCAGCTGCCGCGCTCGAGGCTGCGATCGATCGTGAACAGCAGGCCGACGGGTGCGTCGAAGAAACGGAAGTTGCGCGAGTGCTGTTCGTGCATGCGCGCCTTGTCGCCCTTCTCGATGCCGAGCAGGCCATACATATCCCAGCCGATCTTGCGGCGCCGGTCGATGTACGGCGACTGCCATTGGCGCGGGTAGTACGCGTACTCCTCCTGGTACAGCTGGTCGCGCTGCGGATCGTCGTAGGCCGCGAGCAGATCGCGCGACAGACGCGCGAGCGATTCGCCCGTCAGCACGTACACCTTCCACGGCTGCGTGTTGGTGCCGGACGGCGCGTAGCTGGCGGCTTCGAGAATGGCTTCGATGTCGGCGCGCTGCACCGGCGTCGGCAGAAAGGCGCGCACCGCGCGTCGCGTGGTCAGCGCGATGTCGACGGGGTTCGCGGGAGAGGTCATCGGCGAATGGCGGCAGAGCCAGCGAAGTAGGTCAGCGACGATTCTAGCGCGTACCGCTCCAAGCCTGCCCGCCAGCGCGCAGGCTTCGTCCAGGGCGTTGCGCTGCGCCCTTACATCGTCCCCAACGCCACCGCCGCCGCAATCGAACCCGCCACGAGCACGAGCCCCACCGTCTTGCGCTTGTTCAACTCGGTCCACAACAGCACGCCCGTCAGCGACAGCAGGATCAGACTGCCCGCGAGCGTATCGATCAGCAGCACCCAGCCGATGCTCAAGCCCACGCCCTTATGCATGTTCGTCAGCATCGCGAGAAAGGTGTTCGCGCTGCGCTTGACCGTCACGGTGTTATTGCCCACCCAGTATTCGGCCGAGGTATTTTCTTTCGGCGACGCGAAATTCAGCTGCCAGTGCTCGGGCTGCACGACGCTGCGATCGCCCCACGCCACCGGATGCCCGGGTTCTTTCTGCACACGCCCCGGATTGCCGGCGATCTTCAACTCCTGCTTGAGCCACTTCGCGAGTTCGCGCGGGGTTTCCGGTGCCGGATGCGGCAGCGGCACCTGCATCACCGAGACCTGCGGCTCGCCGGTCGACACGCGCAGCGGACCGCCGCGATGGTTCAGGAAGAAGCCCGTCGTGCCGAACAGCAGACCGAGAGCCGCGCCCCACAATCCAACCCAGCCATGCACGTTGCGCAGCCACTTGATGAAAGTCGCGCGACGCGAGCGTTGCTGGCGCGCCTTCAGTTCATCGCTATCGAGCCGACGCGGTTCGTGCGCGCCATGTTGGCCGGCCGCCGGCGGTTGCATGTCGAGGGTGTCCGATTCGCTCACGTTTCACTCCAGGTACGCAGCAGATTGTGATAACAACCGACGAGGCTGCGTCGCGCAGCCTCGTCGGCATGGGTGGCATTGAGCCGTTGAATCGCGGTGTCCATGTCGAACAGCAGCGCGCGATGCGTGTCGCTGCGCACGAGACTCTGCACCCAGAAGAAGCTCGCCACGCGCGCGCCGCGCGTGACGGGCGTCACCTGATGCAGAGTCGTTGCCGGATAAACGATCATGTCGCCGGCCGGCAGCTTTACCTGCTGCACGCCGTAGGTGTCTTCGATCACGAGTTCGCCGCCGTCGTATTCGTCGGGCGCGCTGAGAAACAGCGTCACCGACACGTCGGTGCGCAGCTTCACGCCGTTCGGCAGCACGCGCACCGCGCCGTCGACGTGGCTGCCGAACTGCATGCCGCCCTCGTAGCGGTTGAACAGCGGCGGATACACCTGGTTCGGCAGCACTGCGCTGATGAACAGCGGATTGCGCTCGATCGCCGCGACAATCACGTCGCCGAGTTCGCGCGCGATCGCAGAGTGCTCGGCGATCTGCTGATTGCGCTTGACCGGCGCGCCCTGATAGCCCGCGGTCGCGCGGCCATCGACCCACGCGTCGCCGGCTCGATCGAGCCGCTCGCGCACGAAGCGCAATTGCCCGGCGTCCAGTACCTTCGGAATATGCAGCAGCATAGTGTGTCCTTCGAGTCGGCTTGCCGTTTGCAAAGCGGCAAGCCTAACGGATGCGCTCAGTGCGTCGCAAAAGCGGCCATCAGAAGCGGTAATCGAACGTCGCGAGCAACGTACGGCCGATGCCCGGCACCGAACGGCCGCCGTCCGACGGAATCAACGCGTCGTAGTAGTACTTGTTGGTCAGGTTCAGCAGGTTCAGGCGCACGTCGTACTTCTTCGCGTGATAGGCCGCGGTCGCGTCCCAACGCGTGTAGCCCGGCACCTTCACGAAGTTCGTATTCGATGCATAACGCGACGACATATAGATCGGACCGCCACCGATTTCCCAGTGCGGCGTGATCGCGTACGTGGTCCAGAACGTCAGCGTGTTGCGCGGCGTGTTCGCCGGCGTGTGGCCCTGCGTGCCGTCGGCCGCTTTCAGGATCTTCGCGTCCATGTACGTGTAGCCGCCGAAAATCTGCCACTTGTCGGTGATGTGCCCGGTCACGCTCGCCTGGAAGCCGTCGACGCGAATGTCGCCGGCCAGCTCGTATTCGGTCGGCGAGACCTGGGTGCGCGCGTTGTCCTTCTCCTCGCGGAACAATGCCGAGGTCAGCGAGATGTTGCCGCCGAGCAGATCCCACTTGCCGCCGACTTCATACGACTTCGTCGATTCCGGTGCGAGATTCTGCGTGAGGTTCGTGACCGTCAGGTTTTCGAGCGACGGGTTGAACGACGTGCCGTACGACACGTAGTACGACTGCCAGTCGGTCGGCTGATAGATGAGGCCCGTGCGCACGCTCGTGAAGTAGTTGGTCTGGCTCGCGAAAGCCGGCGCGCTGACGGTGTTGTGGATCTCGGCCGAGAAGCGATCCCAACGCACACCGCCAATCAGCTTCCAGTGCGGCGTCAGCGTGATCGTGTCGTTCAGGTAGGCGGCGATTTCGTTCGCGCTCGAAGCGGCGTAGTTGCCGACCGTCGTCGTCACGTTCGACGGCGTGCCGATGATCGGCGGATTGAGCATCGGCACGATCGGCAGGTTGTTGCGCGTGTATGCCTGGTTCGTATAGCTGTCGTGGCCCACTTCGACACCGGCAATCACGTCGTGCCTGACCGGCCCGGTGTCGAATTTGTATTCGACCATCGTGTCGTTGTAGATCGCGTGATTCTGGATCACGCGGTCATGGCTCTGCAGCTTGATGAACAGGGCCGACGGCGGCAGCGTCGTGAAGTTGCCGTTGCTCAGCGCAGTGCTCGACGACAGCGGTCCGGTCAGCACCGCTTGCGGCGCGGTTTCGCGCGCGTCGGTCATCGAGTGCGAGATCTGCGTCTGGTTCGTCAGCGTCAGGTCGTCGGAGAACTTGTGCTTGATCGCCCCGGTGAAGATCTGCACGTTCTGGATCGTGCGGTCGCTGGTCAAACCGTAGAACGTGTTTTTCGGCACCGGCGACGGGCGGCCGTTCAGCGCCTGGATGCCGTAGTCGGGCATGTCGTTGTTGCGCTGGATCAGCGCCGACAGCGTGATCTCGGTCGGCGTGCCGATACCGAAGCGCAGCTCCGGCGCGACGCCGAAATCCTTGTTCTTCATCACGTCGCGCGTCGAGCCAAGGCTCTGGCCGAACGCGTTCAGGCGGATCGCCGAGGTGTCGGTGAGCTTGTGGTTCACGTCGACGGTGGAGCGGTAGCGGTCGTTGGTGCCGATCATGCCGGAGACTTCCGCCGAGTCCGTCAGGTTCGCCTTCTTGCTGACCTGGTTGATCACGCCGCCCGTCGAGCCGCGGCCGAACAGCATCGACGACGGACCATACAGCACCTCTAGCGCTTCGAGGTCGAACGTATCGCGGTAGTACTGGTTGCGGTCGCGAAAGCCGTCCAGATAGATGTCGTTCTGCGCGGTGAAGCCGCGCAGGTTGATGTTGTTGCCGATCTGGCCGCCCTCGGCCGCGCCGATGGTCACGCCGGGTGCGTTGCGCAGCGCGTCCGTAAACGACGTCGCGCCCTGCGAAGCGAGCAGGTCGCGATTGATCACGGTGACGGTCTGCGGAATGTCGCGCAGCGCGGTCGGGGTCTTCGCACCGACGGTCGCGCGCTCGGCCTGAAAGTCCTGCTGAACGGTCTGAGCCTGCACGCCGATGGTCGGCAGTGTCTGCGCGGCGGCAGGTGCGTTGTTCTGTGCGTTGGTTTGTGCGTTGTTCTGTGCGTTGGTTTGTGCGTTCTGCGGCGCGCTGGAGGCGGCCGGTTGCGACGCGCTTTGCGGTGCGCTTTGCGCAAGCGCAGGTGTCGCATAAGGAATGGCAAAAGCGAGCGCTAGCGCTGTCGCGAGCGGCGTGTGATTGAGCATGGAAATCCCGTCAGAAATGCGCTTGTCGAATTCGCATCAATGACGTCGAATTCATGAGAGAAGCGCAAATGGCTGGCTGCCGCTCTCCGTTGTGTGAGATGGAGATGACGGGATGGCTGGCTGGTTTAAATGAGAATCGCTATCATTTCATACGTGCAAGAAGGCATCAATCGCGGCGTGCATTACTTCGCGTAATGCATTTGTTTCTGTTTTTTTACTTTCGAAAGCAATACGTAAACATAAGGGCTCTACTTACGTAGATTCATTACTATTTGTAATTCATTGGTTGCAAAGGGATTAGGAGTGGCGCGCTCGAGAGCCAAGTCAGCCTTACGCAATTTCTTTCATTTAAATAACATCCTATCGCGGCGGTCGCGCACATCGAATCGCGAGTCCGTTTATCCTTTTTACAACACCGCATACAACGTTAAAGTCCCACCCTTCCGGCAAATGCTTTCGTCCCCTCTGGAGTCGACTCTATGCAATATCTCCAATTCGGCCGCACCGGCCTGACCGTTTCGCGCTTGTGTCTCGGCACCATGACTTTCGGCCTGCAAACCGCAGAAGCCGCATCGCACCGCATCCTGGACACGGCCGCGGACGCCGGCGTCAATTTCATCGATACCGCGAACGTCTACCCGCTCGGCGCCGGCGAAGACCTGTCCGGACGCACCGAGGAAATCGTCGGACGCTGGCTGAAGGGCAAGCGCGAGCGCTTCATCGTCGCGACCAAGGCGGTCGGCAAGATGGGGCCCGCCGCGTGGGATCAGGGCGCGTCGCGCAAACACCTGCTCGATGCGATCGATGCGTCCTTGCAGCGCCTCGGCACCGACTACGTCGACCTGTACCAGCTCCATTCCGACGACCCGAAAACCCCGCTCGACGAGACGCTCGAAGCACTCGATACGATCGTGCGCTCGGGCAAGGCGCGCTATATCGGCGTGTCGAATTTCCTTGCGTACCGGCTCGCGCGAGCTCTGGGACGCGCGGACGTGCTGCGCGTCGCGCGCTTCGTGTCGGTCCAGCCGCGCTACAACCTGCTGTTTCGCCAGATCGAGCGTGAGCTGCTGCCGTTGGCCGCCGAGGAGCAGCTAGCCGTGATGCCGTATAACCCGCTCGCGGGCGGACTGCTGACGGGCAAGCATCGGCTCGATGCGACGCCCACCGAGGGGCGCTTCACTGAAAGCGTCGGCAAGGCTGGCGCGATGTATCAACAGCGCTACTGGCACGAGCGCGAATTCGACACGATCGAAAGACTGAAGGCGATCGCCGCGCCGACCGGCGAATCGTTGGCGAAGGTATCGCTTGCGTGGGTGCTCGCGAATCCGCTGATCACGTCGGCGATCATTGGTGCGAGTCGCGCCGAGCAGTTGAGCGATACGCTCTCGGCGGCCGAGTTCACGCTAGACGACGCAATCAAGACTCAGCTCGATGACGCGAGCGTGCAGTATCGATGGGGGGATGCGGCGCGCTAAGCGCCCTTCTGCAGACCAAGCGCGGCCCGGCGTTCGGCCGCGCGACTTCATCGTCCGTAGCGCAGCACGGTGCTCGTCGCGGCGAGCACGTGATCCTTGATCGCGGCGAGGAACGCGTCGCGCGTCAAGCCGGCCGGCAATGCGTCGGGCGGCAGATCGAGCGCATAGACCTGCGCGACGTAGTGATGCGGCACATCGCCGACTGGCGGACACGGGCCGTAATAGCCGGGGCCGCCCGTGCGATTCGTGCCGGCGACGCTGCCTGCCGGCGCGGCTTCGCCCTCGGCGAGTCCGGTGGTACCCGGTGCGATGCCGTACACGATCCAGTGCACGATGCCGAGGCCTTTCGCGCCGTCGGGATCGAAGATCGTCACCGCGAAACTCTTTGTGCCGGCCGGCGCGTTATGCCATTGCAATGCGGGCGACACGTTGCCGCCGCCGCAGTTGTTCGCGCTCGCCGCGTGGCTCGCGTTGAGCGTGCCGCCGTCCGCCAGTCCCGGTGACGACACTGCGAAGGCCGGTGCCGCGTAGGCATGCGCGCTCGCGTAAGCGAGCAGCGCGCACGCGACAGCGGAGAGGAGGTGCCGCGCGAGGGCCAAGTGGATGCGACTCATGGGGAGTCTCCATTGGGAGTTTATGCATCAACTATAGCGAGAATGTTGTTTTGAGATGGAAGAGGCGGCATATTGCGCACGGAGCGAACTTCTGGAGTTTGCCGTGAAGAAGGTTTGGGTTTGCATCGTAACTGCTTCTGTCATCATCTTCGGTGTGTCTGCTTGCTATGCGAAAGCCGATCAAGTCGCGACTCCACAAGCTGGAGCACGCACTCATGCACAGAATTACAAAGACATGGTTCTAGCTACTTGTATCGCGAACGCCTACAAAAACGACAAAGATGCCGCTATAGATGCCGGAAGCAGCGTCAGTGCATTGCGAGACTGGACTTACTATGACTTGGAGAAGGCTCCAGACGCGATCAAAACCTTGGCGGACAATTATTTGGCGCGAGATTATCAAAACCCGCTGGTCGAATCGGAAACTGAAGGTGTCCGCTTTGACTTCCTGAAGTGCCTGGACCTGTATCACAGTAAGGAATTGGACGAACAGGTAAAGCGCTTGGTCGTCAACCCCAAGCGCACCTACAGGCAAGATAATCCGTTGCCGGCAAGACCGAAGTAACTCCCCCTCACTTCGGCTTAAACCGCCCCGTCTTCTCCGTGGCCTCCGGAAACTGCCGCGTCTCGCGCACCGACAGCGGATGCCACAATTTCGCGCCGCCCTCGATCCCCGCGTCGTTCGATACGATCGCCACGTTCGCCGGCAGCTTGAACTTGATGCGCGCCGCGTTGCCGCCGCCGATCCACAGCTTGTCGTAACTGACCAGTGACTCGAGAATGCCGATCACCTTCTCGACACGCCGGCTCCAACGCTTGTTGCCGACCTGCTCGCGCGCGGCCTCGCCGATGTATTCGTCGTACGCGACACCTTTCTTGCTGACCGGATGATGCGCGAGCTCCAGATGCGGCATCAGCTCGCCATCGCGAAACATCGCGGTGCCGGCGCCGGTGCCGAGCGTCAGCACGAATTCGAGGCCGCGGCCTTCGATCGCCGCGAAGCCCTGCATCTCTGCGTCGTTGATCATCCGCACCGGCAGATCGCCCAGGCGCCGCGCGAGCGAATCGGCGAGCGCGATGTCGTGCCATCCTTCGATGCCGAAATGCGGCGCGGTCAGAATGCGGTTATTACGCACGACACCCGGAAAGCCGATCGAGATACAAGCGGGCTGCACCTGCTCGATGAGCGGAGCCACGAGTTGCGCGAGCGCATCAACCAGTTGATCCGGCGTGCACGGATGCGGCGTCGCAACGCGCACGCGCTCGGTTTTCATCTGCCCGTTGGCGTCGATGATCGCGGCCTTCAGGCCGGTGCCGCCTACGTCGATCGCGAGGATGTGCTCGCTGCCGCTTTTCGGCGCGTTCCGTTTCACTGCTTTCTTGTTGCCTGTTGGCACGATGTCTCCCGATTGTGGTGAGGCGGTTGTGATGCGCGAACTGCGGGTTGGTTCAAAGGTGCCGCTACGACTTGCGACCGGGCGCTTTCTGCTGCAACGGCCGCCACGCATGGCCGTCGCGCGCGAGCAGCGCGTCGGCTTCGGCCGGCCCGTCGCTGCCTGCCGCATAACCGTGCACGGGCAGAGCACCGCCGCTCTTCGGATGCAGCACGTCGTCGACCGCACACCAGGCCGTCTCGATGCCATCGGCGCGCTGGAACAACGTCGCGTCGCCTAACATGCAGTCGTATAGCAGCGTCTCGTATCCCACGTTCGCGCGCTCGTCGAAGAAGTCGCCATAGTTGAATGACGACTGCACCGCACCGACCTGCATCACCGGGCCCGGCGCCTTCACGTTGAAATCGAAACTCGAGCCGTGCTCGGGATCGATGTGCAACGTCAGCACGTTCGGCGTCAATGCGTTGACCGGCGTGTCGCGGAACAGGCGGAACGGCACCGGCTTCAACTGCACCGAAATTTCGGTGCGGCGCACTGAGAGCCGCTTGCCGGTACGCAGATAGAACGGCACGCCGGCCCAGCGC
The DNA here is from genome assembly GCF_040948755.1 of Paraburkholderia sp. BR13444. Lineage (NCBI taxonomy): Bacteria > Pseudomonadati > Pseudomonadota > Betaproteobacteria > Burkholderiales > Burkholderiaceae > Paraburkholderia > Paraburkholderia sp. BR13444. Next base: position 163,346 of record NZ_JBFPKM010000009.1, on the reverse strand, counting down.
CAGTTCTCGACGAACACGCGCGCCGCCGCGTAGGTTTCGGTCGTGCTGCCGGGCGCGACGTCGGGCTCCTCGCGATAGCCCACGCCGGCGGACCCTTTTTCGTACTGGCCGAATACGACGTCGTCGGGCTTGAGCGGCTGGATTGCGTCGAACAGCTCGACCTTCTTGTCGCGGACGGCTTCGGCGTCGAACGAATTCGGCGGCTCCATCGCCACGATGCCGAGCAGCTGGAACAGATGGTTCGGCACCATGTCGCGAAACGCGCCGGTCTGCTCGTAGAATCTGCCGCGCCCTTCGACGCCGATCGTTTCCGCCGCCGTAATCTGCACGCAGTCGATGTACTCGCGCCGCCAGACCGGCTCGAACATCGCATTCGCGAAGCGCACCGCGAGAATGCTCTGCACGGTGTCCTTGCCGAGAAAATGATCGATGCGGTACACCTGCGACTCCCGCGCATACGACAGGATGTGCGCGTTCAGATCGCGCGCCGATGCGAGATCGGCGCCGAACGGCTTCTCGATCACGAGACGCCGAAAGCCGCCGTTCGCGCCGTCGCCTTCCTTCAGCAGGCCGGCTTTGCCGAGCCGCTCGGCGATCGGTTTGAAAAAACGCGCGCCGACCGCGAGGTAAAAAATCACGTTGCCGACTTTCGACTGATCGAGCTTCTGTTTCAGCTTCGCGAACGTGTCGTCGGATTCGAACTCGCCCGCCATGTATTCGAGGCGCTGCGCGACCCAGCTCCACGCGTTGTCGTCGAGCTTGCCGGCGTGGAAGGTGCTGGCTTTGTCGGCGGCGAATTTCTGCAGCGACGTACGCAGTTCGTCGCACCATTCGCGCGTTTCGCGCTCACCGTGATTGACGCCGATGATCTTCATGCTGTCATCGAGCAGGCCATCGACCGAGAGGTTGTACAGCGCCGGCATCAACAGACGTTTGGTCAGATCGCCCCCCGCGCCGAAGGTCACGAGCGTGCACGGCGGCGCGGGCTTCTTGCCGGCCGGCGACGACAGCGTGTCGTATCGGTTCGAAATGAGCTTGCAGCTCAAGGCCGGCGTTGCGTCGGGTTGATCCGAAGAGGCGGAAGAGTTCGGTGTAGTCGACATGAGATTCACCTGGAACTTGGAAAGCCGAGAGAACAAACGTGGCGATACATGAAAGACCACGCGCGCTGCCGCACAGTTCAATCGCCTTCGCGCGCGAGCGCGCGGCGCGCTTACTTCGTCGTCGCGGCCGCGAGCGACGGTACCGGTTCTTTCACCGGAATCGGCGCGGGCGCCGGCGCCGGTTCCCCCGCCAGCGGCACGTTGCCCGATGCCGCCATCGCGCGGGGCTGCAACAGCAACGCGACGAGCCCGGTCCAGCCGGTCTGATGCGAAGCCCCGACGCCACGACCGTTGTCGCCATGAAAATACTCGTGGAACAGGATCAGATCCTGCGAACGCGTATCCGCCTGCAACAGCGGATACGCACCCATCACCGGCCGCTCGCCATTCTTGTCCTTCAGGAACAGCGTGGTCGCGCGGCGCGCGAGTTCGTCGCCGATTTCGCTCAACGAGAACTTCTGGCCCGACCCGGTCGGATACTCGACGCGGAAATCATCGCCGTAGTAACGATGAAACTCGTACAGCGATTCGATCAACAGATAGTTGACCGGCATCCACACCGGCCCGCGCCAGTTCGAATTGCCGCCGAACACACGGGTATCGGATTCGGCCGGCAGGTACTTCACACAGAAACTGTTGCCGTTGTGCTCGAACACGAACGGATGGTCGCGATGGCAACGCGACAACGCGCGCACGCCGTGATCGGAAAGAAATTCGCTTTCGTCGAGCGCGCGCCGCAGCAGCGCCTTCATCCGATGCCCGCGTAGCAGCGACAGCAGCAGCGCGTTGCCCTTGCCGGGCTCGTTCCAGCGCGACACCAGCTTCGCGAGATCGGGCCGATGCTCGAGAAACCATACGAGGCGCTCGCGCAAGCCCGGCAAGCCGCCATGCAAACGCTCTTCGAGCACGTGCACGGCGAACAGCGGTATCAATCCGACGATCGAGCGAACGCGCATCGGCATGTTGCTGCCGTCCGGCAAGCGCAGCTTGTCGTAGAAGAATTCGTCCGCGCTGTCCCACAGGCCCGTGTCGCAGCCGTCGTCGCAACTGACCGCTTCCGCGATGTACAGGAAGTGCTCGAAGAACTTCACGCCGATATCGACGAACACGTGATTCGCGTAGGCGAGTTCGAGCGCAATACGCATCAGGTCGAGCGCATACGCGGCCATCCACGCGGTGCCGTCGGCCTGGTCGATGTGGCCGCCGGTCGGCAGCGGCGATGAGCGGTCGAAGATGCCGACGTTGTCGAGACCGAGAAAACCGCCCTGAAAAATATTGTGGCCGTCGGCGTCCTTGCGGTTCACCCACCACGAGAAATTCAGCAGCAGCTTGTGAAACACGAGTTCCAGAAAATCACGGTCCGCCTTGCCGGTCAGCGCGCGATCGATCTCGTACACGCGCCATGCGGCCCACGCATGGACAGGCGGGTTTGCATCGCTGAGTGCCCATTCGTAAGCCGGCAACTGACCGTTCGGGTGCTGATAGCGGTCCTTCACGAGCAGCAGCAACTGCTTCTTCGCGAACGCCGGATCGATCAGCGCGAACGCGGCCGCATGAAACGCGAGGTCCCACGACGCGTACCACGGGTACTCCCACTTGTCCGGCATCGACACGATGTCCGCGTTGCACAGATGTCGCCAGTCCCTGTTGCGGCCCTGCTTGCGCGCGGCGGGCGGGCTCGGCTGCAGCGGGTCGCCGTCGAGCCAGCGTTGCACGTCGTACTGGTAGTACTGCTTCGACCACAGCATGCCGGCGAGCGCCTGACGTTGCACGAGGCGGGCATCGGGGTCGGTGATCTCGTGCTGCAATGCGCCATAGAATTCGTCGGCCTCGGCGACGCGGCGCGCGATCAACGCGTCGGCATCGAATGGCGCTTCATCGCTCGCTGCTTGCGGGTGCCAGCGCAGATACACGACCGCGCGTCCATGCGGCCCGAGTTCCAGCGGTGCATGTGCGGCGGCCTTGGTGCCCGCGTCACGACGGATCGCGTTCGCGTCGCCGTGCACGAGGTAATCGTTGAAGCCGTCCTTGAACGGGCCTGCGCCGTCCATGCCGAACAGCCGCTTCACGTTGGTGTCGTTCTCGCAGAACAGCCACGCGAGTTGCGGTGCGTCCTTCGACCAGGCGGTCACGACGATCGGCTCATGCACATGATGATGGCCAAGCAGACGCACCGCGCCGTCGTGGTCGGTGCCGGCGACGAGCTTCGGCTTGTCCTTGTTCTCCTTCCACGACCACGAGTTGCGCGCCCAGATCTGCGGCAGCACATCGAGCGACGCCGCCTCGTCCGCGCGATTTTCGATCGTCACGCGCATCACGATGTCGTCGGGCGTGTGCTTCGCGTATTCGACCTGCACGTCGAAATAGCGCAGATCGTCGAACACGCCGGTATCGAGCACTTCGTACTCCGGCACGTCGCCGCCGCGGCGCGCGTTTTCGTCGATCAGGTCCTGGTACGGATATGCCGCATGCGGGTACTTGTACAGCATGCGCATGTAGGAGTGCGTGGGCGTGCCGTCCAGATAGAAGTACAGCTCCTTCACGTCCTCGCCGTGATTGCCCTGCGCGTTGGTCAGGCCGAACAGGCGCTCCTTGATGATCGGGTCCTTGCGGTTCCACATCGCGAGCGATACGCACCAGCTGAGCCGGTCGTCGCCGAACCCGGCGATGCCGTCTTCGCCCCAACGGTAGGCGCGGCTGCGCGCATGGTCGTGCGGAAACGAGTCCCAGGCGGTGCCGTTCGCGCTGTAGTCCTCGCGCACCGTGCCCCACTGGCGCTCGCTCAGATACGGCCCCCAGCGCTGCCAGTGGCCGCATTCGGGCGAATGCAGCCGGGAACCTTCGATCGTGGCAAGCAGATTGGCAGCGCGCAGCGGTGGCATGAGAACGTCCTTGCAACAAGCCTGGCGGTAGGACCCAACATCGTAGCGCGGTTTACGCCCCGTCGCGCTCGAATCGGGCAAGCAGACTTTCGACGCGCAGCATTTCACCGAGCGACCAGGCCTGGAACGGCGTGCCGGCGGGCGCGTACGGCGCGTCGCTGTCGGCGATCTCGGACAGGTGGTCGAGGCCCGCGTGATCGAGATGCGCGTACAGCGGGGCGAGAAAACGCCTCCTCGCCTGTGTGAGATTCGTGGCGCTCGCGCCATTCACTCGCAGCCACGCTTCGACGAACGGGCCGATCAGCCACACCCACACGGTGCCCTGATGATAAGCGCCGTCGCGTTCGAGCGGCGCGCCGCCGTAGTGGCCACGATAGGCCGGATCGGAAGGCGCGAGCGAGCGCAGGCCGAGCGGCGTCAGCAATTGCGCTTCGACCTGCGCCACGACCGCGCGCGCCGCCGTGCCTTCGAGCAGCGGAAACGGCAGGCCACCGATCGCGAAGATCTGGTTCGGCCGGATCGAGCGGTCGACCGTGCCCGGCACATGATCGACGTCGACGTTATCGAACAGCGTCTGCGTGGCCGGATCGACGAAGCGCCGGTGAAATGCGAGCGTCGCGCGCTCGGCAGCCTGCCGCCACTGCGGGTTCCATGCCGACGCGATTCGCAGTGCGTTGATCCATAGCGCCTGCACTTCGACCGGCTTGCCGATGCGCGGCGTGACGATCCAGTCGCCGACTTTCGCGTCCATCCACGTCAGTTGCACGCCGGGGATGCCGGCGCGCAGCAGACCGTCGTCGGGACAGCAGCCGATGTTAAAGCGCGTGCCGTTCGTGTAGCCGGTCAGGATCGTTTCGGCGGCTTGCTGCAGATGCGCGCGCGTCCGCGCGCTTGCATGGGGCGTAGCCAGATAGTCGTGAACGGCGACGACGAACCATAGCGACGCATCGACCGAGTTGTACTCGGGCGCGTCGCCGTAGTCGGGGAAGCGGTTCGGCAGCATGCCGTCGGACAGCGTGCCCGACCATTCGAGCAGGATCGCTTCGGCGTCGTCGAGACGGTTCGACTCGATCAGCAGGCCGCGCATCGCGATGAAGGTGTCGCGGCCCCAGTCGGTGAACCACGGAAAGCCTGCGAGGATCGTGCGGCCTTCGTTGCGCGTGACGACATAGGCGTCGGCCGAGCGTTGCAGGCGCGAGCCGAGTGCGGCCCGGCGCCGTTGTTCGGTGTCGGCGAGTTGGGAGGCGCGGGCGGTGGTCCGGGGATTGTCGCTGGTGCTCTGGGTGGCTGCCGTGCTCGCTGCACTCAGAATCATCACCGCTTCGCCCTCGGCGAGATCGAAGCTGAACACGCCGGGCGCCGCGAGGTCTTCGCTGCAATCGAGACCGCGCTCCTGCTCGCGCACGTAGCAGAAGTTGCGATACCAATCGGGCGCATGCGTATAGGTGCCGTTCGTCGCCGTCCGCACGACCGGCAGTCCACCATAAGGCTGCCAGCTCGCGCACGATTGATCGGCGCTGACCTGCGCGCTGAAGTCGAAGGCCGGATTCTCGTGATGCAGCGCGTGATAATCGCGGCCCGACAACAGCGGTCTGACCTTCAGCACGGGCGCATCGAGTTCGCCGCCTTCGAGCCGCCAGCGCAATACCGTTTCGCACGTCGCTTTGCTGACGAACACGTCGGCGATCATCGCAGTATGCGTATCGAGTTGAACGCGCCAAGTCGGCCAAGGCGCGGTATCGAAACCGAGCAGGTTGCCGCGCAGATCCGGATAGATCAGGTCAGGCCCATAGCGTTGCATGGTCAACGGGAAGCGCTCGCCGCCCGCCTCGACCCACGCCTCGATCCCGTTGACGAGCACCATGCGTCCGCCCGGCGCGCGCGTCGCGGCTAGCAGCAGCGCATGGTAGCGGCGCGTGCGCAACATACCGACCGTGCCCGACGCAAAGCCGCCGAAGCCGTCCGCTTCGAGCCATTCGTCTTCGAGTCGCGACATGTCGATGGGCGGATCGATGCGAGTCATTGAATCGTGCTTATACGCGAACCGTAATGCAGCAAACATAGCGCAGATGGCAGCGCCATGAACATTGATCTTCCCAATACTTTCCATTTTCTTTCGATCAACCGACGACTGGCCCGCAACTGATCGGCAAGAGCAACGCGTCACCGACGGCGAAACACCCGGGCACGATTCGCGATGTCGAGCACATCGTCGTGTTCATGCAGGAGAATCGCTCGTTCGACCTGAGCGCCGGCTCAGCCTGAAGTGACCGCACGATACGACGTCGCGAATGGCAACGTGTTCCTGAAGTTCACCAACAGCAGTGGTGGCATCGCGCATCTGACGGTGATCGACAACGCATACGGCGCGCGGCCGCGCACCGTGGTCGTGCCGGCCAATGCGCGTATCGAAGAGGGCTGGGTGCTTACGTCGAGCCATCACTGGTACGACCTGACGGTGACGAGCAGTGACGACGCACGCTTCTCGCGCCGCTTTGCCGGTCACATCGAGAACGGCCGGCCGAGTATCAGCGATCCGGCTGCGGTTGCGCCGGTGCTGGCGGCGAGTTTGATGTCTGCGCTCGCGGTTGGGTTCGGCATCCTGTTCCCTCTACCAGGCGGACAGGATGCCGATGTCTTTCAGGCGTTCTATAGACCAACGTCCGGCAGCGTCGGACGCGTAGCGAGCGCCTTTGCGACGATGTCTTTGACTTCGGCGAGCGTATCGCCTTGCAATGCAAGGCGCGGTGGACGCGTAACGGCGCTGCCGCGGCCAAGCAATTCCTCGCACAGCTTGATGCATTGCACGAGGTCGGGGCGCGCGTCGAGGTGCAACAGCGGCATGAACCAGCTATACAGCGCCAACGCTTCATCGAAACGCTTTTGAGTGGCGAGGCGAAACAGCGTCTCGCCTTCCTTCGGGAACGCGTTCGACATGCCCGACACCCAGCCTTCCGCACCCACCGCGATGCTTTCGACCACCACGTCGTCGAGGCCGGCGAACAGTACGAAGCGGTCGCCCACCGCGTTGCGCAGATCGATGAAGCGCCGCGTATCGCCCGACGAATCCTTGAAGCAGACGATGTTCTCGCAGTCCCGCAGCGCGATCAGCACGTCCGGCGTCACGTCGTTCTTGTAGATCGGCGGGTTGTTGTAGATCATCACCGGCAGGTCGGTGCTGGTCGCGACCGAGCGGAAATGCGCGGCGGTTTCGTGCGGCTTCGCGGAATAGACGAGCGCCGGCATCACCATCACGCCGTCGACGCCGACCCGCGCGGCTTCACGCACCGTCTGCCGTGCGAACTCGGTCGTGAACTCGGCGACGCCCGCGACGACCGGCACCTTGCCGCCGGACGCGTCGCGCGCGGCCTCGATCACCTGAAGCTTTTCCGACGTGCTCAGCGAAGTGTTTTCGCCGACCGTGCCGCAGACCACCAGACCCGACACGCCGTCCTTGACGAGATTGCTGACCACGCGGTGCGTCGCGTCGATGTCGAGCGAGAAATCCGGCTTGAACTGGGTGCTGACGGCGGGAAACACCCCGCTCCATTGGATAGCCTTGCTCACTTTGTCCGTCTCCTTCAAAAAGCCGGCCGCGCCGACACACGTTGAGTATGACGACGAGTATCGGCCTTTGTCCGGAAGCGGGCTTGGGCTTTTTCGCGGCTGAAAGAGATTAAATCCGCACAGTCGGCGAGACGCGGAATGGCCGCGTCGGGTCGCGCCATTCAACTTCACGGCATCGCGGCAGCGGCGCATGTGAGCGCCGTCGCGCGATGCGTCGACGCGGTCCGGGATGCCGAGTCCGGCATAGCGGCACGCGATGCGTCGTAACTCGTGCCGCCAGCACGCAGGCGGTGCGACGAAGAGCGCGGGCCCTCCGTCAATCGATCAGGCGCCCAGCAACACGCCCGTTCTGATCGGCCGCGTGCCGCTCACGCGACCGAGCGGCGCACCGGCCGTCACGAAGCGGATCGCGCGTCGCATGTACAGCACCCCTTCGGTCTGGCTCGCGATCGTGGTCGTCTCGTCGGTCAGCGGATCGACGATATCGAACAGCGGCTGGCCGACGCGGATCGTGTCGCCGATCTTCGCGCGGTGCACGAGAATCCCGCTTACCGGCGCATAGAACTGCTCGCTGCCCGCGAGCGGCGTCGCCGGCGACAGAAGCGGCGGCAACGGCTTGGCCTCACCGCGAATCGCACCGCGCCACACCAGATAGTCGACGAGCGCGTCGGCATCCTGCTGCGCGACTTCGTAAGACACGTCGCGCTGGCCGCGGCATTCGACCGTCACCGCGATCGACCCGGTCGGCACCGGCTTGCTCGCCGGCATCTGCTGCTGCAACGTCCACCACAGCAGGCTGTGCGTTTCGTCGAACGCGCCGCCGCCCGAATCCGTCGCGAGCAACGAGGCCTCGGCGCCGAGGTAGCGCGACAGCGGCTCGAACTCGGCCCACGCGGCCTCGCTCGTGTACACATGCATCGCCGCTTCGAGCGAGCAATGCAGATCGATCACGACGTCCGCGTCGCATGACAGCTTCAGCAGCGCCAGTTGCAGCGAGTCGAATTCGGTCAGCGGCTTCTGTCGCGCGAGTTCGGCCGTGAGCAGTGCGCGCACGATGCGGCGGTTCGCGTTCGCGTCGGCTCCCAGCGCCTCCCTTGCATTCTCGACGAGCTTCGTGAACTGCACGAAATGCCGGTTGAAGTTCTTGCCGCTGCCGAGATCGAAGCGGCCGACGAACTGGCCGAGCACGTATTGACTGAGCCCGACCGGATTCGACACCGGCACGAGCACGATTTCCGCATTCAGCGCGCCGGCCTGTTCGAGGTCCAGCAATCTCCGCTTCAACAGCACCGTGGTCAGCATCGACGGCGTTTCGTCGGCATGCAGCGACGCCTGGATGTAGATCTTCTGCCCGCTATTGGCCGGGCCGAAATGAAACGACACCAGCTCGCGGTGCGTGCCGATAGCCGGCGACAGAAGCGGAATCGATTGCCTGTTCATGAATGAAAAGCCGTGAAGAAAAGTTGGAAACCTGGATCAATTGCCGTACGGATCGAAGTCGAAGTACTTCTTCGCAATCTGCGCATAGGTGCCGTCCTGGCGCATCGACGCGATCGCCGCATTGATCGATGCCTGCACTTCGGTTTCATCCTTGCGCAAGCCGATGCCGACGCCGCGATCACCCATCGAAAGCGGCTCGCCGACAAACGCGAAGCCCTTGCCCGCCGGCGTGCGCAGGAAGCCGTAATCGGCCTCGACGGTGCCGAGCAACGCGCCGTCGAGCCTCCCGTTGCGCAGATCGGCGAACACCTCGTCCTGGCTCTTGTAGGCGACCACGTTCGCGCCGAGCGGCGTCCAGTTCTTCAGCGCGTAGCCCTCGAACTGCGTGCCCGACTGCACGCCGATCTGCTTGCCGGCAAGTCCGCTCGCCGTAGGCGCGAGCGATGAGCCTTGCCGCGCAATCAGCCGCGACTTGAACTGGAACAGCTTCGACGAAAACAGGATCTGCTGCTCGCGCTTTTCGGTGATCGCCATCGACGACAGCACCGCGTCGATCTTGCGCGCCTGCAGCGCCGGAATCATGCCCGAAAACTCGAGTTCGACCCACTGACAATGCGCGTGGATGCGCCGGCAAATCTCGTTGCCGAGATCGACGTCGAAGCCCTTCAGACTGCCGTCGGGGGCCTTCGAGTCCATCGGCGGATAGGTCGGGTCGATGCCGAGGCGCAACGTGTTGGCGTCAGCGGCGAACGCGCCGCTGCTGAATGCCAGCGCGGCGCAAAGAGTCATCAGCGAAGTTTTCATGGACGGCGACGGGAGCGGATCAGGACAGCGCGATCGTAAGCTGCCGCCGCGCCTCAAAGAAGTCCCGTTCGGACTATCATGATCACTTTTACCGATCACCAGTCCCTGACGCCAATGGCATTGACGATTTCGCAGTTGCGCGCGTTCACGGCGGTCGCCGAGCATGGCAGCATCCGCGCGGCGTCGCGCGCGCTCGGCATTGCGCAAAGCGGCATCACGCAGCAGTTGCAGAACCTCGAATCGATGCTCGGCGCGACGTTGTTCACGCGTACCAATCGCGGCATTGCGCTGACCGATGATTTCATGGATCCGTGAAGGCACGTTGGATTTCGCGGTCGCGCTCGTCTCGAAGCAGACCGATACCGCCGATCTGTCGGTCACGCCGCTCTATCCGTCCGACCCGGTGATCGTGTGCCGGCGCGGTCATCCGAAGGCGGGCGCGAAGTCGCTCGCCGAGCTCGTCGATTGCACGTGGGTGACGACGCGCTCGCCGAATCTGACCGAGGAGCCGCACGTCAACCGCTTGAGTCATCTGTTCGACAGCCACGGTTTGCCGCCGCCGAAGATCGTCGCGACCGTCGAGGGCTTATACGAGACGTTGCATCTGGTAGGCGCGACCGATTGCCTGTCGCTCGAATCGTCGGTCATCACGAAGCGCGGGCCGTTCGCGGACATGCTGACGACGATCCCGGTGCGCGAGCGCGCGTTGCAGCAAAACGTCTGTCTGCTGCAACGCGCGGCGATTCCACTGACGCCAGCCGCGCAGGAGTTCGCGACGATGATCGCGTCGTACACGCGCACGGTGCGGCGCGTTGAGCCTTGACTTCAACCCGCCGTTTCTTCGAGCGCGATCAATTCTTCGATGCGTTGTCTGCGCCGGATCAGCCGCGCATTGCCGCGCTCGTTCAGCACCTCGGGAGCAAGCGGCCGGCTGTTGTAGTTCGATGACATCGACGCGCCGTACGCGCCCGCATCATGAAACACGAGCAGGTCGCCCACTTGAGGCGCGGGCATCGAGCGGCTCGTCACGACACCGCCTTCCGCCTGCGTAAACACGTCGCCGGCCTCGCACAACGGCCCCGCCACGCTGAACGAGCCGACCGGTGCATCGCTCGGCGTGCCGTCGTGCCGAAGCACGCTGATCTCGTGATGACTGCCGTAGAACGACGGCCGCACGAGGTCATTGAAGCCCGCGTCGAGCAATGCGAATTGCCGCGACGGCCGCCGGTTCAGCGCGTGCACTTCGGCAACCAGCACCCCCGCCTGCGCGACCAGAAAGCGCCCCGGTTCGATTTCGAGCCGCACACGATGCCCGACCAGTGCTTCGATGCGCCGCCGCGCATCGTCCCACAGCCGGAAATAATGCGCGGTATCGACGCTCGGCTCGCCATCGCGATACGGTACCGACAAACCACCACCCGCGGAAATCGCCTCGATATCCTGATCGAGTTGCGACACTGCATCGACCATCGCGTCGCAAACTTTCGCGAGATGCGCGTAATCGACACCGGAGCCGATATGCATGTGCAGCCCGACGAGCTTCAGCCGATAGCGCCGCACCAGTTCGAGCGCGCGTGGCAGGTCGTCGCGCCAGATGCCGTGCTTGCTGTGCTCGCCGCCGGTGTTGGTCTTGCTGCTGTGGCCGTGACCGAAGCCGGGATTGATCCGCAGCCACACGCGATGGCCTTCGCTCGCATGTCGTCCGAACCGTTCGAGCATGTCGAGCGAGCCGGCGTTGACTGTGATCCGCTCGTCGAGCACGGTGGCTAGCGTCGCGTGGTCGAGCACGTCGGCGGTGAACACCACGCCTTCGGGTGCGTCGTGCGACACAGCTTGAGCTGCAAACCCCGCCGCAAAACTGCGCGCTAGCTCGCCCAAAGAGACTGCATCGACCATCACGCCTTCGTCGCGCATCAGCTTCAGGATGTGCACGTTCGAACAGGCCTTCTGCGCGTAGCGAATCGTGTCGAAGCTGCGCAACTGCGCGATGCGCTGGCGGATCGTGTCGGCGTCATAGACCCATAGCGGTGTGCCGTGCTGGCGCGCGAGGTCGGCGAGTTGATGGGGGTTGAATTGCGTCATGGTCGGTTGCATGTCGAAGCTTTGCGAAAGCGTTAGCCGACATGATGAGTCGCGGCGATCATTCAGTAAAATACCAATCCATCGCTGATCTATTCACTTCTGATATACCCCGAACCACTATGGCGCTCACGCACCGGCACATCGAAATCTTCCGCGCGCTGATGACAGCCGGCAGCGTCACCAAGGCAGCCGAGATGCTGTTCACGTCGCAGCCCACCGTGAGCCGCGAACTGGCGCGCATGGAACAGAGCATCGGCTTCGCATTGTTCGAGCGCGCGCAGGGCCGGCTGCGTCCAACGCAATCCGCGCTGACGCTGTTCGACGAGATTCAGCGCGCGTATGTCGGGCTCGAGCGCGTCGCGTCGACGGCGGCCGCGCTGCGCGAATTCAAGGGCGGGCAGCTGTCCGTGATCGCGCTGCCGGTGTTTTCGCATTCGATCCTGCCGGGCGCCGCCAAACGCTTTCACGATGCGCAGCCGGGTGTCAGCGTATCGATCGCGACGCAGGAGTCGCCGTTTCTCGAAGAATGGCTGACCGCGCAGCGCTACGACCTCGGCCTCACCGAGCACGACGCGCCGCCGCCCGGCACGCGGCTCACGCCGCTGATCGCCGTCGATGAAGTGTGCGTGCTGCCCGACGCTCACCCGCTGCTCGCGAAACGCGTGATCGCGTTGAAAGACTTCGCCGATCAGGCGTTCATCAGCCTGTCCGGCAACGATCCGTACCGGCTGCAGATCGACGAAGCGTTCGCGCGGGCTGGCATCGCGCGCCGCCTGCTGATCGAAACCCCGACCGCGGTATCGGTGTGCAGCTTCGTGCGGCAAGGGCTCGGCATCGCGATCGTCAATCCGCTGACCGCGCTCGATTTCGCGGGCCGCAATCTGCATATCCGGCCGCTCGCGTTATCGCTGCCGTTTCGCGTCGGTGTGATCCGTCCCGAGCACCGGCCCGCGCATCCGCTCGCGGAAACGTTCGTCGGCGCGCTGCAAAGCGAAGCCGCCGCGCTGCGATTACAATTGAAACGTCACATCAGCCCCACGCGGTCCTCGCAGTCATAGCAGTTACGGCGGCGCCCGTCGTCATCACCCGTCGAATCCGCGCAGCGGCACGCGCGCTCACGCGGGCCACCGCCCGAACCGTCCGCCGCGCGAACCGGGCACGCTGCAAGCTGACATCACCCGCATACCGATTACCGACGCGCCGCGCGTTCGCGCCGCATCGGCGCGCCGTTTTCGAGTCCTCACGTCATAGACCCTCAACAGGAGTGTTCCACATGATGAATCGAGACAATCCCGTCTGGCTGATCACAGGCTGTTCCACCGGCTTCGGCCGCGAGCTCGCGAAGCTCGTGCTCGAACGCGGCTGGCGCGCGGTCGTCACCGCGCGCGATGCATCGAAAGTGAAGGACATTGCCCAGGGGCACGGCGAGCGCGCGCTGGTGCTGCCGCTCGACGTGACCAATCGCGCGCAGATCGAAACCGTGGTCGCGCAGGCGAAGCGCCATTTCGGCCGTATCGACGCGCTCGTCAACAACGCGGGCTACGGTTATCTGGCCGCGATCGAGGAAGGCGACGACAGCGAAGTCCGCGCGATGTTCGAGACCAACGTGTTCGGTCTCATCGACATCACGAAGGCCGTGCTGCCGATCATGCGCGAGCAGCGCAGCGGTTTGATCGTCAACGTGTCGTCGATCGGCGGCCTTACGAGTTTCGCGGCGACCGGCTTTTATCATGCGACCAAGTACGCGGTCGAGGGGCTGTCGGAATCGCTGGCGCTGGAAGTGAAGCCGCTCGGCATCGGCGTGCTGATCGTCGAGCCGGGGCCGTTCCGCACCAACTGGGCGGGGCCGTCGATCAAGCAGTCGGCGACGCTGATCGACGACTACGCGTCGACCGCCGGCGAACGCCGCAAGCAGACAGAAGCGCGCAGCGGCAAGCAGGCCGGCGACCCGGTGCGCGCCGCGCAGGCGATCATCGATGCGGCGTTGTCGGACACGCCGCCGCTGCGTCTGCTGCTCGGCAAGGCCGCGCTCGATCTCGCGTACAAGAAGCTCGATTTCATGCGCGGCGATTTCGACACATGGCGAGCGACGACCGAGGGCGCGGACTATCCGCAACGGACGGCGTAGAGCAGGTTTATCAGGCGAGCCTCGGCGCGCCCCTTAAAACTCCACCAGCGCAAAATCGTCCTTGCCCACATCGCACAGCGGGCAGCGCCAGTCGGCCGGCACATCGGCCCAGCGCGTGCCCGGCGCGATGCCCTCTTCCGGCACGCCGGCGGCTTCGTCGTAGACCCAGCCGCAGATCACGCAGACCCATTGCTTGAACTCCTCGGCCGTGGCGGCGTTCGCGGCCGACGGCGCATCGGGCGTAGCGGGTGCGGCGGCATCCGCCGCGGTCGTGCGCGCCGTCGCATCGAGGCTCACGACGAGCGGCGCGACCGTGCCGCTACCGGTTCCCGCGAGCCGTGCCTGCAGGCTGTCGAGCAGGCGCTGCGCTTCGTCGTGGGTCAGATCGATCCAGTACGGATCGCCGGCGCCATCGTTGAGCCGCTCGGGGGAAAACTGGATTTCTACGGCTACGCCCTTTTTGTACATGGCAATCGGAATCTCGAGGAAGCCGGCGACGCGCGCCGGCGTAAGGCTGCCCGCGCGACGCGGGCGCTGCTTCAGTGCGTCTGTACCAGCAGGTTCAGCGCGTACGACGCGATCAGGCCCGCGGCGCCGATCAGGCCAAGCAGTTGCAGCAGAGTGAGGGATTTACGCGAGGCGGCGGGGGTTTGTTGCGTGGTCACGAGCGAGTCTTGAAGTTTGGAAAAAGCGCAATGGTACACGGGTGCGGACGCGACGAATGTCGATTGGCGCAAACTCGCGAGCAATAACAGTACCCTGCGACATTATCGCCGCTTGCACGCCGCGCATTGTCTACCGTGCGGAGATGGATTAATTCCCAGCGGAGGAGAAAGCCGTGGCGGGACGGATTGCGCGGCGCCGGTGAACACACCCGCGCCGCGCCGCGCTGCGTTCACGTCTTCGCGAGCGGATTGCCGTGACGCGAATCCCAGAAGCGGATCACCGAGGTATCGCCAGTGCCCGCGCCGACCACCTGGTCCGGCGCGCCGCACTCGCGCAGCAGCGCGCGCAGGTCGTTGATGACTGGGAACACCTCGTGATTCCAGTCGGCTCCCTGCGAATCGTGGGCGCGCTGCTCCGCCTCGACGATCTCGCGATCCTCCTTGAAAATGCGCTCGGTGAACCACACCAGCAGCGGCCATGCAAGATTCATCACGCCCGGAATGCCGGGCTTGCGGATCGACAGCAGCCCGAAGGTTCGGTTGGTGCGCTGCTCGCGATCAAGCGGCACATAGACGATCCACAGGTCCATCACCAGCGTCTTGTCGTCGTTGCGGATCTGCAGGGTCTGGTATGGGTATTCGGTGCGGATCGTCATCACGTCTTTATGGTTGAAGCCACCGGTCTTGCGCCTCTCGCCGAACACCATCGCCTCGCCAATCGGCTGCTGGCCCGCCATCCGCGCGAACGTATAGTCGATCTCGACCCAGCCCTCACCGCGCCGCCGCCCGAGCGAACGCGCGCGCATCTGCCCCATCTGGCGCCGATGCAGGAACTGGTGATTCATGTCCATCAGGTTCTCGTGCATGAACGAATAATGACACTTGACCGGACGGCCGAAGCGGCGCGTCTTGTACTTCGGGTCCGACACCGAGCAAAAGCCCGGCAGCGGCCGTTCCTCGGCGAGCGCGGCATCGCCGGGAAACACGAAGATCAGTCCCGCCACTTCCTGACACGGATACGAGCGCACGCCGTTCGGCAGACGCTCGCGGCCGAGGTAGGGCACATCGATGCAGGTGCCCGAGCAGTCGTAGGTCCAGCCGTGATAGCCGCAGCGAATCGATTCGCCGTCGACCACGCCCTGATGCAGCGGCACCTGCCGATGCGCACAGCGATCTTCGAGCGCGAACACCTTGCCGCTCTCGGTGCGCGCGAGCACGATCGGATCGCCGGCGAAGGTCACGCCGAGCGTCTTGCCGCGCTTCACTTCATGCGACCACGCGAGCGGGTACCAGTAATCGGGATGAATGGCGACGCGGCGCAGATCACGCACCGGCGCGTCGTGAGTGGCTTGAGCAGGCGCGGCGGCAAGCGCGGCGCCGGCGATTTCCTGTTCCTGTTCTAGCGGGGGAACTGCATGCATAGGTCAAGCCTCCGTGCACGAGCGGATAGAAGGTTGCCGCGCTGCATGGCAGTGCGGCATCTTTACCAGTCTACTTGATGCAGCCGCCGCATGGCACTGTGGCGGGCATGCGCGATGCGTCGCAGCACACTTTGCGCATCAGCCGCATCGGCGTGAAGGATCTACCTTTACCACACCCGCCCTACAGAAACATTGACCTGGGTTATGAACTGTCCATCGACGTGCTCAATCGTCGTCGCCAGCGACGAGCCCGGTGCGCCGTTGCACGCCCCATGCGCGGCCGCCGCGCAAAAAGTGCAGCCAGCCGAGCGCGGCGCCCAGATGACGCGCGAGCTGGAACGTGAACGGCTCGGCGACGGCCGCGAGCATCGCCATGCCGAGGCTGTTGCCGCTGCGCTCGCCGGTCCAGCGCCGGTACAGATGGATGCTCCATAGGTAAAACGCCAGATCGATCGCCGTTTTCAGACCGATCACGCTGAAGATCGACACGACGATCGCGCCATGTCCGCCGAATAGAAAAGCGAGTAGCAATGCGAATGCCGTGAGGCCGTAGATCGGCTGCATCGTGTCGACCGCCTTGATCGGCAGCATCAGCATGCCGAGCGTGCCGTAGCGCGGATTGCCGGTCATGTCGCGGTTCCAGTACTGCGTCTGCAGGAAGCCCGCGAACCAGCGGCGACGCTGGCGCAGAAAGCTTGCGAGGGTGTCGGGCGCATCGGTGCGCGCATGCGCTTCGCCGACCACGCGCACGTCCCAGCCGAGCTCGTGATCGACCGAATAGCGGCGCAGCCGGTGAATCAGCTCGTAGTCCTCGACCAGACACTGCGGATCGAAGCCGCCGACCGCGACAAGCGCATCGCGGCGGAACGACGCGAATGCGCCCGAGATCAGCAGCAGGCTGTCCGCGCGCATCCACGCGAAACGTGCGATGAAGTTACGCATGTACTCGTAGGTCTGGAACCACTGGAACACGCGGCCCGACAGCGACTTGCCGCAGACCGGCACGAGAATGCCCGCCGCCGCGACGAGCGACGGTTCGCTCGCGAACGCGGCGCGCATCGCGTAGGTGGCGTCGTCGTCGAGCAGCGTGTCGGCGTCGACGGTCATCACGGTGTCGGTCGTCATCACGGTGATCGCGGCGTTCAGCGCGCGCGCCTTGCCGCCGTGCGGCACGCGCAGCCAGAACAGATTCGGATGCAGCGAACTCGGCGCGCTCAGCACGCCTTCGGCGGCGGGCGTGAGGCCGAAGCGTTGCGTGAGCAGGTCGGCTGTGGCGTCGGTGGAGCCGTCGTCGGCGATCACGATCTGCGCCGGGCCGTGCGTTTGCCTCAGCAGCGCGGCGAGCGTCACCGGCAACACGGTGGCCTCGTTGTGCGACGCGACGATGACACCCATGCCCGGCAGTTGGCGCCGTTCGTAGTCGGCTTCGAGCGGCGCCGCGCGGCGCGTGAGCGGCAACGATTTCCACGTGACGAACGCGAGCAGCAACGTGTCATAGACGACATATGCAATCCCGGTTGACCACGCAAGCGCACCGCGCAGAAAGAACGCGCGCGCAAACAGCAGCGCCCACAGCACGACGACGCTGGAATGGATCAGCGTGCTCCAAAGCGTCGCGCGACGCGGCAGGATGCGTGGTGACGCGGCCGCGAGTGCCTGTTCGAGGGTCTTCTTCAAAGCGAATATTTCAGGTTGGGGCTGGTGGCGGTTGGTTGATGAAACCGTGTTCGTGCCGCGGCTTTACGGCTTCATGCGCTTCAACACCGATTTGCGATCGAGCCATTCATGCTTGAGCGCGCCGCCGATATGCATCGCCAGCAACGCATAAAGCGTATAGCCGAGCCACGTATGCAGCACGCCGAAGCGATCGTGCAATGTCTCCTTCAGCGTCGGGTCGAGGTGCATCACATAGCCGATACGCGGCCATTGGAACAGGCCGAACCACTGCATCGGATGCGTGGCCGCGTCCTTCCAAGCGGAATCGTGCAGCCAGCCGGACAGCGGCAACGCAATCATCAGCAAATACAGCGCGAAGTGCGCGAGATGCGCGGCCATCTTTTCCCACGACGGAAACTCGCGCGGCAACGGCGGCGGCTTGTGCGATACGCGCCACAGAATGCGCAGCAGCGCGAGCCCGAGCACCGTGATGCCGATCGATTTGTGCGTGTCGATCACCGGACGCACCCAGTCGTCAGGCAGGGAATCAGCGGACAGCGCGAGCACGACGTTGACGATCATCAACAACGCGATCAGCCAGTGCAATGTCATCGCGGTGCGCGTGTAACGCGACGGGTAAGTCGCATCGGTCGAATCGGCCAGGGAGTTCGCTTGGGTGTTCATAGGGGTTCCGTTCACGAAGGCGATGAAAGGCGCGAAAGATGTTTGAAAATCGACGCTGCCGTTATCAGGCAAACGCCCAAGTTTGCCGTCTTATTCCGTAAAACGCTTAACGTGCATGTTTCAGTTTGTTTCGGGCTTTTGATTTCGCGCACCGACTCGTTTCACGGGATGACGCGGGTCCTTGGTCCGCTCATCGCTCAACTGCCGCTCGCCCCAAGCGCGCACTGCTTCGGCGAACAAACGCAGCGCGGTCGGCGGATGACGGTTGGCCGGGTAGTACAGGCACAAGCCCGCGAAGGTCGGGCTCCACTCCGGCAGCAACTGCACGAGCCGGCCGCTCGCGACGTGTTCGGCCACATGGTCGAGCGGCACCCAGGCGATGCCGATACCGGCCAGCGCCGCTTCGACCATCAGGTTCACATTGCCGAGCGTCATCGGTCCATCGACGTCGATACTCGCGCTCTTGCCGCGATGCGTGAGGTCCCAGCGATACAGCGTGCCGCTTTCAAAGCGAAAGCGAATGCAACGGTGCCGCATCAGATCGTGCGGCGCCTTGGGCGCGGGATGACGCGCGAGATACTCGGGCGACGCGGCCGCCACCAGACGCATGTCGCGCCCGAAGCGGACCGCGATCATGTCGCGCGGCACGTCCTCGAGCACGCGGATGCCCGCATCGAATCCTTCGGCGACGATATCGACGAGCCTCGAATCGACCACGAACTCGACGTGAATCTCCGGATAGCGCGCGAAGAAATCGGGCAGCACATGCCGCACGATCTGTTTCGCGGACGCCTCCGAAGCGCTGATGCGGATCGTGCCCGACGGCCGGTTGCGCGCGGCCGTGACTTCCCCGACCGCGTCGTCGAGATCCGCCAGCGCCGGACGCACGCGCCGTAGCAATTGCTCGCCAGCTTCCGTCAACGCGACCGAACGCGTAGTGCGATTGAAGAGCCGCACGTCAAGACGCGACTCCATGTTGCGCATTGCGTGACTCAACGCCGACGGCGACAGCCCGAGCACGCGCGCGGCGGCGCTGAAGCTGCGCTGCTCGGCGATCGTGATGAAGGCGGTCAGTTCGGCAAGGCCCGCGCGCGGCACTCGGGAATTCGCCATTTGTGAATTAAATTCAATACGTCATGCAAGTATAGAGATATTGTTGAGCCGCACACAGCAACCTAAACTCGCTTCCAGTGCCACGACTCGCGTGGCGCGTGTCGCATTCAAAGCGTCGTGGTCCCGGCAGCAGCCGGGGCCGGGCGCATCAACTGGAGCGTCGTATGCAAACACGTCAACTCGGTAAAAGCGGCCTCGAAGTATCCGCGCTCGGCCTCGGCTGCATGGGCCTGAGCTTCGGCTACGGCCCTGCCACCGAAAAAGCGGCCGGCATCGAACTGATCCGCGCGGCCTTCGAGCAAGGCGTCACGTTCTTCGATACCGCCGAGGTCTATGGTCCGTTTGTGAACGAAGAGCTGGTCGGCGAAGCGGTCGCGCCGTTTCGCGATCAGGTGGTGATCGCGACCAAGTTCGGCTTTCAGGACGGCGACACCAAAAAGCCGCTCAACAGCCGGCCCGAAAACATTCGCGCTGTCGCCGAGGCTGCGTTGAAGCGTCTGAAAACCGACCGCATCGATCTGTTCTATCAGCATCGCGTCGATCCGAACGTGCCGATCGAGGACGTCGCCGGTGCGGTGAAAGATCTGATCGCCGCAGGCAAGGTCGGGCACTTCGGCCTGTCCGAAGCGGGCGTGGAGTCGATCCGCCGCGCACACGCGGTGCAGCCGGTCGCGGCGTTGCAAAGCGAGTATTCGCTGTGGTGGCGCGAGCCCGAAGCCAGCGTGCTGCCGACGCTCGAAGAACTCGGTATCGGCTTCGTGCCGTTCAGCCCGCTCGGCAAGGGCTTTCTGACCGGCGCGATCGACGAGCGCACGACCTTCGACAAGAGCGATTTCCGCAATATCGCGCCGCGCTTCTCGGAAGAGAACCGCAAGGCGAATGCGGCGCTCGTCGACGTGCTCGGGCGGATCGCGGACGGCAAAGGCACGACGCGCGCGCAAATCGCGCTAGCGTGGCTGCTCGCGCAGAAGCCATGGATCGTGCCGATTCCGGGCACGACGAAGCTGCCGCGCCTCGCGGAGAACGTCGGCGCCGCCAGCATCGTGCTGACGCCGGCGGATCTCGCCGACATCGAAGCGGCGCTCGAGCAGATCAAGGTGGTGGGCGAGCGCTATCCGGCGCAGCTTCAGCGGTTCATCAACCGGTAGGCGGTGCGCGGTCGCGGCGCTTCAGGTTTTGGACCTGTGCCGTGGTTTGGCTGGCTTTTTGCCCGGCGTTTTGCTCGATGGCTTGCCTGGCTTTTTGCCCGGCGCCCCGCAGATCAGCGCGACGCCAGCCTGCGCCGTCGCGCGCAGCGACTCGCGCGAGTCGCCCGCGCGCGAGCGCAGCGCGAGAGTATGCAGAATCGCCGATGCGACTTTGGCGAGCAGCGCGGGACTCGCGGCGGCATCGAGTTCGCCTTGAGCTTGCGCGCGTTCGAACCGTCGCTCGAACTCCGCATCGAACGTGGCAAGACCGTGCGCGAGCTTGTCACGTACTTGCGCATCCGCTCTCGACTCCACCGCCGCCGTGCCGATCAGAAAGCACCCGCGCGCCACCTCGCCCGGTGGAAAGTAGAGCGCGAGCGAGCCTTCGTATACGGCCAGCAACGCCTCGGCGAGTGGCCGGTCACCATGCAGCGCGGCTTGCATCGCATCGCGGCCAAACGCGATGTAGCGATCGAGCGTGTCGAGATACAGCGCGTGCTTGTCGCCGAAAGCGCCGTACAGGCTCGGCCGGTTCATGCCGGTCGCCTCGCTCAACGCATCGAGCGACGTGCCCGAGTAGCCGCCATGCCAGAACGCGTCGCGCGCATCGTTCAGGGCCTGTTGCGAATCGTAGCTACGCGGTCGTCCGCGCGAGCGTTTTTCCGTTTTTGTACCGGTATGCATAAAATTCTCTGGCGTCATCCATTTTTGTTCACTATAGTACAAAAACACCTTCACCGACGACCGGAGACATCAGCATGGAGCTTTATTTTTCGCCGCTCGCGTGTTCGCTCGCCACGCGCATTTCGCTTTACGAGGCCGGCGCCGATGCGCGCTTTATCGAAGTCGACACGAAATCGAAGCGGCTGCGCGACGGCTCCGATTTCTATCCGATCAATCCGCTCGGCCAGGTCCCCGTGCTTCGCACCAACGACGGTTGGCTGCTGCGCGAAAACACCGCGATCCTGCCTTATGTCGCCGATGCCTATCCGGCGGCCGCGCTCGCGCCGCTTGCCGGCACGGCGGAGCGCGCGAAATTGCAGGAGTGGCTTGGCTTCATCAGCACGGAACTGCATAAGGGAGTATTCGTGCCGCTGCTCGATCCGGACGCGGCCGCCGACGTTCTTAGCTATACACACAAGAAGGTGCCGTTGCGATTGAATCTGCTGGAGCAGCATTTGCACGGACGCGAGTTTTTGCTGGAGCGGTTTTCCGCCGCGGATGCTTATCTGGTCACTGTGTTGAACTGGGCGCGCTACAGCGGCGTCGAGCTCGCGCAGTGGCCATCGGTGCAGCAGTACTACGAACGCACCGCGCGTAGGCCATCCGTTGCAAAAGCGATGGCGGAGGAGTACGTGCTTTATCGCGAGGAACAGGACAGACGCAAAGCCGCGGCCACGTAGTCTTGCTCACTAGCTCAACCGCAAACTCCGCAATACGTCGAGCACATACTGAGTCGGACGCTCCACCGTACCCGCGCGAAAGGCTAGGCCCAGCTGCCGCCATAACGCCGGGCGCAGCGCACGTGTGACGATGCGAGTGTCGGCCGTTGAGCGGCCTGCTTCCTGCGGCAGCAGCGCGGCGCCGTATCCCGCCGCCACGAGACTCTTGATCGCATCCGAGTAGTTGAGCTGGATGCGCGGCGTGGGATGCTGCCCCGCCGCGCTGAACCATTCCGTCGTCAAACGGGAAAGCCGCGTGGTGGCGTCGTTCAGGATCAGCGGCTTCGCGGCGATCCACTGCGGCGTGATGCGCGCCGGACACGGCCACCCGGCCGGCATGAATGCGACCACCGGATCGCGGCGCCATTTTTCGATCGATAGCCCGCGTATCGGCGCTTGCGGCAGCGCCACGATGCCCACGTCGAGCGACTCCTCCGCGAGTCGCGTCAGCGTTTCCTGCGAAGTCAGCACGGCGATTTGCACGTCGATGCCGGGATGGTCCTCGGCCAGCCGTTCCAACGCCTGCGGCAGCAGATTCGCGATGGCTGCGGTGGAAGCGCCGAGCCGAACCCGTCCGCCGAGCCCTTCCACCTGTCGCCGCACGTCTTCCAACGCCTGCTCCGCATTGGCCAGCAATTGACGGGCATACGCCACCAGCGTCTCGCCGATCGCCGAGGCCCGCACCTGGCCGCGTTTGCGCGACAGCAGCGGCGCACCGACGCGGCTTTCGAGATCAGCGATATGCAGACTGACCGTGGGTGGCGCGAGATGCAAAACGCGAGCGGCCTCGGCAAAAGAGCCGAGGTCGGCGACGACAACGAGGGTGCGCAGGCGGTCGAGACTAATCTCTCTCATCGGAGTCGGAATGGCATTGGTCAGAAAAGCTGAATCACATCGTCAGTAAACTCAACTTTTTCAATCTTACGTGCAGATGGAAGATGGTGGCGCTGGTTTTTCAACGCTGACTATCGGGGACATCGGCATGAACTCATCTTCAACTAGAAGTTGCGAGCCGCAAGACGCTTCTCATCCGCTAGACACAATGTCGGACGACGCCAGGTCGTTGCTGCTCGGGTTCGTCTTTACAGGCGTCGTGCTGGCCCTCGCCGTGATGGCGATGATCTGGACGGCGTCTCGCCCCCCGCTCAAAGGCAAGGACTGCTCGGACCGCATCGCAAACGGCGAACACGCGAGCTTCGTCGCCTTCTTCCAGGACCCGGCGGACCACGGAGCGTTGCTGCGGTCGATCGAAGATTGCGCGAGATGAGCGTCGTTGCGGCGGGATAGCGCGCCGGTCGGCCGCGCCATCCCACACCCTCGCCAGGGAATATCCCACTTCCCGCGATACCACGGGCACAATACCCGGCGATAATGCCGGGGCACCCGCGTCTTTTCCGTTCGATATCCGAACGCGCCGATTGCCCGCGCCGCCAGTGTTCCCTTTCGATGCACCCATGAGCCACGCTACCGCCGACCAACCCGCCTCCGCCAACTCCGCTCCGAACTCGCCGCGCTTCCTGTTGTTCCTGATCTGCCTGTTCGCATCCGCCGGACAGCTCGCCATCGACATCTACGTGCCCGCGCTGCCCGCGATGGCGCACTACTTCGGTACCTCGCCGCAAGCGATCCAGACCAGCGTCACCGGCTACATGGCCGCCTACGCGTTCGGCCAGCTGATCTTCGGTCCGATCGCCGACGCGTATGGCCGCAAGCGCGTGCTCGCGTTCGGCCTGACCGTCTACACGGTCGGCTGTCTGCTGTCGCTCGCGGCGCCGAATCTCGAGACGTTCATCCTCGCCCGTGCGTTGCAGGGCTTCGGCATCGCGAGCACGAACCTGCTCGCGAAGGCGATCATCACCGATTCGTTCGCGGGTCAGGCGTTGCTGCATGCGTTCACGTACATGTCGATCGCATGGGGGCTCGCGCCGATCGTCGCGCCGGTGATCGGCGCGCATCTGCAGACGGCGTTCGGCTGGCGCGCGTGCCTCGTGTTCTTGCTGATCTATTCGCTGGTGATGTGGGCGCTCTTGTGGCGTTATCGCGAGACCTTGCCGAAGCCCGTGCATCTCGAACCGCGCACGCTGACCGCGAACGCGCGCAAGGTGCTCGCGAGCCCCGTGTTCCAAAGCTGTTTCCTCGCGCAGGGCCTGTGCTACAGCATCCTGCTCGTGTTCAACATCGTCGGGCCGTTCATGGTGCAGACCACGCTGCACAAGCCGCCGACCTTCTTCGGCTATCTCGCGCTCGGCATCGGCATGATGTACTTCCTTGGCGGTCTGTCGAATCGGCTGCACGGTCCGCGTCTGCCGAGCGCCGAGCAGCGGTTGCGCATCGGCGCGCGGCTGATGGCGGCCGCGTCGGTTGTGATGCTGCTGCTCGCGCTGACGGTCGGCCTGCGCGTGTGGACGCTCGCGACGCCCGTGCTGGTGATGGGCTTCTGCGCCGGCGCGATGTATCCGACGCTGATGGCGAAGGGCAACTCGCTGTTCCCGCACATCGCGGGCCTGACGAGCGCGATTCTCGGCTGCGCGCTGCTGCTGGTGTCCTCGGCGATGATGGGGCTGGCCGGCTTCGTGTCGGTGCAGGTGCTCACGCCGCTCGCGCTGTTCTTCGTGGTCCTCGCGTTCGTCGTGGTGATGATGGTGACGAAGCTGCTGCGCCATCTCGAGCAGGTACAGCCCGCGGCCGCGGCGACCGCGAGCGGCAACGCAGCGTGAGCCGGTACATGAGCCTGACCGAGCGCCAGACCTTTATCCGTACCCGCGCGGACCGATGAGCGGCATGCGCGAGCACATCTCCGCGTCCGCTTCCGAGCGGATCGATCCGACCGTCTGGAAGGTCGCGGCGGTCGTGTCGATCGGTTCGTTCATGTCGCAGATGGATTCGACGCTCGTCAACGTGTCGCTGTCGACGATCGGCCATACGCTCGATGCGTCGATCGCCGCCGCGCAGTGGATCGTCAGCGGCTACCTGCTCGCGATGGCGTTGATGTTGCCGCTCAACGGCTGGCTGGTCGACCGCATCGGCGCGAAGCGGCTGTACCTGTTCTGCTTTTCGACGTTCACGATAGCGTCGATGCTGTGCGGCGCGGCGCAGACGATCGGCGAGCTGATCGGCGCGCGCATCTTCCAGGGCCTCGTTGCCGGTGTGCTCGTACCGATGGCGCAGATGATGATCGGACGAGTGGCCGGCAGGAACCTCGAGCGCGTGATGGGCTTCACCGCGCTGCCCATACTGCTCGGTCCCATTCTCGGCCCGGTGCTGGCCGGGCTCGTCCTCGCGCACGCGAGTTGGCCGTGGCTGTTCTTCATCAATGCGCCGGTGGGCGCTGTCGGCATCGCGATGGCGGTATTGCTGCTGCCGCACGATGCCCCTGCGTCGCAGAAGCGGCCGTTCGATTTCACCGGCTTTGCGCTGATCTCCCCTGGGCTGGTCGCACTCGTCTATGGACTTCAGAACGCGTTGCGCGCGGTGGGCCTCGCGTGGCTGCTTGCGGGCGTCGTGTTTCTCGCCGGGTTCGTGCTGTACGCGTTGCGCAAAGGCGATGCCGCGCTGATCGACGTGCGCATGTTTGCAAGGCGTACGTTCTCGGTCGCGGCACTCGCGCAGTTCTCCGCGAACGGGATCATGTATGGACGACAGCTTGCAGTGCCGCTGTTTCTGATCGCGGGCTGCGGTTTGTCGGCCGCGCACGCGGGCGGCCTGCTCGCGGCGACCGGCGTCGGCATGATGTGCTCGTTCCCGCCGATCGGCTGGTTGACCGAGCGGCTCGGTTGCCGCGCGCTCGCGGCGGGCGGCGCATTGCTGGCGTTTCTGAGCACGCTCGTGTTTCTGTGGATGAGCATCGCTTCGTTCTCGGCCGGATGGGCCGCTGTCAGTCTGTTCCTTGCGGGCGTCGGTCAGGGGACGATCAGCGTGCCATCGATCTCGGCCGCGTATTCGTCGATCGCGAGAGAACGGCTCGCGGTCGCGAATACGGCGTTGAACATCGCGCAGAGAGTGGGCGGTCCGTTCGCCACGACGCTGCTTTCGATGGCGATCGCGTTGACGCTGCACGGTGCTTCGGATGTACAGCCCAGCCGATTTCTGCCGATGTTCGTGCTGCTGGCCGCGCTGCATTTGCTGTGCTTCGCGGCGACGATGTGTCTGCCGGTTCGGGTTCGGAGGGCGTAGGACGCCTGAGCGCACATTCCCGCGCCCGTGCTTCACAGCAGTCGCAAGCCGCCGTCACACTCGATCACCGCCCCCGTCATAAACGTGTTCTCCAGCAGAAACTGCAGCGCGTGCGCGACATCGTCGGCCTGGCCGACGCGCCGCACCGGTAGCGTTTCGCTTTGCTGGCGAAACAGCTCGCTTTTCACGCTCGCCGGAAATCTGTCCCACCACGGCGTATCGATCACCCCCGGCGACACCGCGTTCACGCGCAGCGGCGCCAGCTCGCGCGCCAGCGTGCCGATCATGCTTTCGAGCGCGCCGTTGATCGCGCCCAGACCCGCCGTACCCGGGTTCGCGATGCGCGCCGAAATCGCGGTCAGAAACGTGATGCTGCCGTCGCGACGCAGCGCGGGCAGCGCGGTCTGCGCCGCTTCGAGCTGCGGCCAGAACTTGGCCTCGAAGCCGCGCCGCAGCGCGGCCAGATCCAGCTCGGCAAACGGTCCCGCGCCTTCGCCGCCCGACAGCGTCATCACCAGATGATCGATCCGGCCGAGGCCGCCGAAAAACCGTTCGAGCGCCGCGCGATCGGTGCAATCGAGCGCGTCGCCCGTCACCTGTGCGCCGATGCCGCTCAGCGCATCGTCCAGCTTGGCGCGGTCGCGCCCCACCGCGACGACGCTCGCGCCAGCCGCCGCGAGCCGCTTCACCGTCGCGAGCCCAACACCCGACGAACCACCCAGCACCACGACCTTCTGATTTTGCCAGTCCATTTCATTGCTCCTGTGAGTGAACGGAAGACCCCGTGGCAGTAGAATGCGCGGTGCGTGTCCATCATTCAAATCGTTTAACGTCATGGCCAACATCATTGAAAATGATTTTCGGCGCTTCGACCTGAACCTGTTGCTGACCTTCCGCGCGCTGCTGGAAGAGCGGAGCGTCACGCGTGCCGCGCAGCGGCTGTTTGTTGGCCAACCGGCCGTCAGCGGCGCACTGAAACGCTTGCGCGAGACCTTCGGCGACGAGCTGTTCGTGCGCACGCCGCAAGGCATGACGCCGACGCCGCGCGCGCTCGAACTCGCGCGGCAGATCGAGCCATTCCTGCAATCGCTGCATCAGGCGCTCACGCAGCCGTCCGTGTTCGATCCGGCCCGCGCGCAGCGGGTGTTCCGCATCGGCCTCAGCGATTCGCTCGAACTGCTGCTGATGCCGGAGATCATGGCGCGCCTCGCCGTCGCAGCGCCCGGCGTGAAGCTGATCGCACGCTCCACCGATTCGACGCGCGCCGCCGCGATGCTCGACGATGGCGCGATCGAACTCGCAGTCGGCGTGTTCCGCGAGTGCGTGCCGTGGCAGCGACTCATGCCGCTGTTTTCGTGGCGCTTCGTGAGCGTCTACAGCCCGAAGCTGGTCAAGACGCGTCGCAAGCATTTGTCGATGGACGAATTTCTGCGCCACCGCCACGTGCTGACTTCGTTCAGCGCCGAGCTGCGCGGCTTCATCGATGAACGACTGGAGCTGCAGGGACTGAAGCGCGAGGTCGTGTTTTCGAGTTCGAACTTCGCGACCAGTCCGTTCATCGTGCAACGCACGGCGGCGATCGCGACCGTGCCGGAGTTCATCGGCCGCGTCTGGCGCGATACGCTCGGTCTCGCGCTCAGCCCGTTGCCATTCGAAGTGCCGGGCTACGAGGTTTCGTTGATGTGGGCCGCGGCGCACGATCAGGACCCGGCGTTGGCGTGGTTGAAGCGCGAGTTCGCGGATGCGTTCGGCACGGCTGACAGCACGGCGCGTGCGGCGAATTGACAGCGACGTATGCTACGTTTCGGAAACGTCACGTTTCGCCCGTTCAAGCCAGGAGGAAATCCGATGACTCAGCACATCGCAAAGGGCACTTTCATCGTCTCCCTTCAACCGATGCCGTTCGAAAACGCGGAGGCCGAATCGAAGCTAGGCCGCATGTCGATCGACAAGCAGATCTCCGGCGATCTCGCCGCAACCACGCAAGGGCAAATGCTGAGCGCGATGACGAACGTCAAAGGCTCGGCCGGCTATGTCGCGCTCGAACAGGTCACGGGCACGCTGGCGGGCAAGCAGGGTACGTTCGTGCTGCAGCATATCGGCGTGATGAATCGCGGTGCTGCGTCGCTGGCGGTGACGGTCGTGCCCGATTCGGGCACGGGCGAGCTGAGCGGCATTGAAGGCGAGTTCAAGATCGACATCGTCGATGGCGCGCATTCGTACGAGTTCGCTTATCGGCTGCCCGGCGATTGACGTGCCGAACCCGGAACGGCCACGACACGAGCTATCCGGGCAGGCAGGACACGGAGCGAGACTCCGTACCCTGCTGCCCGGCTTTCTGGTTCAACACCTCGGCGCTCAATGCCCCGCGATCGTCACCGATGCCGTCAACGCATTCGGATCGCGCGAAGAAGCCCCCGCGATCATCTGATA
The DNA here is from genome assembly GCF_040948755.1 of Paraburkholderia sp. BR13444. NCBI lineage: Bacteria > Pseudomonadati > Pseudomonadota > Betaproteobacteria > Burkholderiales > Burkholderiaceae > Paraburkholderia > Paraburkholderia sp. BR13444. The sequence continues at coordinate 134,566 of NZ_JBFPKM010000009.1, read as the reverse complement.
GACGCCGCCGTTGAGCTTCCACGCGTGGTTGGTCGCGTCCCACGTCGACAGCAGCTTCGGCGCAATCGATACGCTGACCTGCTGCGACTGCCCCGCCTGCAGCGCGACCTTTTGCCAGCCGACCAGGCGCTTCGGGGGTTCGCCCAGACCGCTCGGCAACGCGGCATAAACTTCGGCGATTTCCGCGCCCGCGCGTGAGCCCGTATTCTTGACGTTGAAGGTCACAGTCACATTGCCACTGGCATCCACTTGCGCGTTGAGGCCCGAGTAGCTGTAGCTGGTATAGGACAGCCCATAACCGAAAGGGAACAGCGGCGCGATCTGCTTGCCGTCATACCAGCGGTACCCCATGAAGAGCCCTTCGCTGTAGTTGACGGTCGTATCGGTGGCCGAGATCGTCGGCTGCGGCAGATCCGCGTCCTGCATCGGGAACGTAATCGGCAATTTGCCGGATGGATTCACGGTGCCGAACAGCAGATCGGCAATCGCCTGGCCGCCCTGCACGCCCGGATACCAGGCTTCGAGCACGCCATGCACGTTGCCGAGCCACGGCATCAGGACCGGGCTGCCGTTTTCTAGCACGACGATCACGCGCTTCGCTTGCGCCGCGACCGCGGTGATCAACGCGTTTTGATCGTAGCTCTGGTTATAGCTGTCGGTTGCATTGCTCGGCAGGCTCAGACTTGGCAGATCCGCGCCTTCGCTTTCCCATTGCGTCGCGAACACGATCGCCACGTCCGCCTTCGCGACCGCGGTGGCCGCCGCCGCCGCGTTCGTGCCGTCGACAAAGGTCACGCTCGCGTTCGGCGCCTTCGCCTGAATCGCGGCTAGCGGTGCCGACTTGTACCACGTCGCGCAGGTGCTCAACAGCGGCGACGGCGACACGCAGCCGGATACCGCGTTGCCCGCTGCCGCCGGCACGGCGCCCGAGCCACCGCCCGACAGCACGCCCGCATCTGCGTGACCGCCGATCACCACGATCGACGACAACCCCGCCGCATTCAGCGGCAGCACCGGCTGCGAATCACCGTTCGCCACCGCGTTCTTCAACAACACCGACGACTGCTGCGCGACCTGCAACGCAAGCGCGTTGCCCGCGGTTTGATCGACGCTGCCGCCGGTGGTCGGCGGCGAATCGAAGACGCCATAGCGGATCATCGTGCGAAGCTTGCGCTGAACCATGTCGTTGAGTCGCGACATGGGCACGCTGCCGGCATTGACCGCGCTCGTCAGCGCGGTGTTGAAATAGGACGGCAGCGTGAAGCCTGGAATCGACGCTCCGCCGCCGAGATCGCCGGGCTCTTCTTCATCGAGGCCGGCCAGCGCCGACGCGACGGTACTGTGCGTGGCGGTCCAGTCCGATTGCACGACGCCCTTGAAGCCCCACTCGTTCTTCAGCACGGTGGTCAGCAGATACCGGTTTTCGCATGCATACACGCCGTTCACGAGGTTGTACGAACACATCACGTTGCCGGGCGTGCCCTGCGTGACGCCGAGTTCGAACGCGAGCAGCTCGGTCTCGCGCATCGTGCGTTCATCGACGACCGAGTTGCTCGTCATGCGGTTCGTTTCCTGATCGTTCATCGCGTAGTGCTTGATCGTCGCGATGACTTTCTGCGCCTGCGTGCCGATCGTGCGCGCGGCGCTCAGCGTGCCGGTCAGTACCGGGTCCTCGCCCATGTACTCGAAGGTGCGGCCATTGCGTGGTTCGCGCGCGAGATTGACGCCGCCGCCGAGACCTTCGCCATAACCGAGCACGCGCAGCTCGGTCGCGATACGCGCGCCGTATTCGTTCGCGAGCGTCGGGTCCCAGCTTGCGGCGAGCGCCACCGGTGCGGGCAGCGCCGTCGCATTCGAGTTGACGACATTGACGCCGCCCGCCGAATCGGCCATTGCAAGGCCCGGAATGCCAAGCCGCGCGATGCCCGGAATGTAGCCTGCTCCGTTGACGCCGGCCGGATACGGACCGCCGAGTCCCGCGTTGGGGATGCCGACGCCGTGCACGAGCTGGATCTTTTCGGCGGTCGTCATTTGCTGGACCAGCGCGGCGGCACGCGTATCGGCGCGTGCATCGGGATCGCTCGGCAACGGCGGGTCACTGAGGCTGCTGCCATTGCCGCAGGCGGCGAGTACCACCGTGACACCGCAGGCGATGGCGCTTGCGGCAAAGGGTATCGTCAGCTTGCTTCTCATCGTCTCGCTCCTGGTTGTCGTTGTCGGTCATGTGATTTGCATTGCATAACGTTGTCGTCCTGTTACGCTTAGCGCTCGCGGTAATGCGCCGAAAGAAATTCTAGGGATGCGCTCGAAGCGCGCTTGACCGATGGGTGCAGCACTTGACCGATGAAGAGTCAGGAAAACCCGCAGACAGGTTTCGACCGGAGGAGGCACAGTGGATTTGCGTCAGAAGTCCGTATCAGCGCGCATCTATCGAGGATTGCTCGACGCGGCGGAGCGTGAGGGTCTCGATCGCACCAAAGTGGCTCACGAGATCGGCATCGCGGAGGCAGACATCGCCGCAGCGGATGCGCGGGTCCCGGGCGACAAACACGTCGCAACGCTGCGGCTTGCGGAAAGCTGTCTGATGCGCGGCGCGCCCGAGGGCGACGTGCTGGATAGTCTGCTGTATTTCCCCGAGCTCGCCGGCGTGCTCTGCAATAGTCCGACGCTGCGCGATGCGTTGCGCAATTACGTCACCTACCGCGACCTGATCGGTAATGTCGACTGGCTCGTCGTGCAGGAGCACGGCGACGAAGTCGCTTTCGAATACGTGACGGAAGGCGAAGGTCGCAACGCATCGAGCGCGCTCGGCAATTTCGCGCTGATCGCCAGAGTGGCGAAGCTCTACGACGCGCGCCTGCGCGTGCGCGACGCAGGCATCACCGATGCGCGGCTCGGTGCGTTCGGCGCGCTGTGCGGGACGTTGGGCGTGCGCGTTCAACTCGATCAGGCGTGCAATCGGATGGTGTTGCAGTCGTCGGCGCTGGACCGCGCGTTCGAGGTCTACAACGCGCCGCTTTCGAAAATTCACATGCATGCCGCGGACGGCATCTTGCAGCGGATTCGCGAGCAGGGCCGCTTTTCTCCGACGGTCGAGCGATGTCTGCGTGCCGTGCTGCGCGAACAGGCGGATGCGATCGATCCGAAGAGCCTGCAGACGATCGTCTGCGAGCGGCTGTCGCTGACGCGCTGGACGTTGCAACGCAAGCTCGCCGCGGAGCGCAAAACCTTCAGCGAGGTGCTGACGCAAACGCGCATCGACGAAGCACGTACGCTGCTCGCGCATACGCCGATGCCGATCAGCGAGATCAGCGAGCGGGTCGGCTTTGCATCGACGACAGCCTTTACGCGGTTCTTTACGCGTGCGTGTGGAGCACCGCCGGCACGATATCGAGGACAGTGCCGGGTGTGATCCTCCTATGATGCGCATCTTTCAGGACACGAGCCGACTGTTCGGCGTCATGGGGGCGATCGTTTCGCTGGTCGCATTTCTGCCTTATGGACTTGCGATCTGGCGCGGCACCGTACGTCCGCATCTGTTCACGTGGCTGGTCTGGTCGGTCGTCACGGCGATTGCGGCGGGCGGGCAATTCGTCGCCGGTGCAGGCCCTTCGGCGTGGTCTACGGCGGCGATCGCGGCCACCTGCTTCTTTGTTCTCGTCGCGAGCGTCTTTCGGGGTGAACGGCGGCGGACCGCTTTCGATTGGCTTTGCCTCGTCGCTGCGTTGTCGGCTATTCCGCTCTGGATACTCACCAATGATCCGACTTGGTCGATCTGTCTTGTCACGCTGATCGAACTCGTCGGCCTGGGGCCGACGGTGCGCAAAACTATTCTTGACCCGTGGAGCGAGAGTCTTTTGTACTTTGCGCTATGTGTTCTTAAGTACGCGCTCGCGATTCTCGCGCTGCCGAAATGGAGTGTGGCCGTGGCGTTTTATCCGGCCGTGAATATCGTGGCGTCCATCGGGGTCTGTTCGTTGTTGGTGGTGCGCAGGCGGCAGGTGGGGGCCTATTGCGCGCGGTCGCAGTGAATCAACCCAATTCACCTTTGCGCGCCGCCCCCAAACATCGTCATGCGCTGCAAGATCCACGCGAGCAGTTCGTGCGCGGCGGCGACGAGCGGCCGCCCGGATTTCACCAGCACGCGCGCCTTCGTGCCTAAAAACAGCGCGTGGTCGATCGGCACGGTCACCAGCTCGCCAGCCTGGATCTCGCGCGAGGCCGCGAACTCTCCGATCAGCGTCGCAAAGTTTTCATCGGCGACAAACCGCTTGAGTGCCGTTAGCGAATTGGTGGTGAGCGTCGCACGGATCTCAACGTGTTCGACGAACGCGAGCATCGTTGCGAGGTGCCCGATGCCGAACGTGCTCGGCATCAACGCCAGCGGCCACGCGAGCAGATCGTCGATCGTGGCGGGCTTGCCGCGCCGCGCGAGAGGATGGTCGCGCCGCACCAGCAACACCACGGGCTGCGCGGAACTCGCGCGATATTCGACGCGCGGATGCGGCGGCGGATTGAACGCGAGCCCGATATGGGCGCGGCTTTCCGCAACTGCGTCGAGCACGTCGTCGACCGGCAGCACGGTGAGGCCGATATCGACCTTCGGGTATTGCACACAGAACGGCGTGATGACCTCGGCAATCAGCGCATCCACGTAACCCTCGCTGACGGCCAGATCGACGCGGCCTTGCTGCAAGCCGCGCAACGCGTGCAGCTGATCCTCGAACTTCTCCTGCTGCGCGCGATAGCCGCGCCAGAACTCCAGCAGATGCGCGGCGGCCTCGGTGGGCCGGACGCCGCGCGCCTGCCGCTCGAACAGCTGCACGCCCAGTTCGTCTTCGAGCAGCTTGATCTGCCGCGTAATCACCGAGGGCGACGTGTTGAGGCTGTCCGCGGCACCGCGGATCGTGCCGTGCCCGAGCACCTCATGGAAATAGCGCAGCCGCTGCTGGTTGATTTCGCGCATCACATCCTCGTTAGCCTTTGGCTCCGTTGCTCCGTGAGGAACGGTATGTGAACTTTGTTGCTATTGCTAGCAAGGATTGCCCTGGTCAGGATGGTGTTGCGCACGCGCTTCCTCGACCCGCCGAATTCGCGGCCAGTAACGGTGCGCGGTGAGTTCGACGAGTTTCGTATCGTTATGTATCCAGCGCGCTGACCGACAAACACCGTTGCAAAAGTCGGGGTTCGCGGAAACAGGCGGGATACATGAGGGGGTTCAAATACGTCCATGCCAGTCGGCGGTGCCGCAAAGCAAAGCGGACGTCGACGCGACTGGATGCACGGGCCACGCAACCGTGGTCTGAACCAACTCAATTGCTCTCAGGTGGATACCATGAAACTCGTCAAGTCGCTGATCGTTGCCGCTGTTGTCGCTGTCCCCGTCGTTTCGTTCGCGCAGTCCAACGCGCCGGTTACACGTGCCCAGGTTCGCGCGGAACTGGTCCAACTCGAAAAGGCGGGTTACAACCCGGCTGCAGATTACAACACCTATCCGCAGGATATCCAAGCCGCCGAGGCACGCGTGAGCGCGCTGAATAGCGCGGCGACGTCCGCATATGGCGGGTCGGCGAACGGGTCGTCGGCGGCCGGAGCTGGCGCGGTTAAGGTCTCGGTGCTGTCGCAGCAACAGGACGTTGCCGGCCTCGCCTCGGTCTACGCGCATCATTGATGTTTGGCGAGCGCTGCCCATGTGGGCAGCGGCAATGGAAGACGGCCCGCTTCGAGCGGGCCGTTGGGCATGCACCATCTAGTCGCTTCGACGATGTTCACCCCGCCGCAAACCTCTCTACCCTTTTCACCTGCCTCGGCAAAACGATATACATCCCCCACACCACGACAAGAATCGCGCGCAGCGCATCCGCGGCATGACCGGGCAATGAAATTCCGACATCGGCAATCGCGAGGCTTCCAGGCACCGACCAGAGATACGTCGTGAGCCCGAGCGACACCGCGCGCCAGAAGCCGAAACGTTCGGAGCCGGCGAAACCATGCGCGGCCAGGCCGCTGCGCACCATATATCCGGCGATCGGCAGACTCACCAGCAGGTAGATCGCAAACGCGACGATCGCCGGCATCGCCGCAATCACCGTCGACCATGCCGGTGAACTCCTCGCGACATCGGGCGTAATCACGTGCTCGGAAAATTTCATCAGCGGCACCGCCGTGCGCGGCACCAGAAAGTGAAACGCCACGACGGCGGCGACGAAAAGCAGCGTACTCGCGAGCCCCTGACGCCACGCGCACGACCACCACACATACAGACGCCGCCCGAAACTGACCGCGCGCCCGACGCTGAACATCGCGCCTCGATCCCTCAGCGCCGCAAAGCACACCAGCACGACGAACAGCACCGCAGCGAAAACCAGCGCATGAGGACTCCGGATGAACGCGCCCACACTGTGCTCCACCGAGGCCGCAGCTGAAGCCGACGACGACGTCGAAAAGTTCTGCAGGTGGTGGGCGATATAGTCCGCGGGATCGAGCGCCTGCGACGAATCGTGCGTTGCCATCTCGTCTCCGTATGTCGCGAATCACGGTGCAAGTCATCACGTGCTTCATAGACGGCACGCGGCGTCACCGCGATTCGCAGCGCGCGATCTGATTGTGCCTTCCTTTTGTCCGATATTCATCAGGTCGCCGCAAATAGCGTGGATTACACTGGGTTTCGCTATGCGACTTTGAAGCGTGGCCGACCCACGAAGTCACCATTGCGCGGCCTTTCGTGCATCCCTTCCGCACGTATCCGCCGACACCGAGCGAAACACGACTGCCCGGTGAAAGCCTTTCGCAATTCAACACTTTGGCCCACGCCTGGTCCTTCAAACGACAGCGACCACGCATTACTGCGGCCATTTCTTAATCGACTATTTTCGTTTGATTGATCCAGGCCCCGATCCCGGCAGCCGAAGGACTTTTGCACGCCGCAATTTCATGCGCCTGATTTGCTAACAAGGAGATGAAGATGAAGACCCAGCATATAAGCGTTTGGTCGGCGGTAACCGTTGCAATTCTGTCGCTGAGCGGCACCGCGCAGGCCGGCGGCAGGGGTGATGGCGACGGTGATGGCGACGGTGGTGGTCGCGGGGGCCTTTGCTCCAAGGCAACGCTAAAGGGACCCTATGGGTTCATCGGTCACGGAGAGATTCTTGGATTGCTCGATTCGACGAACACGCTGCATCCGTTCACGAGCCCGTTGATTTACGATGACGTCGCCCTGGTGACGTTCGACGGCAGCGGTGGTTTCACACGCACTGACGTTGGGAACATCAACGGCGTGCCGAAAGCCGGCTCGACTACCTTCAATCCTCACCAGACCGGCACCTACACGGTGAACTCCGATTGCACCGGAACGATGTCGGTCCGCTACATTACCGGAGGACCTGTGGCGGCTGGCGTCGAGACTGACCTGAACATCGTGATCACTTCGGACGGGACGCAGATCGAATCCGTGGTCTATCGGGCGAGTGTCCCGACAGCCTCGTCGACTCCCGACTACAGCTGTCCGATGAATTGCGTGCAAGGTGTGCAGGAACACTTTGAAGGGAAGAAGGTTCTGGTCTACGGGTTCCGGTAGTCGAGTGCTAACGCATCGGATGAGTTCACGTTCGCCGCCGGCCTTTCAGCCGGCGGCGCTCCCGTATCATCGATGTTTCGCTCAGTGACCTTGCCGCTCGCCCACCGCGACCGGCGCATGCCTGGTCTGGCGGCTCAGCATCAGCGTCACGACCGCCGACACCGCCAACGTCGCGCCGACCACATAAAGCCCCGCCGTATAGCCGCCCGTCACGTTCTTGAGCCAGCCGATCGCAAACGGCCCGACGAAGCCGCCGAGGTTGCCGATCGAGTTGATCATCGCAATCCCCGCGGCCGCCCCGGCGCCCGACAGAAACATGCTCGGCATCGCCCACAGCGGCGCCTTCGCGGCGCTGATGCCGACGTTCACGACGACGAGCGCAAGCACGATCATCAACGCGGTGCTCGCATTGCCGGCGAACACGAAGCCTACGCACGCAAGCGCGCACGGAATCACGACGTGCCATGTACGTTCGTCGGTACGATCCGAGTGCTTCGCCCAGAGCACCATCGCGATCACCGCGAGCACGCTCGGCACACCGGCAAGCAGCCCGGTTTCGAACGTGCCGAAACCATATTGGCGGATGATCAGCGGCGCCCACAAGCCGAGCGTATAAAGTCCCGCCGAGGTGCCGAAGTAGATCAGCGCGAGCGCGAGCACGCGCGGATCGCGCAACGCGCTGAGTGCGCCGGCCGTGTGGCCTGCATGCGCGTGCCGCGCGTCGGCTTCGAGCTTCAGCTTCGCGATCAGCCAGTCGCGCTCCTCGGGCTGCAGCCACTCGGCTTGCGCGGGCTTGTCGGTTAGATACTTGAGCACGCAGAAGCCGAGGATGATCGCCGGCAGGGCTTCGATTATGTAGAGCATCTGCCAGTCGGCGAGTCCGGCGATCGGCGGCAGTTTCATGATCGCGCCGGAAATCGGCGAGCCGATCGCGGTCGAAATCGGCGCGGCGGCCATGAACCACGCCGCCGCGACCGCGCGCTGCCGGGTCGGAAACCACAGGCTCAGATACAGGATGATGCCGGGAAAGAAGCCCGCTTCCGCGACGCCGAGAATGAAGCGCAGCGCGTAGAAGCTGTTCGGCCCGACGACGAACGCGGACGCGAGCGACACGAGCCCCCACGACACCATCACGCGAGCAATCCAGCGGCGCGCGCCGACCTTGTGCAGGATCAGGTTCGACGGTACTTCGAACAGAAAATAGCCGATAAAGAAGAGCCCGCCGCCGAGGCCGAACGCGGTCGGCGAAAGACCGATCGCCTTGTTCATCGACAAGGCGGCGAAGCCCACATTCACGCGATCGAGAAAGCTCACGAAGTACAACAGCATGACGAACGGGATGATCCGCAGCATCAGCTTGCGGGACACCCGGCTTTCGAGTTCCGAAGTCATTGTCTCCTCCTGCTGCGCGCGGCAGTGGACCGCGCGCGAGCCTCGCGCCGGCCGACGTTGGGCCGAGCTAGTCGAGTCAAGGTTGGGTGCCGGCCACGTGGTGGCCGGGGCGTAGACCGTGCACCTGGGTGGCGCGCGGTTCCCGCTTGGTGCCGGTCAATTCAAGCGAAGCCGGCGTTCAAGCCGCGTTCTCCGCGGGCGTCGCCGCCTGCTCGATCAACGCGCATACGGCCGCCGTCACCTGCGCGGTCGTGGCCGTGCCGCCGAGGTCGCGGGTATGCAGCGACTTGTTCGCGGTGACCGTTTCTACGGCCTGCATCACACGCCTCGCCGCGGCGAATTCGCCGAGGTGTTCGAGCAGCATCACGACCGACCAGAACGTGCCGACCGGATTCGCGAGCCCCTTGCCCATGATGTCGAACGCGGAGCCGTGGATCGGCTCGAACATCGACGGATAGCGGCGCTCCGGATCGATGTTGCCGGTCGGCGCGATGCCGAGGCTGCCCGCGAGCGCGGCTGCGAGGTCGCTGAGAATATCGGCGTGCAGATTGGTGGCGACGATCGTGTCGAGCGTGGCGGGACGATTGACCATGCGCGCGGTCGCAGCATCGACGAGTTCCTTGTCCCAGGTGACGTCCGGAAACTCCCTGGAGATTTCGAGCGCGATCTCGTCCCACATCACCATCGCGTGACGCTGCGCGTTGCTCTTCGTGATCACGGTCAACAGCTTGCGCGGGCGCGACTGCGCGAGGCGGAACGCGAAGCGCATGATGCGCTCGACGCCGGCGCGCGTCATGATCGACACGTCGGTCGCGGCTTCGATCGGATGGCCCTGATGCACGCGGCCACCAACACCCGAGTATTCCCCCTCCGAGTTTTCGCGAACGATGACCCAGTTCAGGTCTTCGGGCTTGCAGTACTTCATCGGCGCGTCGATGCCGGGCAAGATGCGTGTCGGGCGCACGTTCGCGTATTGATCGAAGCCCTGGCAGATCTTCAGACGCAGACCCCACAGCGTGATGTGGTCGGCAATGTCCTTGTCGCCCGCCGAGCCGAACAGGATCGCATCCTTGTTGCGGATCGCATCTAGCCCGTTGGCCGGCATCATCAGGCCGTGCTGGCGATAGTAGTCGCCGCCCCAATCGAAGTTCTCGAACTCGAACGTGAAGGCGCGCGTGGTCTTCGCGAGCGCTTCGAGCACCTGCGCGCCGGCCGGCACGACCTCCTTGCCGATGCCGTCGCCGGGAATGGTTGCGAGGCGATAGGTCTTCATGTCTGCGTCCTGTGCTTGGTGAATGGCGTGAGTGGACTCTAGCGCGATCGCATGGGTAAAAACCGGTGCTAAACTCAAAGCATCTTTAACTTGCATTCACAAATGCGAAGGCGTGGAAAAGACGATGCGCGACACCGTGCAGCCAGCGGATCTGAGCTTTTTCTCGACGCTCGCGGCAAGCGGCAGCCTCAGCGCGGCCGCCCGCGAACTGGGGCTGACCGCGGCCGCCGTCAGCAAGCGCCTCACGCAGATGGAACAGCGCGCGGGCGTCGCGCTCGTGAACCGCACGACGCGCCGCATGATGCTGACGCCCGAAGGCGAGCTATACCTCGAACGCGCGCGGCGGATTCTCGACGAGATCGACGAGCTGGCCGAACTGCTCGGCTCGGCGAAGAAGACACCGAAGGGTTTGCTGCGCGTAAACGCGACGCTCGGCTTCGGGCGCAGCCATATCGGACCGGCAATTTCGCGCTTCGTCGCGCGGTATCCGCAAGTGTCGGTTCAACTGCAGTTGTCGGTCACGCCCCCGCCGCTCACCGACGACAGCTTCGACGTCTGCATCCGCTTCGGCGAGCCGCCCGATACGCGCGTAGTCGCACGCCGGCTTGCGCCGAACCGGCGTCTGCTGTGCGCGGCGCCGTCATATCTTGCGGCGCACGGCACGCCGCTCACGGCGCACGACCTGACGCGCCACAACTGCATCGGCATTCGGCAGGGAGACGAAGCATATGGCGTGTGGCGGCTGACGTCGGGACGCGGCGCCGCGCGCAAGACCGAGGCGGTGCGCATCAAGGGAACGCTGACCACCAACGACGGCGAGATCGCCGTCAAATGGGCGCTCGAAGGACACGGCATCCTGATGCGCGCGGAATGGGACATCCGGCAGTATCTGGCGGAGGGGTCGCTCGTTCAGTTGCTGCCTGATCACGACACGCCGAATGCGGACATCTTCGCGGTGTATTCGCCGCGGCATCAGATGTCGAATCGGATTCGCGCGTTTGTCGAGTTTATTGCGCGGGAGTTGGGGGGTGAGGTGGGGGTGGTTGGGTAGCGTTTTCCGAGTCGTCTGATTGAGCATGGTCGCGTCTTCGGCGAAGCTGTCGGTCTCACGAACGTTCCCTCGCTTCACCTGTCTCCTCGGTCCCGGCGGCTCGCTTCGTCGCACGACGGAGTAACCGCCTTTTCGATCTGGATACCATGCCCGCCGAGTGCTATTTCACGCTCAACCGCCGACTCATCTCTGTATTGACCTGCAAAGGCTTTGGCAACGTGTCTGCCTTTTCTGGCAAACCCGCCCATGTCAACAACCCCGCAGACACGGCGATCGCCGAAAGCGGTCCGCTTCCGCAAGGCCTGTACTACATCGTGGACCGACAGAGTGGCGGTCATCTGGGATGGCTGTATGACCTTGTCAAGGACGCGTGGTTAAATGTCGATCATTCGACCTGGTTCGCGCTTTATCGAAACGACGGTGCGATTGACGACTGGACATTTATCAATGGCGTGAAGCGAGGCAACTTCCGCCTGCATCCAACAGGTCGTTGGGGCGAAAGTGAAGGATGCATCACGGTCACGGACCAGTCCCAGTTCGATCGCTTACGCTCGTTCTTGCTGTCGCACCCAACCCGGACGATACCCGGCACAACACTGCAGTACTACGGCACGGTACTGGTGCAATGAAAAATGTCCTGCGGATTTTTGTGGCCCTCGTGCTGACTGTTCCAGTCTGTCTCGCATTGTCGTCGATCGCCCCGCTTGCACGCTGGGTTGGCAGCGAGTCCACGTCAGAAAGGCTTCGCCCCCTCTTCAAGCTCGTTGGTGCCGTTGGTATGGAGGGCGAGCAGGACGTGGTGGTTACGCTGCTACTCGTAGTCAGTTTCCTATTTTGCTGGGGGCTCTCGTGGGGCGGGTCTGTGCTTTTAGTTAGAACGAGGAGTCGCCTTGATGTCAAATGACGTTTTCATAAAAATCGACGGGATTATGGGTGAGTCGCAGGACGCGACACTCTCGTTAAATGGACTGGAATAACCGCAAAATGGCGGCGCTGCTTGTAGCTGCTGCTATTGCTGCTTGGATGCCGTTGGCGTACGGCAAAATTTGCACGGAAAAAGATGCTGTTGCGGCGGACGCGATGGTGGATCACCTCGATAGCTGGGCTCAGGTAAATAGCACATTCAGCAAATATGGTCACTGCGACGATGGTGGGATTGCTGAAGGCTATTCTGAGGCAATCGCGCGATTGCTGATTGACCACTGGAAAGCGTTACCAGAACTTGATAAACAAATTAAGCTCAATCCGCCGCTAGAATCGTTCGTGCGACGTCACATTAACTCAACACTTGATACTGACGACCTTGCAAAAATCATTACGCTTTCTACGAGATCTTGTCCCAAAGGCATAAGTCCACTGTGTAAAGCATTGGCCAATGCCGCATCGCAGGCTGAACAGTAACCGCTGCGACGGCTACGCGTGCTTGCATATGTGCTGCGCCTTGCTAATGGGATCGAAGGTGCCTCCAACACCGCAACTCTCTCTGACTAAACGAACGACGCGCGTGTTCGTACGCCGGAACGGCCCGTACGACTGGAATCTGTAGCACGAAAATCGTGATCCCCACAGTCTGTAACAGACCCGCATCTTTTCACTGCACATCACTGGCTATCGAATAAAACTCCCCGATATCGTAAAGTTGAGGAACCAAACCCCGATCCCACTCCTTTACTCACCAAGGCCGGACCTGACCAAACCGGGTAACGATGCCGAGACCAGACCCCGCGCCGTACCGCAGCCCGAGAACCCCGATGACACGGCGGCGCCGGCGTCTTCTGATCATCGGCGCGATCGTGCTGGTCGCCGCGTTCGGCTGGATGCTCGCGCTGATTCTCGAGCCCGCGTTCCAGCGCACGATCGTCATCACCTCCGGCGCGGACGGTGGCATTTACCGCGGCTTTGCCGATCGCTACGCGCCGCTGCTCAAGCGCGAAGGCATCAAGCTCGACATCCGCAGCTCGTCGGGTTCGGTCGAAAACTACCAGCGCCTCGCGGACCCGGACAGCGCCTATCAGGTCGGCTTCATCCAGTCGGGCACGACCAGTCCGAAAGACACGGACAATCTGCAAACCATCGCCGCCGTGTCGTACGAGCCGATCTGGGTGTTCTATCGCGGCGACGCGACGATCGACCGGCTGTCGCAACTGCGCGGCAAGCGCATTTCGATAGGCGTGCCGGGCAGCGGGCTGCTCAACGTCTCCCAGGTGCTGCTCGGCTACAGCGGCGTCACGAGCCAGAACTCGACGCTGCTGCAGATGGACGCGAACGCCGCATACGAAGGGCTCGAAAGCGGTCAGATCGACGCGGCGTTCTTCATCGGCCGGCCCGACGCCGACATGCAGCACACGCTGCTGACCAGCAACCTGAAGCTGATGAGCTTCGCGCAGGCTGATGCACTGGCGCAAAAATTCCCGTCGCTGTCGAAGATCGTATTGCCGCGTGCCTCGACGAGCGTCGCCGACGATCTGCCGCGCAGCGACGTCACGCTGCTCGCGGCGACGGCGCTGCTGGTGTCGAAGGACACGCTGCATCCAGCGCTCGTTTATCTGCTGCTCGACGCCGCGCGCACGGTGCACGGCGGCGAGGACTACTTCACGCCGCTCGGCACGTTCCCGAACCTGAACACCGAAGAATTCCCGATCTCCGACGAAAGCGTGCGCTACTTCAAATCGGGCCGGCCGTTTCTGTATCGCTACCTGCCGTTCTGGCTCGCGAGTCTGATCGAGCGGCGGCTGCTGATTCTGGTGCCGTTCCTTGCGCTGCTGATCGGCCTCGCCCAGGCGCTGCCGAGCATGCTCGAAGCGCGTATGAAGAAACGCCTGTTCGTGTGGTACCGCGCGATCAAGGCGCTCGAGGACGAAGTATGGAAGAACGCCGAGCCGACTCGCGCGCAGGTCGCGCAATGGAGTGACGAGATTGAAAACATCGACGCGAACGCTAGCCAGATCCGGATTCCGTACCGCTACTTTCAGGACGTTTACGCGCTGAAGCAGGCGATCGGCGTCGTGCGCGACCGGATCGCGCACGTAGCGCAGAAGATGGAGAAATAGAGACGCCGCTCCTTACCCCTGCGCGTTTCCCGGGTATTCACCACCGCCGTACCGGTTGATTTTCCGCGCGCCCTCGCCGCAGGGTCGCATGCCGCAGCGCAAGAAGAAAATCTCTGTGAAATCGGTCGGACGATAGGCCGATTTAATTGGCGTGCTCGCGAATCGCATCCTGTAATGGACTCCTGCCGTGCGCGTACCGTCCATCCAGTCCGCCGCACACTAACCGGAGAGCGTCCATGTCGCAGCCCGAGCCGAATGTAGACGAAATAGTCCGCAGCATCGCCGAAGAAACCGACACGCCGGCCGAAACGGTGTCCCGCATGTACGCCGATTCGCTCGCCGAATTCCGGAGCGAGGCGCGCGTGTTCGACTACGTGCCGCTGTTCGCCGCGAAGAAGGTCCGCAACGAGCTTCGCCAGAAGCATCCTCGCAAGCACTGACTCGCTGCAGGCGGTGATGCATCGGCTCACCGCACTGCCGCAAGCGTCGTGGCTCCAGATTTGGCGTTCATGGTGGAGCTAACAATCACGCCGCAAATTTTCTATGCTGGCGGTCCCACAGCTTTCCAAAGGAGCCGCCCCCATGTCCGCCCCGCTGCAGATTCGCGCCGTCACCCGTGACGATTTCGATGCATGGCTGCCGCTATGGGACGCCTACAACGCGTTTTATGGCCGCTCGGGCGACACCGCGTTGCCGCGCGAGATCACGCAAATCACCTGGAATCGCTTTTTCGATGGCTACGAGCCGATGCATGCGTTCGTCGCCGAACGCGCCGGGCAATTGCAGGGCATCGTGCATTTTCTGTATCACCGCCATACGACGATGGCGGGACCGATCTGCTATCTGCAGGATCTATACACGCTCGATAGCGAGCGCGGCAAGGGTGTCGGCCGTGCGCTGATCGAGGCCGTCTATGCGCGGGCAAAAGCCGACGGCGCGCAACGCGTCTACTGGCAGACGCACGAGACGAACCACACCGCGATGCAGCTCTATGACCAGGTCGCGGAAAAGTCCGGCTTCGTGGTTTATCGGAAAACGCTTTGACGCCTGAGCGCGGCTCAGCGGATGCGTGCCGAGCCCGGTCGCGTCCCGCTATGCGGTTCATCCGATTCAATTCAGGACGATAGCGCGAAGCATGCGGCGATTCGGCCGCGCGGTGCTATGCTTTGATCCGGTCCAGCGGCGCGGTGTGTCCCAGCCGCGCGCTCGCGCCGCCCAAGCGTAGGAGGCCACGTCATGCCCAACGCGATCCAGATTCAGGTTGCCGATTCGCATCTTTATCCGGGCTGCGCGGTGCGCATCGCCGAACTTCCCGAACCGGCCGGCGTGCCGAACCTCGCCGAGGCGCGCGTCGAGTTCGCGGATGGCTCCGGCGCGCACGCCACCTATCATCGGCGCGCGCATGACGAACTCGAATTGACCGTCGACCGTTACGCGACGCAAAAGCGTCATCCGGTCGACGCACGGCACTGGCTACTATTGGCTGTCGATGCCACGCATCACAGCTGGCGCGTGAAGCGTCGGCTGCCGTAAAGCCGCGGGGCCTGCCGGCCTCGGCGGACCCATAACCGGTGTCGCGCGCGCCGCCTCCAGCGGCGCCGAAGCGACCGTCACGTCTCCTTCGGAACTCACCGATGACCGACCACGATCCTCACCTGCCGCCGAAACTGGACGACCCCGATTCAATCGACAACACCAACGACGCCCCCGACGATCCCGAACGCCGGCGCGTCCTGACCGGTCTCGCGGCAGTCGGCCTCGGCCTCGCGCTGCCCGGCTGCAAAACGGGCGAGGCACTCGCGAGCAACGGCCCGCCGCGCAGCGCCGCCGACTTGCGGCTCGACGCTGCGCTGCACGATCAGGTGAAGAACATCGTGGTGATTTACGCGGAGAACCGCAGCTTCGCGAACTTGTACGGCAACTACCCGGGTGTCCAGCATCCTCTCGACGCGGTCACCGCCGAGCAGTACGTCCAACTCGACCGCGATGGCAAGACGCCGCTGCCGCGGCTGCCGGCGATCTGGGGCGGGCTCGTGCCGCAGGCGCAGGAAGTGGACGGCAAGCGCTACATGATTGGCGAAAAGGATCTCGATCATCTGCGCAACCGGCCGTTCCAGATCGTCGATGCGCACGGCGCGCCGCTGCCGACCGGCGTGATCACCCGCGATCTGATCCATCGCTTCTATCAGAACCAGATGCAGATCAACGCGGGGCGCAACAACCAGTTCGCCGCGTGGGGCGATTCGGGCGGCCTCGTGATGGGGCACTACCGCAATTCCGCCGACTCACTGCGTCTCTGGAATCTGGCGCAGCAGTACACGCTGTGCGACAACTTCTTCATGGCCGCTTTCGGCGGTTCGTGGCTGAATCACATCTTCCTGATCTCGGCGCAGGCGCCGTACTACCCGGACATCCACAACAGCCCGGCGAGGAAGATGGTGTCGGTCGTGGAAGGCGACGATCCGACCGGCACGCGTTTGAAGCTCGCGCCCAATTCGCCCGCGTCGGCGCTCGACGGTCCGCCAAAGTTCGTCAACGACGGCGCTTTCACCGCCGACGGCTACGCAGTCAACACGATGGCTCCGCCGTATCAGCCAAGCAGCGTGCGTCCGGCCGAAGGCGGCGACCCGGCATTTGCTGATCCGTCGGACCCGCGCGTGATGCCGCCGCAGAATTACGCGACGATCGGCGACCGGCTGACCGCCAAGGGCATCGACTGGGCGTGGTACAGCGGCGCATGGCAATTCGCGCTCGACCATCGCGATACGGGATCGATGCCCGACTTTCAGTATCACCATCAGCCGTTTAACTACTTCGCCAATTACGCGCCGGGCACGGCCGCGCGCCGCCGCTATCTGCGCGACGGCGGGATGGGCAACGACGCGTCGACCAATCGCCTGATCGCCGACATCGACGCGGGACGTTTGCCGACCGTCACGTTCTACAAACCGCAGGGCGACCTGAACATGCACGCGGGCTATGCCGACGTCGCCTCGGGCGACCGTCACATCGCGACGCTGATCGAGCATATTCAGCGCGGGCCACAATGGCAGAACACGGTCGTGATCGTCACCGTCGACGAGAACGGCGGGTGGTGGGACCACGTCGCGCCGCCGACCGGGGATCGTTGGGGGCCGGGTTCGCGCGTTCCCGCGCTGGTGATCTCGCCGCTCGCGAAGAAGGGTTACGTCGATCACACGGTGTACGACACGAACTCAATTCTGCGTTTCATTAGTCGTGTGCATGGACTCGCTCCGCTCGATGGCGTGGTCGCGCGCGACAAGGCATTCGCCAGCAACGGACTCGCGCCGCTCGGCGATCTGACCGCTTCGCTCGATCTCGCTTGAACGCCTGTCGGCTGCGTTGATTTGCCGCGGCTCGCGATGTGCATGAGGTCGTTACAGCATGCATATCGCGTACGCCGCGCCGCGTTGAGCATGCATCGTACCTTCCCACCGGTTTGGCGAATTATTTTTCCATTCGCAAATCATGCCTTTGTCTTGCATAAAGCGCCGCGCCGCCTAGACTGGTAAAGCCCTTCGCAAATTATGAACGGAACTGCTATGCGACTGACCATCCTGATCAACGGTTCCGATCCCACCGTAAGCCATGATTACGCTGTGCTCTGGCTCGATACTGATGAACATCGGTGGTCGAGAGAAGCGCATCAAGGGATCGACTTGCCCCCTTGGGGTGAACTGCGCGACGAGAACGGCGTGACCACGCTGTGCGCACCGAGCGCCGACGCGCCGCTCTGTACGTTGCGCGGTCTGCACGTCGATCGCAAGGAACGAGTGAGCGCCGCGCAAGGCGCCGCAGCATGGACCGCGCTGCGAACCCGCAAGGCGACTAGCGGCTTCTGGCGTTTGCAGGCGGTGGATCGTCAAAAAACTCGCGCTGAAAACAGCGTGTTCGGTAATTAATCTCCGGCGCGCTTCGCCGCGCTCTCTTTTCCGGTCGAAACTTCCGGCTCGTTCTGCGAGCACTGCTCGAGCGCGTAAATCTGTTCGTGCGAAAACGAACATAACGTACCGCGAGAACGCAGGTCTTAAGACCTTCTTAAGATTGCGTGAGTAGAGTCGGAAGTCCACGCATTCGGGTCGCTGCAAAGCGGCCCACTTTTTTGTGCGGCGCACGCCGCCTCTTCTGTTTCCCATCCCCTTTCTTTGATTCGCATGGTGCGGTCGCTCGATGCGGGCCGCGACGCTATACTTGCGTCCCCTTTCATCGAACCACCGACACATGAAGAAGTGGCTTGCCTGTCTGTTCCTCGCCGTCGCCGTTCATGCGGGCGCGACGCCCTCCTGCACCAGTTTCACGCCGAATGCGCAATGGCCCATCCTCGCCAATCAGAAGATGGCGCCCAAAACGCGCATGCTTTGTTATAGCGATTTCGCGGTGCTGCATTCGGGTATCACGCACGGTCCGCTGTGGTCGGCCGAGCATCTGACACGCGAGCACATCGAAGAAGCGAAGGACATGGTGCGTACCAACAAGTTCTTCGAAGACGCGCGTCTGCCCGAAGGCGAAGGCGCGACCCTCGCCGACTACAAACGCAGCGGCTTCGATCGCGGCCATATGAGTCCGGCGGGCAATCGCTGGAACAATGAGGCGATGGCGCAATCGTTCTCGCTCGCGAACATCGTGCCGCAAGACCGTCAGAACAACCAACGATTGTGGGCACGCATCGAAACCGCGGTGCGTAAGATCGCACTCGCCTACGACGACACGTACGTCGTCACCGGACCGCTGTTCACCGGACAGCAATTGCAGACGATCGGACCGACGCGCGTGTTCGTGCCGACCCAGTTGTACAAGGTCGTCTATGTGCCGTCGCGTCAACTGGCATTCGCAGTCGTGGTTGATAATGTAGCGACCAACCGCTACGACATGCGCACGATTCACGAGCTCGAAGCAATGTCGGGCATCCGCTTTCCGGGCATTCCGGATAACCTGAAGGACCAGCGGCCAGGAGGACTAAAAGGTGTTTAAGCCCTATTCGAACGATGACGACGTGCTCAACATTCAGGGCGATGCGCTCACGCTCAGCAACGGCACGACGCGTGTCGTGCTGAACGGCACGCTCGAATTGACGCGCGATCAACGCGGCCTGAAGGCGGCGCTCGCGCTGAAGGAAGCGCTCGATGCAATCGTCGCGAGTCTTCAGGCGCAGAAGGATTTGCCGGCGAAGGTGCAGGACGAGCCGGATGCCAAGCCGGGTGTCGTGCGGAATCCGTTTGAATAACCGGACCCGTCGGCGTTGCATTTGCGCAACCTCGCAGCCCGCAAGTTTTACTGATGTCGGTCACGCAAACCTTTGCGTGACCACTCGTTTTCTAATCTCGCGCCAATCGAGTGGATCGCCTCCGCTCTGTCACATAAAGTACATGGAGAAACCTTAGCGTGCGAGGTTTCCTCATACATCGACTGGCGTCGCCATGCATCCAGCGTTCTCGAGATTTCGCCGCTCTTCCGCACAGGGGAATCCGCGCACAGCCGGAGACTTGTGCCACGAAGTTCCATCCGTAGACGTTGAAGACCCCAACTCCGTGGTCATGGAGATCTTCTCGGCGCGCCGCGACATGCAGAGCCTCGCTGTCATCAATGACCACCGTCCCATCGGCCTGATCAACCGCGATATCTTCATGTCGCAGATGAGCAAGCCGTTCCATCGCGAGCTCTACGACAAGAAGAGTTGCATCGCGTTCATGGACAAGGACCCGCTCATCGTCGATGCCGACGTGAGCATCGAAGCGCTGACGTTCAGGACCGTCGAGGCCGGAGAAAAAGCACTGGTCGATGGTTTCATCGTGACACGCGACGGACTCTTCTCAGGTCTCGGCAGTGGTCTGCAACTGATCAGCGCGGTCGCGGAAATGCAGGCGGAGAAGAACCGCCAGATCATGCAGAGTATCGAGTACGCCAGCGTGATCCAGCGCGCCATGTTGCGCGCTTCCAGCGAGACGCTTTCGATGAAGCTGCGCGACGCGGCGATGGTCTGGGAACCTCGCGACGTAGTCGGCGGCGACTTCTATCATTTCGCGGCCTTTCCGAACGGCTGGTTCGGCGCTGTTGCCGATTGCACCGGACATGGCGTTCCCGGCGCGTTCATGACCTTGCTTGCTTCGGCGTCGTTGTCGAAGGCGCTCGAACAGATCGGGCCGCGCGACCCCGCCGCGCTGCTGGCGGCCGTCAATCGCAACGTCAAGGGCTTGCTGGGGCAAGTGAACAGTGCCGACGAAGGAACCCAATCCAACGACGGCCTGGACACGGCACTCTTCTGGTTCGATGCGACGGAGAGCATGCTGCGTTTTGCCGGCGCGAGGATCGCGCTGCACATCCTGTCACCCGATGCCGCGGAGTTCGAGACGATCAGCGCCGACCGCATGGGCGTCGGTTACGTGGACAGTCGCGCCGACTATGCATGGAGCTTGCGCTCGATTCCGGTCTCGGCGGGTAGCCTGCTGTTCATCTATACCGACGGCCTCGCCGATCAGATCGGCGGTCCGCGCAACATTTCCTTCGGCCGGCGCCGTGCGCTCGACCTGATCCTCGAAAACCGCGCCGAAACCCCAGCGACGATTTGCGAGCGCGTCCGGCTCGCGCTCGCGGAATGGCAAGGCAATCAACCGCGCCGTGACGACGTCACGCTTTTCTGTGCCCGCATTTAGTGAATTCCCAGAATGTCTCAACTACTAGAACAAGACAGCGCCTTTTTCGAACTCGCGCAGCGGCGCAATGTGCTCTTCTATCACAAGGGCTACTTCTCCCATAACATCGTCGCGTCGATGGGCGAAGTCGTGAAACTGCAACTCGAAGTCGCCGGCGTCAGCGGTCCGACCCGCCGCAAACTCTTCTCGTCTTTTATCGAGCTGGCACAGAACATCGTTCATTACTCGTCGAACGCGCTGGAGCCAGGCGGCGAAGCGACGGGCGCGATACGCGAGGGCGCGGTGTGCATCTCCAGGCACGGCGAGCATCACGTGATGTTGTGCGTCAATCCCATCGCGACCGCCGAGGTCGAGGGCCTGCGCAAAAGGCTGGAGCCTCTGCGCAGCATGTCGCTCGAAGAAATCAAGCAGGCGTACAAGGTGACATTGCGCGCCGACGCGCCGAAGGACAGCAAGGGCGCCGGCCTTGGCTTCCTGACGATGGCGCGCGATGCGAGCGCGCCGCTTGAATTCGCTTTTCATCCGCGTGCCGACGAACCCGGCACCACGCTGTTTTGCCTCATGGCCATCATCTGAGCAGGAAGGCACAAGAACAATGGAAAACCTACACATCCCCGCGACGACGACGTCGCCCGAAGTCGACTTTCGCTTCGACCAACACGCGTTGTCGATCAAGGGTGAGTCCTACCCGGAAAATGCAGCCGCTTTTTACGCGCCGATCATCGAGCAGATGCGCAAGTACCTCGCAGCGAACACCGGGGCCGAAATCACCATCGACGTCGCGTTGACGTACTTCAACAGCTCGAGCACCAAGATGCTGTTCAGCATCTTCGACGCGCTCGATCAGGCGGCGGAATCGGGAAGCCGCGTGTCGATGAACTGGTATCGCGACGAGGAAGACGAGACCATTGCCGAATTCGGTGAAGAACTGAAGGCCGATTTCCGCGCGATCGAGTTCACCGATCGCCCCATCGCGCAGCAAGGAAAATAAGGTGCGTTCGACCTCTTCCCGTGACGTGTCCTCGGGCGGCGCACCCGATCTGTTCCAGAACGAGAGCACGGCGCTGGCAAAGGCCCGCGCGATGCATTCGATCATCGATGCGGATGCCGCGGAGTATCGCCAGTCGCTGGGCGAACTGATCGAGCACTTCCAGCGCCTGATGCGCGAAACCCGGCGCCTGATCGGCCGCAGCGACCGGGCGGAACGCGAGATGCAGGTGCTGGCTCAGCAGTTGGCGTATCGCGCCTCGCACGACGCGTTGACGGGCGTACTGAACCGCAGCGCCGTGATCGAGCGGACCACCAAGGTCTTGCGCACCAGCAGCGCGGTGATGATCATCCTCGACATCGACGAATTCAAGCGGATCAACGACGACTATGGCCACCCCACTGGAGACGCGGTCATTTCGGGGGTCGTCGATTGTCTGCGCGGAATCGTGGGGGAACAAGGGTTCATCGGGCGAGTGGGCGGTGAGGAGTTCACGGTGCTGCTGCCCGGTCATGAACCGGCCAGTGGCGCCATTCTTGCCGAGCGCATGCGAGAAGCCATCAGTGACTCGCTGGTCGTTCCGCCGGTCGAGCGCCGCATCACGGCCAGCTTTGGCGTCAGCATCAACGCAGTCGGAACCTGTTTCGACACCGCATACGGTCTCGCCGATGCGGCTCTGTACCGCGCCAAGCGAAGCGGTCGCAACCGCGTGGAATTTGCCGATCGATAGGCGGACAAGCAGAGCCATAGCGCGCCATTACCGGGTAGATCCCCAGCGCCCTAAGGCAAGTCATGCAGCCACCTGAACATTCACTATCCGGGCGGGCCGGTTTTCGCCCGCGCCGGGTTGACGGAAAGGAAGCGCCTTGGGACAGGAAGCAACGCGCAAAGCCGGTACTGTCATAGCCGTGCTTGCCATTCTCGCTGTCATTGCGACGAGTACCTTCCTCGCAATCCGCCAGAGCAGCGAGCAGGACAGTTCGCTTCGGACGATCCAGGCTTCCGGTCGGCTGCGCCACGACCTCGACCAGGTTCAGCATGTCATGCTCGATGAGCATGCGACGCTCTACACCTCGATAGCCACGGTGCCGCTTTTCAACCGCGCGGCCTATAGCTTTCCGATGCTGGAGCTGCTCGCGTTGACGCGCGACGCGCGCGAGAGCTGCAGCGAGAATCAGGAATGCGTATCGCGGCTGTCGGACCTGGACGACATGATCGGCAGACTCAGCGAGCAGAGCTTCGGTCTTGCGCGCATGATCGCGGAACATCCCGGCAGCGTGGCAGTGGGCGACCCCCGACTCGAGGAAATCGACGCCTATTTCTATAGCGTCCTCGAACGGGTAGTCGACGTACGACTCGCGGCCGATGCTAAGGTCGCTTCAGTCGTGAGCAAATCCTCGCTGGACGGGAAGTGGTTTACGCGCATGCTGTTGGGCTGCGGCGTCGCTTCGGCCTTGTTGCTGCTTTCGCTGATTCACTGGAACGGCCGCATTGGAGCGCATCTTCGCCGCTCGCTCAAAAGACTCGAGCATCAAGCCAGATACGATGCCCTGACCGAGCTGCCGAACCGGGTGCTGCTCGGCGAACATCTTTCGGCGTCGCTGGTGCGCGCGGCGTCGACAGGCCAGAACGTTTCCGTCCTGTTCCTCGATCTCGACCGGTTCAAGGACGTCAACGATTCGCTCGGACACCGCATCGGCGATTTGCTGCTGCAAGCCGTGGCGCGAAGGCTTCAGCGCCTGCTGCGCGCGACGGATTTCGTCGCGCGCTACGGGGGCGATGAATTCGTCATCGTCGCGGAACGAGCCGACGCGACGCAACTCACCGAAATGCTGGACTCGCTGATTCATGAGATGAGCGAGCCGTATGGCATCGGCGAGCACGAGCTTTATCTCGAAGCAAGCATCGGCGTCAGTACGTTTCCACAAGACGGCGCGAAGCCGGAATTGCTCACGCGCAATGCCGATGCCGCGCTGTACGTGGCGAAATCGCGCGGGCGAAACGGCTATCAATTCTACGAACCGGAGTTGAGCCGGGCGGCCGCCGAGAAGTTGCGGCTCACGACGCGACTGCGGCGCGCGGCGAAAGCCAATGAGTTGTATCTGGCGTATCAGCCGCAGATCGACATGAAAACCGGATGCATCGTCGGTGCCGAGGCGCTGTTGCGGTGGCACGACGACGAACTCGGCGAGGTGTCGCCGGCCGTCTTCATCCCGCTTGCCGAAGAAACCGGTCTGATTCAGAGCATCGGCACCTGGGTATTGCGGCAAGCGTGCCTGCAGGCGAGCGCGTGGGTGCACTCGGGGCTTCCCCCGGTGCGCATCTCGGTCAATGTTTCGCCACTTCAACTCGAACGGGCGGACCTCCCCGGCGTGGTGCGCTCGGCACTCGAGGACGCCAACTGGCCCGCCGAACTGCTGGAACTCGAAGTCACCGAGGGCACGCTGATGCGCAACGCGGAAGAAGCGCAACGGGCTTTTCGCGAGCTGCGCGAACTCGGTGTTTCCATCGCTATCGACGACTTCGGCACCGGTTATTCGAGCCTCAGCTATCTGAAACGCTTTAGCGTCGATCGCATCAAGATCGATCGCGCCTTCGTTTGCGAAATCGGCAGAGACAAGGAGCTCGAAGCGCTGTCGCTTGCGATCATCGCGATTGCTGAAACGCTGAGCTTCGATGTGGTCGCGGAAGGGGTCGAGCTCGAGGTCCAGCGCGAGTTTCTGGTCCGCCACGGATGCACGGTGGCCCAGGGTTTCCTGTTTAGCCCGGCGGTCTCGCCGGAGGCTTTAGCGCAATTGCTCGGCAAGACCGCGGTCGCGTCTTCATTGAGCGTGGCGACTTTCCGTGGATTCGCTTTGTGAGCCGCAAGATGTGTCCGCGCTGACGCACTACTTACGTTTTGTCACCAGCGCAGCGTCAACTCCTGTATTCCGCCCTACGTTAAACCGGCAGCGCTGAAATAATTCAGCCGCGACAAACGAATCCACCGATTCAACCAGGAGTCACATCATGAAGACGCTTTTCGCCGCTGTTGCTTCCGCACTGCTCGTGTCGACCGCATTTGCTCAAACGGCCGCACCGTCCGCCGCACAACCCGCGCAACCCGCGCAAGCCACGCAGCTGCCGACTGCCGGCCAGGCGAGTCTGAAAGCAAGCACCGCGGTACAAGCCGGTGCGACGGACGACAGCGCGGCCGCAGCGAAAGCGCCCGCCGAAGCCGCCACGCAAAAGCACGTGAAAAAGACTTCCGCCCATACGAAGAAGGCCCACAAGTCCACAGGCAAACATGCCGTCGAAACGAGCGCCGCGAAGACTAAAACGGAGAGTGCGAAAGAGGCCAGCACTGCCCCGGCGAAAGCCGACGGCGCACAAGCCGACACGACCAAAACGCAATAACACGTGATCGGTTTCGGCGCTGACCGGCCATCCAGGTGCTGTTCAAATAGAAGCTGATCGAAGCCGGGCCGTGCCGTTCAGGGAGGGCGAGTCTTATGACTCGCCTTTTTTTACGCCGTGCGCCATGCCGTGTCGTATCTTTTTGCCGACAGACCCGCGAATTTTTGCACCGTCTTTACCTGCGGGCGATTACGCTCGAATTGTTCCAATTCACCATCGCGTTACACGAACGCCGCATCACATGGCTCTCACGCAATCGCTCGACACGCTCTCTGCGCAACCTGCCAGCAAGCAGGTTCAACACAGCAACGTCATTCCGTTTCCGTCCACGCGCTCGCTTCTGTTCGTGACGCTGCCGCGCCCTCACCTGCGCGCACTGCTTCATTCGCCGCTCGGCGTTTATGTCATCAACACGGAAACCGTGCGCGGAGAAGTCCGCGTGCAACTCGACATCGCGCGCGAAGACCTCGACTTCACGTTGCACACGCTGCTCACCACGTTGCCCGCCGCGACGATCGGCGCATTGAAACGTCGCGTCGGTCACCCGGGCGCGCGTTAAACGCGCTCGGCGAGCACCGTACGAACCATGGACAGCATTCGCGGGCGATCGTCGCTGATCGCCGGCTACCCGATGGTTTGAAAATCCGCTGCGCGCGATTATGCTGACGTTGACACAGGAGCGGCACTGATGAGAACGCTGACGCAGCAACTCACGCAATACGCGGCCTACCACCGCGACCGGCGCAATATCGCCACGCACTTCGTCGGCATTCCGATGATCGTGCTCGCGCTCGCGGTGTTGCTGAGCCGCCCGTCGTTCGATGCCGGGATGTTCCCGATCACGTTGTCGCCAGCGTGGCTGTTGTTCGTGGCGGCGACCGTCTATTACCTCGCGCTCGACGTGCCGCTCGGCGTGCTGATGGCCTGCATCTCGGCGCTTTGTGTCGGATTCGGCGAGTGGATCGCCGCGCAAACGACGCTCGTGTGGCTCGCGACCGGCATTGGCCTCTTCGTGATCGGCTGGGGGTTCCAGTTCGTCGGTCACGTCGCGTACGAACATCGCAAGCCGGCCTTCGTCGACGACGTGATCGGCCTGTTGATCGGCCCGCTATTCGTGCTCGCCGAAGCGCTGTTCGGTGTCGGCTGGCGTCCCGAACTGCGCGACGCGATCGAGGCGCAGGTAGGCCCGACGCGCATCAATCCACAGCGGACCGAAGCGCATCGCTGAGCGGGCGTCGCCGTTCAGCTCTATGCAAACCGCACGAAGCGCACGCTGTGCAGCGCGGTCAGCGCAACGGCGATCCAGATCGGCACATAGGTCGCGAGTTGCGCGACGCTCAGCGTTTCGCGCAGCAGCGTGATCGATACGAACACGAGCAGCACCGGCTCGACGTAGCCGAGGATGCCGAACAACGCGACCGGCAGCAGGCGGCTCGCCTTCAGATACGAAGCGAGCGCGAGCGTGCTCAACGCGCCGAGGCCCGGCAATAGCAGAAACCACATTTCCGCGCGTCCGGCGATCGCTTGCAGCGAACCGCCGACGAGAATGAACACGATCGCCACCGGCATCAGCAAGGCCATTTCGACGGTGAACATCGCGAGCGAATCCTGATTGATCTGGCGGCGCAGCATGAAATAAGGCGGATAGCCGAGCGCGACGACGAGCGTCGGCCACGAAAACGCGCCGGTCACCCACAGCTCGTGCGCGACGCCAACCGCAGCGCAGGCGACCGCGAGCCACTGCAACGCGTCGAGCCGCTCGTGATAGTGGAAGCGCCCGACCAGCACCATCACGAGTGGCAGCAGGAAATAACCGAGTGACACTTCGAGCATGCGCCCATGCAGCGGCGCCCACAGAAACAGCCAGAGCTGCACGCCGAGCAAGCCCGCGGTCACGCTCATCGCGATGCCGAGCTTCGGCTGCTTCATCATTCGCACAACGAGCGCGCGCAGAATCGGCAGACGCTTGCGCAGCGCGACGAGCAGCAGCGCGCCGGGCACGGTCCACACGATGCGCCACGCGAAGATGTCGAGGCCCGAAAGCGGTTTCAGCAGCATCGCGTAAGCGGACAGCAATGCGAACATCGCCGACGCACCGACCGACAATGCGATCCCGCGCCTGAAGTCGTTGTGAGTCATTGCGCGGTCCGGAATCGGTGTGACGCTTGGGCTTGTGGCGCGCGACCCAGGCTCGCGGCGTTCGTTGTCGTCATGAATATGATGTCTCGTGAGCAGGCAGGCATGCGGGCAAAGCGGCCGACGCTGCATTGTTGTTCTGAAGCGGCTCTGCAAAAAAGCCGGAGAACGGGCATTCTAGACGGGTTAGTCGCCGATGGGCCTGCGCTTTTTCGTCAATCGGCTGCAATTAGTCGTGCGCATTGCGCGTCAATGCACTAAAACATAACTTCATGCGCAGCGGCCGACGAACACATGTACGTTCGTCAGCGCCGTGCGCGAATCTTGCTACCAAGTTTTGCACGCTGTGGCCGCATCACCCGCGACAACGACGGCCACAGCGGCACGAAACCAGCAGCACCCACGAGCCGGGTCGGCGAATGCAACTCCGAGCGTAGTCTTGGAGGCCGCCATGAACCGACGTCCGCGCATCTCGCCCACGGCACGCGTCAACCGCGTTTCACCGCGCATGCCACCACCCGGCAGCAATCCCGCTCATCGAATGTGACTACTGGAGCCAGCATGACCCAGCCAGCCCTATCGCTTAGCAACTCGCCTTCCGAACTGCGCCGCGCCTTCGCCGCCGCCGTTCACGCCGGCCTCACCCACACGCCGCAAAAAGAGCTGCCGTCGAAGTATCTGTACGACGAAGTCGGCTCCGCACTTTTTGAAGTGATTACCGTATTGCCCGAATACGGCGTCACGCGCGCCGAAGAACGGCTGCTCACGAAGCACGCGGCCGACATCGTCGAGCATTTGCCGCATGACGTGACGGTCGCCGAACTCGGCAGCGGCAGCGGCCGCAAAACGCGGCGCATTCTCGAGGCGCTGTGTAAAAAGCGCCCTACTTCTTACTGCCCGATTGAAATATCGCGCAGTGCTTTGCAGTTGTGCCGGCGCGAACTCGGCGACATCGAGCGGATTTCGATCGTCGGCTATGAGCGTGACTATCTGGCTGGTCTCGCCGAGGTGAGCCGGCAGCGCGCGCCCGGCGACCGCTTGCTCGTGCTGTTTCTCGGCAGCACGATCGGCAACTTCGGCCGGCTCGCGGCCACGCGTTTTCTGCGCGACATCCGCAACATGCTCGCGCCCGGCGACGCGCTGCTGCTCGGCACCGATCTGATCAAACCGACCCCCGTGCTGATCGCCGCGTACGACGACGCGGTCGGCGTGACCGCGTCGTTCAATCTGAATCTGCTCGCGCGCATCAACCGCGAACTCGACGGCGACTTTCCCCTCGATGAGTTCGAGCACGTCGCGCGCTTCAATCCGGACGCGCGCAGCATCGAGATGCATCTGCGCGCGAAGCGCGATATCACCGCTCACGTGCGCGCCGCAAAGCTGACGGTGTCGCTGAAGGAAGGCGAGACGATCTGGACCGAAAGCAGCCACAAGTATCGCGCGGACGAATTGCCCGCGATCGCTGATGACGCCGGCTTCGTGTGCAGCCATCAATGGATCGAGGATGAGTGGGGATTCGCGGAGAGTTTGCTGGTGGCGCGCTAAGCGCTGACCACGCGACAAACCGCGGCCGATAACGGCATCAACGAAAAAGCGGCGCGCCCTCCTCTGGACGGCGCGCCGCTTTTTTAACCCGCCTGGCTCGAACTCAATGCTGCTCGAAGCGCTCGTACCGCTTGTCGGTCGCGCGCTCCTCGCCGCTCACCTCGGTCACACGCGCCGCCGGCGGTCCGTGACGCAGCCACGACAGCATCCGGTCGATCTGATTGGCCGGTCCCTGCAACATCGCTTCGACCGAACCGTCGTCGAGATTCGCGACCCATCCCTTGATGCCAAGGGCGTGCGCCTGGCGCACCGTCGCGAGGCGAAAGCCAACGCCCTGCACGGTGCCGCGCACCCGCGCGTAATACGTTTCGATCCGCTCATCCAGATCCGGGGCCATGCCGCTACCTCCTTTTGATGCCTGACAGTCTTTCAAGCCGGCATTCTAGTCGTGTCGCGGCGAGCGTGCTCGACAACACCCATCCCTCGCGCGCGACACGTACAATCCGTCGACCGTCACGCAGGAAATGGAAACACAATGACCGAACAGAATCGCGATCTCGTGCTCGTGACCGGCGCATCCGGCTTCGTCGGCTCGTCGGTGGCGCGCATTGCGCAGAGCAAAGGCTTTCGCGTGCGCGTGCTGGTGCGCGCGACGAGTCCGCGCAAGAACGTCGAATCGCTCGATGCGGAAATCATCGTCGGCGACATGCGCGACGAAGCATCGATGCGCAACGCGCTGCGCGGCGTGCGCTATCTGCTGCACGTGGCCGCCGATTATCGGCTGTGGGCGCCGGACCCCGGCGAGATCGAGCGCGCGAACCTCGAAGGCACCGAGGCGACGATGCGCGCGGCGTTGAAGGAAGGCGTGGAACGCATCGTGTACACGAGCAGCGTTGCGACGCTGAAGGTGACGAGCTCCGGCCAGTCCGCCGACGAAACCTCGCCGCTTCGCGCCGACCAGGCGATCGGCGTCTACAAGCGCAGCAAGGTGCTCGCCGAGCGCGCGGTCGAGCGCATGATCGCCGAGGACGGCCTGCCCGCGGTAATCGTCAATCCGTCGACGCCGATCGGCCCGCGCGACGTGAAGCCGACGCCGACCGGCCGCATCATCCTGGAGGCGGCGCTCGGCAAGATTCCCGCATTCGTCGATACCGGGCTGAACCTCGTGCACGTCGACGATGTCGCCGCCGGCCATTTCCTCGCGCTCGAACGCGGCAAGATCGGCGAGCGCTATATTCTCGGCGGCGAAAATCTGCCGCTGCAGCAGATGCTCGCCGACATCGCGGCGTTGACGGGCCGCAAGGCACCCACACTGAGCCTGCCGCGCTGGCCTTTGTATCCGCTCGCGATGGGCGCGGAAGCGGTCGCCAAGTTCACGAAGCGCGAACCGTTCGTCACCGTCGATGGACTGAAGATGTCGAAGAACAAGATGTATTTCACGTCGGCGAAGGCGGAACGCGAGCTGGGGTATCGCGCGCGGCCTTATCGCGAGGGTCTCGGCGATGCGCTCGAATGGTTCCGGCAGGCGGGGTATCTGAAGCGGTAAGCGACAGCGGTAAGCAATTTGTTACAAGTCCCGAGCCGGCGACGGGTCCAAGCCCGCGTGCAGCGGGTAAAATCGCGGGTCCTACCTGAGAAACCTCGCATGAATCTTCACGAACAGCTCGGCGCGCTGGAAATGGGCGTCGATCAGCTCATTCAGGCTGTCGTGGCCACGCAGGCCGAGAACACTCCCGAGACAAACGCTGACGCGGCGGCCTCGCCAGCAGCGGCGGAGCATGCCGCGCACGACACAGGGGCGCAAGCGGCCGCGGAACACCCCGCGAGCCCCGCAGCAAACGCCGCAGCGATCGATAAGCCGGCCGCCCCGCAATTACAGCCGACGCTCGAAATCAACCGCCCGGCGCGTGACGAAATCACGATGACGATCGGCAACCAGACCGTCGCGCTGCGCCCCGAGCAGATCAGCCGGTTGATCGAGGAACTGTCGAACGCGCGCGCGTCGATGACGCCGGAGCAGCCGCAGGGCATCCCGCCGGGCTGGCAATTCGTGTCGACAAAGAATCCGATGATGGCCGTGCAGAAGCAGTCGAGCGGCGACCGTTTGCTCGTGATGCGCCACACCGGCCACGGCTGGGTGCCGTTCACGTTCTCGCCGGACGTCGTGATCCAGTTGTACATGATGCTGACGAACGCGTGACGAGAAGCGCGTGACGTAAAAAAAGCGGCCTGGGGCCGCTTTTTTTACGTCTGCATTCTGCCGGGAGCATCATTGGCCTGCGCCAAACGAATTCACCGCTCCTGCATCGGCGCCTGCACGCGCGCCTTCCACTGTCCACCCTTGCCACGCCAGTAACGCACCGCCGATGCGAACGTTGCGCCGACATAGAACAGCGCCACGAGCGGCAGAAACGGCGCCCACAGCGGCGAGCGCCGGTAGTAGACCAGCATCGGCGCATACGCGCAGCACATCGCCGCCCACGCGATCCAGGCCGGCCAGCCGAGCGGCCCGAGAATCAACGCCGCGACCGGCGGCAACAGATAGATGATCGCCATTCCCACCAGCGTGCCCGCGAGCAGCAGCGGCGAGTAGCGCAACTGCGTGAACGCGGTACGGGCGATCATGTTCCAGATGTCGCGCCAGCTATCGTACGGACGCAGCGACACGCTCTTCGCCGCCACGTCGAGGCGGATCGGATGACGCCCGGTGCCGCGATGCTTGATGCGCGCGGCGAGACTGCAATCGTCGATCAGTTCGCCACGGATCGACTCGATGCCGCCCGCCTCCTCGAGCGCCGCGCGGCGCACCAGCATGCAGCCGCCCGCCGCGGCCGCCGTACGGTTGCGCGGATTGTTGACCCACGCGAACGGATACAGCTTCGCGAAGAAGAACACGAAGGCCGGAATCAGCGCTTTTTCCCAGAACGAATCGCAGCGCAGCCTGACCATCAGCGAGACGAGGTCGCGCTTTTCGGCATTCGCGCGCGCGACGAGCTGCGTCAACGCCTCGGCGGGGTGGCCGATGTCGGCATCGGTCAGCAACAGGAACTCGACCGGCAGATCGAGCGTGCGCGCCGCCTCGATGCCCTGTGACTGCGCCCACACCTTGCCGGACCAGCCCGGCGGCAACGGCTTAGCGCTCAGCACGGTGAGGCGCTCCGGACATTGCAGCTGCAGCGCGGCGGCACGCGCGGCGTCGGCGGTGCCGTCGGTGCTGTGATCGTCGACGACGATCACGTGGAACGCGCCCGGATAGTCCTGCTTGAGCAGTGACGTCACCGCCTCGGCGATCACGTCGACTTCATTGCGCGCCGGTACGACGGCCGCGACGGCCGGCCATGCTTCGCGCGCCGCGATGGTCAGCGGCGCGGCGGGGCGCGCGCGCCAGAAGCCGCCGCGCGCGAACAGCAGCACGCACCAGATCAGCAGGGAAACACACGAAAGAATGAACAGGACCGCCGCCATTAAGCATTACCCTCGATTGAGCGCGCCGCCATGCCGACGCGCCTGGATAGTTGCATTGTCAGGGTGCGTGCCGCCACCACGCACCAGTCGAACAGATTGAGCACCGGGCGCTTGCGGAACACATCGTAGCCCGCGCGCTCGATGCGCTCGAGATACCGCAGTCCGGCATGCACCGCGCCGCTCAGCTCGATGCCGAACCGCCCCGGCATGCGCAGCGCGAGCGGCGCGCCGCTGATCAGCGTGGCACGCACGAACGCGATTTCGTGGGCCATCAGCGCGCGCCACGCGTCATCGACGACCCCCTCGGCAATCTGCGCCTCGGTCACGCCGAAGCGCCGCAGATCGGCTTGCGGCAGATACACGTGCTGTCGTTGCCAGTCGGCGGCGACGTCGAGCCAGAAGCTGATCAGCTGCGACGCCGTGCAGATCGCGTCGGCGTCGGCGAGATTGTCCGGCGTCGCCGCGCCGACCAGATGCAGCAGCAGATGCCCGACCGGATGCGCCGAACGACGGCAATAGTCGACGAGCGCGGCGCGATCCGCATAGCGATTCGTATCGATGTCCTGCGCGCAGCCGTCGAGCAGATCGTAGAACGGTTCGAGCGGCAGCTCGTATTGCGCGATCACGCCAGCGAGCTTGCCGAACAGCAGCGCATGCACGGGCGCGGCGCGCCGTTGCGCGATCGCGTCGAGCCCGGCGCGGAAATCGGCCAGACGGGCGTGCCGCTCGGCGGCGTTCCACTGACCTTCGGCGGAGATATCGGCCGCGGTGCGCACGACCTGATAGATAATACCGACAGGCGCGCGCAGCGCCTTCGGCAGCAACACGCTCGCGATCGGAAAGTTTTCGTGTTGATCGACGTCCATCCAGCGAGCCTCGAAACCATTCTGTAATACAGCGCGATGTCCGCGCAGCAAGGATCGGTAGTTTAAGGGTTCCGCCGTGACGGTGCAGTGTGCGGTCATGGCCGGGCGCATTACGGGGCGATCTGGCGCTGGCTCCTTACATCGTTGTAACGCTCCGTAGCCCTCGCTCCTGCGCAAGGCCCAGCGGATGCGGCAAGCGCCCAACACGCGGGCCGCACCAGAAAGCAAAGCGGCCCCGATAGCGTTAGAATGCGCGTTTGGTTTTGCTGTACCGGCCGGTCGCCGGGGCTCAAGACGTCAACTAATCATGATGAGCGCGGCGATAAAGTCAGCTTCACGACTTCTTCGAAACCCGCGTTAGTCGGAGTTCGCCAACTTATGCGAGTCATCCTTGCCCAGCCGCGCGGCTTTTGTGCGGGCGTTGTCCGCGCAATCGAAATCGTCGATCGTGCGTTACAGCAACACGGTGCTCCCGTGTATGTCCGTCATGAGATTGTCCATAACCGTCATGTGGTCGACAATCTGCGCCAGAAGGGCGCGCGTTTCGTCGAGGAGCTCGATGAAGTGCCGCAAGGCGCCGTCGCAATATTCAGCGCGCATGGGGTTGCGCAAACCGTCGAACGTGATGCCGAAGCGCGCGGCCTCGACGTGCTCGACGCCACCTGCCCGCTCGTGACCAAGGTGCATGTGCAGGGTCGCCAGTACGTGGCCGCCGGCCGCACGCTGATCCTGATCGGCCACGCCGGCCATCCCGAAGTGGAAGGCACGATCGGCCAGATCCCCGGCACGGTGCTGCTGGTGCAGAGCGAAGCAGAAGTCGCGAAACTCGAGTTGCCGGTCGATACGCCGCTCGCCTACGTGACGCAAACCACGCTGTCGGTCGACGACACGCGCGGCATCATCGACGCGTTGCTGCGCCGCTTTACCGACATCGTCGGTCCCGACACGCGCGACATCTGTTATGCAACGCAGAACCGCCAGGCGGCGGTGCGCGAACTGAGCAAGGAGGTCGATGTGCTGCTGGTGGTCGGCGCAACCAACAGCTCGAACTCGAACCGGCTGCGCGAAATCGGCAGTGAGAGCGGCGTGGCGAGCTACCTCGTCGCCGACGGCTCCGAAGTGAAGCCGGAATGGTTCGCTAACGTGCGGACGGTCGGCATCACGGCCGGCGCGTCGGCACCCGAAGAAATGGTCGAAAACGTAATCGATGCGCTGCGCGCATTGGGACCCGTCGATGTCGCGACGATGGCGGGCCGTGAAGAAAAAGTCGAATTCAAGTTGCCATCGAAGCTGATGCAACCTCTCGCTGCACGCGAAGTTTAAGGAGGACGCCTTGTCTATTCCGCTGCTACAGAAAGTCCGCGTCGGCGCATACATCATGCGCCAGCATCTCTCCGGCAACAAACGCTATCCGCTCGCCCTGATGCTGGAGCCGCTGTTTCGCTGCAATCTCGCCTGCAATGGCTGCGGCAAGATCGACTATCCGGATCCGATCCTGAACCAGCGTCTGTCGCTCGAAGAATGCCTTCAGGCAGTCGACGAATGCGGTGCGCCGGTCGTCTCGATCGCCGGTGGCGAGCCGCTGCTGCACAAGGAAATGCCGCAGATCGTCAAGGGCATCATGGCGCGCAAGAAGTTCGTGTACCTGTGCACGAACGCGCTGCTGATGGAAAAGAAGATGGACGACTACGAGCCGAATCCGTACTTCGTGTGGTCGGTTCACCTCGACGGCGACAAGGAAGCGCACGATCACTCGGTGTCGCAGGAAGGGGTGTACGAGAAGGCCGTCGCCGCGATCCGCGAAGCGAAACGCCGCGGCTTCCGCGTGAACATCAACTGCACGCTGTTCAACGACGCAGAGCCGGAGCGTGTGGCGAAGTTCTTCGACACGCTGGGCCCGATGGGCGTCGACGGCATCACGGTGTCGCCGGGTTATGCGTATGAGCGCGCGCCCGATCAACAGCACTTCCTGAATCGCGACAAGACCAAGCAGCTGTTCCGCGAGATCTTCAAGCGCGGCAACAACGGCAAGAACTGGTCGTTCAGCCAGTCGGCGATGTTCCTCGATTTCCTCGCGGGCAACCAGACCTACGAATGCACGCCGTGGGGCAACCCGGCGCGTACCGTGTTCGGCTGGCAAAAGCCGTGCTATCTGGTCGGCGAAGGCTACGTGAAGACCTTCAAGGAACTGATGGAAACCACGGACTGGGACAAGTACGGCACCGGCAACTATGAGAAGTGCGCCGACTGTATGGTCCACTGCGGCTTCGAAGCGACGGCCGTGATGGACACGGTCGCGCATCCGCTGAAGGCGCTGAAGGTCAGCATGCGCGGTCCGAAGACCACGGGCGCGTTCGCGCAGGACATCCCGCTGGATAAGCAGCGTCCCGCCGAGTACGTGTTCTCGCGTCACGTCGAGATCAAGCTCGAAGAAATCACGCGCGCCGGCAAGGGCAAGAAGGTGGAGACCGCGACGGCCACGCACTGACGCGTTGCACAGGAGGCGCCCGGGCGCCTCCTATCAAGCATGAAAAAAGCGCAGTGGCCAATCAAGGCCACCGCGCTTTTCTTTTACCGGTTAACGCTTCTGCCGACCGACCCGCTTATGCGCCGCGCGCATTATGCTCGGTCAGGAATTTGATCAGCCCGTCGATGCCGCCTTTGGCGATCTGATCGGCGAACTGCGTCTGATACACCTGGATCAGCCACGCGCCCATCATGTTGATGTCGTAGATCTTCCAGCCCGACGGCCCCTTGGTGAGCCGGTAGTCGATTGCATCGTCGCCGCCGGTGCTGATCACGTGTGATTGCACGACGATGTCGGTCGCGCCGGCGGGCGCGCTGACCGGCGCAAACTGGAACTTCACTTCCTGGTCGCGCAATTGCGATAGCGACGCGGCGTAGGTACGCGTCAGCAGCAGCGTAAACTGCTCGTACAGTTGCTTCTGCTGTTCCGGCGTCGCGGTCGCCCACGGCTTGCCGACCGCGATACGCGTGGTGCGCTGGAAGTCGGTGGCGGGCAGGAAGTGCGTCTGGACGACCTGGGTGATCTTCGCCATGTCGCCGCCGCGCGCCTGCGGGTCAGCCTTCATTGCAGTCACCGTGCCCTGGACTGCACTTTTTACCACCGCGTCGGGTGCGCTCTGCGCAAACGCCGCCGTGGATACCACGGCCGCAGCCACAAAAGCAGTCAGATATCGTTTCATACGCTTGTCATGACTCGAAAGAAGTAGCGCCGGCGGGCCGCAGCCCCCGCGGCTAAAGAGGGTAGACCAGTATAGCGGGGATTACGTTCCCATCCTGGCGAAGCTGTCGGGAGTCGTACTTGCTACCGAAGTCGGGCTTGCTTGCCCGGGCTCTGTATACTTATGCACCTTCGTCAAAAACAACACCCGTGATAAGGCCACGTCCGCCTACATGCTGAAGCCATACATCGTCCGTCTCGTCGCGTACTCGGTGCGTCATCCGCTCAGGATCATCGCGCTGTCGATCGTGCTCGCTGTCCTGAGCGGCATATACGTCGCGCATAACTTCAGGATCAACACGGACATCAGCCGTCTCGTCGAGACCAACAAGCAATGGGCGGCAGCCCAGAATGCGATCGACGCAGCCTTCCCCGACCGCGGCAACACCATGCTGGTGGTGGTCGAGGCGCGCGCGCCCGAATTCGCCGACGCCGCCGCCAACGCGCTGACCGCCGCGCTCAGAGCCGATCCTAAAGAGTTCACGTCGGTCTCGCAGCCTTCCGGGGGCCCGTTCTTCGAACACAACGGCCTGCTGTTTCCGTCCACCGACGAGGTGATGTCCACCACTTCGCAACTCGTGCAGTCGCGCCCGCTCGTCAATCAGCTTGCGCATGATCCGAGCCTGACCGGTCTCGCCGGCACGCTGACCACGAGCTTGCTGCTGCCGCTGCAACTCGGCCAGGTCAAACTCTCCGACATGAGCCGGCTGCTTGCGCAAAGCGCGAACACGCTCGATCGCGTGCTGGCCGGCCAGCCCGCCGCGTTCTCATGGCGCGCGCTCGTCGATAAGAGCGCCGCCACTGATCCGGCGCGTTCGTTCGTGGTCGTGCAGCCGGTCGTCAACTACGACGCGCTGGAGCCGGGCGCAAGCGCATCGAGAGCAATTCGCGCGACCGCGGTGTCGCTGCGTCTGCAGGAGCGCTACGGCGCGACGATCCGCCTGACCGGCGAACAGCCGCTCGCCGACGAGGAGTTCGCGTCGGTGCAGGACGGCGCCGTGCTGAACGGCATCGGCACTTTCATCGTCGTGCTGATCATTCTGTGGCTCGCGCTGCGCTCGGGCCGCATGATCGCGGCCGTGTTCATCACGCTGTTCGTCGGCCTCGCGATCACGGCCGCGCTCGGCCTGTTGATGGTCGGCGCGCTGAACATGATTTCGGTCGCGTTCATGGTGCTGTTCGTCGGGCTCGGCGTCGATTTCGGCGTGCAGTTCGGCGTCAAGTATCGCGAGGAGCGCAACCGCGACGACCGGCTATCGGCCGCGCTGATGCACACCGCGCACAGCATCGGCGTGCCGCTCACGCTCGCGGCCGTGGCAGTCGCGCTGAGCTTCTTCTCGTTCCTGCCGACCGCGTATCGCGGCGTGTCGGAGCTTGGGCAGATTGCGGGCGTCGGCATGTTCGTCGCGTACTTCACCAACATGACGCTGCTGCCGGCGCTGCTGAAGCTCTTCAATCCGCCGGGTGAAGTCGCCTCGCCGGGTTTCAAGCAGCTCGAACCCGTCGACGACTTCCTCGATCGCAACCGCAAGCCCGTGCTGATCGGCACGCTGATCGTCGTGATCGGCGCGGCGCCGCTGCTCGCGCACCTGCGTTTCGACTTCAATCCGCTGCATCTGAAGGACCCGCATACGGAGTCGATGGCGACGTTGCTTTCTTTGAAGGATTCGCCCGAAGCCGCGGTCAACAACGTGCAGGCGCTGGCGCCGTCGCTTGCCGACGCCGATGCGATGGCCGAGCGACTGCGCAAGCTGCCGGAAGTGGGCCGCGTCAACACGCTGAGCACCTTCGTGCCGGCCGAGCAGCAGCAGAAGATGATGCTGATTGCGAGCGCAGCGCAGCAGCTGCTGCCGGCGCTGCAACAGCAGCCCGCGCCGCAAGCCACCGACGCGGTGCGCGTTGCCGCCTTGAAGCGCGCGGCGAATCAGTTGTCGCTCGCCGCCGAGGACCATCCGGGAGCGGGCGCGGCGGAGGCGCAGCATCTATCGGCGACCTTGCAAAAGCTCGCGGGCGCCGACGCCGCCGCGCGCGAGCGCGCCGAAGTCGCGATGTCCGACACGCTGCGCATCGCGTTGAAGCAGCTGGAGAATCTTCTGCAGCCGACCGAAATCACTCAGGAGACGCTGCCTTCCGGCATCACCGCGATGTGGATCGGCAAGGGCGGCCACGCGCTCGTCGATATCGCGCCGAAGGTGCCGCCCGGCGTCGATCCGAACGACGACCAGATGCTCGCCCGCTTCGCGCGCGCGGTGAAGCAGGCCGAGCCGGGCGCGATCGGCGGACCGATCTCGATCATCCATTCGGCCAACACGATCATCAAGGCGTTCCTGCAGGCGGCCGTCTATGCGCTGCTGTCGATCGCGGTGCTGCTGTGGATCGCGCTGCGCCGGATCGGCGACGTGCTGCGCACGCTGGTGCCGCTGCTGGTCTCCGCGTTGGTCACGCTCGAGCTGTGCGTGGTGTTCGGCATGCCGCTGAACTTCGCGAACATCATCGCGCTGCCGCTGATGCTCGGCGTCGGTGTCGCGTTCAAGATCTACTTCGTGATGGCGTGGCGCCACGGCCAGACCGGCCTGTTGCAGTCGAGCCTCACGCATGCGGTGCTGTTCAGCGCCGCCACAACGGCCACCGCGTTTGGTAGCCTGTGGCTGTCGCACCATCCGGGCACGTCCAGCATGGGGAGGCTGCTCGCGCTTTCGTTGTTCTGCACGCTGATCGGCGCGGTGGTTTTCCAGCCGGTGCTGATGGGCAAGCCGCGTCAACGTCGCGGGAAGCAAAAAGGAATATAAGCATGAAGCTGCGTAACACCGCGCTGGCGCTCACCGCCGCGGGTCTCATTTCGGGCTGCGCGACCGCCCCGGACCGCAAGCCGGGCGATCCGTTCGAGCCAGTGAACCGGGCGATCTTCACTTTCAACGACGGAGTCGATCGCTATATCGCCGTGCCGGTCGCGAAGGGCTATCAGAAGGTGACGCCGCAGCCGCTGCGCACCGCCGTCAGCAATTTCTTCTCGAACCTCGGCGATCTCACCAACGCAGCGAACGCGCTGCTGCAACTGAAGATCACCGACGCGACCGAAGACATCATGCGGTTCGCGTTCAACTCGGTGTTTGGTATCGGCGGCCTGCTCGACTGGGCGACGCCGGCCGGCCTGCCCAAGCATCATCAGGACTTCGGTCTGACGCTCGGGCATTGGGGCATTCCGTCAGGTCCGTATCTGGTGCTGCCGCTGTTCGGGCCAAGCACAGTGCGCGACAGCATGGGGCTCGTCGTCGATGTGAAGTTCAATCCGCTGAACTATGTCGAACCGGCGACCCGCAATCCGCTGTACGTGCTGCAGTTCGTCAGCACGCGGTCGGATCTGCTCGGCGCGACCAGCCTTCTGGAGCAGGCTGCGCTCGACAAATACTCGTTCGTGCGTGATGCCTATGTGCAGCAGCGCCTTGCGCGTCTGCGCGGCACGAGCAATAACCCCCCGCCGCTGCCGGAATACGACGATCACGGCGATACCGGCCCCGCTGCTGCCCCCGCGGCAGGCGCGCCGGCGGGCGGCGTACCGAATTACTCCGATCCGGGCGATGTGGGCGAAACGCCGAATGGGGCTTCGGGAGCGGGCAGCGCGGCCAAGGGCGCGCCCGGCGCGCTGCCGAATTACAACGATCCGGGTGAGTCCGCACCGGCGCCCAATGGGGCTTCTGGCGGCGCGACCAAAGCGCCTGGCGGGGACCTGCCGAACTACGCCGCTCCGGGGGACAGTGGCGCGGGTGCAATGCCGGCTGCGCCTGCTGTGCCGGCGTCGTCCCCGCAATAGCGCTCCTAAGCACAACGGGGCGCCGTAGATGGGCGCCCCGCGTGGAAGTACAGTCAACCATCGCCCGACCAAACCCGCGGGCTTTACCACAGCCCGCTCAGTGCAGGCTCTCGATCTCGCTGCGCGCCGCGACCCGATCTTCCTCGGGCGCAGCGACTGGTGCCGGTTGCGGCACCGGCTTCGAGTTCGCGCGATAGTGAGCAAACTGCTCGTCCGCGTAACGGATGCGCGTGCGGCCGTGCGGCGCCGGGTCGCCGTTTTCATCGAGATTGACGAACACCATCTTGTCGACCGTCAGAATGCTCTTGCGCGTGATCTTGTTGCGCACTTCGCAACGCAGTGTGATCGACGTGCGGCCGAAATGCGTCGCGGTCATGCCCAGTTCGATGATGTCGCCCTGGCGTGCCGAACTGACGAAGTTGATCTCTGACATGAACTTGGTCACGACCCGCTGGTTGTCCAGCTGAGAGATCGCGTAGATCGCGGCTTCTTCGTCGATCCAGCGCAGCAGGCTGCCGCCGAACAACGTTCCGTTGGGATTCAGGTCTTCGGGCTTGACCCATTTTCTTGTGTGGAAATTCATTTGGTACTCCGTGTTCGAGGCTCCCGGGCGGGCGCGTCATGCGCCAGAACCTAGGGTTAACACTAGCATTGTACCAAATATAGGGGTTTTCCCTAGTATTTTAACGATTGCATAATTAATCGTGCTGAAAGTCTTGGATTCGTCCGAGCGGCAGTCGGCCACTGTGCCGGTACCAGCGGCTGCACAACCGCCTAACGGACTCGCGCTGGCGGGACAGACTGAAAAGCCCGGCCGACAGCGGGCGTGTAGGTTGAGAGGTATTCCCTAATCCATCGGGTCATACTGGTGGAATCCTTGGTAGCTGGTTGTGTCCTCTACCTTGGTTATCCGCCAGTGTCCGTTTTCCCTTGCGACGAATACGACCAG
Organism: Paraburkholderia sp. BR13444; assembly: GCF_040948755.1. Taxonomy (NCBI): domain Bacteria; kingdom Pseudomonadati; phylum Pseudomonadota; class Betaproteobacteria; order Burkholderiales; family Burkholderiaceae; genus Paraburkholderia; species Paraburkholderia sp. BR13444. The sequence continues at coordinate 93,153 of NZ_JBFPKM010000009.1, read as the reverse complement.
ATTCTGTTTTTCCCCTAACCCGAAGGTCAACGGAATTACCACCGTTCCGCCGAGCGCGATAGCGGGATGCAAAGTCATCGTTTTGAGCCATATTTGTGGATCGATGTCTTGTACTCGCGTGAAATAGTCCGCACCGCCCGGCAAGCGCTTATGGCGATAGTCGTCCCGCAGATTATCGACGGTTGGTTTCGCCACATGGTTGTAAATGTGGCTATCGGTCAACTGATAAACGCTGCCCCCCTGCTGTAAATACCAGGTGTAAAAGGCCTTCACAGTAGTTTCTGGTGAATCCGGAGTCGCTGCGGTGGCTGCACCCGGCTCGAGTGCCAACGCAACAGCCAGTGAGGCAAAAACGCGGAAAATAAATTTAATCATCGTCAGTCGTGCCGGAATATTTTGTATGCAGGCTTGATGGTTCGATAGGCTTGACCCGGATAAGCGGTGATTTTTCGAAAGTCAGATATCAATGTCTGACCTTCAAACATCGCCTGATATATATCGTGACGCGCTGATCATGTCGATTAGTAAAGTTCAATTTGACCATAATTTACAATTAAATCCACCATTTCAATGATCGAAGAGACTATCCCAAAATAAAAAACGAGCATTCATCGACTAGAATTTTCTCGTTTTATAAACGGGAGAACGCAGTGAGCGATAACCGGTATTCATTTGGCAAACACAAAAATATTCGGGCCGTAGATTTGTTCACGTACGTAGCGCTGGACGAAACGGCTAAACAATTCGGGATAAGCGACCTGACAGCCGCCGCAGCGGTCCTTTTAGGACAGGCGGATATACCGGTGTCGGGCAAGTTAGCGGGCGCGACTGTGGGAACGTCTGTTGCATCCCTCGCCGCTCGCAAGGTTCTCCCGTTCAGGGTCGCGGTGCGCTTGCCGATGATTACATCGGTCGGGCTGAAAGGAGTTCGGATTGCTTTCACACGGAATCTTGGTGCATTCGTCGGCCGTATGGTCCCAGTAATTGGGGAGTTTTTTCTCGCTGCGGACGCGATACAGATTATGCGTCGCACCGTGACGACCTATAACCGGCTGGTGCTACCCGAGGACAGGCTGCTGTGACTGACACGGATATCTGGGAACGCCTTGAGGCTTTCACTCGCGAAGAACTAGGAAGGCCAATCTTTGGTGGCCCACTGAAGTTGACCCCATCGACCAGGCTTGAACAGGACCTGGGGGTAACCGGACTTGATGGTGTCGAGTTTATCGACAGGTGGGCTCTCACGTTCAACGTGCGGGCGGACGGCTTTCCATACAGGCGCTACTTCGGCCCGGAAGGGCAAAAGCTCCTTTCAACATTGATCGGTCGTTTCTCAACGCGGCATCGCAAACCGGACCTCGTGCCGCTGACCCTAGGCATGCTGGCAGAAGCCGTGCGACTCGGAACGTGGGACACCCAAGCCATTGAATCTGCGATCGCCATCCGAAGCGCTGACAAATAGGCCGGCGCGCCGACACTACGCCTGTCAGGCGCTCCATCGAACTGAACTGTTATGAATTGGATCGTCGATAAAGCGGCGCTTCTGCTCGCCGCCATCGCCTGTGCGGCGCTCGCATGGGCTCTGATTCACTACAGCGGCCAGTGGTTTGCGGTGCTGCTGTTCATACTGGCAATTGCGGGGCTTTTCGCGGACAACCAGCGGCTGCGCAACCTCCTAAGAGACTTAGGCGAAGACCCGAGTCGCCGCTCCAGGGGCGGCTCACGCACACGCTAGCGACTTGCTGCCTGCCCCGGACGCGATCGGGATGACTAACCACCCTCCCCCGTCGCTCAATCAGCGACACCCGTGATCCGCAGCACGCCGCCCTTCCCCAACGCCTCCCGCGTCTCGACCAGCGTCGTCCGCGCGGCGCGCGCATCGCCGGCGAGTCGCAGCAGCGCACCCAGTTGCGATGGCTGCCGCAACAATTCGCGCAAAATCGGCCCGAGCGCGGTGGTGCCGTCGTCGCGCAAACCCGCCGTCGCGGCCGGCGGCAGCGTGCGCCAGGCCGGATCGACGACCGCTCGACACACGGCGAACGGCAGACCGCGAGCGGCAGCGGTCGCCCCCGCGATGTGCGATTCCATGTCCACCGCTAGCGCGCCGGTGGATTCGTACAGCCCGCGTTTGTCTTCGGCGGTGATCAGCGGCGCGGCGACCGCCGCCGTCGCGCCACGGCGCACACGTCCCGCGAGCCCTTCGGCGGTCCTGACGTCAGTTACCGCGGCGGCAATCCGCTCCGACCACTGCCGATCCGTGTCGATGCGTCCAAACGGTCCATGCACCGCATCCGCGACGATCAGCGTCCCCGGTTCCAGATCCGGCGCGAGTCCGCCCGCCGTGCCGAAACTGACGATCCCCGCCGCGCCGCGAGCGACCGCAGCGCTTAGCGCGCGCTCGAGCAGATCGGCCCGTGCCGCGTACACGACCTCGACGCGCTCGCTGCCGTCGCCGCGTGCGATGCGCGCCTCGAACGCCATGCCCGTCACGACGATCACCGGCAAACGGCTATCGCCCGGTCCGACGGACGGCGTCATCGACACGGACATCCGTCACATCCCGACCGTGACGCGCGTGAGCCCATTGCGCTTCAGATGACGGAAGCGCGCGAGCGCCCACAACGGGAAGAACTTGCGATAGCCGTGGTAGCGCAGATAAAACACGCGCGGAAAGCCCGTCGCGGTAAAGCGCGTTTCGTCCCACAGCCCATGCTCGCGCTGCTCACGCTGCAGATAGTCGATCCCGCGCGCCACCGCGTCGTGATCGACCTCGCCCGCCGCCATCAGCCCGAGCAGCGCCCAGGCGGTCTGCGACGCGGTGCTCGGCGCGCGCTCGTAGCCGCGATAGTCGAGCTTGTAGCTCTCGCCGCCCTCGCCCCAACCGCCGTCCTCGTTCTGGATCGACACGAGCCATTGCACCGCGCGCCGCATGCGCGGGTCGTCGTGCGCCATGCCGGCCGCGTTCAGCGAGCACAACGCGGTCCATGTGCCGTAGATGTAGTTCAGGCCCCAGCGGCCGTACCAGCTGCCGTCCGACTCCTGTTCCTGCAGCATGTAGTCGAACGCGCGCTGCGCCGGCTCGCTGTTTTGCGGCAACTCACCGATCTGCGCGAACATCGACAGACAGCGGCCCGACACGTCCGCGGTCGGCGGATCGAGCAGCGCGGCGTGGTCCGAGAACGGGATGTTGTTCAGGTAGTACTGGGTGTTTTCCGGCTCGAATGCACCCCAACCGCCTTCGCTGCTTTGCATGCCGACTACCCATTCGCGCGCGCGGGCAATCGCTTCACGATCGACATCGGATTTCGTGAGCGCCGCCGAACGATGCATCGCCATCACGACCACCGCCGTATCGTCGACGTCCGGGTAATGCGCGTTGTTGTACTGGAACGCCCAGCCGCCCGGCCGCACGTTCGGACGGCGCGAAATCCAGTCGCCGCGCACGTCGAGAATCTGCAGCGGACGCAGCCACGCCAGCCCGCGTTCGGCCGCCTGTTCGGCGCGCGCTTCGCCGGTTTCAAGCAAAGCGTGCGCGGCGAGCGACGTATCCCACACCGGCGACAGACACGGCTGGCAATACGCTTCGTCGTCCTTGATGACGAGCAGCTTGTCGAGCGACTTGCGAGCGATCGCGCGGTTCGGATGATCGGCCGGATAGCCGAGCACGTCGTACATCATCACCGAGTTGGCCATCGCCGGGAAAATCGCGCCGAGGCCGTCCTCGCCGTTCAGCCGTTCGTCGACGAATGCGACCGCCGCGCGGATCGCGCGTTCGCGGCTCGCCTTCGGCAACAGGCCGTCGACCGCGCGCAGCACCGTATCGACACAGCGGAAAAAGCCGAACCAGCCCGCGTGCTGATGCGGTGCGCGCTCGCTCATGCCGGTGTTCACGGGCGCGCCGCGGAACAGCTCGTCGATGCGCACCTTGCGCGGGTTGCGCGCGAGCGGCCGCTTCGCGTTGAGCACGAGCAGCGGCACGATCACCGTGCGCGCCCAGTACGACACCTTCGACAGGTGGAACGGGAACCACATCGGCAGCAGCATGATCTCGACCGGCATCATCGGCACCGCGCGCCACGACACCACGCCGAAGAGGGCGAGCAGAATTCGCGTGAACACGTTCGCGTGTTCCGCGCCGCCGTGCGCGAGGATCGCGTCGCGCGCGCGCACCATGTGCTCGGCGTCGACCGGGTCGCCGATCATCTTCAGCGCGAAGTATGCCTTCACACTCGCGCTGATGTCGAGCGCGCCATCGGTGAAGAGCGGCCAGCCGCCATTCGGCAACTGGCTGCGCCGCAGATAGCGCGCAATCTTCTGCTCGAGTTCGAGGTTCGGCGTCTCGCCGAGGTAGTGCACCAGCAGCACGTATTCGGCCGGAATCGTCGCGTCGGCTTCGAGTTCGTAGATCCAATGGCCGTCCGGCTGCTGCGCGGCCAGGATCGCATCGGTCGCGCGCGTGATCGACGCGTCGAGCGGGCTCGCGCCGGCAGTTTGCATGGCCGACGGCGTTGCGGTTGCCAATGCGTCCGCCCTGGCGGGCGCGTTGGCAACCACGGCAGCTTCGGCCAGGTTCGGCGCCGCATCGGCGGCTTCGGGCAGCACCGCGTCGAGCGGCTGGGTTTGAGATAAGTCGTTCATCGGCGTTCCATCTGTTGATTCAGCAGCGTATCCGCGGCCTTCTGGCCGGAGCGGATGGCACCTTCGAGCATCGCGGGCAGGCCGGTGGACGTCCAGTCGCCTGCGAGCAGCAAATTGTTCCAGCGAGTGCGCGTGCCCGGTCGCAGCGTCTCCTGCTCGGGCAGCGCGGCAAACATCGCGCGCGGTTCCATCACGACCTGCCAGCGCGGTAGCGGCGCGAGCGGCAGGTTCACCGCCACTGCGACCTCGGCCCAGACGGTCGCCGCGAGCGCGTCGTGCGACATGTCGAAGAGCCGCTCGTCACCGTTGAGCGTCACCGACAGGCGGTCGTCGAACGCAAACAGCCATTCGGCCGTTCCGTTCAGCAGTGCGGTGATCTGCGGCAGACCGAACGGCGGCTCGACCGCGAAATGCACGTTCAGCGCAGCCGCGAAACGCGTCGGCGCACGTAGCCCCGGCACCAGCGCCGCCGCGGCTTCGGGCGGCAGCGCGAGAATCACCGCCTCGTTCGCGCCGAGCGTGATGCTCTCATCGCCGAAATGCAGCGCCTGCACACGCGCCGGGTCGGCCGCGAGCGCGATGTCGCGCAGACGCGAACCCAGCCGGATCGTCGCGCCGCCGTGCTGCAGGAGCCGCAGCGCCGGATCGACGAACGCACTGCCAAGACCATTACGCGCAACGAGCGGCCGGCACGCGAGCCCGCCCGCGAGCAGCGTTTCGCGCACGAGCGCGCCGGTCAGCTCGGCCGACGCGTCGCGCGGCTCCAGATTCAGCAGCACATGCAGCAGCGGCCGCAGCAGCCGGTCCCATAGCGGACCGTCACAGCGCATCGTCTGCGCGACGCTGCGGCCCGGCTTCGCGAACAGCAGCGGCACGAGCGACAGGTAATCGGTCGGTACCGTGTTCGGCACGCGCGCATGCGCATCGAAAATCCACCACGGCAAACGCCCCGGCGACAGACGCACGCTCCAGCGCGAACGCGTGGCCAGATCGACGAACGGATACTCGGGCTGCGCGGGGCCGACCAGTTCGTCGGCGGCGCCGATCGCACGCACGTAGTTCAGCGTCGCGGCATTGGCCGACAGCACGATGTGATTGCCGCTGTCGAGCGTCGCACCGAGCCTCGCGTCGTAGTACGAACGGCAGCGGCCGCCCGCGTAATCCTGCGCTTCGTGCAGCACGACCCGCGCGCCGCGCCGCTGCAACTGCACAGCGGCGGCGAGCCCGGCCACGCCCGCGCCGACCACGTGGACAAGCTTCGGCATCAGCTCAGAAAAGCGCGTAACGCGCGACGATCCACAGCAGGCGCAGCTTCGGCTTGCTGACCTTCGTGCGCGGAACGTCGAAGCCGCGCTCCAGCGTACGCTCGAGCAGCACGCGATAGACGCCCGACATGATGCGCGGCGCACGCACTTGCGCGCGCGGCTCGCGATCCATGATCGCATCGGATTCGGCGAAGTGCTGCTTCGCGCGCTCGGCGAGCGTCGCGCAAACGAGCGGCAGCGTCGGGTCTTCGGCGATCTGCCGCGGGTTCGTGGCCGCGATGCCTTCGCGCGCGAGCAGCTCGCGCGGCAGATAGCAGCGGTTGATGTCCGCGTCTTCGTCGATATCGCGCAGGATGTTGGTGAGCTGCAGCGCGCGGCCCAGATGGTGCGCGAGCAGCCGGCCCGGCTCCTCACGCATCCCGAATATCCTCACCGACAGACGGCCGGCCGCGCTCGCGACGCGGTCGCAATACAGGTCGAGCGTGGCGTCGTCGGGCGCGCAGATGTCGGCGGCGGCGTCCATCGCCATGCCGTCGATCATCGCGTGAAAATCCTCGCGTTGCAGATGAAACGTGTGAATGTGCCGCGTCAGCGCGCGCAGCGACGCCCGCGGCTGGCCGGCGTAGCACGCGTCGATGTCCGCGCGCCATTGCTCGAGCCCGGCCGCACGCTCGGCTCGCGGCAGGCTGCTGTCGGCGATGTCGTCGACGGCGCGGCAGAACGCGTAGACCTGGTACATCGCATCGCGCTGGGCCGCCGGCAAGATGCGCATCGCGAGATAAAACGAGCTGCCGGACGTGGCGGCAGCCGCGTCGATTTCAGTATCGTCCACGACGAGATTGGAAACAGCCAAGACGATCTCCGCTGGAGGCGCCCGCTGAAAGGCGTTCAAAGAGGTTTTTATGCCGACCCGCAAGGCAGTGTGCCCGCGCGCGCGGACACGCGCGAAACATCCGGCTGGGCGGCCGGAAACGGCGAAAAGTATAGCAATCTTTGCCGGTGACCGCAGATTTGGCGGCCAATGAGGGACGCAAAGAAAGGCCGCCGGGCGCGGCGAGCTGGAACCACGCCGCCCTCGCTAGCGAATCAGGCCCCCGCGAGCCGGAACGCGACCGCGCAGTTGCGGCCCTGGCGCTTTGCTCTGTAGAGCGCCGCGTCGGCCTCGTTGATCAGCACGTCGTACGCGGGTACGCCCTCGCGCGCCGACGCGCCGCCGAGGCTCGCGGTGACCGGCACGCTGGTGCCGATCAGTTCGACCGGCGTTTCCTCGATCACGCGACGGATCTTCTCCGCCACCAGCATCGCGTCGTCGAGCGGCGTGCACGGCAGCAGCAGCGCGAACTCCTCGCCGCCGAAGCGCCCGAACGTATCCTGCGCGCGCACCACACCGGCCACACGCTGCGCCATCACGCGCAGCACCGTATCGCCGACGCCGTGACCGAACTGGTCGTTGATCCGCTTGAAGTGATCGAGATCGAACAGCAGCATCGACATGTCGCCACCGTAGCGCTGCCAGCGCGTGAACTCGTCGCGCAGCCGCGCTTCGAAAAAGCGCCGGTTCGCGATGCCGGTCAGCCCGTCGCGATTCGCATACTCCTGCAGCTTCGCAACCGCCTCCTCGCGCTCGCGCTGCACGATGCTCACATGCGTCACGTCGGAGATCGTCACGCACACGGCCACCACTTCGCGGCCGCGCATCAGCGGCATGAACGTGCAGTCCTGCTGCATGAAGTCGACCCCGCCGGTGATCGGCCGGTCGTGATCGAACTTGAACAGATAGGGGCGCTGCTCCCACGAACTGAACGCGAAGCTGCCGAGCTGGAATACGCTTTCGATCTTGCGCGACAGCCACACGCGCGGCAGCTCCGGAAAGTTCTGGTAGATCGAGCGGCCGACCACCTGCTCCGCCGACAGGCCGCTATGGTCCTGCATGAAGCGATTCCACATCAGCACGTTCAATTCGCGATCGAGCACGAAGATGCCAAAACCGACCCGCTCGACCACGAGGTCGCTCAACGATTCCACTGGGACATTCATAGACTGGACAGCAGCGCATCGAGCGCTTCGTTCATGTGACGGATTGAGTCTTCGGCCATCAGCATCACGAGATGCGCGCGAAAACTCTGATGTTCGAGCGCGAAGTTCACTTCGACGAGCAGCGCCACCTGCCATTGCAGCACGCCGGGCTGGAACACTTCGTCGAGCGTCAGCGTGTCGCCGAGCACGCCCGGCGCGGAAAACACCGGCGTGCGGCCGAGCTGGTCGAGTATCGACGACACGCACGCGCCCGACAGCAGGTTCGCGACGTCGAGCATCAGTTCGCGCTCGCCGATCGCCTCGTAGCTCGAACGCGCGTACGGGTCGCTGACCAGCGAACACAGCTGCGCGATGCTGTCGCTGCGACAGATCACCAGCACCTCGCCCTTGATGTCCGAGCGAAAGCCCTGACGCACCGCGCTGACCGTGTCGTCGATGTGGGTCATCTCGCGCAGCGTGCGCGCCGCATCGCTCACCGCGACCATCTTCACGCGCGGCACCGACAGCTCGATAAACGAATCGAGCAGTCCCGCGAGCCGCGTCGCGGCCCGGCCCATCGCAAGGTTGGCGATTTCCTGTAGCGCGTCGCGCTGGTCTTCGGTGAAGGCGGGCTCAGACATACAAGCCGTACTCCTTGAGGATGGGCAGGACCGCCTCCGGCGTCACCGGCTTGGCGATGAACGCGATCGCGCCGAGCTCGCGCACGCGCTCCTGGGCGAGCGGCTGCACGTCGGCGGAAACGACGATCACGAAGGTATTGAGGTCCTCGTGCTGCAACGCTTCGAGAACCTGGTAGCCGGTCATGTCCGGCATCGTCAGATCGAGGAACATCACCGAGGCCTTGCCGTCGCGATACAGCGCGAGCGCCTCGCGCCCGTTCGTCGCGTAGGACACGTCGACAGCCCAGTCGGGCGGCAGTGCCTTCGTGAGCAACTTGCGGGCGAGCAGCGAATCGTCGGCGATCACAATGGGCAGCATGGCAACGGCGGGTCGGGCGGTTTTTTAGGCGGGCGGATAAAGGAATCGGCTCGTTCGTTTGCGCGCTTTCCGCGCCTGGTCGTTTGCGTTTTGTTCGTCCCGACAGCGGAGGACAGCACGCCTTCACGTGATGCCGACCGATGCGCGACCAGGTACAGTGGCGCCTGTCGAATTGCAATTGCCTATGGCGAGAGGGGTACTAATGCAGCAGGACGCGTTTTGGCGGACCTCGACGATCCGGCGCACAGAGGTGGCAACGGCCTTTTATCGTGGCGAGGATTGTCGAAGCAAAGCCGCGCAAAAGCAACTCGCCGAAAACGCCGACGGTAACGATCTGTTTCCAGACTAGGCGAATTTGAGAAATAGTTCTATCGTCAGGACCGGCAATCTTTTAACTTTATCCTTTTGTGTACGTTTGCGCTTCCCGATTCGTCGCTGTTTTAAAGCCGCTCTTAAAGAACGGCCGGTACGGTGGACGCGCGTCCCCGACGCTTTGCGGCAAGTTTTTCCGCGCTCCGTCTATGCTTGTTCTGAAGGCGGCACGGTGCCGGCAATGGCCCGATACGGGGCTGCCACATTCGAACGACTTTTCGCGTCAACGACAATGACATCAGACCAGGTCGACTCCGTGCGAGCGGGCCGTCTTTCGGGTCGTCCTCCCCGCGAGCAGGACGACGCGTCGTTTCCCGCCGTACCGGAACAGAACTTCCAGGTACGCCGCATCACACTGATCGCGCTGCTGGTCGCGGCGATCGTGCTGCCGTTCGTCTACGTCGCGGCGATGGCATTCAGCGATCTGCGCTCGCGCGAGGCCGATGCGACCGAGCTGGCGCTGCGTACGGTGCGGGTCGCCGAAGAACACGCATTGAAGGTGTTCGACATGAACGAGACGCTGAACTCGCGCATCGTCGATCTGACCGAGGGCCTCGACGACAACGGCATCCGCGCGCGCGAACACACGATTCACGACAAGTTGCGCACGATGGGCGGCGGCTATCCGCAGGTGGCTTCTGTGTCGATCTACGGCGAACAGGGCGCGCTGCTGGTGAGCAGCCGCCTGTATCCGGCGCCGGAAATTTCGGTCGGCCAGCGCGACGATTTCGTCGGCATCCGCGACGGCAGCGTGATCGAACGCGTGTCGAAAGTGATGACGGGGCACGTCAGCGGCGAGCAGGTGTTCAACATGGGCGTCGCGCGCCAGCAACTCAACGGTTCGTTCGCGGGAACGGTGTCGATCGCGCTGCGGCCCAGCTATTTCGATGCGTTCTATCGCGAGTTGCTCGGCAACAGCGACGACACGCCGGTCATCATGAGTCTCGTGCGCACCGACGGCGCGGTCCTCGCGCATTACCCGCGCGGCCCGCGCGAGCCGACCGCGCTCGCACCGGATTCGCCGTTCGCCGAAGCGGTTTCGCACGGGCAGCGCTCCGGCGTCGTGCGGATGCACTCGAGCTTCGCCGACGGCAACCTGATCGTCGCATTCCGGCATGTCGGCTCGTATCCGGTCTACGTGCTGTGCGGCTATCGTACGTCGGCGATCTGGGCCGCCTGGTACAGACACCTGAGCGTGCTGATCCTGTCGATGTTCACGCCGTCGATCGCGCTGTGGTGCGTGATCTGGCTGTCGCTGCGCCGCCTCGGCGCCGAAGAGGAAGCGTGGCAGCGCTGGCAGGCCGAGGCATCGATGCGCCGCTCGATCGAATCCGCGTACCGCCAGTCGCGCAAGATGGAAGCGCTCGGCACGCTGGTCGGCAGCGTCGCGCACGACTTCAACAACCTGCTGATGATCCTGTCGGCCAACGTGCAGATCGTGCGACGGCGCGGCGTCGGCGGACTGGAGCGCGAACTGTCGGCGATGGAGCGCGCGTTGAAGAGCGGCCAGTCGCTGACGCGGCAACTGCTCGGCGTCGCGCGCAAGCAGCCGCTGCGCACCGAGACGCTGTCGCTCCAACGCTGGCTGCCGTCGTGCCGCGAGCTGCTGCGGGCGTCGCTCGGCGCGAAGGTGTCGCTCGTGATCGATAGCGGCGTCGACACCTGGCCGGTGCGTGTGGATGTTGCCGAGCTCGAGCTCGCGCTGATCAACGTCGCCGTCAATGCGCGCGACGCGATGGCCAACGGCGGGCGCTTCACCGCGCGCGCGAGCAACGTCGTGTTCCGCCACGAGGACGGCTTTCCGCTGACCGGCGAGTTCGTGCAGTTGTCGCTCGAGGACACCGGCGCCGGCATGGCGCCCGACGTGCTCGCGCACGCGTTCGAGCCGCTTTACACGACCAAGTCCAAAGGCATGGGCACAGGGCTCGGGTTGCCGCAGGTCTTTGCATTCTGCGAGGGCTCGGGCGGGCTCGCGGCAATCGACAGTGCGATCGGCGCGGGGACCGCGGTGCGGCTCTATCTGCCGCGCGCGTCGGCCGAGCCGCAGACGGCTGGACCCGCCGAAGCGCTCGCGCCCGCAAGCGACGCGCCGCACGGTCTGCGCGTGCTGCTCGTCGAGGACAACGAAGAAGTCGCCGCCGGCACCGAGGCGCTGTTGCAGATGATGGGCCACCAGGTGAGCTGCGTGTTCAACGCCGACACGGCGCTGCGCGTGCTCGACGACGCCCGCGCGAAGCGCGCGGATAGCGGCGAGCCGCTGCCGTTCGATCTGGTGCTGTCGGACATTCACATGCCGGGCAAGATGAACGGCATCGATCTGGCAGAAGCGGTGCTCGGATTCGACCCGCCGCTGCCGGTCATTCTCGTCACCGGCTACGCGGAAGAGCTCGAGCGCGCGCGGCACGTGAACGTGCGCGTGCTGTCTAAACCATTCGATATCGGACTGCTCGAACAGCTGCTCGAAACGATCCAGCACAACACCGTGCAGACGAGCGCCGATACCGCCACGGATCCGGCCGATACCTGACGTCCGCGTCGTCCCGGGCGTCATTTACCAGACCTTGTAAAAAGCGCGGCGCTCGCACGTCGCGCCTTTTTCGTCGCGGGCCCGCGTGATGCATAGCGCGGGGGGCATCGCGGGCGCGCACGGGACGCAGCGCCGCCGCGCGTCGGTGCGGGGGCATGATCGTTGCGTGCCGGAAGACGGCAAGGGGACGGCGCTTCGGGCGCCGCCCGTTCCAGCAGAACATGTCGGGAGACAACCATGCAACATCTCGTGATTGGTTTATTCGACACTTACGTGCAAGCCGAAACTGCCCGCGACACGCTCGTGCAGACCGGTTTTGCGCGCGAGAAGATCGAGTTGCAGGCGAACGCCGAACCATCGGTTGGCTCGGCCACCAGCGAAGTCGCCAACGCGGGCGTGCTCGCGAATATCGAGCGCTTTCTCGCCAGCCTGTTCTCGACCGGGCCGCGTCCGTCGGACACCGCCCGTTATGCCGAGGCGATGCGGCGTGGAGCGGTGCTCGTATGCGTTCATGCCGCGAGCCAGTCGCATGCGGAACTGGCGCGCAACACGCTCGTGCGGCTCGGCGCGACCGATATCGGCGACCGCCTGCCCGAGGCGGACACCCCGGTCGCCTCCAACCGCGACCACTCGGTGCTCGATGAGCTGGGCATCGGCGCGGTGATGCCGGGTACGCCGCGTACCTCGAGCGTGACGACCGAGGCGGGCGCGACGCCGGGCATGCGAAACACCACGGCAACACCGGGGGCGGGTGCGAGTTCGAGCAGCGGCGCAACGGGTGCGGCGGGCGTCAGCGAATCGACCGGAATCGCCGGCGCGACGGGCGCCACTTCGGCAACAGGGACGACCGCGCCCGACACCATGCCTCCTCCTGCGACTCCGCGCCCCGATCCACTGACCGCCATGCCGCCGGCGGACATCGGCGCGGCCGCCGAGCCGTTCGCGCCGCCGCCCGTCAGCGAACGGCCGATGAGCGATCCGGTCAACGAACCCATCGCCGATCCTCTCACCGGCGATGTAGGACGCAGCGCCATCGCCGCCGGCTCCGTGCCGGGTTCGGGCGCGGTGATGCAGCCCCAGCCGTCCGACATCGTCCCGGAAGGCGGACAGCCGGGCACCGGTCCCGGCGCGCAGATGCCGAACGAATATCTGGAGTACGAAGAAGACTTCCGCACGCACTATGACGAGCAGTACGCAGCCGCGAACGCGCGCTACGAAGACTACGTGCCGGCCTATCGCTACGGCGCGGAGATCGGTCGCGACGCGCGCTTTCGCGATCGTCCGTGGGAAGAGATCGAGCCCGAAGCACGCCGCCATTGGGAGACCACGTCGCCGGAAAGCACGTGGGAGCGCTTCAAGCTCGCGGTGCGTCATGGGTGGGAGCGGGTGACCGGGCATCACCACGTGTAGGTGATGCAGCGGGCGAAACGGGCGCGGCCGCCTCGCGCGGCGCGCGCCGTGTCCTCGTTGCTTCGGTGGACGGTCAGGGCGCGGTCGGCACCGCTAAGTCTCGATTACGCCACCGCCCCATGCCGCTTGATCCACGTGACGTAGCGGTCCATGAACGATTGAAGGAACTTGCGCGTGCCGTCGTTGACGATTTCGCCTTTTTCGTTGATCACCGACGGATCGTGCTTGATGAATACTTCGGGCTGCCCCATCGTCGCGACGTCGAGATAAGCGAGCACGTTGCGCAGATGCTGTTGCGCGAGCGCCGTACCGGTGGCGCCGACCGAGGTGCCGATCACCGCGCCGGGCTTGTTGCCCCACGAATTCGTGCCCCACGGCCGCGAGCCCCAGTCGAGCGCGTTTTTCAGCACGCCCGGCATCGAGCGGTTGTATTCGGGCGTCACGAACAGCAGACCGTCCGCGGCTTGCACGCGCTCCTTGAGCTTCTTGCCGGCTTCCGGATAGTCGGCGTCGTAGTCCTGTGAGTACAGCGGCAGGGAGCCGATATCGATGTATTCGAAGGTGAAATCGGCTGGAGCGAGAGAAATCACCGCCTGAGCCAGTTGGCGATTGAACGAATCCCGCCGCAGGCTGCCGACGACCACTGCAATGTGATAGGCCATGTTCGCTTCCTCAGTTAGTGCGCTCGACGCGCAAAGAGTAGGACTGTTCATGATAGGCAAAAGCCGCGTGAAACGCCTGGGCACTGGCGGATTTGGCTAGGCGATAGCGGATCGGGAAGGGTTCTTGCGGCACCTTTCGGTGGATAACCTCGCCACTCGAAAAGTTATCCACAGAATCGCTGAATAACCTTGTGGATAAGTTGAACTTTTACCTTGTCAATCAAGCATGCCTTCGGGCTAGGGCGATCTGAGGCAAATGGACACCATCGACCTTCTGGAGGACCGGATCATGAGTCTCGACTACGCGGGAAAATCCCACGACGAAGCGGTTGCCGCTCGCAAGAAAGCGCGGCAGCGCGCGCAGGAGCCGGCGGGCGGCAGGATGGCCGTCGACGGCGTCGAAGCCGACGCCACGCATAGCTGCGGTGAGCTGTCGGAGCAAGGCAAACAGGTGTGGCGAACGGGCGCCGGACTTGATGGGGGAGGCAAGGCACCGAGCCGCTAGGGCTGAGCGCTAAACGCAAAAAGGGCGCCGTTGCCGGCGCCCTTTTCTTTTGCTTGCTTGCTGCGTATGTCGACGTGCCGATCAGTTGCCGAAAAATACGTTGCAGTATGACTTCGGGCCGTTGCAGGCCGAAGCCGGAGCGTCGGCGTGAGCGATGCCCGAAGCAGCTGCGAACAGTGCGGCCGAAGCGATCAGGGCGGAGAAAATGCGTTTCATGGTCCGGTCCTCGTTTTGCGTATGGTTGCGCGATCTCATGCGATAGATGGCGTGAAGAATAGCGAGCGGGTCCGCGTCCACAAACAGCGAAGATGAAAAGACATTTTTTTATAAATTGAAATAATCGTTATTGCCTGAGCGCACGGAAACTGGTGGGTGACCGCGACGCGTTGATTGACCGATGTGGCGATTCAAAAGCCTTCTCGCGGGCAGGCCGAAATATCATTTCTTGCAACAATTAATTTCCGCTGTCATATGTCGCCGCGCCGCGCGACCAAGCTCCTCGGGCCATCGATTGCCAAGGGGTATATGTTCAATACCGATTCGTTAGGGCAGGAACGTGAGGGAGAATGGCGCACACATCCGCAAATCGCGCGAGGACGGCCATCCGCTCATGAATCACGACGTATCAGCGCAACACGCGCAGCCGACAGTACAGCGACGGAGCACGCCGTGACGCAGCCAGGCGGCCCGTCGCTCGACGATCCCATCTATCTCGCGCAATTGCGGCGCGACCTCGTGCGCTTCGCCCGTCTGCAATTGCGCGATGCCGCGGCCGCCGAGGACGCCGTGCAGGAAGCGCTGACCGCCGCGTGGACTCAGGCAGCGCGTTTTTCCGCGCAGTCGGAGCACAAGACCTGGGTATTCGGCATCTTGCGCCACAAGCTCGTCGACACGCTGCGTGCGCGCCAGCGCACGGTCAATCTGTCGTCGCTCGAAGCCGAACTCGATGGCGAGGCGTTACTCGATCGCGAGCTTTTCAAGGACAACGGCCACTGGTCGCGCGAGACCAAACCGCGTCCCTGGCCGACACCCGAAACCGCACTGCGCCAGCAGCAGTTCTGGACGCTGTTCGAAATGTGCCTCGAGCATTTGCCCGAGCACATCGGACGCGTGTTCATGATGCGGGAGTTTCTCGACCTCGACATCGCGGCGATCTGTGCCGAACTGCAGATCAACGCGAATCATTGCAGCGTGCTGATCTATCGCGCGCGGCTGCGGCTGCGCACGTGCCTGAGCGAAAAGGGCCTATCCAGCGAGGACGCGAATGGGGAAGTGTAAGGACATCACGCGGCTGCTATCCGACGCGCTCGACCGCTCGCTGTCGACTGGCGAATGGCTCGCGATCCGCCTGCATCTGCCGACCTGCAGCGGGTGCCGGAACTATCGCAAACAGATCCGCCTGCTGCGGGTCGCCGCGCATGTGGCAAGCGGAGTCGCGAGCGCCGATGGAGCGGTGAGCGGCGACGAGTGATTTGCCGCTTTGCCGCTTCGCGGTTCGGCGCTCACCGGGCGGCGCGTCGCAATAGCGTTCGAAAAAGCGGGCATGCGACGCTTCATCGATTCCGACGGTATGCGCATCGGCACGCGCGGGATGTTTCGCGAGTTGCGCGCGAGTGCGAATCGGGCGATGCGCGAAATTGCCGCCGCAATTCGGACACACTTTGCGCAGCCTCGTCAGCGGGCAGACCTCACAGAACCTGCATTCGTAAGTGCAAATCATCGCGTCGGGGGCGTTCGGCGGAAGTGACTTGCCGCGCGAGTCGCTGGCCGACGCCGCTGTAATGCTGGTCGATTGTAGCGGGAGGGGGTGGGTCGGGCCTTCGGCGTTACGAAATGCTTCGCTAGTGCCGAATGATTTGCTTATGCGAATTTATCGGTTCGTCCAGGCGGGCGGACGAATTATCGTCGGAGCCAATCGGACCAGCCTTGGTATCCGTTAAATTCTCTTTCGACGAGTATTCTCATGTCCCGTGATCCGCTGCTGACGCGCCGTGCGTTTCTCGCCGGCGTAGGCGCAACGCTGGCCGCCGCCGCGTTGCCGGTCTTCTCCACCACCGCATTTGCCGCCGATGAACATGCAAAAGAACTTCGCATCGGATATCAGAAAGCCGCGAGCACCCTGGTATTGCTGAAGGCGCACGGCACGCTCGAAAAGCGCCTTGCGCCACTCGGCATCACGGTCAAATGGACCGAGTTTCCGGCTGGGCCGCAACTGCTGGAAGGGCTGAACGTCGGCGCGATCGACTTCGGCTATGTGGGCGAAGCGCCGCCCGTGTTCGCGCAAGCCGCGGGCGCCAATTTCGTTTATACCGCGTATGAAATTCCGACCCCGCACGCCGAAGGCATTCTCGTGCATCCGGACGCGCCGATCAGAAGCTTGGCCGATCTGAAGGGAAAGAAGATTGCGCTGAACAAGGGCTCGGATGTGCACTGGTTTCTCGTCGCCGCGTTGCAAAAAAACGGCGTGAAGTTCAGCGAGATCCAACCCGTGTATTTGCCGCCTGCCGATGCACGCGCGGCCTTCGAGCGCGGTGCGGTCGATGCGTGGGCCATCTGGGATCCGTTTCTCGAAGCCGCCAAAAGGCAGACGAACGCGCGGCTGCTTGCCGATGCGGAAGGTATCGTCAGTCATCACCAGTTCTTTCTGAGCGCGCGACCCTTCGCGCAACATAACGGCGACGTTCTTGCGATCGTGATCGATGAAGTCGGCAAGGAAGGGGAGTGGGTGCGCGGCCATTACGGCGAGGCCGCCGCACAACTCGCGCCGATTCAAGGACTCGACGCTAGCGTGATCGAATCAGGCTTGCGCCATTACGCGCATATCTATAAGCCCGTCGACGCGAACGTGCTTGCGGAACAACAACGCATTGCGGACACGTTCACCGAACTGCGCCTGATCCCGACGAAGATCGTGACCAAGGATGCCGCGCTGTCGGGCAAAGCCTAGCGCAGCGGTTCGAGGTCGCATTGCGCACATCGGTTGACTTCGACGGTCGCGCGATCAGTCGAAAAGCGCGGTGACATTTTCGGGCGGGCGGCCGATGACGCCACGCCCGTTTCTCACGACGATGGGTCGTTGCAAAAGAATCGGATGCTTCGCCAATGCTTCATAGAGCTGGGCGTCCGTCAGCGACGGGTCGGCGAGGTTGAGTTCTTTATATTCGGCCTCGGTGTCGCGGATCATTTCGCGGACCGGACAACCAAGTTGAGCATTGAGATTCCTGAGCTCCGCGACGGTCAGCGGCTTCTTCAGATATTCGACGATTTCCGTCGGTTCGTTTGCGGGGTTGTAGGTGTTCGCGACGAGTTCGCAGGCAGCGCGCGATTTGGAGCAGCGCGGGTTGTGGTAGATGGTGATCATGGCTGGGTTGAGGGCTTGCGCCGTTGAAGGTTGCTGTGACGGTTAGAAGGGTTCGGGAATTTTAGCGGGTGACTTGATGGCGTGGCGCGGGATGATTGCCCGGCATGCGCGTTGTTTGAACGATCGGTAGGGCGGGTCGGTTTATGCGCATAAACCGATGCTGCCTTCCGAGGTGACCCGGTATCGTTTAATGCTCGCAGCGTCAGTTCTCATCGAGCCTGCGATTCGCTTGCGCGGGCGCAATACCCTCTACAACCTAGATTCACTTGCTGATGAAGCGCCGCCCCCACGTTTGCCGCTTGCTGCCGCGACGGCGAAGGAGCCGCCTCGGACGACTCGATGGCGAATGCTCCACCGGGTCAATTGCCGCGCGAACTTTATGCGCATAAAGTCTGGCCTGCCTTGGGTCGCTCAGATGTGGGCACTCCTTTTCTCCGCGAGATCAGGTCGCGAATCGCGACTAGTTGCCGACGACTGGGTACGCAGCACGCGAGCACTCATTCCTCTCGTCCCGTCCCCTCCGAGAGATAGCGATCAGCATCGCTTAGGCCTCAGTCCATCCCTGCCCTGACACCCCACAAGATCCCGGGGCACACTGCTGATGCCTCTTTATGCGCATAAACCCTTTGCCGAATGGCCTATTTCCGAATTTCCCTTACTCAAATGATTTGAAATAGCAATTCAACCAGGTAAAATCCCTTTGCGTCTAAAAAGAGGAGGTGAAATTTGGCGGCAGAAATCATCGCGGTAACACAGCAGAAGGGCGGGGTCGGGAAGAGCACCATCGCGATGCATCTCGGCGCTGCATTTCACGAGAAAGGCAAACGCGTTCTCGTCGTCGACGCGGATGGCCAAAACACTCTGATCCACTGGGCCAGCGCTGCCTCCGACGGCGACATTGGTATTCCATTCGCCGTCGTCAACCTGTCCGAAGCAGGCAGCCAGATCCATCGCGAGATCAAGAAGTTCGTGGCGGACTACGACATCATCGTCGTCGACTGCCCGCCCTCCATCACCGAAAAAGTCTCCGGCGTCGTCCTGCTTGCAGCGAGCGTCGCGGTGATCCCAACTTCGTCGTCCCCCGCCGATTACTGGTCGAGTATCGGCCTCGTCAAGCTCGTTCAGCAGGCGCAGGTCATGAACGAAGACCTGCGTGCCGTGTTCCTGCTCAACAAGACAGAAGAGAAACGGATGCTGACGCGCGAGCTGAAGCGCGCGCTCGAAGAACTCGGCTTCCCTCTCCTCAAGACCCAGATTCCCACGCGCGAAGCCTACAAGCAGGCAATGGCGTTGGGGCAAACGGTGCTTCAGATGAACGACCGCGGCGCGAAGCTCGCCGCGCTCGAAGTACGGGCGTGCGCCAACGAGATCGCCGCCTTGCTCCCGTGAATTTATGCGCATAAAGGACCCTGAATGAAACCGTCCCAATTCGCCAAAGGCTTTCAAGCACGTCCTGACACGACTAGCAGTGAAAAGCGCACCGCACTCGACCGTCTGAATGCGATCGACGGCCTGGTTAAAAATGACGCGAAAAACTCCGCGATCGCCGGGCGTCCGATTCCGGCCGTCGTGCCGTCGCGTCTGCAGGACGCCGAGATCCCTGATCCGGACAACGAATCGGCGGCCTACCGCGCATGGCGGCTCGAGCACGGCTATCGTCCCGGCCAGATCATCGAACTGGCGCTCAAGACCATCAAGCCAAGCCCGTTCAATCCACGGTACTTCTATGTGAAGTCGTCGATTGCGGAGCTCGCCGTCAATCTGGCGAAGCAGGGGCAGCAGCAGGCGATTCACGTCATTCCCGACTACGACAACCCTGGCACCTACTTCGTCAGTGACGGCGGCCGACGCGTGCGCGCGCTGAAAGAAGCGAACAAGGAGTCGGTGAAAGCGATCGTCATCGATCTGCCAATCGGCATCCAAAGCTACAAGCTCGGCTACGACCTCAACGTGCAGCGCGACTCGCAGACCGTGTTCGACAACGCGATCGTGTGGCGACGCTTTCTCGACGAGCGGCATTTCCAGAGCCAGAAGGAACTGGCCGAACATCTTGGGCTCGACGAATCGACGGTCGCAGTCGCGCTGTCCATCGCCAAGCTGCCGGAAACCGTGATGCAGGAAATGGTCGCGCGCCCTGACCGCTTCGGCTCGAACATGGCATACCAGGTCGGCCGCTATCACACGGCTCGCGGCGCGGAGGCGACGCTGCGACTGATCAACCGGATCCTTTCCGACGATCTGAGCACACGCCAGGTCGCCGACATCGTCAAAGGGCGCGCGACCGCGCAGGAAAGCACCAAACCGGCGGGCCGGCAGCGCTATGCGCAACGTCTGGAAATCAAGCTTGGTGGTGTGTCGGTCGGCGATCTGAAATCATATGGGGACGACCGACTCGAGTTGCGCCTGAAAGGCCTCACGCGTGAAAAGCGTGACGACATCCTGCGGCAGATTGAGAAGATGCTGAAGTAAGACATGAGGGGCGGTGCGCGTGCACCGCCCCTTGTCTTTCGAGGGCCCTTATCGACCCATCAGGCCGCGCGCGACTGGTTAAGGGTGAAGGCGAGCAGATCGCCGTCGGTGGGTTCGCCCCAGGTCCTGCGCGCGAGCCAGTCGAAGAACGCCGTTTCCACGATCTTCGAATCGAGCCCGCGACGCCGCCAGTCGTCGCGCATGTGCGTGCCGAGCCCCGGCAATTCTTCTTCCTCGAACGATTGCCGTGCGATATCGCGCTCCGACTCCCCCTGTTCGTTGTACAACTCGTAGGCCTGCTTGCGACGGTAAGCCGAGTATTCGCCGAGCAGACGCGCCTTCAGATCGTCGGCCGGCGATGCCATGGCCTTGCTGGTGCCGCCACCTGCCGGCAGCGCCTCGACCGGCGGCGCATAGCCCTTCTTCAACGCATCCTTGAACAGCGCCGGCGCGCTACGCACCGGCGGCAGCGACGTGCTGCGCATCCGCTGCTCGGTCATCTGCAACGCGGCGCGGATCCGGTTCTCTTCGCTGTCCGCGTAAAGCGTCTGCGCTTCCTTCAGCGGAATGCCGATCTTCACCATCCGGTCGACCAACGTGCTGTCGAACACGTTCGGATGTTCGTCGAGCGCGAGCATCGGCTGCTTGCGCTCGGTCACGCGGAACTGGATTTCGGCGACGCGCCGACCTTCGCGATGCTCGATCAGTTCGACGAAAATGTTCGTGACCGCGTTGACCTCGGCGATGGCCGGGCGCAGGTAGTCGCGCTTGAAATACTTGTACTCGCGCTTCGCCTCGTCGCCGGCTTCGGTATCGGGCGTGCCCGACAGAATCGGCCGCCACCATTCCCAGGTCTCGCGCATCGTCAGATGGCTCGGGTTGGTCAAGTAGCGCACGCAGATCTCGTAGAGCGCGAGGCCCGCGCTGCTGCGTAGCTGGCTTTGGAACTGCAGACTCAGCCGTGCATACTGAACCGGATCGAGCAGCTTCTTCTTGATCTTCGGCGCAAACGAAAACTCGACCCAGACGCGACGCGTGGTCGGATCTTCGAGAATTTCCGCGTCCGCGATCAGCGTCGAAATACCCCATTTGCGGCCGGGTTTCTGACTCGAGGTGCCGGTGCTCCACTCGACCTGCACCGACACCATGCGCCGCAGGTGCTCCTTGACGAGCGCGGTGTCATTGGAATCGAACGCGGAATTAGCGACGATGTCGGACAGCAGCGCCCGATAGGTGTCGCCCGATTCATCCGCTTGCTGGGCCACCGCGAGCAGAACGTTAAAGAGCTTGCGCGTGAGCAACGTGATCTTGCCGCTCTTGGGCTGGATCGCAATTGCCTCGACGGCTTTGCGCAGCTCAGCCGAGCTCGGGCTGACAACATCGGTCTTTTTCGCGCGCTTCGTGGCCATGCGTCGAGGTGAGGGAGGGGATTTCGCGAGAGCATACCGGCTGTGGTGATACGCGTCTATAGCGCCCATCTCACCATTGCCGGTGAAGCGAGTTTACGAAGCGCTCCTCACCTCGAGCAAGTCCCGAAAACCCTCACCTCGGCCGCGTGCCACGAGGATCGGGCGCTGCTTGCCGGTCGCGGCGTTTGCGAATCCGGCCCGTTTCGCTGCGTACCGGAACGGGGAGCACCTGATCCCGAATCTTCTCACCTCAAAAATTTTTGCGGATTTTTCGGGACATCGTGTAAACGGACGGTGTCTGGAACCAGTGGGACTTCGTCGTGCGGCCTCGCGACGGTTTCGTCGATTCTCGCGTGCTGCCGGGCGACGCAAACTCCGCATCAATAAATGGAATTCACGCACGGTATTGGACCCGCGGCGCGACGCGGGCGAGCAACGTTCGACTGCGCGGCGCCTCTACTGACGACTCGACCGGCACCGCCGAGAAACCTGCTCCCGTTAACCATCGTTTGCGGCTTCGAGCTCCGACCGAACTGCCGTAGAAGGGGAGACTAGCCGTAGGCAAATCCTCACCACTCCGGTGCTCCCGAAAACTCTCACCGCAGCACCGCCGAACGGGACAACACGACACGCGTTTGTGTCGCGCCAGTACCGCATTTCCCAAATGTGACCTCCTGAAAAGCCTCACCTTTGAGGCTGCTGGAGGTCCAAACGTCCCCGTCCCGAGAACTCCTGTAAACCCTCACCATTGCTGTCGGAAGGGAAAAATCTCCATAATTTCAATGACTTGCGCAAATTCCACCGAATGTTCGAAGCGTGGGTGTCCCCGTAAAATCTCACCCTAAGCCGGCTTTTTCGCACCGCAGCACTTTTCATCGCCTTCCACAAACCTCCCGAAAAGCCTCACCTTTGCGATTAGAGACCAGGTGTACCTACTCCCGCCAACTGCCATCAGCCGGGCATCTCCGGCCCGCAGCCTCCATTCCGGTCCCGAATTTCCTCACCTTAACGCTCAGAACCAAAGCCAGAGTGTCCCGAAAAGCCTCACCTTCGGCGAAATCGCCGGCTAAACCAGCTCGCGGATCCACCTCATCAGCCGGCGCCCCGAATCCCCTCACCTTTCCAATCCCGAGCGATTCCAGCCAGGCGGTCTTTTGGGTCGTCGACACGTGACAATTCATCTTCGCTCCCGTAAAACCTCACCTCAGCGGTCTGGATGCTCAAAAAGAAAGCAAAATTGGCCACGGCGTCCCGAAAAATCTCACCTGCGTTTCATGTTCTCTCCCGCCAGCGCTCACCAAAGGGGTTAACCACCCTAAAAAAGCCCCGAAAAACCACGCTCGCGAGCGTCCCGAAAACCCTCACCTTGGTGCCCCCCAAACCGAATGGGTACCTTTGAGAGCTGTCGGGCGCTTCGCGGTCATGAAGTCCCGCAAAACCTCACCTTTGCCCGAACCCCACGTATACGGCGTTTCCTGAACCCGCTCACGTTCCATCCCGGACCCGCTCACCGAGCTCCCCGAACCTCATCACTCGAGTTTCCCGCAGACCCTCACCAAGTCTCCCGCAAAGCTTCACCTTGCCGGGCTGAAAGCCCCGCCAGACAAGGGTTTGCCGAGGCGTTAACGTTTTTAACAAGGGTTCAAAGGTGTTTACTTTTATTACTCTCAAGCCTTGGACCTCGCGAGTCCCGTGAAACACGGGTCTTACAACCCCCAGCCACCGCTGATCAATCGTGAAACAGTGCGCGATCCCGGGAGAATCTAACAAAGCGCTTCTAATACAATGGCTTATTGGCTATTCTTCGTTTTGTTTCACGATAGAAAACGGCACGGACGTGTTTACTATCGCGATTTGCCTGCAAAACTCCGTCTGTATACGCCAATCCGTTCGACAGTGATAAATCGGTAGCAAACACTACGTAAATTGTTATGATCCATCCAATTCGAGCCACATCGAGGTAAACATGAATCTGGATCAGGAGCGGCAAGCCATTCGCAATGAGCTTGAATCGATGCGTGCGCAGGGCGTGCGCCGCCAGGATCTTTCACTGCATGCATGCAAACGGCTCTTTTTCGATCTCGGCATCCGGCCATCGATGGCGGCCGTGCGCGATCTCACGCAAACCGGCAGCGCGAGCGACATCCCGAAAGACATCGATCATTTCTGGGAGCGCATCCGCAAGGTTTCGCGGGTCAAAGTTGGAGCAGGCGCAATACCGAAGGCACTTGAAGATCGCGCCGGCGAACTGCTGGGCGCGCTATTCGAAGAAGCGGTCGTGCAGGCCAAAGCGTCGCTCGATGCCGAACGTGAAGAGATCCGCGCGCAGATCAGCGCCGCCGAACTTCGGGTACGCGACGCCGAAATTCGTCGGGATGCGGCCGACGACTCTATCAGGCGCAGCGAAGCGCGCGCCGAAGCCGCGTGGGAGCGGGTTCGCGCGCTCGAAGCTCAGTTATCGAGCGCGACTACGCACGGCAGCGTTCACCTCGAAGGTATGCAGGCAACCACGCGCAGGCTCGTCCAGGAAAACGAGGCGCTGCGGCAACGGCTCGAAAACGAACAGGCCACCAATGCGGCGTTGCGCGACCGGATCGACGCGTTGCACGTCGAATTGCGGCAAAGCACCGAGCACTACGCGCAGCAGATCAAGGATGCGGTCGCCGAAGCGGAGCGGCGGGTCAAGCCGATGCTGGTCGAACTCGATTCGCTGCGCAGCATGGCCGCGACGTATCAGTCAGGCGTGCGCGACGCGAGCCGCAAGGAATTCGAGTTCATTCAGCAGATTGCCGCCGCCAAGGCGCGCGGCGACCGGCTCGACGCGCAATTGCGCGAGCAGTCGGACGAAGTCGATGCGCTGACCAAGGAAGTCGCCGCCCTGCGTGGCCAGCAGGGCATCGATCCGGCCATCGCCGTGCTGCTTTGCTCGCTGGTTACCGAGGGGCGGCTCACGAGCAAAGAGTTGAGCATGATCGGCACCGCGGCCGACGGCCACGTGACGCTGCCCGCGCGATGCCCGAAATGCGAGGAAGGTGAACCGGAGCTGTCGCAGGTCGATCACCGTTTCGAATTGTTGTGCCCGGAATGCGAGCACTCCTCCGGCCTCGGCGAATCGCGGCTCGCGGCGGTGAACCAGTTTCTGTCGAACGATGCGTCTACCGCGCCGTCGTCCCGCTCCGTGCACACGATCCGTTAACCAGAAACGGCCAATCCAACGGAAAAAACGTCAAAGGTGAGGAAATTCGGGAGCGTAAAGGTGAGGCTTTTCAGGGCTCGCCGGCTCCCGTTTGCCTCGTCAAACGCCCGTCACGCCGGGGCTCGGCCAACGGCGCCGCCGCCGGATCCGGCTCCTCTGTCGCGGGCGAATCCTGCTGATCCATCCAAGTTTGCCACGCGCGATACAGCCGGTTCGCGGACACCCCTTGCACGAAGCCGAGCCATTGACCGACCTGTTCGGCCTCGACTCCGCTTTCGAAAAGGTCTGCCGCAAACGTGTTGCGCAAGGTCTGCGGACTCGCGCGCGATTGGCGCGATGCGGCAATTCCCGCTGCGTCGACGAGTGCATCCACCGCGCGCAGCATCGTGGCCTTGTGCATCGGCCTGCCGGAAGGCGACGCGGGAAACACGAGGTTGCCGGCCAATTCCGTCAGCCGACGTTCGGCAAGCCAGGCGTCGAGAATCGCCGTTGCGAACGGCGCGAGCCGTGTCCGCCGTGTCAGCACCGGATTCGGCGACTCGATCGTGACCCACGGCGAGCCCTCTCTCACGCAACTAACCGTAAGCGCTCCCGCTTCGCCTGTCTTGAGTCCCCCACCCAGAAACACGGCGATCAGCGCGCGATCGCGTCGCTCCCTCCAGCGCTGCGCGGTCGACAACGCCGGCAACGGCGCGAACAATCGCGCGATCAACGCAGTGCGTTCCGCATGCGTGAGAAACCCGGTCGGCTCGTTGTCGCGAGCATTGCGCCACGCGGCTTGCCCATCCTGAGCAATGAAACGCGCCGGGTTGGTCGACGCCGATTCGATCTCGCGCACGTGATCGAGCACCCGCTCGATAAGCCGTAAATAGCGGACCCGTTGCGTTTTGCGGATCTCGAGGCCGGCGACGAATTCCGCGATCGCGGGCGTGTCGACCGTCGCGAGGCTTTGTTGCCGCGCGCCGAGCCAATCGAGAAACTGCCCCCACTGCGCCTGATAGACCAACGCCGAAGAGCGACGGAAATGCTGCTTCGCGAGCCACGCATCGAACGCGACCTGCGGGTCGCGACGCCAGTCTTCGCGTTGCTGATCGAACAGATCGGTAGAGGGCGCGGGACGGGGAACGGGGTCGGACAGATGGGGAGGTGACATGGGCATCCTTCTGTTAGTTGCTCCGTCGGTCCGCGTATTGTAGGCGCTCACCGCAGCACGGCCGACTTCGAGCAACAGATGACAATCCGAGCCATCCCGACATGGCGCCGCCATCAGCCGCCCCACGCCCGGGCGCGCTTCAAAGGCGCATCGACCGGCCGTGGCAGCGCCGCGCGGCGCGCGGCTTCCTCGTACGCATTGACGGCAAACGCAAAAACGGCGGGCAATGCATTGGACGTGCCGAAATCCACGCCGTCATCGGTTTCGGGATAAGGCAGATCGGACGGGCGCTGGAACAGCCCGAGCATCAGCGCGTCGTGCCGGCTGGCGAAACCGAGATCGGCCAGCGCCTCGGCTTCGATGGCATGGAGCAGACGCCACGTGAGCGGCACCGGCTTGACGATGTAGCGCCCGGCGATGCTGCGCACGATATGTTCGAGATCGCGCGCGGCGGTCTGGTAGCGCAGCGCGGCGAGCGTTTGATCGGTAGGGTCGGTTTTCAGGTTGTTCATTCTCGGCTCCAATCGACACCTGATACTGTACAAACATACAGTATCAGGCGCAACCTGGCCGAACGGCCTAGCCGTGAATCACCACTAGCAGCGCCTTCGCCTCGCTCTTGCCGACGTTGCGGATCGCGTGCGGTTCATCCGCGACGTAGCGCGCAGTGTCCGCGACCTTGAGCCGCTTCGTCGCGCCGGCCGCCTCGATTTGGATCGAACCGTGCAGCACGGTCAAATGCTCGCGCGTGCCAGGCTCGTGCGCGTTCGACACCAGTGCCCCGCCAGGCTGCAGCGTCAGCTCGTACCACTCGAACTTGCCGGCCAGCTCGATGGGTCCCCACACACGCAACTGGTATTTCGCTTCATGACCGCTTAGCGTAGGAATATCGTGCGGTCCCGAAACGGCGATCGCCTCGGGCGACTTCGGCGGCGCAAACAACGAATCGAGGCTCACGCCGAGCGCGTTGGTCAGCCGCCAGGCAACCGCGATCGTCGGATTGGCCTTGTCGCGCTCGATTTCCGACAGCATCGATTTCGACACGCCGGCCGCTCGCGACAGATCGTCGAGCGTCATGCGCCGCTCGGCGCGCAGCCGCTGAATCTGCTCGCCGACGCGCGGCGGCGCCGCAATCGCCGCATTCGACGGCAATGCCGCGCTAGCGGAGGTGGACGCCGCAGTGGCCGCGGCGCGGCGTGTACCCGAACTTGCCATTTCCTGACCCATCGTTTAGAGTTGTTCGATATATCGGATTTTAGTTCGGAAAAACGAAAAAATCCGATAAAGCTGACAACCGACTATAACAGGCCGCCCTTCCCGCGCCCAAGCGAACGCGGGCGCCGTCACCCTCAGGAGTCCCGTTCATGCGTGAACAATACCTTGCCCATCTGCGCGGCACCCTCGACCAGATCCGCGCCGACGGCTTCTACAAGAGCGAGCGCGTGATCGCGAGCCCGCAGTCGGCCGACGTGCGTCTCGCCGACGGCAGCGATGTGCTGAACTTCTGCGCGAACAACTATCTTGGTCTCGCCGACGACCCCCGGCTGATCGAAGCCGCCAAGCAGGGCCTCGATAACGACGGCTTCGGCATGGCGTCGGTGCGCTTCATCTGCGGCACGCAAACCGTGCACAAGCAACTCGAGGCGGCGCTCGCCGCGTTCCTGCAAACCGACGACTGCATTCTCTATTCGAGCTGCTTCGACGCGAACGGCGGCCTGTTCGAAACGCTGCTCGACGAAAACGACGCGATCATCAGCGACGAGCTGAATCACGCGAGCATCATCGATGGCGTGCGGCTGTCGAAGGCGAAGCGCTTTCGCTACAGGAACAACGACCTCGCCGATCTCGAAGCGCGTCTGCAGGAGGCCGATGCGGCGGGCGCGCGCTTCAAGCTGATCGCGACCGACGGCGTGTTCTCGATGGACGGCATCATCGCTAACCTGGCCGGCATCTGCGACCTGGCCGACCGGTACGGCGCGCTGGTGATGGTCGACGATTCGCACGCGGTCGGCTTCATTGGCGAACACGGCCGCGGCACGCCCGAGCATTGCGGGGTGCTGGCGCGCATCGACATCATTACCGGCACGCTCGGCAAGGCGCTCGGCGGCGCATCGGGCGGCTATGTCGCGGCGCGCAAGGAGATCGTCGAGCTGCTGCGGCAGCGCTCGCGCCCGTACCTGTTTTCCAACACGCTGACGCCGAGCATCGCGGCGGCATCGCTCAAGGTACTCGAATTGCTCGCCAGTGATGAAGGCGCGCAACTGCGCGCACGGGTGCGCGAAAACGGCGCGCATTTCCGCCGCGCGATGAGCGCGCTCGGCTTTACGCTCGTGCCGGGCGAACATCCGATCATTCCGGTGATGCTCGGCGACGCGCAACTCGCCGGAAAAATGGCCGATGCGCTGCTCAAGCAAGGCGTCTACGTGATCGGTTTTTCGTTTCCGGTGGTGCCGCGTGGCCGCGCGCGCATCCGCACGCAGATGAGCGCCGCGCATACGCCGGAGCAGATCGATCGCGCCGTCGACGCGTTCGCGCGCGTCGGCCGCGAGCTTGGCGTGATCCAGGCCTAGTCGCCGCGTGATTAGAACGGAGAAGCAGATGAAAGCATTGGCAAAACTCGAACGGGGGCCGGGCCTCACGCTGACCGACGTGAAGAAGCCCGAAGTCGGCCATAACGACGTGATGATCCGCATCACGCGCACCGCGATTTGCGGCACCGACATTCATATCTGGAAGTGGGACGAATGGGCGCAAAAGACGATTCCGGTGCCGATGCACGTCGGCCATGAATACGTCGGCGAAATCGTCGAGATGGGGCAGGAAGTGCGCGGCTTTGCGATCGGCGATCGCGTCTCGGGCGAAGGACACATCACCTGCGGTTTCTGCCGCAACTGTCGGGCGGGCCGCCGTCATTTGTGCCGTAACACGATCAGCGTCGGCGTGAATCGCGAGGGCGCGTTCGCCGAATACCTGGTGATTCCGGCCTTCAACGCGTTCAAGATTCCGCCCGAAATCTCCGATGATCTCGCCGCGATCTTCGATCCATTCGGCAACGCGACGCATACGGCGCTGTCGTTCAACCTCGTCGGCGAGGACGTGCTGATTACCGGCGCGGGGCCGATCGGCATCATGGCGGTCGCGATCGCGAAGCACGTCGGCGCGCGCAACGTCGTGATCACCGACGTCAACGACTATCGCCTCGACCTCGCGCGCAAGATGGGCGCGACGCGCGCGGTGAACGTGTCGCGCGAATCGTTGCGCGACGTGATGCACGATCTGCACATGGCCGAGGGCTTCGACGTCGGCCTCGAAATGTCGGGCGTGCCGAGCGCGTTTACGGACATGCTCCAAGCGATGAACCACGGCGGCAAGATTGCGCTGCTCGGCATTCCGCCCGCGCAAACCGCGATCGACTGGACTCAGGTGATCTTCAAAGGCCTCGAAATCAAGGGCATTTATGGGCGCGAGATGTTCGAGACCTGGTACAAGATGGTCGCGATGCTGCAAAGCGGCCTCGATCTGTCGCCGATCCTCACGCACCATTTCAAGGTCGACGACTATCAGGAAGCCTTCGCGACGATGCTCTCCGGCGAAAGCGGCAAGGTGATTCTCGACTGGACCGCTGCCTGAGCCGGCATCTCACCGTCTGAACGCCAACGCCCGCAGCGCGCTCACGCGCCTGCGGGCGTTTTCACGAATTCGGCCTGGATGCGCACGTGAATATCGTCGCCGACGGCCGGATACCAGGTCGTCAGACCGAACTTCGCGCGGCTGAAATGACCGTCGGCGGAAAAGCCGAGCGTGTCTTTCTTCGTCAGCGGATCGGGCGCGAAGCCGTTGAACGTGACGTCGAGCGTGACCGGCTGCGTGACGCCGCGGATCGTCAGGTCGCCGCTCAGCGTGCCGCGCGCTTCGCCGGTGCGCTCGAAACGCGTGCTCGCGAAGCGGATCTGCGGATAACGCGCGACATCGAGCATGCTGTCGCTTTTCACCATCTTGTCGAGCAGCGGCACGTTCGTGTCGATGCTCGCGGCGTCGATCGCGACCGACGCCGTACTGCGGTCGAGGCCGCCGTCGTTCCAGTCGAGTTCTCCCTGTTTGCGATTGAAACGCATCGTAAAGCGCGTGTATTTGAAGTGATCGATATCGAACGTGATGCTCGTATGGTCCTGATCGATGTCGTAGCGTCCGGGCGGCACACGCGCCTCGTTCTGACTGACCGAATGCGTGAGCACCTGGATCGGCGTGCAGGCCATCGCGCCCAGCAGCGTTGCGCCGAGCAGCGCGCGTAGCCATGCGGTGCGAACGGGGGATGTTTTCATCGGAGCGATTCCGGTTGAGCGGTGGTCAAGCGATCCCCACCAAGATAGCAGCAAGCGTACCCATCGCGCGGAAGCTCGAAGAAAAACTTGACGAGAGAGAATGATCGTTCTACCTTTTTGTCGATGACACACGATACGAATCCGACTGCCCAAAACGACGCGGCCCAGCCCGGCACCGCGCGCGAACGCCTGCTCGATGCCGCGGAGGCGCTCATCTACGCCGGCGGCATCCACGCAACCGGCGTCGATGCGATCGTGCGGCAGTCCGGCACCGCGCGCAAAAGCTTCTACACGCATTTCGAATCGAAAGACGCGCTGATCGCGGCCGCGCTCGAACGGCGCGACGAGCGCTGGATGAACTGGTTTATCGCCAGCACGCAACGGTACGGTAAGAATGCGCGCAAACGCCTGCTCGGCATGTTCGACGTGCTGCGCGAGTGGTTCGCATCGGCTGATTATCATGGCTGCGCGTTTCTGAACGCGGCCGGCGAAATCGAATCGGCCGACGATCCGATCCGCGTCGTCGCGCGCAAACACAAGGCACGTCTGCTCGATTTCGTGCGCGCCGAATGCGAAGCGTTCGCGGCGCAAGCGCACATCGATGCGCGTCGCGCGGCGCCGCTCGCGCGGCAATGGCTCGTGCTGCTCGACGGCGCGATCGCGGTGGCGCTCGTGAGCGGCGAAGCCGCTGCGGCGCTCGACGCGCAGACGGTCGGCAAGACCTTGCTCGACACGGCAGCGAAACCCGCTGCCATCAAACGGCCGCCATCCCGGCGCACCGCACGACCTGACTGAGGAACCATCATGGCCGATACGATCGAAACCCGCCCGCCGCTGCCGCCGTTCACGCGCGACACCGCGATCCAGAAAGTGCGCGCCGCGGAAGACGCGTGGAACACGCGCGAACCCGAGCGCGTCTCGCTCGCGTACACGACGGATAGCATGTGGCGCAACCGCGCCGAATTCGTGCAGGGCCGCGCGGAGATCGTCGGATTTCTGCGCCGCAAGTGGGCGAAGGAGCTCGACTATCGGCTGATCAAGGAGCTGTGGTCGTTCACCGACAACCGCATCGCGGTGCGCTTCGCGTACGAATGGCACGACGATTCGAACAACTGGTTCCGCTCGTACGGCAACGAGAACTGGGAGTTCAACGAGCACGGTCTGATGGCGCGTCGTCACGCAAGCATCAATGACCTGCCGATCCGCGAAGCCGACCGCTTGTATCGCTGGCCGCTCGGCCGACGGCCCGACGATCACCCGAGCCTGTCCGATCTCGGTCTGTAGACGTTCCTGCCACGTTCATCATCGACGGCGCGCCCGCTGCGCGCCGCGAACTTCTTCACCGCTGGTTCATCAGGACGCCATCGGTTCTCCTTTATCCTGGCGGTTCCGGCTGCGGGGCACGTCGCATGCCCGGCCGGGCCGAGCGAGTCCTCAACATCGAGCGCGCGGCTTCAGGTACAGTGCGCGTCGGGCGGCACGCGGATCGCCAGAACACGATGACACCGGCGCTCGACCGGTGACGGAGAAGAAATGCACTTCAGGCAGATGAACAAGAATATCCGGCGCGCCGCGGTGGCGCTTTTCGCAAGCTTCGCGGCGGTCTCCACGGCACACGCGAGCTGGTGTGACGGCGGTGTATGGGTCGACGCGATGCTCGGCTCGTATCACATCAATCCCGATCCCGATACGCACTTCGAGCAATTCAACCCTGGGCTGGGCGTCGAATGCTGGCTGAACAACCAGTGGGCGCTGACGGCCGGCGGCTTTCGCAACTCGCTGCGTCGGCCGTCCTACTATGGCGGCGCCGTGTGGGCGCCCGAGTTCGCGCATTGGGGCATCGTGCGGATCGCGGCGATCGGCGGGATCATCTCCGGCTATAACTACGGCAACTGGGGTCTCGGCAGCAATCATACGGTCGGCCCGGTGGTCGCGCCGATCGTGATGCTCGAATACAAGCGCGTCGGCGCGAACTTCATCGTCATTCCGCCGATCCCTTCGGATAATCTGCCCTTTACGATTGGTTTTCAGGTGAAGGTGAAGTTCTGACGGAGTTGTGCGTTGTCAAAAAAGTTGCGACTTTTGGGAAATCACCTAAATCGGACAACAAAGTTGCGACCTTCCGTCTCACACTACGAAAATCTGCTCTCTCCTGTCTTACGGCGCGCTGATGTGTGCGATTGGGTGTCAGCGCTCCAACCGCGATCAACTCGGCGAATTTCTTTCTTGCGGCGGCATGTTTTAATTCGTTGTACGCAACTAAAAGTTGCGACCTTGCTTGTCGCATGAATCTCCCGAGGTGATTCGTACGTGACGTTAGGGAGCTCAACCCGACTGCACGTTCGTCTCCATTTCGGTTGGGCGGTCCGGCCGGGATCTATATCGGTAGCCGCACGCCACCCGAAATCGCGATATCGATTCTCGCTGAAGTGACGGCGGCGAAGAACAGCGTGTTGCTACCGGCAATCCTCAGGGTCGAGCGTGGGAAGACGGAAAAAGAAGTCACGAATGACACATCGATAAATGCGCGGCATCTCACATGGTTGGATGATGCCTGACTTCCCGGTGTACAGCCACGAGGCGGCCGAGCGCAGCTTCCCTGCGTGATTTCACGCAGTTCGGAAAGGTCGGTCTGGGAATGGCCAGCGGCTGTCACCACGGGCAGGTCGCATGTTTTTTGTGCTGCGATAGGATTCGGAAGCAGTGAGGGCGATGGCCCTAAGGTGAGGTTTTTCGGGAGCAAAAGGCTCCCGCTTCACCTGGATCGAGCAATTGCCGCGAGCATGAAGCCTCGAATGCGGGGTTGATCTCCTGGAATTCCTCACCTTTGTGAACCCGCGTCGTTCTCCTGACTCCTGGAAATCCTCACCACCCCTGGAAGAGCTGACCTTAGCAGGCTCGCTTCGACTTTTAGCCCTGCATTCCAGCGTACTTTTCTCGCACTGAACACCGACGCGCTCCGCGCTGGCTGCTCCGAAACGCCGCTATTCACCACAATGCTGAAGCCAGCGAAGCACGTTTTGCGCGCTTCGACGCGTCTCCTCTCCATCGCCATTCCGACGCACACGGCGCGAGCCGTCGCACATCCCGCCAGCCGCTCCCGTAAATCCTCACCGTAGCGCCACCTCCTGGAACTCCTCACCGTTCGCGAGTCGCCCGATGCGGCCGTGGCCCATGCACGCCGTTCATATCGACCATTTTTGGCCCGAATATGACCGCGTTTATCGCCGCTCATATCGTGCAGCCACGTCGTCCGGATGGGATTTCGGGCACGCCGGGCACATTTTGCGGGCATGACCGGTCTTTCGATGGAGGATCGCTTCAAGCTGCCCGTATGGGATCAGGGCGAAAACGATGTGCCGGTGCTGCACGGCGCACTAGCGAGCTTGCAGGGGAAGATCGTCGAAGCGAAGGAAGTCGGCTCGCACTCGGTCATGTTCGTGGAGACCACGCAGATTCGCGTGCGCGCCGATGGCGACAGTCTGATTTACTTCGACCGGGATTTTCACCGGGTGCCGCGCGCGTGGAAGGGGCAATGAGTTCAATGAGTTGTTCGAAGCGCTGCCGGCCGGCTCAGGCTCCGGCAGCGCTTGCGTTGTCGCTCCGGACGTGGCTCCCGTAAAACCTCACCATTGCCCGGACCTCCTGGAACTCCTCACCTTTCGCCCTACTTCAGCAGCGCCATTTGCACGACCTTGACGATCACGAGCGCGATCGCGACCAGCAGATAGCCGCGCAGCACGCCCATCCATACGCGTTTGGCGAGCGTCAGGCGCGGCGGCGGCAGTTCGTCGAGCGGCGGCATGCGCCATGTGTTGCGCGCTTCTTTCGTATAGACCGAAGCCGGCTCGGCTGCGGCGGATTCGCCGCGCAGTTTGCGAAGCCCAATGCTCGCCGCATACCCGACGACCGCGAGCAACGTGCCGCCCGCCAGTACTTCGATGATCGTTTCCGCCGCGATGTCCGGATAGATCACCGACGCGGTCAGGATGATCGACAGCATCACGAGCACCCAGATCACTGAGCCGGTAAACAGATTGAGCTTCTTCGAGTTGGCCCACGGACCGAGCACCGCGCGGTCGTTGCACAGCAGCAGCAGGAACACGGTCGCGCTCGGCAGCAGCACGCCGGCGAGCGTTTGCACCGCTTCGGTCAGCAGACCGAGCGGGCTGCCAGGAATCAGCACCAATACCGCGGCGGCTGCGACGATCGCGAAGTACACGACGTAGAAGCCCTTCGCGTCCGACACGCTACGGTGCAGCGAATGACGGATCTTGAACACGTCGCCGATCGCATAGGCGGTCGATAGCGACACGGCCGCCGCGCCGATCACGCAGGCGTCGAACAGCGCGATCGCGAACAGCACCGCCGAGGTCCGTCCCGCGTATCTCTCCAGACCGGCGATCACACCGCCCGCGTCCGTGAAGTTGCCGAAGCCGGGCTGGCCGTCGAACAGCGCCGCGCTGAACGAGATCATCGCGACTGCGCCGATCAGCACGAACACGATGCCGATCCACAGGTCGGCTTTTTCGTAGTTCATGAAGCGCGGCGTGATGCGCTTGTCGACCACATAGCTCTGCTGGAAGAACAGCTGCCAAGGAGCGACCGTCGTACCGACGATGCCGATCACGAGCAGCATCACGTCGGACAGCTTCGAATGCGCGGGCCAGTTCGGAATGAAGAAGTCGCGCGCGATCTGGCCGACCGGCGGATGAATCGATACGAGCACCGGCACGAGCAGCAGGCTCAACACGCACAGCGCGACCGCGAAGCGCTCGAAGCGGCGGAAGTCGCCGGTGCTGACGGCGGCCATCGTCAGCGCCGCGGCGATGCACACACCCGCGATCTTCGAGACGCCGAAGAAGTCGAGCACGAACGTGATGCCGATGAATTCCGTCACGATGGTCAGCGCGTTCAGCAGGAACAGATCGACGACGCTGAACGCGCCCCAGAACTTGCCGAAGCGCTCGAAAATAAGCCGCGCGTGGCCCACGCCCGTGACCGCGCCGAGCCGCAACACCATCTCCTGATTGACGAACAGCACCGGCACCAGCAACAGCATCGTCCACAGCAACGTGGTGCCGTAGTTCTGGCCGGCCTGCGTGTAGGTGCCGAATGCGCCCGCGTCGTTGTCGCCGACCATCACGATCAGACCGGGGCCGAGGATCGCGAGCAGCGTGCGCACGCGCGCCCACCAGCTGGTGCGCGGTGCGATGTCATGGTGAGCGATCGTGCCGAGCGCGCCCTTGATATCGCCTACGTGTGCCGAATCGAGCACGGCGCTGCGCGCGGAGGAAATGTTCGTCGGAGTAGACATGTCGTTCTCTCCTGGTTGTAGTTGTCGGAGGTCGGGTCGCGAAACGCTATGCCACGCGCGACATCACGCGACGGCAGAAGGCGATGAACGGACGCGATTCGCGCGGGTGCAGCACGAGCAGAGCGTCGTAAAACGCGCGCGATTCCTGTACGCGCGGGAACTTCGAAAGAAGGAGGCCGAATTGCATTGGGTATCTCCGTGCGCCGGTTTCGACGCGCTGGTGGAAAGCCAGCAGACACGGAGGCCGCGTATGTCCGGGCGCGGCGGTGGAGGTCTACTCGCTTTCCTCAGTTAATAGAACAGGGAAGCGGCATAAGGGATAACTGTCACTGCCAGGCATGGCGGCTCCTTGTTGGCGTGTAGCGTGTATGAGCGATTGATACGTTCGCTAGCACGTTGCTACACACGTGTTTATCCACGCGTTCGCGCGCATTGCGTTGAACTGACTGCGTTGACTGACAACGCGCGCGCAAACGCGACCGCAAGCACGAGGCTCGCGATGCGACGCCGTATCAGCGCAGGGACGCGTTTGAACGCGGCGTTCCTGTCATGCGGAGACGACGTTACGTTAGGTGCACGGGAAAAGACTGTGGCGCGCACCGTCTGCCTGCTGGCAAGACGGCGGCTGATGAAGAGAGCGCGGACGTCCTGCCGGTCAGGCAGCGAAACTGTTCGAAAGTCGGCTACTGCAGGTGTCCAAGGCGTGAGCCCCATTGGTGATGATTCTTGAATTCTAGGGTTCGGTTTCCGCCGAGGTCAACCTGTTTCTCAAGCAGAGCGGAGAAAATGTGCGGCGCGCAACGCCGCGCACTGTGAACGCGTGCGGATCGACGCCGATAGAGGGGGAAGGTCGAACAGGCGGCATCGATCCATCCGGCCGATGCCGCCACACAGGCTTACTGATTGGCGCGCCGTCGCACGGTCAGCCGGTTATGCACGCTTCTGACGCCGCGAACCGATCGCGCCGCGTTGCCGGCCCGCTCGATTTGCGATTGCCGCGGAACCGTGCCGCTCAGCGTGACGATGGCGTGGCGCGATTCGACATGGATGTTCGCCGAATTGAGGTTCGTGGTGCGCGTGAAAGCGCGGCGGACGTCGCGGACGATCGCGCTGTCGGACCGGTTAGCGTGCCGGTTCGAAGCCGCTGGGGCCGGCTGGCTTTGCATCGACGCATCGTTCGGCATCTCGCGCGTCTGTGCGTTCGCATAGGTCGCGCAAGTCGCGATGGCCATCGCGACCATTGCGCCGAGGATTCTTCTCGCGCCGTTTGTTTTCATTCTTCCTCCTTTGCCGGTTTGCCAGGAACTGCCGTTCGAGCCGCGTGTTGCCAGCGTGGAAGAGGCGACGCAACGCACTGCCGCCTCGCGACGAGTAATCGACCGTCGGCTCCGATTATATTCTGCGGCGCAGGCGTCGATATCGATAGGTGAGAAGGTTCGGGAGCGGCCGAGGTGAGAATATGCGCACATGTACGCGCACTTCAAAACTAAAGGTGAGGGTATTCGGGAGTTGCCTCGACGGTGCGATAAGTTGCGAATAGCTTCTTGAAAAGCATGGTTCCGGTCAGAAGCGCAATGCGTTGAGGCCGTCTCGCAGGAAGCCGGCGAGGGCTCACGTCGGTTACTGGTTGTGCCTGATCGAATGATCGTGGCGGGTGCGGCACGCGAAAGGTGAGAAGTTTCGGGAGTCGCGCGGCGGCGGCTCTTTTGCAACTAACCGGCCGTGCCAGAAGCGAAATAAGCCGAGCGGCAAGCAGCGTGCGGCAGTGCACGCATTTTGCCTATCAGCCATAGGTGAGGAGATTCGGGACTCAAAACGCGTCTCATGCAGTCGCCAATCATTGCATCCATCGTGTTGGCCGCTCGGCGGCTGTGTAACGTAAGTCGTTGAATGTCCAAGCGATCTGCCGCTTACGCGACCCTCATCGGCGACGCGAACCGACCGCGTTCGATCAATGGTGAGGATTTTCGGGAGCAGTGTGTAAGAGCCACGCCGCGCGCGCTGAAATGCCCCCTCGAGCCCTCATTTCACCGCAAAGGTGAGGCTTTTCGGGAGCACTGACGACGCTACCAGACGCCGATTCACCGCCGCTCCGTGCCAAAGGTGAGGCTTTTCGGGAGCGGCAGCACTCGCCCGCGATCACCCGTTCAGGCCGGTTTCGCGATCTCGCGAATGTCCGCGACCGGCGTCTGCCCGAAAGCATCGCTAAGCGCGTAGTCGATCAGCCGCTCCGCGGATTGCTCGGGCGTCGACAGTTGGCCGTTGCGCTTCAGGTCTTCGAAGCGCTGGCGCATCGGGAATTGCTCTTCGCCGCTACCGCGAATTTGCGCCTGCATGTCCGTATCGATCACACCCGGCGCGAGGCTGCAGATGCGCAGCGCGCAAGTCGCATCGAGCGCGACGGCGCGCGCGTGATGATCGAGCGCGGCCTTGGTCGCGCAGTAGATGCTCCAGCCCGGATACGCGTTGCGCGCCGCGCCGCTCGAAATGTGGACGATGCGCCGGTCGGTTGCGTCGACGGCCGCAGCGGCGAGCGCGCTCGCGAGCATCAGCGGCGTCGCGACGTTCAGGCTCACCGCGTCCGCGACGTTCGCCGCGTCCTGTCCTTCGATGGGCCCGATCGGTTCCACTGTGCCCGCATTGTTGATCAGCAGCACCGTCTGCGCGCCGCGCACGAAGTTGCTCAGCGCGTCGGTGGCGATCCATTGCGCGACGCGTGCGGGCTCGGCGAGGGGCAGCTC
Source organism: Paraburkholderia sp. BR13444 (assembly GCF_040948755.1). Taxonomy (NCBI): domain Bacteria; kingdom Pseudomonadati; phylum Pseudomonadota; class Betaproteobacteria; order Burkholderiales; family Burkholderiaceae; genus Paraburkholderia; species Paraburkholderia sp. BR13444. The sequence goes on along the minus strand of NZ_JBFPKM010000009.1, from coordinate 54,791 downwards.
GATCTCTTCGAGCTGCGCGGCAAAGCGCGCCTTTAGCGCCGCATTGCGCGAGCGCGACAGACCCAGCACCGTGACGCTGCGCGCGAGCAGTTGTTCGGCGAGCGCCGCGCCCAGGCCGCGCGTATGGCCGGTGACGATCGCGCGGATCGGAGAAGATGAGGTCATGTCGTTCCTTGTGATCGTTGTCTTGCAGAATCGTCGATTTTCTCACGCCGTATTCAGGCCGACCGAAAGCGCTCGCGATACTGCATCGGCGTCACCCCAAGCCGCTTCGCAAACACGATGCGCATGCGGTCGGCGGTGCCGAAGCCGCAATCGTAGGCGATCGTCTTCAGCGCCGCGGCGCTGCTTTGGAGCCGCTTGCGCGCGGCATCCACGCGTGCGCGTTCGACGAATTCATGCGGCGTCACGCCGGTTTCCTGCACGAACACGCGCGCGAAGTCACGGTGCGCACTTCAAGAAAGGCATCATCGATGCGTTCGCGCACGGCACGATCCACAAGCCGCACACGACGTTCGGCAACGTGAAGGCCGACGTGCTGGCGCTGAAAGACCCGCATTTTCATCGCGAGAACTTCTGCACGATGATTCTGGGTTCGGCGTGGAAGTCGTGAGCGACCGATTGGCCAAATGAGCGGGCGCGGCCCCACGATTTGCGCAACTCGCGTCAAAATAGGCGCATCGCACTTCTGCGCCGCCGCCCCATGGCCATCAAAAACCTTCTCCGCAAGCTCGATCTCACCACGCTGCAGCTCTTCCTCGCCGTGTTCGAAGAGGGCACGCTCACGCGTGCCGCCGAGCGCGAAGCGATCGCGGTGTCCGCCGCCAGCAAGCGGCTGGTCGAACTCGAACAGGCGGTCGGCGCGTCGCTATTTCAGCGCAACGCGCGCGGCATGACGCTGACGCCGGCGGGCGAAACGTTGCTGCATCACGCGCGCCGGGTGCTGCGCGACATCGAGAGCATCGGTATCGAACTGGCCGGCCATGCTAGCGGCGTGCTCGGCTATGTGCGGATGATGGCGAACCTGTCGGCGATCGTCGAATTTTTGCCCGAAGATCTGCGCGCGTTCCAGTCGCTGCACGAACGCGTGAAGGTCGATCTCGAGGAGCGGCCGAGCGGCGGCGTCGTCAAGGCCATCGACGAAAGTCTCGCCGATCTCGGCATCTGTTCCGGCGACGCCGACACGCGCGAACTGCACGTCGAGCACTACCGGCGCGATTCGCTCGTGATCGTGATGCGCGACGATCATCCGCTCGCGGCACGCACGAGCATCGCGTTCACCGAAACGCTCGATGGCGATCACGTCGGCCTGCATTCGGCGAGCTCGATCAACGCGCGCACGCACCTCGCGGCGCGCCAGGCCGGCAAGCCGCTGCGGTTGCGCATCCACGTGCCGGGCTTCGATGCGGTTTGCCGGATGGTGCAGGCGGGCATGGGCGTCGGCGTGCTGCCGCAAAAGGTGTATCAACTGATGGGCCGCCCGCTCGGTCTCGTCGGCATGCCGCTCGACAACGACTGGGCCGAGCGCAGCCTCGTGCTCGTCGTGCGCGACGTCGATGCGTTGTCGCCGGTGAGCCGGCTGCTGTTCGATCATCTGCGCACGGTCGAAGCGCGCGAAACGGCAGCGGACGCTCAACCCGAACCCGCACCCATCACCACCGAACCACCGCGCCGGTCCCGCGGCCGCCGCTGATCGTTCGCCGTTCGCGAACGGTCGTTGGCGAATTGCGGTTGGACGCCGCCACCACGCCGCTTCTAAGCTGTCTCCCGATACGAAACGAGTTCGGAGACAGCAACATGGGTGGACCACTGCAGGGTATTCGTGTCGTCGAGATCGGCACGCTCATTGCCGCGCCGTTCGCCGCGCGACTGATGGCCGAATTCGGCGCCGACGTGATCAAGATCGAAGCGCCCGAAACTGGCGATCCCCTTCGCAAATGGCGCAAGCTGCATGAAGGCACGTCGCTGTGGTGGTATCTGCAGTCGCGCAACAAGAAGTCCGTCTGCGTGAATCTGAAATCGGCCGATGGCGTCGAGGTCGTCAAGCGCCTCGCCGCCGATGCCGACGTCATCATCGAAAATCTGCGTCCCGGTGCGCTCGAAAAGCTCGGCCTCGGCTGGGACGTGCTGCACGCGCTGAACCCGAAACTGACGATGGTGCGCATTTCCGGCTACGGTCAGTCCGGCCCGTATCGTGACCGGCCGGGCTTCGGTGCGATCGGCGAGGCGATGGGCGGCATCCGTTACACGACCGGCGAAGTGGACGGCGCGCCGGCGCGCGTCGGCGTGAGTCTCGGCGATTCGCTCGCGTCGCTGCACGGCGTGATCGGCGCGCTGATGTCGCTGCTGCGCGTGAAGACCGGCCAGGGCGAAGGGCAGGTGGTCGATGTGTCGCTCGTCGAGAGCGTGTTCAATCTGATGGAAAGCCTCGTGCCCGAATACGACCTGTTCGGCCATGTGCGCGAGCGCAGCGGCGGCGCGCTGCCGGGCATCGCCCCTTCGAACACCTATCGCACCGAGGACGACGGCTATGTCGTGATCGCCGGCAACAGCGATCCGATCTTCAAGCGCCTGATGCATCTGATCGGCCGCCCCGATCTCGCCGACGATCCCGCGCTCGCGCACAACGACGGCCGCGCGGAGCAGGTCGCGCTGCTCGATCAGGCGATCACCGAGTGGACCTCGCATCACGCGACCGAAGACGTGCTGGCCGCGCTCGAACGCGCCGAAGTGCCGGCGGGCCGCATCTATTCGGTGGCCGACATCGTCGCCGATCCGCACTACCAGGCGCGCGACATGTTGCTGCAGGCGCAATTGCCGGGCGGCGCGTCGGTGAAGATGCCGGGCATCGTGCCGAAGCTGTCGGACACGCCGGGCGAAGTGCGCTGGCAAGGGCCGACGCTCGGCGAGCACACCGGCAGCGTGCTCAGCGAACTTGGATTCGCGAGCGAAGAAATCGAGCGGCTTCGTCGCGAGGGAGCGGTGCAATGAATTCCTCGATCTTTTCCACGCGCGAGGCCGCGTCATTCGACCAGCTGATCGTGCAGGAAGTCGCCCCGCGCGATGGCCTGCAGATCGAACCCACGTGGGTTGAAACCGCCGACAAGATCGCGCTGATCAACGGGCTATCCACCTGCGGATTCACGCGCATCGAAGCGGGCTCGTTCGTGTCGCCGAAGACGATTCCGGCGTTGCGCGACGGCGAGGCGGTGTTCCAGCGGATCGAGCGGCAACCCGGCGTGATCTATGTCGCGCTGGTGCCGAACCTGAAAGGCGCCGAGCGCGCGTTGTCCGCGCGCGCCGACGAACTGAACCTCGTCATGTCCGCGAGTCAGACGCATAACCGCGCGAACATGCGCATGAGCTGCGAGTCGTCGCTCGCGGCGTTCGACGACATCGTGCGTCGAGCGCTGGCCGCGGGCGTGCGGCTCAATGCGACCGTGGCGACCGCGTTCGGCTGTCCGTTCGAAGGGCGCACCGACGAAGACCGGGTGATCGGCATCGTCGACGCATATCGCGAGATGGGCATCGAGGGCATTACGCTCGCCGATACGACCGGCATGGCGAATCCGCACCAGGTCGCGCGGCTCGTCGCGCGCGTGCTCGAAACGCTGCCGGCCACGGCGCTCACGCTGCACTTTCATAACACGCGCGGCCTCGGTATCGCCAACGTGCTCGCCGCGTATGAAGCCGGCGCGCGCCGCTTCGATGCGGCGCTCGGCGGCCTCGGCGGCTGCCCGTTCGCGCCGGGTGCGTCGGGCAACATCTGCACCGAAGACCTCGTGAACCTGTGCGACGAAATGGGCATCCCGACCGGGATCGACCTGCCGAAGCTGCTCGCGCTGTCGCGCGGCTTGCCTGCATTGCTCGGCCACGACGTGCCGGGGCAAGTGGCCAAAGCAGGCCGCAATTGCGATTTGCATCCGGTGCCCGACTACGTTCGACAGATCTGAACCGAACCCCGACAAACAACCCCTCAACCGATCAAACGACCGGACGGCACCGCCGAATCCGGCATTGGAGACAAGCATGAGTGACCTGGGCGTAGTGGCGGGCAGTACCCGCGAGCATGGCGCGGACGATCTCGCGGCGATCGTCCGCAAAGTTGCGTGGCGGCTGATGCCGCTCATCATGATCTGCTATCTGTTCGCGTTCTTCGACCGCATCAATATCAGCTTCGCAAAGTTCCAGCTGCAAAGCGATCTGGGCTTGTCCGATACCGCGTACGGTCTCGGCGCGAGTCTGTTCGTGATCGGCTACGTGCTGTTCGAGGTGACGAACGATACTCGATATGTACTGATCGATCAGCCCGGAAATCCGGCCGTCTGACACCCTCGCGCCGTCATCGATGCAACGACAGCGGCCGACACCCGCCAACCCGTTCTGGGCGGTTCTCGCCGGTCTCAGCGGTCAATCTGAGCGCTGCCTGATCGCTGGTTGCGCGCGCATCGAGATCGAGATCGTCGCGCGGGTGTGCTGGTCAGGGAGATGGCGCTGGACGGCACGCGCGCAACGCGCGGCGGTGATCGTCGATCACGCTCGCCAGTTACGGCATCAGCAAGGATCAGTCATCGCAGTGGCAGCGGGCGCGGGGGCACGACCGGTGGGGGGTGGTCGGGAAAAGGAATCCGGGTTCCTGAAAATACCCGCAGAACCTTTCTTTTCTGAAGCGCATATTTGTGACGGGGGGGCAACCCGGCCGCACCCCGTCAGCACGTCGAACGCACCCGACCAGTATGCCGACCGCAACCGATGCTCTCCGGGCAGCAGTCGGGCCACTAGCCGCCGTTCAGGTGCGGTGTCGCTCGGAAATCCATGCGTCAGCAACAACCCGAGACCCGCCATCCGATCGCGACTGACGAGCGCTCGGAAGTCCCTTCGGCCTTTTGCCGACATTCGGGTTTATTCCGTTTAACGTCAGCAGCCTGCCGAATTGCTGACCTTGGCGGCGTCGGATTGTAGGCTGCATATTCCGCGCGAATCGAACGACGCTTCCACGCGAAGGTCCGTCCATGCCATACTCCCAATTCCAAATTTTCCCAGTAATACCATGGCGTATCCGCTTCCCCCCGAAAACAAATCGGCAGTACGGGCGAGCTGGTAAAGCGATCTCAGAGGGCAAGGCGTTGCCGCAGGACTACGACCTCGTTGACACGTGGCGGGCGTCACACGGCTATGTCATCAATACTTTCCAGATCTGGATAAAGCGCCATATCTCGCGAAAAGGCTTCAACGTCGAGTTTGCGCAGCGCTTGAAACGGCGCAACACGGTCGTCGACAAACTGGGAAGGAAAGACTCGAATGGGGAGTTCTTGATCGCTGACGTGTCAGGCATGCACGACTTCGCCGGCTGCAGAATGATCTTCGACAACATCGAAGACTTGCACGAGTTCCGCGCCTACATGCACTCTCAGACGGTGATGAAGAATGTGAAGCATGTACTGAGGTACCCGGCTGAGAAGTACAACTATATCGAGCATCCGAAGTCGACTGGTTACCGCGGGATTCATGACGTGTACCGCCATCTGCCACGCGGCAGCGAACGCGAGGAAGGGAAGAAGCCGTGGGATAACTTGCTTGTTGAGATCCAGTATCGGACTCGGGCCCAGCACGCTTGGGCAACGGCTGTTGAGATCTCTGACCTCGTCGATGGCGAACGAACAAAGTTCGAAATGAACGCCACCAAGCGCGGTCGTTTTTTTGCGATCGCCAGCGAGATCATCATCGACCGCGCGACCTATGACCACACTGCGCTCCACCGGTCGCGCAACCCAGTGCAGGCGACCGCTTAGCAATTGCTAGAAACCACGAGCATCTGGAGAAAGCGTTCATAGGAAGTTCGGTGCGAGACCTTCAGAAGGAACTGCAGGCACTCGAAGATGAACTCGGGATCCTGCAGCGACTGTCCGCTTTGAAGACGTTCGCCGATGAGGACCGATTGCAGCAGCACAACGTGCGTTCAAACTGGACCCAGAGGATTCGAGTTCCGTGGCCATCGCGATTGCATCGGCAGCTTGTTGAAACGGCAAAACGGAGAGGGTAGCTCACCGGCGCCGTTACGAGTGATGTTCAGCACGAGATAAACGATCTGGGTGTTCACGCGCTTCAGGCTCATGGCGCGTCGTCTCCAAAGACTTCCTCGAGTTCGGCCGCCGTGAGAAGCGGCAGGCCCGCCGCAGCACGTTCGCGGTCAATCTGGCAGACCAGCGGCCAGAGCCCATCCGCGATTGCCGACGCCAGCGCATTGACCTCACGTTCGGACACGACACTGCTGCTGCGATCGTCGTCACCATCGCCGCCGAGGTCAGCGGTACGCGGGCTGCGCCGGAAAAACAGCCGCATGATCATGCTCCCGCGCGCGACTGCTTCGCCTTCCGCACGTCGCCCGTGCCTGCCCCCGCGTCGCTGACCCACCGCGCGTAACGCGGGTCCGTGAGCCGCCAGTAGCAGAACTTCTCGACACGCACGGCCGCGAGATTGGCTTGCCACAGCGACAGGACCGACGCCTCGCCCTGCTCATCCTCGACGGTGACGATGCCCTGCTGCGATGTCGCGGGCACCACGGGACCGTCATACATCAGCACACGCGCGAGATCGACGATGCCGAGCACGCCATCTGCAACGGCGTCACTGGTTGCGGTCGCGATGCCCGCGACATAGCCGCCCTGTGCGCCGACCTGATCGTGACCGGACAGATTGAACCGCGCCGCGATGACGGGCGTCGTGACGACGCAGGAGGTGCCCAGATCGCCGGGAAAGTTGTCGATCAACAGTGCGATGTCGCCTTCGAGACTGCCGGTCGAAGCCAGTGGCTCGACGTTGTGGAAAACGCCTCCGGGATCATCGTCGCTGGGCGCGGTGTTGCCCGCGAACGTGGCGGACAGGCGGTCGGCAACCGCCCGGCTCAGATCGCGTTGCAGGATCGCGTCGCTGGCCTCGTCGATCTTGCGCATGAATTCCTGCGTGGCGATCGTCATGCCCGTGATCTTGCGCACGGGGATGTATTCCGACCGGAACGCGGCGTCGGCGGACGTGATCTTGATCTTTGCCTCGCCTGCCCACCAGGCCACGCTGCCATCGGTCTGGAGCAGCAGCGGCCGGTACGGCACCACCGCCCTGAAGCCGCCGCCCACGGCGTCAGACATGCGCGAGATGATCGAGCGGCGATCGACCAGCGCGACGAAGTCCCCTGCCCGGGCGAACGGTACGGGTTCGCCGCTGGGACCAGTGATGCTGCCCTGCGTGTCAAGCACGTCCTGCGCGCGTCGCAGCCAGTCCACACACGGCGCGCCGATGCCATAGTTGCCGATCGCAAGACCCCGCGCGCTCCGCACGTCACCGCCGAGTGCAATCGCGCGGGCTGCGCGCGTGAGTTCGTAGGCCACGGTCACCTCCGATGTCGATCTCGATGTCGATGTTGATGTTGATGTCGCCTGAAGGATCGCGCGGCGCACGTCACCCGTCCAACGCGCGGTTCGCGCCGTTCGCGAGATACGCGGCAATTTTTTGCAGGGCGTATTGCCTGCGGCCGAACACGACGCGCGCGGGCGGCACCGCGCTGCGACCTTCGTGGAACTGCCGCCGCAGGCAGGCGCTGGTGACGCCGAGCAGGCGTGCCGCATCGGCTTCGCCGATCTCGTCGAGCGCGGAGAGTGACACGTGGTGCTCGCGGCACCAGTCGCGCAGTTGCTGCCCGATCTGGTCGGCGTCACCGGTCACGAGCGGCCTGCAACGAAGTGATCACCGACGACGCGACCCGCGCAAAGGCGGCGCGCTGCTGCGCGTCGAGATCATCGAGCGCCACAACATCGAACGTCAAGAACTGGAGTTCAAGCGCGAGCAGGGCATCGAGCAGACGCGCGGCGGGTCGTGCGATGCGGCCATTGCCACCGACCGGTGCCTTGATGACTGCGTTGTAGCGCGCCTTCATGTCGGGTGCTGCCAGCATCGCCTCGAACTCGTCCTCCGGCATCTCTGCGAGCTTTCTCCATTCGTGCGCCTGCTTCCGGCTGATACCGCAGCGCCGAAGCATCTGCGAGTAGGTCTCCGGTTTCTGTTCCTCCGGGGAACGCTTCGTCATGATGCCTCCCCGGCAGTAGCGTCGCGCGCCGTGAGGCGCGGCAGGTTCATCGTGACGACGGTGCCCCGGGGCGTGATCAGAAGCGGTACGCCCACGATGCGGCCATCAAGGACGGCGCAGACCGAGAGTTCACCGCGCCGATCAACCGACAGCAGCAACCCGCCGCCGTCGCGCTCGATCTCACGCAGCCGCTCGCGATCTTCGGGCAGCATCGCCGCCTCGATCTGGCCGAGCAGGACGGTGGCGTGACGTTGCAGTGCTTCAATCGAATCCGTTTTCATGATGTTCTCCGCAAGGTCTTTAACAGCATGGCCACGGTGCAGCTTGCAGGGCATGTCAGGGCATTTCTCTATTTCTTATCTAACTTCTCTTCTATGCGATGTAAAAAGAGAAAATGCCCTGACATGCCCTGCAAGTCCGGTTAGCCGAGCGGGCTGTCACACAGGTCAATGCCATCGAGGAACGGCTTCTGAACGCCGCCCACAAGGCGTCTGCGCCGCTTCGTTGCCACGACCGGCGCGAGGTCGCGGTAGAACCAGTTACGCGCCAGCGGCTTGAAGTTCTGTCGCATGCACCACGCCTCGTATGCACCGAACAGCAGATCGTCCGAGACCTCGCAGTGCGGCCCGACCACGCAGCAGTCGGCCACGAATGCCGCCGTGGGCGACGTTGCACGGTCCCACGTCTCGCGCGTGGCTTCGGCGTCACCCGGCTCAACAAAATGGGCGCGCTTCGTGAGCACCGTCAGGCCGTCCAGTGCCCAGTCGAGGATGGCAGGCAGTTCTTCCGCCAGTTCACGTGCGAGCTTCGGATTCTCGCGACCATAGAACGACTGGCGCGTACGCAGGATCAGGAAGCGGCTGGTGATCGCGCCGGACGCATCCGCGAAGGCGGGCAACTCGTTCGAGAGCATCAGGATGCGGCCGGGCAGCACGACCGCCGGCAATGGCGTGAGGAACTTGCGATGCACATCGACCGGGTCGCCCGCGATCACGCGCAGCAGGGTCTCGACCACGTTGTTGATGTCGGCTCGCGCGGTCAGGCGCGCATCGCTCACGACGATCAGGCTGCGGTTGAGCAGCCCCGCCAGTCCGAACGGGTCGCCCAGTGTGTGCAGCGCCGGTGACGCCACGGCGGCGCGTCCGATCAGCCGCGTGAGCACGCCTGCAATGGTGCCCTTGCCCGAGCGCTTCGGCCCGGCAATGAACAGTGCCTTCTGGTACAGGTTCCCACCCGACAGCACGTGGCCGAAAAATTCCTGTAGCAGTGCGATGGAAGCGGGGTCGTCGTCGAACACCTCCCCGAGAAAGGCGAGCCACTTCACCGGGTCGCCACTGTCGGGTTCGTAGTCGAAGTCCGCGCGCGACGGCGCGAACAGGTTCGGCGTGAGTGGGCGCAGCGTGCGCGAGGCGAGTTCGATGTAGCCGTTGTTCACCACCAGCACCCCGCCTGCGGGCAGGACGGTGCCGTCAAGCATGAACGGTGCATCACGGGCGTCATCGATCTTCGCCCGTGCCCGCAGCGCATCGAGCACGTCATTGACCATGCGGGGCGTCGGCTTCACGCTGAGGAGCAGGTTCTCGACCGGGTGCTTCGCGACCGACAGCAGCCGGTAGAGTTCGGCGCGCACGTCATCGGTTGACATCTGCTGCCATCCATTGGGCGCATAGCGCCAGAACTCACTGCGCCAGAAAGCCATGCAACCCACGCCGCCCTGCATCCAGTGCGTCAGCATGAACTGGCTTGCCACGTCGAGCGGGGCCTTCGGGTCGATGACGGTCAGCGCTTCGTCGGCGTGGCCGTTGCCCTTCGACGGCGTGCGCTTTTTCGACGGCCGCGTCGGCGACCGATCGAGGATCGTCCGGTCGGGATAGTTCGTGCGCTCAGTCATGGCACGCCCCTTCAGCCACGGCCACGCGCGAGATCGCGAGGCACAGGCGTTCGTGTTCGGCGGGCGTGACGCTGCCACGGCGCAGGATCGAGCCGACGATCACCAGCACTTCGAGCAGTTCGAGATTGATCGCGCCGATGACCTGCAATGCGGTGAAGCGGCGACCGCGCTTCACGGGCTTCGATGCGTGGACACTTTCCCGTGGCGGGAACAGGTCTGAGAGGTCGAGACCGACCGCGCCCACGATGTCGGCGACGCTGCACCCGCTCCTGAAGCAGAACAGCAGGACCGTGTGGTCATCCTTTTCGGTGATCGCGAGCACGGCCCTGTGCGATCCGCACACCGGGCAGCGTGCCCGCCAGCGACCATTCCCACACGCCTGCACACCGTCGAGCCGATCGAGCAGCGCGGTGGCGGTTGATGACGCTTGCGCGATCAGCGGACGCCGACTATCCTGTCCGCGACCCGCAAGGTCATCAGCTGTACCCCGCCCGCCGCTGCCAACGGCGGGTTCTTTTTTTTCGGCAGTCACTTGTCGGCCTCCGCGTGCGGTTCGGTCTGCGAAGCATCGGGCACAAAGACACGAAGTGCGCCTTCGGCAAAAAGAAAATTCTCGTAACAGTCGAGTGCGGTCGTCCAGATACGTTCGGCCAGTTGCGGTCCGCTGTCGAGAACATGCCCCTGATCATCGACCACGGCGAGCGCCGCGACCCTACCGTCTGCTGTCCTGATGTCCAACCCGCCCATTGCGGTCGCGCTGATGGTGACTGGTGTCATGGTCGGCCTCCGCTCAGCCAGCAGCCCCTGTCGGGGTTTCTTCGGGCGGCTTCGTCAGCAACTCGAACACGATCGGTGCGTAGCGATCCGGGTCCGCGATGATCCTGTTGTTTGCGGGCGAGCGGCGGATCACGTCGAGTTTTTCGAGCAACGCGCCGTGCTTGCGGATCAGGTTGGTGAGCGAGTTCTGGTTGCCCTTCAGGCCGAGCAGCTTGCCGTTCGGGTCCGCCGTGCAGAAGCGCTGATGCACGTCGAGGGCGGGCAGCCACGTCCGTGATTCGTTTGTCATGGCAATTGACTCCTGATGTCTCACCTGCTTCTGGCAGGCGTTGGAGTCAACTCTATGGCGCGTCGGTAGGGCGTGTGAAGGGTGCGGAATTCACGTGAGGGGGTTCACGTGAATATTTATTTTTTTTCGTCACCGCGCCACGGGTCGCCGTGTGTGCGGTCGTGCGAGCGGATGTTCCTGATCCGCTCCGGTGTGACCTTGTACCGGGCAGCCACGTCCCTGTCACATACGCTTTTCTCCTTGCCTTCGGCGCGTAGCTGCTCCCACCGCGCGCGGCGGTCGTCCGAGTTTTTCCGGTACTTTGCGGCAGTCTTTTTCTGGCTGCGCAGCCCCATGCCGGACACATAGGCCCCGACGATCCGCTCGATCAGATCAACCGCCTGACTCACGGGCAGATCGTTGTAACGCGGGTCAAATTCGGCCAGCACGTGAAACCCGCGCATCACGGCATCCAGTCTGCCCGTGCCCTCCTGCACGGCGCGGATGAGGTTGTTGTAGTTCTCCGCGAAAGCCTGCAACTGCCTGCCGCCCCGGTCAGCGTCGGCGAGCAGTGCATTCACTTCGCGAACCTGCGCCCGCAGTCTGGTGACAGTGCGATTCAGTTCGGCGGCCAGCCGCGCGCGGGCATCGTCGTCCGCGCTCATGCGGCCGCCTTCGCGGGGCGGAGCTTCGCGCGCGCGGCCTGGACCGCCTTCCGCTCCGCTTCGGTGCCGCTCAGGAATTCGCCCGATCGGCGATCGATCTCGAGCCTGCGCGAAACGCCTGCCTTGCTCACCAGCACCAGTCCGATCGACGGCGTCTCGCCTTCCGCGACAGGGTGGAAGCCGTGCATGTGGATTTCGATCCGCTGGAACGTGTCGAGCACCAGCCTGCGCGCGTCGCGGCGCGCGTCGGGATCGAGCGCGTGTACTCCCGCCGTGAGCTTCACCCATGCGTCGGCCGACGCCGGGAGCGGCATCTGGCGCACGACCGCCAGTTCGCTGTCGAACGCCGCGACTTTCTTCCGTTCGATCGCAAGCTGGTCTTCACGCTGCGCGATGGACGCAATCACCGATTGCAGCGTCAGTCCCTGCCCCGCGGCTTCGGCGATCGCGTGGTTCAGGTTGCTGATCTCGCGCTCAAGTTTCGCGACGGCTTCGCGGGCGCGCGCGAGCCTGCCTGCAACCGGTCCGCTCACATCCTGGCCCTGGACCAGCGAGTCGAGCGCATACTGATCCGAGCAATACGCCAGCAGCGCGCGCTCGACCGGGACGATGCTGATGCTACCTGCCGGGCACCGGGGCACCGCCGTCGAGCCGGTACAGACGGCCCGGCGATGGCCGTCCTGCGGCCGACCGTCTGCCTGACGGCTGCGGCCCATGACGTTCTGGCTCGCGACCGCACTGCCACAAGTGCCGCAAAAACTGATACGTGCTCCGGTGAACAATGGCACGACCGCCGACTTGCCGCCGCGCCTCCCGCGCGCTGCGCGCAGATGTTCGAGTTCGGCAAACTGGAGTTCGGTGGCGACCGCTGGGTAATAACCTGCAAGCGTGTAGTCCGTGCCGTCGACCGCAACCGTGCGCTCGCCGAGCAGCACCCGGCTGCCAATCGTCGCATAGGCCCGACCCGCATTGGACAGGCCGGGCGGCACGGTCATGCCCGACTCCGCGATCATCTCCAGCGCGCGATGCGGACTCACACCCGCCCGGAAGTGTTTGATCAGCGCGCGCACCACCCGCACGGCTTCCGGAACGAGTTCGAAGCGCCTGCTGCCGCTGATGCGCCTGACCCAGAACGGATCGCGCCCGACGCTCACATACCCGCTGTGATCGCCCGCGATCCAGCGCTCACACTGCGCCCGTGCGGCGGCCGTGATGCGTTTGGACTTGGTCGCACTTTCTTCGTGACTTCTGATCATCGTCGCCAGCGCGAGGAACAGCGGCGACGGGTTCTCCCGAAGCAGTTCGCGGCTGTAGCGCTGACCGTCATTGGCGGTCACGATCATGACGCCCGAGTCGATGATGTCGCTGAACTGGCGCTGGGCATCAACCGGTTCGCGGCGGCTCAGACGATCCAGCGATTCGATCAGCAACACGTCGTTCGGCTGGACGAATCCCTTTTCCCGGATCGCGGCGAGAAAGATTCCGAGCGCGCCGCGCCGGACGTGATCACCCGTGAAGGCGCTCAGACCGGCGTCGGCCATCGTCAGCGATTCATCGACGACATACCCGTTCTCGTCCGCCCAGCGGCGCGCGTACGCCATCTGGCGGCGCAGGGAGTCACCGTCAGCCTGCTTCGCGGAACTGAACCGGGTGTACACGAACAGCTTGGGCTGGCGCTGCGGGGCTTGCTGGACCGGCTTTCTAGCGGTTTTGGGCATGAGTTTTCACCTCGAAAAATCTGGCTGAAAACTCGATTATATGCGCAGTTAATATCCAGTCTTGTTTGTCGTGCCGAGCAACCTGTTCCTGTACAAGGTCGGCGCGCGACGCTGGATCGCGCGGATCATGATTTCGTGGGGACTCGCGACCGCGGCCATGGTGTTCGTCAACAACGAATGGCAGTTCTACGGGCTGCGCTTCGTGATCGGCGCGATGGAAGCGGGCTTCGCGCCCGGCGTACTGTACTACCTGACGCTGTGGTTTCCGACCGAATATCGCGGCCGCATCACGTCGATGCTGTTTCTCGCATCGGCGTTTTCGGGGCTGGTCGGTGCGCCGCTCGCTGGGCTCGTGATCGGTCATATGGACGGCGTGCTCGGCATGCCGGGCTGGCACTGGCTGTTCCTGCTCGGCGGCTTGCCGTGTGTGGTGCTCGGTTTGCTGGTGCTGAAGCTGCTGAAGGATCGCATCGACGATGCGGGCTGGCTGTCCTCGGCGGAGAAGAGCTTGCTCGCCGGGCAGATCGCGCAGCAAAGCCGCCCGGCGCCGACCGGCCATTCGCTGCTGGGCGCGCTGAAAACGCCGGGCTTCCTGACCCTCGGGCTCGTGTACTTCCTGATTCAGGTCGCGTCGTACGGCCTGAATTTCTGGGCACCGCATCTGATTCACGTGGCGGGCACGAAGAATCCCACTGTAGTCGGCCTGCTGACGGCGGTGCCTTATGTGTGCGGCGCGATCTGCATGGTGGTGGTCGGGCGCCTGTCGGACGCGAGCGGCGAGCGGCGCAAGTTCGTGTTCGGGCTGCTGTTGATGTCGGCGCTCGGCTTCTTCGCCGCGGGCTACTTCGACAAGCAGACCGCCTTGCTGGTGGTCGCGCTTGCGGTGATGGGCGCGGGCGTGGTCGCATCGATTCCGGCATTCTGGGCGCTGCCGCCCAAGCTGCTGACGGGCGCGGGCGCCGCGGGCGGTATCGCGTTGATCAACACGCTCGGGCAACTCGGCGGGATCGTGAGCCCGGTGATGGTGGGCCGTGTGAAGGATCTGACCGGCAGCACGACGCCGGCGCTGTATGTGATCGGCACGATGAGCGTGGTATGCGCGCTGATCGTGCTGTATGGGCTGCCGGAGTCGCTGCGCAGCTGTGAAACGACGCAGTGAAATCGATGTGGACGGCGCGGTCGTTCGCTTGCATCACACGACGTGCCGCGCCGCTGCCCGCTCCCGCATCCGCGAGCGATAGGCCTGCCGCATCAATCACTTGGCAGGCCTGTGCGCAGGTTGTCCACAAGCTTGTTCCCAAATTATGTGGACAACTGGTCTTCGAGGTTGGTCCGACTGATACGGCATCCTTGCCAAGCCCGCTTTCCGCTATCACGGACTCCGTAGCGACGCTCGCTGCCTACGCGTGCACCGCACGCGGATAGTTCTCACGCTTCAAGCACTTAAGCTCGCTGTGCGAAGGTTGTCCACAGGCTTGCCAACAATTTAGGTGGAAAAGTTTTGTTTGCCGATGGGGTGACGAGGAGCGGGACTCGGCATCGGTTGTCCGCATCACGCCTTCGACACGGAGGCCGAAGCGACCACTTCCTCCTGCACCGGCACCTGCAAAACCGCATCCCGCTTATCGAGCAGATGCTGACGCAAAATCGCGCTGAGCTTCTTGCCGTCGCGAGCCTCGAGCGCCTTCAGCATTTCATCGTGATCGTGAATCGCGCGGTCCCACTTCGGCGTCTGATAGTTCGAGCGAAAGCGCAGCGCCTGCAGCCGCCGGTTGACCGACACATAGGTCTGTCGCAGCGCTGAATTCCTCGCCGCTTCGTTGATCTTGTCGTGAATCGCCTGGTTGCGGCTGTAGTAGCCCGGCAGATCGTTCTGCGCGCGGCACGCGAGCATCGCGTAATGCAGGGCCTTGATTTCGGCGAGTTCGGCCGCCGTGATGCGTTCGGCTGCGAGTTCGCCCGAAAACGCTTCGAGGCCGCTCATCAATTCGAAGGTTTCGCGCACTTCCGCCTCCGACATTTTCGACACCGACGCGCCCCGATTCGGCGAAATCTCGATCAAACCCTCGGCGGCCAGCACCTTCAGCGCCTCGCGCAGCGGTGTGCGCGAAATGCCGAGCGTTTCGCACAACTCGCGCTCGTTCAGTTTCTTGCCTGGCTCCAGCACCCCCTCGACGATAAAGCGGCGGATGTGCTCCACCACCGTGTCATGCAGGCGCTGACGCTCGACCTTCGGCATCAGCGGGGCAGCGGTCACACCCGCGTCGACATCCGAATTTTGCATACAAAAGTCCTAAGCGTTACATGATGTGGGGATCTTATCGGAACCATATCGATTAGTTAATCAAGCGCAACCACGGGTAAACGCGGGCCTCAACGAGCATATTTGGTCTTGGGAGCGTCACGATTCTTCTGATACAGTTTTTTGAATGCAAAATTCAAATTGGAGGAGCCCGATGCTGAAGCTAGATTTCCATCCCGCTGGCCGTCACTTCCTGCAGATTCCGGGGCCGAGTCCGGTGCCCGATCGCATCCTCCGCGCGATGAGCTACCCGACCATCGACCACCGCGGCCCCGAGTTCGGCGAACTGGGTCTCAAGGTGCTCGACGGCATCAAGAAGATCTTCAAGACGCAGCAGCCGGTCGTCATCTATCCGGCGTCCGGCACGGGCGCATGGGAAGCCGCGTTGTCGAATACGCTGAGCCCCGGCGACCACGTGCTGATGTTCGAGACCGGCCACTTCGCGACGCTATGGAAAAAGATGGCCGAGAAGCTCGGCCTGAAGCCCGAGTTCCTGGGTCTGCCAGGCATCGAAGGCTGGCGGCGCGGCGTGCAGCCGCAGATGATCGAAGAGCGCCTGCGCGCCGACCCGCAGCATGCGATCAAGGCGGTCTGCGTCGTGCACAACGAAACCTCGACCGGCGTCACGTCCAACATCGCCGCCGTGCGTCGCGCGATCGACGCCGCGGGTCATCCGGCGCTGCTGCTCGTCGATACGATCTCCGGTCTCGCGTGTGCCGATTACCGCCACGACGAATGGGGCGTCGACGTGACCGTGTCGGGCTCGCAAAAGGGCTTGATGCTGCCGCCGGGCATCAGCTTCAACGCGATCTCGCCGAAGGCGATGGCCGCCAACCAGCACGCGAAGCTGCCGCGCAGCTTCTGGGACTGGTCGGAAATCGTCGAAATGAACAAGACCGGCTACTGGCCGTACACGCCGAACACGAACCTGCTGTACGGCCTGCACGAAGCGATCGAGATGATTCTCGGCGAAGGGCTCGACAACGTGTTCGCGCGTCACGAGCGGCTCGCCGAAGCGACTCGCCGCGCGGTGCGTGCGTGGGGGCTCGAAATCCAGTGCGCCGATCCCGCCGTCTATAGCCCGGTGCTCACGGGCGTGATGATGCCCGACGGCGTCGATGCCGACGCGGTGCGCAAGCTGATCTACGAGCGCTTCGACATGTCGCTCGGCACGGGCCTCGGCAAGATGAAAGGCCGCATGTTCCGCATCGGTCATCTCGGCGATTGCAACGACCTGACGCTGCTCGCGACCCTGGCCGGCTGCGAAATGGGTCTGCGGCTTGCTGGCGTGCCGATCAAGCAAAGCGGCATGCCGGCCGCGATGGAGTGGCTGAGCCAGGCACCGAAGACGTCGGGGTTGAAGGCCGCGGCATAAGCGCCAGCAGCAGGAAACAACCCGCAACACCAGGGAGCGCATTTCTCAGCGAGCCGCGCGCAGAACGCGGCCATAACCACATGCAATGCGTCCATAACGGCTGTCGCGGCCGACGGGCGACGACGCAGCGCGCCACTTCAGGCGCGCCGTCGACACATGCCACGGAGAGAGAGACGATGAAACGGTTCCGTTTGACCAGTGCGACCAGTATCGTTCTAGTGATGCTCTGCATCATGTACTTCATCACGTACCTCGATCGCGTGAACGTCAGCACCGCGGCCGCGGGTTTCGGCAAGGAATTCAGTCTCACGCATACGCAGGTCGGCCTCGTGTTCTCGGCTTTCGCGTATCCGTATCTGCTGTTTCAGGTGATCGGCGGCTGGGTCAGCGATCGCTTCGGCGCGCGGCGCACGCTGCTGTTTTGCGGTGCGATCTGGGGTCTCGCTACGGTGTTCACGGGCCTCGCGGGCGGCCTCGCTTCGTTGCTCGCCGCGCGGCTCGTGCTCGGTTTCGGCGAAGGCGCGACGTTCCCGGCGGCAACATCGGCGATGTCGCGCTGGGTCGCGAAAGAAAAACGCGGCTTCGCGCAGGGCATCACGCACGCGGCGTCGCGAGTCGGCAATGCGGTCGCGCCGGCGCTCATCGTGCTCGTGATGACCACCTGGGGCTGGCGCGAATCGTTCTATATCTGCGGCGCACTGAGCCTGGTGTGGGTCGCCCTGTGGGCGATCACGTTCACCGAGCATCCGAAAGATCATCCGCGCGTCACGCCCGAGGAACTGGCGGTGCTGCCCGCGGTGAAGCCGAAAGTCGCAGGCCTGCCGTGGGGCAAGCTGTTTCGTCGCATGACGCCGGTCACGATCGTCTACTTCTGCTACGGCTGGACGCTGTGGCTGTTCCTGAGCTGGATTCCGCTGTACTTCCTGCATAACCATCATCTGCAGTTGCAGAAGTCGGCGATCTTCGCGTCGGTCGTGTTCTTCGCCGGCGTGATCGGCGATACGCTCGGCGGCCTCGTCACCGATGCGATTTTCAAGCGTACCGGCAGCCTCAAACGCGCGCGCAGCTGGATGGTGTCGGTATGCATGCTGTTCTGCCTGCTGTCGCTGATTCCGTTGATGTTCACGCATGACCTGACGCTGTCGATCGCCTGTCTCGCGTCGGGCTTTTTTTTCGCCGAGATGACGATCGGCCCGATGTGGGCGATCCCGATGGATATCGCGCCGGAATTCTCCGGCACCGCGAGCGGCATGATGAACACGGGCTCGGCGCTCGCCGCGATCATCTCGCCGGTGATGGGCGGCTTCCTGATCGACCATTTCGGCAACTGGGATCTGCCGTTCGTCGGCAGCATGTTGCTAATGGGCATCGGCGTAGTGCTTGCGTTCCGCATGCAGCCGGAGAGCCGCTTCGAACTCAGCGCGTCGGAGAAGGCGCAGGTTTCCACCCGGATAGGCGCGTAAACATGACTTCGTCACTGAGTCAGCTTCTTGCCGATGCGCGTCGCAGTCGCGCGGTACTCGATGCGTTGCCGCCCGAGCAGATTCCAGCCGATGCCGACGCGGCCTACGCAATCCAGCACGAAATCCTGAGCGCGTGCGGCGCGCGAATCGGCGGCTGGAAGATCGGCGCGAAATCCGCGAGCGGACCGATTCAAGGCGCGCCATTGCCCGACACCGATCTGCACGCCGATGGCGCGCGTCTGTCGCGCGAAGGTTTCGCGCCGCTCGGGCTCGAACTCGAGGTCGCGTTCCGTTTCGGCCGGCGCTTCGAGCCGTCCGCGACGCCGTACGGCGAAGACGAAGTGCTCGCGGGCATCGGCTCGATCGGCGCGACCATCGAGATCGTCGCGAGCCGCTATGCGGAGTGGCCCGCCATCGACAAACTCGCGCAGCTCGCGGATCTGCAGAATCACGGCGCGCTGATCGTCGGGGAATTCGCGCGGTATCGCGACGATTTCCCGTACTTGACGCCGTCGCTGCGTTTCGAGTTCAACGGACGCAATGTCGTCGCAACGACGCCCGCGAATCCGGCCGGCGATCCGCGGCGGCTGTTGACGTGGCTCGTCAATCACGCGAGTGCGCGCGGCATCGCGGTGACCCCGGAGATGGTGATCACCGCCGGTTCGTACACCGGCATGTTCTTTCCGCCCGAGGCAGGCAACGTGAGCGGGCATATCGAAGGACTCGCGCCGGTGCATCTGACGCTGTACTAGGTAATTCGAGCCGCGCGGCTCACGCGCGCTCCTCATAGGCCGATGAAATGACGAATCCCACTGCGGGCTTGCTCGTCAAGCCGATCCATCTGGTCCCTTCCGCCGCGCGCGCCACGAGTCCGCTCGCTCAGCATCTGCGCAAAGCGCTGCGCGGCGACGTGCTGTTCGATCTCGCGAGCCGCGGCCGCTACTCGACCGATGCGTCGATCTATCAGATCACGCCGGTCGGCGTCGTGGTGCCGCGCGATCAGGACGACCTGCGCATCGCGCTCGAGATCGCGCGCAGCGAGAAAGTACCGCTGCTCGCGCGCGGCGCGGGCACGAGCCAGTGCGGACAGACGGTCGGCGAAGCGCTGGTGGTCGATACGAGCAAATGGCTCAACAACATCGTCGCGTTCGATGCCGACGCGCGCACCGTGACGGTCGAGCCAGGCGTCGTGCTCGATCATCTGAACGCGTGGCTGAAGCCGCATGGACTGTGGTTCCCGGTCGATGTATCGACTTCCGCGCAGTGCACGATCGGCGGCATGGCGGGCAACAACTCGTGCGGCTCGCGCTCGATCGAATACGGCAACATGGTGCACAACGTTGATGCGATCGACGCGATCCTCGCCGACGGCAGCGAAGCGCGCTTCGCGTCGCTGCGCGAGACGCCGCAAGGCGAGCGCTTGCAGCAGATCGTCGCGGGCGTCACGCGGATCGCGCAGCGCGAGCGTGATGAAATCGTCGCGCGCGTGCCGAAAGTGCTGCGCCGTGTGGCAGGCTACAACATCGATCTGTTCGACTGCCAGAACCCGCGCGCCTATACCGATGACGGCAGCGCGAACCTCGCCCATCTGCTGGTCGGCTCGGAGGGCACGCTCGCGTTCAGCCGGCAGATCACGCTGAAGCTCGCGCCGCTGCCCGCGCACAAGGCGCTTGGCGTGGTCAACTTTCCGACCTTCCGGCAATCGATGGCGCTCACGCAGCACATCGTCAAGCTGAAGCCGGTCGCGGTCGAACTGGTCGATCGCACGATGATCGATCTCGCGTTGAGCAATCCCGCGTTTCGTCCGGTGATCGAGAAGGCGCTGGTCGGTGAGCCGCAGGCGATTCTGCTCGTCGAGTTCGCGGGCGAGGATCGCGACGCGCAGCTAGCGTCGCTGAAGCAGCTCACCGCGTTGATGGGCGAGCTGGGCCTGCCCGATTCGGTCGTCGAGATGCCGGACGCGAATGCGCAGAAAGCGCTGTGGGAAGTGCGCAAGGCCGGTCTAAACATCATGATGAGCATGAAGGGCGACGGCAAGCCGGTGTCCTTCATCGAAGACTGCGCGGTGCCGCTCGAACATCTGGCCGACTACACGAGCCGCCTGACCGACGTGTTTCATCGCCACGGCACCGAAGGCACCTGGTACGCGCATGCGAGCGTCGGCACGCTGCACGTGCGGCCGATTCTCGACATGCGGCGCGACGGCGCGACGAAGATGCGCGCGATCGCCGAGGAAGCGGCCGCGCTGGTGCGCGAGTACAAGGGCGCGTATTCCGGCGAGCATGGCGACGGTCTGTGCCGTGGCGAATGGGTCACGTGGCAATACGGGCCACGGCTTAACGAGGCGTTCAGCGAGATCAAGGCGCTGTTCGATCCAGACAATCGCTTCAATCCCGACAAGATCGTGCGTCCGCCGAAGATGGACGACGCGCGCAATTTCCGCTTTGCGCCGGGCTATCGCGAACAGCGCATCGAAACGGTACTCGACTGGTCGACGTGGAACGTGAAGCGCGATCCGCTGACGGGAGAAGAAAGCGCGCCGGGCAGCGGCGACGACCTGAGCGGCGGCCTCGCGAAAGCGGTCGAGATGTGCAACAACAACGGCCACTGTCGCAAGTTCGACGCGGGCACGATGTGCCCGAGTTATCGCGTGACGAAGGACGAGCAGCATCTGACGCGCGGGCGGGCCAACACGTTGCGGCTCGCGATTTCGGGCCAGCTCGGCGAAAGCGGACTCGCGAGCGATGACGTGAAGGAAACGCTCGACCTGTGCGTATCGTGCAAGGGCTGCAAGCGCGATTGCCCGACCGGCGTCGATATGGCGAAGTTCAAGATCGAGGCGCGCGCGGCGCGGGTGAAGACGCATGGCGTGCGGCTACGCGACAGGCTCGTCGCGTTCATGCCGCGCTATGCGGGCGCGGCGAGCCGCATGCCAGGACTGCTGGCGCTCGCGGACAACGTGCCGGTGCTGTCGGCGTGGTTCAAGCGCTCGGTCGGGTTCGCTGCCGAGCGGAATCTGCCGCGGTTCAAGAAGGCGTTTCTGGCCGATGCGGTGTCCGCGAAGGCTGCGCGCAGCGCTGCGCAGCCGTCCACGCTGAAAGAAGTTCTGCTGTTCGTCGATACCTTCAACAATCACCTCGAGCCCGACAACGCGCGTGCCGCACGACAGGTGCTCGAAGCGGCGGGCTACACGGTCCACTTCAATGCGCGCCCGGGCGAGCGTCCCGTTTGCTGCGGCCGCACGTTTCTCGCGGCGGGTCTCGTCGATGAAGCGAAACGGGAGGCGCGGCGCATGCTCGAACTCTTCAGGCCGTTCGTCGAACGCGGCGTGCCGGTGGTAGGGCTGGAGCCATCGTGTCTGCTGTCGTTGCGCGACGAATTCCTGCAGTACGGTTTCGGCGACGAAGCGCAGCGGCTCGCGCAGCACGCGTTTCTATTCGAGGAATTCCTCGTGCGCGAAGAAAAGGCCGGACGTTTGCAGCTCAAATTGAAACCGCTGCCGATGCGGCAGGCGCTCGTGCACGGCCACTGCCATCAGAAGGCGTTCGATGCATTCACGCCGGTGCAGACCGTGCTGAAGTGGATTCCCGAATTGAAGGTATCGACGGTCGAATCGTCGTGCTGCGGTATGGCCGGCAGCTTCGGCTATGAAGCGGAGCACTACGCGACCTCGCAGGCGATGGCGGAGTTGTCGCTGCTACCCGCGGTGCGCAAGCTCGACGCCTCCACGGTGATGGTCGCCGATGGCACCAGTTGCCGGCATCAGATTCACGATGGCGCGGGCGTCGACGCGATCCACGTCGCGCGCGTGCTGGCGATGGCGCTGCAATGACGCGGAGCTAACCGGAAAGCGAAACTCGAACGCGAGACTCAAACGCGAGACTCAAACGCCGATAGCCTGCCGGAACCCGCTCGGCGTCACCCCGACAGCCTCGCGAAACCGGTGGCTAAAGTGACTCGCGTTCGCATAGCCGCATTGCGAGGCGATCTGCGCAAGCGGCAACGTCGTCGTGCGCAGCAGCGTGCGCGCGCGATCGAGCCGTTGCCGCGCGATCCAGGCGGCCGGCGGCAACCCGAACGACTCGCGAAACATCCGCGCGAGATGAAACTCCGACAGCGCCGCGACACCCGACAACTCACCGAGCGTCAACGGCTGCGCGAGACGACTGTCGATATAGTCGCGCAGGCGGCGCCGCGTCGCGGCCGACAGCCCGCCCTTCAGCGCCACGTTCGCGCGCCGCACGCCTTGTCCGTGCAACAGCAGGCTCAGCACTTCGTGCGCGGTCTCGTTGGTGCGCAGCAGGCCGTCGGGACTTTCCCACTCCTCGTCGACGAGCGCCTGGCACAGACTCGCAATGCGCGGGTCTTCGAAATAAGTCCGATCGGCGAGCGTCAATTCGCGCGGCTCGCGGTCGAGCTCCTGTACCGCGCGTCGCGTGAAGTGCTCGGGCAGGAAGTACAGGTGCATGAAGTGCATATGGCCGCGCACCCACCAGCGCGATTCGTGATCGCCGGGCAGTGCGCACAGCCGCGACGGCGCGCCGTAGTGGCCCGGCATTTTCTGGCGCTCGGTGCGATAGCCGCCGTCCAGATAGCACGACAGCGTGTGATGGCCGGGCCGCTCGTAGATGGTCTCGGCTTCCTTCGTGTCGCGGGTCCATAGCGCGATCGCGAGTCCGTCGCCGAGCCACGTGAAGCGGTCCAGATGCGCATTCGCACTGGCGAGTGTGTGACAGACCGACTGCAGGCCAAAAGGCATGCCGGCGGCGGCTATCACGGGGGCGGACGGGCTGGCGGTCACGGCGGCGAGCGGAGGTTTTCCGGTGATGCGTAGGGTTGAGCGGCCAGTATACGGCGCGGCCAGTCTGGCCGCTCATTGCCACGAAAAAGTGCGCAATTTTGGACAATTGCGGGCGGCGGCGCGGTTGCATAGTCGAACTATCGTCAATGCTGCGCGTTGTGGCAGCCTGTCATGCAGTCCGAGGCCCGACCATGAATCTTTTGCTTTATGCCGTCACCGTGCTGATCTGGGGCACCACGTGGATCGCGATCAAATGGCAACTCGGCGCGGTGCCGCCGCCGGTATCGATTGCATGGCGTTTCTGGATCGCCGCGCTGCTGCTGTTCGCGCTGCTGCGCATCATGCGCCGGCCGATCTGGCCGCCGCTCGGCGCCTGGCGCTACCTCGCCGCGCAGGGCCTCGCGCTGTTCTGCCTGAATTTCCTGTGCTTCTACTACGCCGAACAGATCGTGCCGAGCGGGCTCGTCGCGGTGGTGTTCTCGACCGCGCCGCTGCTGAACTCGATCAACGGACGGCTGTTCATGGGCAGGCCGCTGCAGCCGAGCGCGATTGCGGGCGCATTGCTCGGGCTCGTCGGCATCGTCTGTCTGTTCATGCAGCAGATGGCCGGGCATCTCGGCGATCACACCGCGTGGCTCGGACTCGGCGTCGCGTTTCTCGGCACGCTGTGCTTCTCGGCCGGCAACCTGCTGTCGAGCCGCATGCAGTCGATGGGCCTGCATCCGTTCGCGACGAATAGCTGGGCGATGCTGATCGGCGCGGCTGTCCTGACGCTCGGTAGTCTGTTCGCCGGCTATTCGTTCGCGGTTGAAGCGTCGGCGCGCTATCTTGGCGCGCTCGCGTATCTCGCGGTGTTCGGCTCGGTGATCGGCTTTACGGCGTACCTGATGCTGGTCGGCCGCATGGGCCCGGAGCGCGCCGCCTACTGCACGGTGCTGTTTCCGATCGTCGCGCTCGCGGCGTCCACGCTGTTCGAGGGTTACCGCTGGTCAGTGCTCGCGGTGGTCGGTCTGCTGCTCGTGCTGGCCGGCAATCTGGTCGCGTTCGATCTGACGCGACGGATCTTCGTGCGTCGCCGGGCGGCGCGAACCTGATGCGCATCGCGCTCGAGGTGAGGATTTACAGGAGCAGAAAAAGCGCCTGAATCTCTGGCCGGTGAGGTTTTACGGGAACCGGTTTTTACCGGATTCGTGAAGTAAAGATTTTGTTGGAAACGTAAATCGATGCAAGTGGAATGGAATTGGATGTGGCGGCATTCAAGTATCATTTTTTATCAATAAGTTTGCTATTTTTATGTGAGAGGATAAAACGCCAACTCTGATGTATGCGCATCGTGACGCTACCGGCAATGATGCGCGTACAGATGAAGCACGCCGGTCTGCCTTACCGTGCGTGCTTCGCGTCTAGCAAGGATCGACCGCCGTGAAGCTTTTGCCCCGTCTTGGCCTGGCCGTGGTTCTAATCCATAGCCTGATTTCCCCGCATGTCTCCGCCCAATCCCAATTGAATTACACGACTTCATGGATCGGTAATAGTTTCGGATTTGGCGACGGCAAATGGATGCAGCAGGATATTCAGGCCATTAGCGTCGATGCCAATGGCACCGTTTATACGAATGCGCCGTGGGACGAAAGCGGCAGCGAAATCGCCGCCTATCGTGCGGGCGAAAAGCTCGCGGTCGCCGGTTCGACGCACGGCTGGGGCGCGGCCGGCGGCGACGCGGTGGCGGTGAATCACACGTACCTGTACGCGGCGATGTCGATCGGCAACGAAAGCAATGCGCTGGTCGGCGCCGACTATCCGCCGGCGAATCAGACCTGGTACGGCATCACGCGACGCACGCTCGCGAATCTCGCGGCCGGCGCGCCGTTTTCCGGCGGCATCGGCAATAGCGCGAACGCGACGAAGAACAGTTTCGTTGCGGTACAAACGGTGAAGACCGGCATCGACGCGGGCATTCGCGGCCTCGCCGCGACCGACAGCGAGGTCTATGTGGCCGACACGTACGGCAACCGGATCGTCGTGTACGACGCGCAATCCATGCTGCCGCTGCGTTCGTGGACCGTCGCATCGCCCGCGCGCATCGCGATCGACACCGACTCGACGCTGTGGATCATCAGCGGCTTCGGCACGGGCAGCCTGAGCATTCTGCACTACCGCGCCGACGGCACCGCGCTCGCCGGTCCATTGGCGCTGCCCGCCGGCACCGTGCCGACCGACCTCACGGTCACGCCATCCGGCCAGCTGCTGGTCGCCGACAACAGCGTTTCGCAGCAGATTCTCGTGTTCAACAAAGGCGCGGGCGGCCAGATGCAGGGCGGCACGTCGATCGGCACGCGCAATGGCATCTTCCATCCGATGCGCGGCGTGCCCGGTGACACGCGTTTCAACGGCATCACCGGCATCGGCGTCGATGCGGCCGGCAATCTGTACGTCGCGCAAAACGGCGAAGGACCGCGCGCGCTGGGCTCGGCATCGGTCGGGCAAGGCGCGGTGCTGGAGAGTTACGTGTACGGCACGCGCGTGCTCAACTGGCGGCTCTACGGCCTGAACTTCGTCGATAGCGGCGCGTTCGATCCGGCCACACCCGCTTCGATCTACACGGGCTCGAAGCGCTTCACGCTCGATTACCGGCAGCCGGTCGGCCACGAGTGGTCATATGCGGCGTTCACGCTCGATCGCTTCGATTACCCGGACGACCCCGCGTTTCACCAGCCGCGCGGCGTGCGCGGCGAACCGATGGTGCGCAGATTCAAAGGCCAGCGTTTTCTCTATACGCTCGATCCGGGCGCGCACTACCTGAACGTCTATCGCTTCGATGCCGCGCATGGTGAGATCGCGATTCCGTCGGGGATGCTCGCGCAGAATCCGCTGCCGGGCAGTTGGCCCGACGCGCAACCAACTTACGGCGAATGGTTGTGGCGCGATAGCAATGGCAATGGCGCCGTCGATGCGAGCGAGATCAGCGGCAACCCGTCGACCGGCAGCACGGTCGGCAACGGCTTCTGGTGGGTCGACGATTCCGGCAACGTGTGGCTCGCCACGCCATTGAGCGGCGTGCGCGAGATGCCGCTGCAAGGTCTGGACTCCGCCGGCAATCCGATCTACACGTACGCGAGTGCGAAGCTGTTCGCGATGCCCGCGCCGTTCACACGGCTCGCGCGGCTCGTCTATGTCGCAGCGACCGACACGATGTATCTGTCCGGTTTTACGAGCGCGATTCCGTGGGACCCGACGCACTGGAAGGAAGCGGGCCCGATGCTGGCGCGCTACGACAACTGGAGCAGCGGCACGCCGACCCTGACTTACACGGTCTCGCTGCCGTGGAACACGCAAAGCGATCCGCAGACCACCACGGTCGGCGTCGCGGTGGCGGGCAACTATATCTTCGTCGCCGAGCTGTACACCGATCGCATCGACGTCTACGACGCGCGCAACGGCACGGCGGTCGGTTATATGACGCCGGGCGCGAGCGTCGGCGGCACGAGCGGCTGGGTCGACGTGTATCTCGGCATCAGCGCGGTGCAGCGCGATAACGGCGAGTACGTGGTGCTGGTCGAAGACGACGCGCGCGCGAAGCTGCTGATGTATCGCTGGACGCCTTGACGCGGATCGCCGCCGCGCCGAACACGAATAGACGGCGGCGCACGATCGGTATATAACAACTTTACCGATGCACTCAAAGGAGTGGTGTTCGATCATGACGCAAGACGTTCCTCCCAAGCCGCCCTCCGACGATCGTCCGGAGATCGAGCAGCTCGACGCGGCGCTCAGTCACGTCGATCAGCAGATGTCGTCAGGTGGCATTGCGTCGGGCGCGGCGAAAGGCATTGTGTACAGTCTGATCGAAACGCTCGGCGCGCTGGTCGGCGATCCCGATCTGCCGGAGCACGCGCGTTCGGGGTATGAAGGACTGCTGGAGGCCGCGCGCGAGCTGCGCGCGAAGCTGGAGCGCTGAGCGGACCGCTGAACCGACGGGTCCGCTTCGGCGCAGCCATCGGGCTGTCTGTGCTACAAAAGCGCACTGTGTAACTCACCGTGCGCTTTTTTTATGCTCTCAGCGACCGAGATCGCGTTGCTGGCCACCGGCATCATCGTGGTGCTGGTGACGCCCGGCCCCACCAACACGCTACTGGCGGCGGCCGGTTTGCGCGCCGGGTTGCGCCGCGCGCTGCCGCTGATCGCCGCCGAACTGGCGGGCTATCTGGTGTCGATCTCCGCGTGGGGACGCTTCTTCGCGCACGCGGCGCAAGCGTGGCCGTGGCTGCCGTCGCTGCTGCGCGTGGCCGCGAGCATGTATATCGCGTGGCTTGCGCTCGATATGTGGCGCGCGGCGGTGGCACTGCCCGGCTCGACGCAACGCGCTGGCAACGTGCGCGCGCTGTTCGTCGCGACCTTGCTCAATCCGAAAGGGCTGCTGTTCGGCGGCACGATCTTTCCGGCCGCCGCGTTCATGCACTTACCCGCTTATCTGCTCGTGATGGCGATGTTCGCGTGCCTCGCCGCGCCGATCGCACTCGCGTGGATCGCGTTCGGCGCAGCGCTCGGCGGAGGCCGACTCGGTTGGCTCGAACCGGCGAGGGTGCAGCGCGGCGCGTCGATCGTGCTCGGCGTGTTCTCGGTGTCGCTCGCGTGGGCCGCGTTGCACTGAAGACGGATGCGGTAAAGACGATGCGCTAAAGACCGCACCGAGACTCACGCACCGAGCGCCACCTCTTCCCCGCTCATCTGCGCCAGCAACTGGTGAATCTGCGCGACTACGGCTGCGCCTTCGCCGACCGCTGCGGCCACGCGTTTCGTCGACCCGGCGCGCGCATCGCCGATCGCATAGACCCCTTCGACCGTAGTCCCGAGATCGCACGCGGTGGCCGAGCCGTCCGCGCTGATGCCGGTCAGCACGAAGCCTTTCGCGTCGAGCTGCACGCCGCAGGTGCGCAGCCATTCGGTGTTCGGGTCCGCGCCGGTGAAGAGAAACAGATGCCGCGTGTCGAAGTGATCGACGCCGTCGGGCAGCGGCCGCTTCAGCGCGACCGACACGAGCCCGTCCTCATCGCCCTCGAGCCGGCCCACTTCCGAATTCGGATGCACGTACACGTTCGGCAGCGAGCGGATGCGGTCGATCAGATAGCGCGACATCGTCGCCTCGAAACCGCTGCGGCGGATCAGCACGTGAACCTTGGCCGCGTGCGTCGCCAGATAGACGATCGCCTGGCCGGCCGAATTGCCGCCGCCCACCAGCACGACCTCCTGGCGCTTGCACAGCTTCGCCTCGACCGGCGACGCCCAGTAGTAGACGCCGCGTCCGTCGAAGCGCTCGAGCCCGTCGAGCGCAGGGCGCCGGTACACGGCGCCGCTCGCGATCACGATCGCCCGCGCGCTGATGTGACCGCCGCATTTCGTTTCGAGCCGATAAGGTGTCTGCCCGCAATGCAGCGCCTGCACGCTGACCGGAATTGCAACGTGCGCGCCGAACTTCTGCGCTTGCACGAACGCGCGGCCGGCAAGCGCCTGGCCCGAGATGCCGGTCGGAAAGCCGAGGTAGTTTTCGATGCGCGAGCTCGCGCCCGCCTGGCCGCCCGGTGCGCGGCTGTCGAGCACGATCACCGACAGCCCTTCGGAGGCCGCGTACACCGCGGCGGCGAGTCCGGCCGGTCCCGCGCCGACGATCGCGACGTCGTACACGTAGGTGTCGTCGAGATCGGGCAGCAGACCTAAGCGAGTGGCAAGCTCCGGCATGCTCGGATGACGCAGCACCGTGCCGTCCGGGCAGATCACGAGCGGCAGGTCCTCGCGCTGCGCGGCGAACTGCTCGATCAGCCGCAGCGCGTCTTCGTCGCGTTCGTCGATCACCGAATGCGGATGGCCGTTGCGCGACAGGAAGCCTTGCAGCATCACGAGCCGCGGGTCATTGCTGTTGCCGACGAGGATCGGCCCGCCCGCGCCCTTTTCGATCAGCGACACGCGCCGCAGAATCAGCGCGCGCATGATGCGCTCGCCGAGTTCCGCTTCGGCGACGATCAGCGCGCGCAGCCGGTCGGGCGGAATCAGCAGCGCTTCGACGGCGCTGGTCGCGACGCCGTTCACCAGCGATGGCTTGCCCGACAGTTGCCCGACCTCGGCCAGGAAATGCCCGGCGCCGCGCTCGCTGATCACATGCTCGCGGCCGATACCGTCACGCTGATAGACCTTCACGCTCCCTTTGAGCAGCACGAACATGCCGGGGCCGGTGTGCCCGGTCTCGAACAGCAACTCGCCGGACTTCCAGCGACCGACCTCGCCGAAGCGGCGCAGCCGGTCGATCTCGGCGCAAGTGAGCTCCGGAAACATCTGATGCAAACGCGTCGACAGCGAAGAAAACGGCGCGTCGGCGACGACTCCCTGCTGTCCTTCCACTTCTTGAGTCGAAACGTCCTGAGTCGAAAGCATTGAACCGCTCCTTCGATGTTCATAGCACGATTGAACGCAAGGCAACGCAATGCGCGCTCACACGCCGGGACGAGCCGTGCCGCGCGCGTCAGGCGGACGATGCCGCCGCTGATTTCTACTAGACGGCTTTGGGCGCGATATCGTCGACGGTGACTTCCGGCGGCGGCATTTCGGGCAGCGAGTCGACCGGCTTGCCGGAGTCGCGCCAGGCTTCCATGCCGCCGCGCAGCGGCAGCACGTCGGAGAAACCGGCTTCGGTGAGTTGCTTGGCCATCCATGCCGCGGAAATCTCGTTCGGGCAGGAGCAGTAGATCACGAGCTTCTGATCGCGTGGATAGCTGGCGACGATGCCGTCGAGTTGCCGCTCGTCGGCGAATTGCGCGCCTGGAATCACGAACGGATCGAGCTTGCGCTTCTCCTGCGAACGGATGTCGAACACGACCGGTGCCTGATTAGCCTTGTACAGCTTCGCGAGTTCGTCGACCTCGATGCGCGCGGACGCGAGCTTCGCAATCAACTGACGGCGGCGGATCCACCGGTACGCCGCGTACAGCACCAGCAACGCGACCACGACCAGCGCCGCCGTGCGCCCGAGCCGCCCGGCGATCGCGAACAGCATGTCGATCTGCCGCGCGAACAGCGCGCCGATGATCAGCCCGGTGCCGGACCACAGCGCGGCGCCGACGCCGTCGTAGGTGAGGAAGGTGCGGTAGCGCGTGCCCATCGCGCCGGCCATCGGGATCGACACGATCGACAGTCCCGGCACGAACTTCGCGACCGCGAGCACGCGCACGCCCCAGCGGCCGAAGAAGCGCTCGGTCTTTTTCACACAGGTGTCACGCGACAGCGACAGCCGGCAGATCGTCTTCAGCGTATTGCCGCCGTAGATGCGGCCCGCGACGTACCACGCGCTGTCACCGATCAGCGTCGCGAAGATCGACAGCACGAGGACCGGCAGCAACTGCGTGCCGACCGAGCCGGGGTGCATCGCGGCCATCGCGCCGAACAGCACGAGCGACGGCATGGCTGGCACCGGCAGCCCGAGCGCGGCGGCTAGCACGTTCGCGAAGACGAGCGCCGGTCCATATTGCGCGACGAGGTCATGTAGCATCGGTTTAACATCCGCGGCCCTTGCGGGCGCAGCGCGGTAAGGAACGCAAAGGGGAATGCAAGGATTATGGACGTATTTTCAAGACGTGCAACCGACCTGGAAATCGGCCCGTCTTGTGGCTGCAATCAGCTCTGCATATATGGCCGCATGCCCCGCTGCACAAGGGTGGCAACCGCGTGTGACAAGTGGTAGAAGGCCGGGTAAGCAGCCTCGACGAGACGCGCGAAAGCGCTTGCAAAAACCCGTAGGAAAGCGGGGATTGGCGTTCGAGCGCAACAAGCGGAAGCACGGCGACGCACGCGGGCGCGCCCAACGCGAACAATTCCACGCTGCCGCGTCGAAGCGCGACGCCACCGGCGCGAGGAGGCTGACGAGTCACGCGACGGTAATACGCCGCGCGCCTGCTTCACTGACGATGGTTGTGCTGCTCGCCCGGCAACTCGGCCCCATGCGCGCGGATCGCGGCGATCAGCTCCGCGGGCGTGATTTCGTAGCGCACTTCACGATGTATGCCCGGCTTGCGCTCATCGACCTCGATCAGCAGGATGCCTTTGCCGTCTTCGGTCGATTCGAGGCGCAGCGAGCGAAGTTCGCGCGCCGTTGCGTCGTCGTATTCGGTGAGCAGGGCCATTGACCCGGAGGACCCGGTAATGCGCATCGAAGTTGTCCTTGTTGCGTTGGTGATGGAGCCATTGTACGGGGCGGATGGCGTGCCGTCTGCCGCGTCGTCGTGCCGTGTTGCGTCTGCCTCAGTCTCGATCTCGCCCGGATTTAGTGCATTCGCGGTTGCGGAGCGAGCAACCAGTTTAACGCGACTCCTCGTTGCGACGGCTGCATTTTTCATGCCCCTCGGCGGCGCGGCTTGCGATTGGGTTTTGTCATGCGGGTGACGCGGGCGCGGGCTAGGCGGCGTCTGGCGGCACTCTCGCTGTGGTTGGCGTCGCTCCCGGATTTCCTCACCTTTCGCGCACGAATCGCGCACTGAAAAAAATAGCCCGTCCGGATAGGACGGGCCGTTAAACGCCGTTGTTACTCGGGTCAGCCTGCCCTTGCAACATTGGGCGCTGACGTCTCCATCCTCGTGCTTCGTCGGCGGTCTGTCGAGGTGGGACTAATGCGGATCTATCAGATCTAAGTGCTGCTTTCCGGTTCGACGTTCACACGAGGCCGGTCGTGTAATACACCAGGATCACGAAGAACACCGCGAGCGTCTTGATCACCGTGACCGCGAAGATGTCGCGATACGACTGCCGGTGCGTGAGACCCGTCACCGCGAGCAGCGTAATCACCGCGCCGTTGTGCGGCAGCGTATCCATGCCGCCGCTCGCCATCGCGACCACCCGATGCAGTACTTCGAGTGGAATATTCGCGGCCTGCGCGCCCTTGATGAACGTATCGGACATCGCGGCGAGCGCAATGCTCATACCGCCCGATGCCGAACCCGTAATACCCGCCAGCGTGCTGACCGACACCGCGGCATTGACGAGCGGATTCGGAATGCTTTTCAGCGCATTGCTGACGACGAGAAAGCCCGGCAGCGCCGCGATCACACCGCCGAAGCCATATTCCGACGCGGTATTGAGCGACGCCAGCAGCGCTCCCCCCACCGCTGCCTTGGTGCCGACCGCAAAGCGGTGGCTGACGCGGCCGAACGCCGTCACGATGACCATGATGATGCCGAGCAGCAGCGCGCCCAGCACGGCCCAAATCCCCACCAGAGCCTTGACGTTCGTTTCGACCGGTGCATGCAGGCCCGGCAGGATCTCCGGCGTGACCGTGAAGGACGGGCCGTACCAGGCCGGAATCCAGCGCGTCAGCAAGAAGTTCGCGACGCCGACCACGATGAGCGGCGCGATCGCCAGCAGCGGATGCGGCAGCTCTTTCGATTCGACGCGCTCCGGCTCGTTGACGAGTTCGGTGCCGTAACCCTCGCCGGTCGCCATCGCGCCGCGGCGGCGCCATTCCAGATACGTCAGACCGACCACGATGATGAACAGCGAGCCGAGCACGCCGAGCGTCGGCGCGGCCCACGAGGTGGTCTTGAAGAACGTCGTCGGGATGATGTTCTGGATCTGCGGCGTGCCGGGCAGCGAGTCCATCGTGAACGAGAACGCGCCGAGCGCGATCGCACCGGGCATCAGCCGCTTCGGAATGTTGCTCTGGCGATACAGCTCGGCCGCGAACGGATAGACCGCGAACACGACGACGAACAGCGACACGCCGCCATAGGTGAGCAACGCGCACACCGCGACGATCACCGCGTTCGCGCGCGAGCGACCGATATAGCGGATCGCGGCCGCGACGATCGACTCGGAGAAGCCCGACAGCTCGATCACCTTGCCGAACACGGCGCCGAGCAGGAACACGGGGAAGTACAGCTTCACGAAGCCGACCATCTTGTCCATGAAAATACTCGTGAAGACCGGCGCGACGGCGGCGGGCTCGGTGAGCAGGACGGCGGCGAGCGCCGCGATCGGCGCGAACAGGATTACGCTGTAGCCGCGATACGCGGCCAACATCAGAAACGCCAGCGCGGCGATAACGATGAGAAAGGTCATTGAGTCTCCATAGCCTGGTTGTTCTACCTTTTTTGCCGTCCTGATCAAGCGACGGCGCGGCGCGGTCGAAATGCAGATTCCATGCCATGCCCGGCGTTCGTCCGCTGAAGCGCTGTGGCGCCTGGCGCGGGCGTGCAGCGGCGGCCCGAGGCATCGTTGGCGGATTGTACCCGGGTGTCTCCGAAACGGGACTTCAATCCGGCCAAGATCACCTGAAACCAGGGTAAGTCACGATGCATAAGGCCTGTCGTCTGTCTCTGTTTGGAGATAAATTTGTCTAGCAATTGAGACTGATTGCAAACAAAACGATAAGTGGAGACAACGACAGCATGATGACCGACTGGACGGGCCTGCCCGCCACCTACGACGACGTGCTGCGTCGGGCGATGGAATCGCTGTTTCGCACGTTCGAAAACTTCAGTGAAGGCACCTTCATCGTAGATGGGCAAGCGCGCGTTGTCTGGATCAATAAACGGTATGCGGCGCGCTTCGGCTTTTCGGACCCGCAACAGGCGATCGGCCGCGATTGCGAAGCGGTGATCCCGAACAGTCTGATGCGCGAAGTCGTCAACACCGGCAAGCCGATCCTGCTCGACATCATGGAGACCGATCGCGAGCCGCTCGTCGTCACGCGTCTGCCGCTGAAGGACGATGCCGGCGCGACGATCGGCGCGGTCGGCTTCGCGCTGTTCGACGAGCTGAAAGCGCTGTCGCCGCTGTTTTCGCAGTACTCGCGGCTGCAGCAGGAGCTGATCGCGACGCGCCAGTCGCTCGCGCAGGCGCGCCGCGCGCGCTATACATTCGGCAGCTTCGTCGGCACGAGCGCGGCGTCGCTCGAAGTGAAACGCCAGGCGCGGCGCGCGGCGCAACTCGAAGCGCCGGTGCTGCTGCTCGGCGAAACCGGCACCGGCAAGGAACTGCTCGCGCACGCGATTCACGGCGGCTCGGCGCGCGCGCATAAGCCGCTCGTCAGCGTCAACGTCGCGGCGATTCCCGACACGCTGCTCGAAGTCGAATTCTTCGGCGCCGCACCCGGCGCGTACACCGGCGCCGATCGCAAGGGGCGGGTCGGCAAGTTCGAGCTCGCCAACGGCGGCACGCTGTTTCTCGACGAGATCGGCGACATGCCGCTGCCATTACAGGGCAAGCTGCTGCGCGTGCTGCAGGACAAGGAGTTCGAGCCGCTCGGCTCGAACCGCGTCGTGCGTGCGGATGTGCGGATCATCGCGGCGACCTCGGCCGATCTGCCCGCGCTCGTCGCGGCCGGACGTTTCCGCGCGGACCTGTTCTACCGGCTCAACGTGCTGACGATCCTCGCGCCCGCGCTGCGCGAGCGTCCGTCCGACATCGAGGCGCTCGCGTACGCGATGCTCGAAGATCTGGCCGCGCAGGCCGGCGGCGGCAGCCACTTCGAATTACACGACGACGCGTTGCGTCTGCTGTGCGCGTACGACTGGCCCGGCAACGTGCGCGAGCTGCGCAACACGTTGGAGCGCGCCGTGATGCTGTCCGACAGCGAACGCATCGATGCGCGCGTGCTTGCGCCGTTCATCGGCTCGGGGCAGGGTGGCGCGACGGCGTCGACGCGGACCCCGTCTGTCGCGGCTGCCAGCGTGGACGTTGCGGCCACCGCGGAACCCACCTCCTGGAGCGACGCGATGGCCGCCTTCGAAAAGCGCTTTCTGTGCGACGCGTTGCGCGCGAACGGCGGCCGCGTGATCGACACTGCGAAACAGATCGGCATGGGCCGCGCGACGCTGTACAAGAAGATCGCCGCGCACGGCATCGACGTTTGACGCGCCGCGCCCGCCCGGCCGCACGGCGCGAACTGACGCAGCATGAGGGCAGCGTGGCACAATCGCGAGATCGAAAAACAAGACGTGACCGGGGTCTCCATGAAACGCCTTTCCTTCTTCGCGCGCCGTTCGAGCGTCATGCTGGCCGTCGGCGCGATCGTCGCGCTTGGCGGGTGTAGCAGCAGCGCGCCGCTGTTCCTGCCGGACGGCCGCTTAACCACGCTCGTGCAATGCCCGGTCGGTTCCGACTCGTGCTCGCAACAGGCGGCCGCCAGTTGCAATGGCGCGTTCGACGTCGTGCGGCAGTCGAGCCAGGGCGGCACGCTGAGCCTGATCTACGCGTGCCGCGCGACCGCGAAGTAAGCACCTTAAGCCGCGCCGGCGCAACGCCGGCGCGCGCGGCAGTTCCATCCGCAGGCGGCATTGGTTTTTTCACCTGTTCCAGGTGATTCCCTGCCAAGTCCCGATACGCTTGCGGTTACCACATGGCTGTCATAAATTCATGTGCCTAATGTGGTCCGATCCGCGATTAGCATGCGAATTGGGTTAAGTACGCCGCACGCGGCTTTTTTACAACGTTGAGTCGCCGTGCACCGATTATCCTTTGCGCCCCGACAACGATTTATCTTTGCCTTCGGGGTGTCCAACGAGGTTCAGTGCGGCAGGCAACGGAACGTGAAATTTGACAGCAGTATTCTTTTTAAACCGTTGGGAATTTACCCCGACGAGAAGAAACTGCCGGTTTTTTTCCGGCGCAGAAAACGAAGAGGAAGGTTTTCCCCGCTGCTGGCGGGCATTAGTTCGGGTCGCGCGGGCCAACGCGACTTATGCTTTCGATTTTTTTGCTTCAACACTAATTCAATAGAATCCGGGGAAAGCAATGAATCATCAGCAACTCGAAAAAGATATCGAGCATCTCGAACAGATAATTTCCCATATTTCCGCAGAAGACCGTATTCCGTTGTCTTACTGGCGAAACCGCCTCCAGCACGTTTCCGGCGCGGTTATCGTGCCGGCGCAGGCAACCCGTGTCAAACGCCTCGATGCCGCGCTTTGCGCATTGGAAAAACGGCAGAAAGCCTGAGTGTCGTCACTAAGTCCGGCAAAAGGAATCGGCAATCAGGAAAGCCGTCGTGTGCGTTTTCACCGGACCGGTTATATCTTTCGGTTGATCCGCCAAAGTGACATGGGCGCGCGCACGCTTTCTTTTACCGACACAGGACGAACATGCAGATAGCAGGGCTTGCCGCGACCCGGCTCGCGAGGGTGACCACCACGATGCAGGGCTACGTGGAGCGCGGCGAAGTGGCGGGGGTGGTGGCGCTCGTATGGCGGCGCGGGGAACTCGGCTACTTCGAACCGATAGGCCTACGCGACGAGGCCGCGCAATTGCCGATGGAGCGCGACACGCTGTTTCGCATCGCGTCGATGACGAAGCCGGTGACGAGTGCCGCGATCATGATGCTGATCGAGGAAGACCGCCTCGCGCTCGATGCGCCCGTTTCGCGGTGGCTGCCCGAGCTTGCGGCGCCGCGCGTGCTGCGTGATCCGAGCGGCCCGCTCGACCAGACCGATCCGATTCGCGCGCCGATTACGGTGCTCGACCTGCTCACGCATCGCGGGGGCTTCGCGTATCACTTCACGGCGACGGGCCCGCTCTCCGAAGCCTACTCAGCGGCTTTCAACGGCTTCGAGGCAAGCGGCGGCAACAGCGCGTGGCTCGCGCGCATCGCCGCACTGCCGCTGATGTTCCAGCCCGGCTCGCGCTGGCACTACGGCGTGGCGACCGACGTGCTCGGCGTGCTGATCGAACGCGTGAGCGGCATGCCGCTCGGCGAGTTTTTCCGCACGCGCATTTTCGAGCCGCTCGGCATGCGCGACACCGCGTTCTGGGTGCCCGACGCGCAGCTTGCTCGCCTCGCCACCGCGTACAACATCGATCCGGGAACGCGGCGTCGCGTGGTCGAGGATCATGCGGCGGCGAGCCGCTGGGCCAATCCGCGGCGCTTTCAGAGCGGCGGCGGCGGGCTGGTCTCGACCGCCGAGGACTATCTGCAATTCGCGCAACTGCTGCTCGGGCGCGGCCGCGTCGGCGGCACGCGGCTGCTGTCGCATCGCTCGGTCGACCTGATGCGCAGCAATTTCCTGAGCCGCGACCAGCGTCGCCTGCCTGCGTTCGGTCACGTGATCTGGGCGGGGCAGGGCTTCGGCCTTGGACTATCGATCGTCGACGATCCGGCGCAGCAATTGCCGCTCGGCTATCGCTCGCTCGGCTCGTTCGGTTGGCCCGGCGCGTACGGCACGAGCTGGTTCGCCGATCCGGTCGAGAACATGATCGGCCTCATGCTGATCCAGCGTCGCTCGATCGACCCGTTCCCGATGGCCATCGACTTCGAACGCCGCGTCTACGATGCGATCGACGATTGAGCGAGGCCTTCGCGCCTGCGCTCGGCCGCGTGATTCACTATCCTGTGATTTATTCGTCTGATAGTGTCCGCTAACCATTCATCGCGATTCATCGCAGTGCGTCCAACCGAGGGGGAACACCGGCATGGCCTCTTACAAACAGTTGACTGCGCAACTCGAAAAACTTCACAAGGAAGTCGCAGCCGCGCGCGACAAGGAAGTCGCGCAAGCTGTCGCCGATATCAAGCAGAAGATTGCCGAATACGATCTGACCGCCGAAGAACTCGGCTTCACGAGCGCCGCGCCGAAGCCGCGCCGCAAGTCGTCGGCGACGGCAGTCGCCAAGTACCGCAATCCGAAGACCGGCGAAACCTGGAGCGGCCGTGGACGCTCGCCGGCCTGGCTCGTCGGGAAAAATCGCGAGCGGTTTCTGATCGAAGGTTGAATTTCGCCGTGGATGCCGATGCGTCCGTGTTCTCTGAAGTGATGCGTCGTTTGACTCGCTCCGCACCGTTGAGAAGGTCCCGAAAACGCTCACCTTTGCGTGACGCCTGGACGTGTCCAGCGAGATTCACCGATGCGCTCGAAGCTCGCGGGATGCTTCGGTGAGCCAGGCTTTGTCGCGCGACGCACCGCCGCAGGTGCGAATCACCATCGTGTCGCGCCGCTCCTCACAGCTCGCCGCAAACCCGCGCCAGCCTTTGCCGGCGGGCGTTTCCAGGCGTCGAGCCGGAGCCTGTTCGTAGCGTTGCGACGCTTTACCGCGGTTTTCCCGCACATCGCGGTTGTGGTGCGTGCGCCGCGGCAGGTGCGTGCATGCGCTTCGCGATCCTCACCTTTGGCCGCGAATCATATCCGCCGCCGCAAGTCCCCGAAAACACTCACCTTTGCCCGCGGGCATGCGCGGCGCGGGACGCTTGCGCGGTCGCCCCGTCCGGTGCCGCGGCCCTTTCCCCCGGCCGTCGCGCCAGACGTGTATCATTCGCACCTTGCGCCGTTTTTGCACCAGCGATTCCCGCATTGTCGAACCAGTGCCGGCCGATTCCGGCCCGCGCCCGACTCCCGCAGCGCGACGCCGCCGCGCCACGCGCGGCATACCGGCCGCCCGAGGCCGCCGGGAACCGCCCGAACCCCTTTCCGTGACCGCCAGACCCGATGTCAGTCTCCGAACTCAAACGCCGCCGCACGTTCGCGGTCATTTCCCACCCGGACGCGGGTAAAACCACGCTCACCGAAAAGCTGCTGCTGTTTTCGGGCGCGATCCAGATCGCCGGTACGGTGAAGGGCCGCAAGAGCAACCGCTACGCGACGTCCGACTGGATGGAGATCGAAAAGCAACGCGGCATTTCGGTCGCGAGCTCGGTGATGCAGTTCGAGTACGGCGATTGCGTGATCAACCTGCTCGACACGCCGGGCCACGAGGACTTTTCCGAAGATACCTACCGCGTGCTGACCGCGGTCGACGCCGCCGTGATGGTGATCGACGGCGCGAACGGCGTCGAAGCGCAGACGCTGAAGCTGCTTGAAGTCTGCCGCAGCCGCAAGACGCCGATCGTCACGTTCATCAACAAGCTCGACCGCGAAGTGCGCGAGCCGCTCGAACTGCTCGACGAAATCGAGCAGCACCTCGGCGTAGCGGCAGTGCCGTTCACATGGCCGATCGGCATGGGCAAGGATTTTCAGGGCGTCTACGACGTCCAGCGCGATCAGGTGCGGGTGTTCCGCGCCGGCCAGGATACGGCCGGCGGCGCGGTCGAAACGCTGCAGGCACTGAGCGACGAGGAGGGCGAGCGCCGTTTCGGCCACGCGTGGGTGCGTGCGAAGGAAGAGATCGATTTGATCAGCGGCGCGACGCCCGAATTCGACCGTGAGCAGTTTCTGGCCGGGCAGCAGTCGCCGGTGCTGTTCGGCTCGGCGATCAACAACTTCGGCGTGAAGGAAATTCTCGACGCGCTGGTCGACCTCGCGCCGCCGCCGTCGATGCGTATGACCGTGCAGCGTCCGGTGCAGCCGGAAGAGTCGAAGTTCACCGGCGTCGTGTTCAAGGTGCAGGCGAACATGGACCTCGCGCACCGCGACCGCGTCGCGTTCATCCGCG
This sequence comes from Paraburkholderia sp. BR13444, assembly GCF_040948755.1. Lineage (NCBI taxonomy): Bacteria > Pseudomonadati > Pseudomonadota > Betaproteobacteria > Burkholderiales > Burkholderiaceae > Paraburkholderia > Paraburkholderia sp. BR13444. The sequence continues at coordinate 15,056 of NZ_JBFPKM010000009.1, read as the reverse complement.
TGTGCTCGGGGCGTTTCGAGCGCGGCATGGCGGTGAAGGTCACGCGCTCGAACAAGACGTTCCGCGCGAACAACGTGGTCACGTTCCTGTCGCAGCGTCGCGAGACGGTGAGCGAGGCGTATCCGGGCGACATCATCGGTATTCCGAATCACGGTACGCTCAGTCTCGGCGATACGCTGACCGAAGGCGAGCAGCTTCAGTTCGTCGGCCTGCCGTTCTTCGCGCCGGAAATTTTCCAGACCGTCGAAGTGGTCGATCCGATGCGCGCGAAGCAGCTCGGCGAAGCGCTGAAGCAGCTCGGCGAGGAAGGCGCGATCCAGGTGTTCCGTCCCGAAGCGGGCGGTCTGATGATTCTCGGCGCGGTCGGGCAACTGCAGTTCGAAGTGGTGTCGCACCGTCTGTCGACGGAATACAAGGTCGACGTGCGGATGGCGCCGGCGCGCTACCGGCTGTCGCGCTGGGTGACCTGCGACGATCCGGCCGAGTTGCGCCGCTTCACCGACTCGTACTCGGCGCGGATCGCGCTCGATGCGTCCGATGCGCCGACCTATCTGGCCTCGCACGTGTCGGAGATCGAAGTCGCGCAGAAGGCGTGGCCGAAGATCGTGTTCAACGAGTTGCGCGAGCACTCGGGGGCGCCGTTCAAGAAGGCGATGTAAAGCGGCGAGTCCGCTGGTTTCGAAGCAAAAAAGCCGCGTCGATCGACGCGGCTTTTTTCTTTTCGGTCGCCACGACGTCCCGGCGGCAGCGCGCGACTTCGCCTATGCTGACGGAACCACCCGCCCCGCCGCGAAGCCGGCTCCAATTCCTGTCCAACCGCATGGAGCGACCGTGACCGTTCGCAATCTCGACGCCCTGTTTCGCCCGAAATCCGTCGCCGTGATCGGCGCGTCCGAACGGCCGGGCAGCATCGGCGCGATGGTCTGGGCGCGCGTGCTCGAAGGCGGCTTCGACGGCCCGCTGTGGCCGGTCAATCCGAAGCACGCGACGCTCGGCGTGCACCCGGTGATCTCCGACGTAAGCGATCTGCCGCAGGCGCCCACCGTCGCGGTGATCTGCACGCCGCCCGCGACATGGCCCTCGTTGATCCACAAGCTCGGCGGCATGGGCACGCGCGCCGTGATCATCGTCGGCGAGGCGCGCAGCGAGGAAGACCGGCTGGAGCTGCGGCACGCGCTGTCGGCGGCGCGGCCGCATCTGTTGCGCATCGTCGGGCCGGGTAGTCTCGGCGTGGTGTCGCCGGCAATCGGCGCACATCTGGGCGCGCCGTCTTGCACGGTCAAGGCGGGGGGCGTCGCCTGGGTGTCGCAGTCGAATGCGCTGACCAACGCGGTGCTCGGCTGGGCACGCGCGCGCGGGCTCGGTTTTTCGCACGCGGTGGCGCTCGGAGCGGAGGCCGACGTCGATGCCGGCGACGTGCTCGATTACCTCGCGAGCGACCCCGGCACCCGCGCGATCCTGGTCGAACTCGACAGCGTGCGGGCGGCGCGCAAGTTCATGTCGGCCGCGCGCGCGGCGGCGCGCAACAAGCCGGTGCTCGCGCTGCGCTCCGGCCGCGACGATCCCGCCGACGGTCTCTATACAGCGGCGTTCCGGCGCGCGGGCCTCGTGCGCGTCGACGCGCTCGACGATCTGCTCGACGAAATCGAAACGCTCGGCGTCGGCCGCGTGGCGGCGGGCGCCACCGCGACGCTGATTACCAGCGACCGGGGTCTCGCGACGCTCGCGCGCGACGCGTTCGGCGCCGCCGGCGGCCTGCTCGCGCCGTGGCCGGCCGCGGCGTCGGTTGCGCTGCGCGAGGCGCTGCCGCTCGCGGTGGGCGGCAATCCGCTGCTGCTCGGCGACGGCGCACGTCCTGAACACTTCGGCACCGCGCTGAAGCTGCTCGGCGAGTATCGCGAGACCGGCACCGCCGTCGTGGTGCACGCATCGACGCATGGAGCGCCCGTCGACGACGTCGCGCAGGCGCTGATCGAGCATCAGCGCTTTGCGTATCGCGGGCTGCTCGCATGCTTCTTCGGCGGTGTCGATGCGGCGAGGCGCGACGCGCTGCATGCGCAGGGCATCCCGGTGCACACGACGCCGCAGCGGCTCGCGCGCGCGTTCGCCCGGCTGGTCGATTACCGGCTGGGTCGCGAATTGCTGATGCAAACGCCGGAAGGCCTGCCCGCGCAGATTCCCGAGTCGATCGACGCCGCCCAGGCGCAGGCTCGCGAAGCGTTGGCGGCGGGCGAAAGCGAGCTCGCCGGGGACGCGGCGGCGCGGTTTCTGGCGCGATTCGGGTTGCAGGTGGAGGGTGCGGAAGAAGGGGGCGCCACTGCGCCGGGCCCCGCTGCGCCGTGCGCCGATGCCGACAGCGCGACAAAACCCATCGTCGACGTCGCCGTCGAACTGCACGACGACGACAACTTCGGCCCCGTGTTCCGCTTCGCCGCGCCGCCGATCGACGGCGTTTCCAGCGGGTTGCACGTGTACGGCCTGCCGCCGCTCAATCCGATGCTCGCGCGCGATATCGTCACCCGTTCGCAATACGCGAGGCTGGTCGCGCCGGAGCCGACGCTCGCCGCGTTGACGGCATTGTCGCAAGCGGTTTGCGACGTGCGCGAGATCGTCGGCCTGTCGTTGAAGCTGAGGGTCTACCGGGACCGCGTGACGGTGGTCGATCCGGTGTTGCGGGTCGGCGGGAAGCGCAGCCGTCTCGCGATCGTGCCGTATCCGCGCCGCTTCGAGGAAACGATCGACTGGCAGGGTATGCGTATAACGGTACGGCCGATTCGCCCGGAAGACGAAAACGCGCATCGCGAGTTCGTGAACGCGATGACGCCGGAAGATTTGCGGCTGCGTTTTTTCGGTGCGGTCGGCGCGTTCGACCACTCGCAACTCGCGCGCATGACGCAGATCGATTACGACCGGGAAATGGCGCTGATCGCGACGGTCGAGAACGAAGACGGCGTCGCGCAGACGCTCGGCGTGGTGCGCGCGGTGGCCGATCCCGACAACGAGACAGCCGAATTCGCGGTGACCGTGCGCTCGGATCAGAAGGGGCGCCGCCTCGGCCAGTTGCTGATGCAGCGGATCATTGCGTACGCGCGGGCGCGCGATACGCACTGGCTGATCGGTGAGGCGCTGCGCGAGAACACCGCGATGATCGCGCTGGCGAGGGCCAGCGGCTTCACGATCACGCGGACCGAAGACCCCGGCGTGGTCGGCTTCCGGATGGCGCTCGACGAAACGGCGGGGGCGGAGCCGAAGTCCGCCGCGCAGAATCAGCCGGGGGTTTGAGCGGCTTAGGTCGCGAGCCGCTCAACGCACGGCTTCATCACCTCACGCCGCCAGCTTCTGCGCCGCCTCATCGACTTGCGCGCGCGTGACCGACAGCTCATCGAGCCATGCCTGCGCATACACCGCCCCGGTTTCGCGCTCGAGCCGCGCGATCGTCGCGGCGCAGCGGTTCGCGTCCTTCAGCGTCGAAATGAACGATTTCACCGACTCGCCGCCCTTGAACGCGTCGAATAGCGGCACGCGAATTTCATCGGGCAGCGGGCGGGTGGTCCATTGGTACGGCTTGCCGTTGAACGTCAGCGACGGCGGCAGCACGCGCTCCTTGCGCGCGGCCGGAATCAGGCCGTAGGTGCGCGCCGCTTCGCCGATCTTCTCGGGCGAAAACAGCTCGTCGGGCGTGATGTCGAATTGCTGGATGAAAGTCTCGATGCTTTGCATCGCGGCGGCGCGGTCGTCGCGGCGCTTCTGCGCGTGAGCGACGATGTCGCGCAGTTCGTCGGCTTCTGCCGCGGTGATCGTGAAGCTCGACTGCTTCTGCTGGAGTTCGGAAAAACGCTGGAATTCGGAATCGGTCAGAAGTTTGGCCATTGCTCAATCGATGCGCGCGCATGAGTCCGTCATGCGGCGGTATTTTGGAAGGGCCGCCATTCTAAACCAAGTGCGCGTGCGTGCAGCCGCACGAACGTCGTCGCGCAACTTGCCGCGCACCTTGTCGATTACGCGGCCTGCTCGCGGAACATCGACAGCGCCTGCACCGTGTCGCGCAGCAGCGTGGTGGCCGCTTCGAGCGTCGGCGCGACGTATTCGTCGATCCGCCGCAGATACGGACAGGTGAGCACCGCGATCGCCTGTCCCGACGGCGCGAGGATTGGGAACGTCACGTCGGTGACGCCGAAGGTCTGCTGGCTGTCCTTCTGCCAGAAGCCCGCCGCGCGGATGCGTTCGCAGGCCTCCTCCAGCGCGTCGCGATCGAGCGTCACTTCGCCCTTCACCTTGGTGTGCTCGGCAAGCATCTGCTGACGCTGCTCGACGCTCTGGAACGCGAGCATCACGCGCCCCGAGCCGGTGTCGATCAGTCCGACCCGCGAGCCGAGCCGCACCGACATGCCCCACGTGCCCGGCCCGTCGACCTGGGCGATCACCAGCAGGTTGCCGCGGTCGTAGACGACGAGGTGGCACGACTGCTCGGCCGCGTCGGCGAAGCGCTGCATCAGCGGCAGTGCTTCGGCGATCAGCCGGTTCATCGGCGGATGACGGTGCGCGAGCGCGAACAGCTTCAGGCTCAGCGAATAGCGGTCTCCGGCCGCCGAGCGCACCACGTATTGACGCGCGACGAGGCGTTCGAGCATCCGGTACATCTCGCTCGCATTGCGGCCCAGCTGGCGCGTGATTTCGGCGCGCGTGAGTCCTTCCTTCTGCTCGGACAGCAGCTCGAGAATGTCGAGGCCTTTATCCAGTGCGGGGGCGCGGTAGCGGTCGTCGTCTTTGTCTTCGGCGTCCATCGTAAGGGTAGGGGATCTCGTCGGGATTTCTTATTATCTGGCGCGCGCGCAGCGTTTCGCGAACTGAATGTCTGCTGTCCAGGGAAAACCCCCGGGCATCGCGTCGCGCAGTTTTCTTGACTTGGAAAAATTCGAATATGAATAATACGTTCATTGGTGAATGAATGCACGCGTGAGCAAGGCGCGCCTTTTCTGGCTGCGCATTGGGCCCGTCGCATGGTAAAAACACCACAAAATAGGGAGACACGCTCATGTCGGCATCGATCGGATCCAGGATCGGGCAACGGCGCCGGATCGGCCGCGGCTCGTTGCAGGTGAGCGGACTAGGGCTCGGCACGGCGCCGCTCGGCGGCCTGTATCGCGACCTGTCCGACGAGGAGGCCCATGCGACCATCGCCGCCGCCTGGGACGCGGGCGTGCGCTACTTCGACACCGCGCCGCATTACGGCAACACCAAGGCCGAGCATCGGCTCGGCGCCGCGTTGCGCCACTATCCGCGCGGCGAATATGTGCTGTCGACCAAGGTCGGCCGCCGCTTCGTGCCGCGCACGTCGCCATTCGACGACCGCGAAGGCTGGCAGAATCCGCTGCCGTTCGAAGCGATCTACGACTACACGCACGACGGCATTCTGCGTTCGTTCGAGGACAGCCAGCAGCGCCTCGGCATCATCGATATCGACATCCTGCTCGTGCATGACATCGGCCGCCTCACGCACGGCGACCGGCACCCGCACTACTGGCGGCAACTAACCGAAGGCGGCGGTTTCCGCGCGCTGGAGCGCCTGCGTTCGACCGGCGCGATCAAGGCGGTGGGCCTCGGTGTCAACGAAGGCGCGGTGATCCTCGACGCGATGGCTGAGTTCGATATCGATTGCGCGTTGCTCGCGGGCCGTTATACGCTGCTCGAGCAGACCACCCTCGAAGATCTGCTGCCCGCCTGCGAAGCGCGTGGCGTCAGCATCCTGCTCGGCGGCGCGTTCAATTCGGGCATTCTGGCGCGCGGCGTCGAAGGCGATCTGAAGTTCAATTACGGCGCTGCGCCGCCCGAGGTGATCGAGCGCGTCGCGCGTCTGGAAGCGGTGTGCCGCGCGCACGATGTGCCGCTCGCCGCCGCCGCGTTGCAGTTTCCGTATGCGCATCCGGCGGTCGCCACCGTGCTGACCGGCGCGCGCAGTGCCGACGAATTGCGCGAGAACGTCGCGTCGTTCGAGCAGCCGATCCCCGCGGCCTTGTGGTCTGCATTGCGCGCCGCGGGCCTGCTCGACCCCCGCGCGCCCGCGCCCGAGGACTGAACCGACCATGCCGATCGACGCTCACCAGCACTACTGGGACCCCGCGCGGGGCGACTACGAGTGGCTGACGCCGGAGCTGAAAATTCTCTACCGGCCGTTCGGGCCTGATGATCTGAAGCCGTTGCGCGAACAGGCCGGCATCGAGCGGACCGTGGTCGTGCAGGCCGCGCCGACGCTCGACGAAACCCGCTACCTGCTCGACATCGCGCGGCACGAGCCGTCGATCGCGGGCGTGGTCGGCTGGGTGCCGCTGCTGTTGCCGAACGCGCCCGATCTGATCGAGGCGCTCGCGCGCGAGCCGAAGTTCAAGGGCGTGCGGCCGATGCTGCAGGACCTGCCCGACGACGGCTGGATCGCGAACCCCGACCTCACGCCGGCGATCGACGCGCTGATCGCGCACGACCTCGCGTTCGATGCGTTGATCTACGCGCGTCACGTGCAGTACGTCGAGATTTTCGCGCAGCGTTTTCCGGCGTTGCGCATGGTGGTCGATCATGGCGCGAAGCCGCCGATCCGCTTCGGCCAGGCGGGCTACGAGGTGTGGCGCGATGCGATTACCCGGCTCGCCGCATTCCCTCAGCTGCACTGCAAGCTGTCGGGACTCGCGACCGAGGCATCGCCCGGCTGGACCGAAGACACGCTGCGGCCCTACGTCGAGCATCTGCTGAACACTTTCGGCCCGGCGCGGCTGATGTGGGGCAGCGACTGGCCCGTGCTCGAACTGAACGGCGACTATCTGCTGTGGCATTCGGTGGCGACCACGCTGCTCGCGTCGTTGAGCGACGCCGAGCGCGACGCCGTGTTCGGCGAGAACGCCGCCGCGTTTTATCGGCTTTGATTTCGTTAGCAGCCCATTCAACTGGAGTCGTAGATGACGCAAAGACTGGCCGGCAAAACGGCCCTAATCACCGCGGCGGGACAAGGTATCGGTCTCGCCACCGCCGAACTGTTCGCGCGCGAAGGCGCGCGCGTGATCGCCACCGATATCCGCATCGACGGACTCGCCGGCAAGCTGGTCGAGGCGCGCAAGCTCGATGTACTCGACGGCGCGGCGATCAAGGCGCTCGCCGCTGAAGTCGGCACGATCGACGTGCTATTCAACTGCGCGGGCTACGTGCATGCGGGCAATATCCTCGAATGCAGCGAGGAGGACTGGGATTTCGCGTTCGACCTCAACGCGAAGGCGATGTACCGTATGATTCGCGCGTTCTTGCCGGCCATGCTCGAGAGGGGCGGCGGCTCGATCATCAACATGTCGTCGGCGGCGTCGAGCGTGAAGGGTGTGCCGAACCGCTTCGCGTACGGTGCGTCGAAAGCCGCGGTGGTCGGGTTGACCAAGTCCGTCGCCGCGGATTTCGTTACGCGTGGTGTACGCTGTAACGCGATTTGCCCGGGCACGGTGTCTTCGCCGTCGCTCGAACAGCGGATCGCCGCGCAGGCGCAAGCGCAGGGCGCGTCGGTCGATGCGGTGCAGGCCGCGTTCGTCGCGCGTCAGCCGATGGGCCGCATCGGCAAGCCGGAGGAAATCGCCGCGCTCGCGCTGTATCTCGCGTCCGACGAGTCGTCGTTCACGACGGGCCAACTCCATGTGATCGACGGCGGATGGTCGAACTGATTCTGATTGATTGACGAACCGAACACTACTGAACGTAAAGGAAAGTGCAACGATGAAACTGCTTCGTTATGGGCCGAAGGGCCAGGAAAAGCCGGGCCTGCTGGACGCGCAAGGCAAGATTCGCGATCTGTCGAAGGTGGTGGGCGATATCGACGGCGCTGTGCTCGGCGATGAAAGCCTCGCGAAACTGCGCGCGATCGATCCGGCAACGCTGCCGCTCGTCGAAGGCAATCCGCGCGTGGGCCCGTGCGTCGGCAAGATCGGCAAGTTCATCTGCATCGGCCTGAACTACGCGGATCACGCGGCGGAATCGAACCTGCCGGTGCCGGCCGAACCGGTCATCTTCAACAAGTGGACGAGCGCGATCAGCGGCCCGAACGACGACATCGAAATCCCGCGCGGCTCGAAGAAGACCGACTGGGAAGTGGAACTCGGCGTCGTGATCGGCAAGGCGGCGAAGTACGTCGACGAAGCGAACGCGCTCGAGCACGTGGCCGGCTACTGCGTCGTCAACGACGTGTCGGAGCGCGAATGGCAGATCGAGCGCGGCGGCACGTGGGACAAGGGCAAGGGCTTCGACACGTTCGGCCCGATCGGCCCGTGGGTCGTCACGCGAGATGAAGTCGCCGATCCGCAGAACCTGAGCCTGTGGCTCGAAGTGGACGGCCATCGCTACCAGAACGGCAGCACGAAGACGATGATCTTCAGTGTCGCGAAGCTGGTGTCGTATGTGTCGCAGTGCATGAGCCTGCAGCCGGGCGACGTGATCTCGACCGGCACGCCGCCGGGCGTCGGCATGGGCGTGAAGCCGAACCCGGTATTCCTGAAGCCGGGGCAGACGGTGCGTCTGGGTATCGAAGGGCTCGGCGAGCAGACGCAGAAGACTTACGCGGCGGAGTAACGCGCTTTCTCTTCCTGTCTTGTCGCTGTGAAATGCAAGGCCGTTCCTGTTACGAGCAGGAGCGGCCTTTTTCATGCCGCGCGGCTTTAACTCCCCGCCTCCTGCTCTCCATTCTCCCCAATCCGATTCACGGTCCCCTGCGCAACCGCCACCAGCTTCTCGCGATTCCCCTCCATCACGAACACGCTGCACTGGCAGGTCGCCTGATGCCGGCCCGCATAGACGACGCTGGCGCGCGCGATCAGCGTGCCCTTCACTGCCGGGCGCAGATAGTTGATCTTGTATTCACCGGTCACGACTCTCGGACCCAGCGACAGTGCGCCCGCGAACGTCAACGCATTGTCGGCGAGATAACTGATGACGCCGCCATGCACGAAGCCATGCTGCTGCCGCAGTTCATCGCGAATCGGCAGACACAGGGTGAGCTCTTCGCTGCTGGCGTGCATCAACTCCGCGCCTAGCAGCATGCTGAACGGCTGGGCGTGCAGTGCGCCGCGCGCCCGGTCGAGTAGGTCGGTCATCGTGGTTCCTTCGTGCAGGGTCGGGGTGGTGCATCGGTGCAGCAGTACATCCGCACGGCGAGCGCCACGCGGTCCCTACCCACTCTAGGAAGTGCCGCTGCACTGCGCAAGGTGATTCCTCGCGATGAACGGAGCATTGTTGCGCAAAACGACCACAATCGCGACGATCGCCGATGAAACGTGCACGTAGGGCGCTTTTTGCGGGATTTGACCTCAAGCCATTAATCGGGCTGCCGTTAACCCTGGTGTAGCCTCCGTCATCCTTTGTTCCCAGGTGTCCCCGATGTTCAGCAAGATCAAGGTCGCATCCGGCCTGCTATGTGTTCTGGCCGCGTTCTGCGTCTTCCAGCTCGTCACGGTAGGGTTGGGGTTCTGGTCGCTGACCCGCACGCACGACGACGTCGGCGATCTGGCGAGCATCGCGCTGAAGCAGGTCGACGCGGTCAACCAGACGACGCAGCGCCTGATGGACGCGCGCATCAACCTGTCGCGCGCCGGCACGCGCATGGTGCGCGGCGGCGCCGAGCCGACGGACATCGTGCAGCACGCTCGCGAACAGCTCGCCGCCGCCGATCAGTCTTTCGCGGGCTTCATGAGCGCCCAGAAGACCAGCGACGAAGACAGCGCGCGCGCCACCGCGCTCGCCGAACGCTACAAGACGCTGCACGGCGCGCTCGCGGAGCTCGTGCAGTATCTCGACTCGAACAACATTCAGGCCTTCCTCGATCAACCCACGCAATCGTTTCAGGACGCCTATCTGGCGGAAGTGCACAACTTCGAGCAATTCGGCGACGCCGCGAGCCGCGCGTCGCTAGCTTCGATCGATGCGCGCGTGGCGGCGTTTCGCATCGTCAGCGTGGTGATTCTGCTCGTGCTGGTCGCCGGCACGCTTGCCGTCTATACGGCGCTGCGCCGCGGCGTCGTGGCACCGCTCGAAGAGGCGGGCCGCCACTTCGAGCGCATCGCGCAAGGCCGTCTCGATCAACCGATCGCCGCGCGCGGCAGCAACGAAATCGGCCGCCTGTTCTCCGGCCTCGCGACGATGCAGGCGAGCGTCGCACGCACCGTCAGCCGCGTGCGCGAATCGGCGGACTCGATCCATCTCGGCGCCAACGAAATCGCGACCGGCAACGCCGATCTGTCCGCACGCACCGAAAACCAGGCGGCATCGCTCGAGGAAACGGCGTCGAGCATGGAAGAACTGACGGCGACCGTGCGCCAGAACGCCGATCACGCGCGCGAAGCCAACGCGCTCGCCGAGACCGCGCTCGACGCAACGTCGCGCGGCAGCGAAGTCGTCAACCAGGTGGTCGACAAGATGCGCGGCATCGCGCAGAGCTCGGACAAAATCGCCGAGATCATTTCGGTGATCGACGGTATCGCGTTCCAGACCAACATCCTCGCGCTCAATGCCGCCGTCGAGGCGGCGCGTGCCGGCGAGCAGGGCCGCGGCTTCGCGGTCGTGGCCGGCGAAGTGCGCGGCCTCGCCCAACGCAGCGCGCAATCGGCGAAGGAAATCAAGACGCTGATCAGCGAATCGGTCGCGGAGATTCAGGGCGGCTCGGCGCTGGTCGAGCGCGCCGGCGAAGCGATGAGCCATGTGTCGGCGTCGATCTCGCGCGTCACGCAGATGATGGCCGAAATCAGCGCGTCGTCGCTCGAGCAGAGCACCGGCATCGAGCAGGTGAACCAGGCGGTCGTGCAGATGGACGAGATGACGCAGCAGAACGCGGCGCTCGTCGAGCAGGCCGCAGCGGCGGCGGCTTCGCTGCATCAGCAGACCGAGCAATTGAAACAGGCCGTTTCTGTGTTCGAAATTTCTGAAAGTGTGTTGCGCACGCAACAGCGGACTGCAATGTCCGCAGTAAATGCTGAATTCGCATTAACCGGAATGCATGCGCTTTAAGCAGCGACGCTTGAAAACGCGACGCAGAAATAGAAAATGGCCCGCGTAAAGCGAGCCATTTGCATTAGACGCAGGGGCCTTTAGAGGCCTATCGTGACGCCCAAGTCTGTCTCAAAGTACCTGAAGGTACTTAGATCGACTGGATGTTTGCAGCCTGCTTGCCCTTCGGGCCTTGCTTGACTTCGAACGACACTTTCTGGTTTTCCTGCAGGGACTTGAAGCCCGATGCCTGGATTTCCGAGAAGTGTGCGAACAGGTCTTCGCCGCCGTCGTCCGGGGTGATGAAGCCAAAGCCCTTTGCATCGTTAAACCACTTAACAGTACCTGTTGCCATTTTTGATCCAAATAAATGTTGTGTATTGCATCGCGACCGCTCTTGCTCGAATGCAAAGCGAGCGCGAGGGAAGAGTTGTATCACGTCTTTATGACAGACGCCAATCAACATGCATCCGGGTATTCCCGGTTTTGATGTTTTTTCGCGCTTTGAGAACGTTTGGCGAGAACTTTTTTCGCGCTAGGGTTTACCAGCGGCATTAATTTCCTCGCGACCCGGCGGCGGATCGTCGTCCATGCATGCGGCTCTTTATTGAGACGATCAAGCGTTCAATTTCATTTATCGATGAACAAATTCGGCTAAGTTCCCGCTGCCGATTCGGCACCCACGGGCAGCGCCGCATAGGCGGTAGCCAAGTGATAAGGCGTGGTTGACGGCATGTCGGCGCGCGCAACTTCACCGCTCGACGTCTTGCATTCGAACCAGCCATGTTCATGCAAAAAGCATCGCTGAAAACGCGCGATCTGTTGCGGCAGCGCCGCGCGCACGGCCGGATCGTCGTGACAGGCGAGCGCGCGCAGGTATTCCGTCTGCGCCCAGATCCGCTGAGTCGCGTCGCTGACGTTGCCAGCCTCGTCGAGCGATGCGCACACCCCGCCGTTGTTCGGGTCCACGCCATGCTGTTGCGCGAAGGCGAAAGCGCGCACCAGCGCTTCCGTTAGCCCCGTGCCGTCGAACAGCGCGCCCGGCTGCCTGACCAGCCAGTACCACTCGAACTGATGTCCCGGCTCAAGACGATTGCCGCTCGCACCGATCGGCAGTTCAGCGATGCAGCCGCTCGGCGCATGCACGAAGTGTCGCGCGACCGCGCCAGCGAGGCGGCGCAACGCGGCGCCGAAGACGTTATCGCGCGTCGCCTGGCAGGCGGCGAGCCACGCTTCGGTCAGGTGCATCAGCGGATTCTGCAGCGGCGTGGCGGTGACTTTCGAAAAGTCGACGTTCAGCGCGGCGTTGAACAGATCGCCGTCGGCCGCGAAGTTCGACTGGATCAGCGCGGTCGTGCTGTGTACGAGCTTCAGCGCGTCGAGGTTGGCGGAGCGCCGCGCGTATTCCGCGCAAGCGAACACGACGAAAGCGTGCGTGTAGAGATCCTTCGTCGTGTCGAGCGGCACGCCGAGCGCGTCGACGCTATAAAACCATCCGCCGTGCTCGGCGTCCCGAAAGGTGCGCGTCAGCGAATCGAACAGCACGCTCGCGTGTTCCATGTCGCCCGCTTGCGCAAACGTGAACAACTGCCGCGCGCACGCCATCGCCCGATAGCGTTGCGCGGGCAAAGGCTCGGCTCCGGTGGCGTCGAGCGCTTCGTAGGGCAGCTGCAACGCGTGGTTGAAGCCGGGCCCGCGCCACATCGGCAGCACCACATTCGCGAAGTGCTCGCGCAGCGCGTTCGCGGCGGTGGTCGTCGAAGCAGGGGGAGGGGTCGTGCTTGGCATGGTCGGTTGGTTCGGGCGCGGAACGTGCGCAGTGTATCGAGGCGGCGCTCAGGGTGGCGGCTCAGGGGTCCGCTCGGCCGGGTCGCTGTGGTCTGCGGCCTAGCATAAAGCAAACGCCTCGCGCTGACACCTCGAGTCAAGCAAGCATCCGGAATGCTCGACGCCTGCGAGGTCGTGAAACGCGCGAGGGCCTCGAAAGCGCGCAAATCGTCGGGGAATGGCTTCGGCGCGGGCGGAGCGCCATGCGACAATGCTGGCTCTAAATATTCCAACGGCAATGACGAGCGGCATCCGGCGCCCGTTCCTGGCGACGACCGCTTTTTCCTCTATGGCAGATTCCGCAGCATCCCCGCAGTCCAGGCCCCGGCGCGTCGCTTCGAAGAAGCAGCGGCAGGGCGCCGTCTCCACTGAAACCGAAAACAAGCTGGCGCGCGCGGCGCGCTCGGCGCAACGCCTCGCGCAACTGAGCGGCGTCGCGCGCGACGACAGCACGCTCGACCTGTTCCCCGACGATCCCACCCGCGCGACGCTCGAAGCGATGAACATCGACGTCCGCCAGGGCACGCTGCACGGGTTCGAGTTGCCGGACGTGGTGCTGCAGGCGGTCGGCGCATTCGATGAACACATGGCGCTCGACAAGACTGCGCGACGCGCACCGCGTGCGGCGAAACTTGATGTACCGATGCCGGTGAACGAGCAGTTGAGCGGGTTTGACGTCGAACCGGCGATGGCGGCTGCCGATGCGCCCGCAAGCAAGCCCGCGAACGGCGCCTCCGACGATGCAACGCCGAACGCCGGAGCAAACACCGACGACAAACTCACCCCCCCTTCGCGTGAGTCATCCGCGCCGCTGAGCTCGGCGATGGCCGCCGCGACCGTCGCGCGCAGCGTGACCGCATTGCGTCAGGCGGCTGAAGCGGAGTCGGCAGCGACGGCGGGCGCGGGCAAGCCGCAGCAGCGTTTCGCTGCGACCTTTGCGAAAGCCGCGACGGCATCGCGCGATGCGACTGCGGCTGCGATTCCAGCCTCGTCCGCAACGTCCGCCGCGACCGACGACGACAGTAGCACGCGCATGTCCACCAACGAGTCCGTGACGCGTACTCAGTCCGCCTCGCCAGAGGCTGTGACGCCGAAACAGGACGACAAGTCCTCGACCACCGCGCCGTTGACGACACCCCGGCCCGCGTCCGCAGACAACCACACCGGATTCGCCACGTCGTGGCGTGACGCGCGCCGCACCGACGCGGCTGCCACCGCGCAACGCTCGGAACCGGAACTCGACCGCGCGCGTGCCACCGCGTTCGCCGATACGGTCGATGCGCTCTATGGCGTGATTGCCGATCAGCGCCGCGCCGCGACCGATCATTCGCGGCGCGTGAAATGGATGCTGTCGATCGTGGTCGGTGCACTGCTGGTGACGGTGGCGATCGGCATCGCGCAGACGCTGCTGCTGATGCGCCTCACACACGAGACGACGGCCCAGCAACAGCGCATCGAACAAATGATGCAGAACCAGCAAGCGGCGATGGTGAGCCTGCTCGACTCGCATACGGCGATGGCCGCGACGGCGAACACGGCGACAGCGAACGCGGCGACGGCGACCGCCGCCGTCACGACCCCCACCGCGGCGCTCCCCAACGCGCCCCTACAGCCCAGCGCTACGCCGACACACGCGAGGCATGCTCGCGCTCAGCACGGCCGCCCACCCGGTCGTTGAATCGGGGGATGTTGTCGCGATGCAACACCTCCCGGCGCCGTGACACCGCGACAACGACCGCACCGAAATTTTGCTGCATTGCACTAGCTTTTTCCTAGGGAAAACCCCTATAATCATGGCTAAGGGAAAACCCTAGCAATGCAGTCACTAACCGGGAGTCGCCATGAGCTTCATCTTTGCACTGTTCCAAAAGATCAGCGACCTCTTTGCGTCGCCTCATCTGCCGCTGGATTCGGACTATTCGTATGCGGCCCGTGCCCGCGAAGCGGAGCGTCTGCGCCGCGCGCAGTCCACGCTGTTCGGCATCAAGCTGACGGACTAAGTCCAGCCGTACCTTCCTCAGCGCGACACGACGCGCTGGGGCGCGCACCTCGGGTGCGTTATTCATTGAGCCACTATTCGCGAAATGCGAATCGTGGCTTTTTGTTGTGCGCCCAGCATGGGCGCACTCTTGTGGGTGCAAGTCCCACCGCAAGTTGATCACAGCGAGCGAAGCGAAGCGCAACTGCGCGAGGGCGACCGGGCGTAGGGAGGAAGCGTGGAGCGAAACTGC
>NZ_JBFPKM010000008.1:0-385798 GCF_040948755.1 Paraburkholderia sp. BR13444 | reverse complement strand
GATGATCCTCAGAAAGCTGAGGCTTTTTTACGCCCTTGTTCTGATCGCCTGGCTTAGCCGATCAATCACCGTAGACTTCCAGGCTTGAGGGCAAGCGCCGACCCAACCGAATTATTCAGACCCGACTATTTATCGAGATGAAAAGATATGCAATGATCGCCGCCGAATCAGCGGAGCATGTCTGAACCTTGCGTGAGCATCCGTTCCGGCAACTCCAAAACCCCACGGCGCATTGCTTTTTCATTGAACCGATAATGACCAACTTTCTGTTCGATCTGCTATCGAACCTCGCCTTGCTCGCCATCGTATCGATGGCCTGCCGACTGTATAACCGGTTCGGGTCGGGTGCAGCGTTGAGCGGCCCGGCGATTTTCATCGTGCTCGCGCTGCTCGCGTGCGTGCTCGACGGCTTGTTGACTTTTGTCGTGTTCGCCGACGCGCAGAGTCGCTATGGACAATTCGTCCGGCCGACTCTATTTCTTCGGCGTGCTGGCGCATATGCGCTCGCAATCGTGATCGCGTTCTCATGGCATCGCGTGTCGAAGCGCAGGCGAGCCGTGAAAAGCGACCAGGACAACGCGGTTGTCATCTGCACGTCACCGTATTCCGAATCGCGATTGCGCATGTAGGGGCGGCGCGCTCGAGCGGCTTCTCACATACGCCCCGCCACTTTTTCGTCTCTCAATTGCCGCCCGCGAGCAGGGCAGGAACGGTCCTTGCGCCTGCGGGCGCCGTCGGCTATAACTCCCGAAGACCGCGCGTTGTGGGTCATGGCACCACCGTCGTTCAATCCGTTGATGGCAACTTATAACGAGGAACATCTTGGATATCGAAACCGCACGTGCATTCATCATGACCCGGGGCATCGACATCGGCACCAAGGTGCTCGGCGCCATCGTGCTGTGGATCGTCGGCCGCTGGGTCA
This sequence comes from Paraburkholderia sp. BR13444, assembly GCF_040948755.1. Classification (NCBI taxonomy): domain Bacteria; kingdom Pseudomonadati; phylum Pseudomonadota; class Betaproteobacteria; order Burkholderiales; family Burkholderiaceae; genus Paraburkholderia; species Paraburkholderia sp. BR13444. The sequence goes on along the minus strand of NZ_JBFPKM010000008.1, from coordinate 384,873 downwards.
TCGGGCTGATCTCCAACCTGTTGCGCAAGGTGCTCGCTCGCAACGGCAAGGTCGATCCGACGCTCGCCCACTACCTCGCGTCGATTCTCGGCGCGTTGCTGAACCTGCTGCTCATCCTCGCAATCCTGCAAATCTTCGGTGTGCAGACAACGTCGTTCGCCGCATTGCTCGCCGGTCTTGGCCTCGCGATCGGTACTGCGTGGGGCGGCCTGCTCGCGCACTTCGCGGCCGGCGTGTTCATGCAGGTGCTGCGACCGTTCAAGGTCGGCGATTTCGTCACGGCCGCGGGCGTCACCGGCACCGTCACGGAGTTGGGCCTGTTCGGCACGACGATCGTCACGCCGGACAACGTGATGACCATCGTCGGCAACAACAAGATCTTTTCCGACACGATCTCGAACTACAGCGTGCTGCCGTTCCGGCGCGTCGAGCTGACCGCGAAGATCGCCAACAGCGTCGATCCGACCGATGCGATCGCGCGTCTGAAAGCCGCCGTCGCAAAGATTCCGAACGTCTCCGAAAACCCCGCGCCGGACATCGAGGTCTTGAGCTTCACGCCGGAAGGACCGTTGCTGTGCGTACGCCCTTACTCGTCCAATCAGAACTACTGGCAGGTCTACTTCGACACCAATCGCGCGATCGTGCAGACCTTCAAGGAAGCCGGCTATCCGACCCCGGAAACGCCGCTCGCGCCACGCGCGATCACGCGCGATTGATGCGACCTAACGTGCGCGCGAAGCCGGCACGGGTCGCCGGCACCGCGGCATGAAAAAAGGCGTCGCAAGATTCGCGACGCCTTCTGGTCATCAAGGTCCGAACTACAGCCGGCTACAGCTCGTCAACGCGTACTCGCGTTCGCGCCATTCTTGCGCAGCATCTTCCACAACGCGGCGAGCACGACCGGCACAATTGCCGCGCCGATACCGACCAGCACGATCACGTTCAGATACTGACGGATGAACGGAATGTTGCCGAAGAAATAGCCGAGCAGCACGAGCAGGAGCACCCACGACAGCGCGCCGACGACGTTGAACATCTGGAAGCGGCTCCAGGTCATCGACGACGCACCCGCGACGAACGGTGCAAAGGTCCGCACGACCGGGATGAAACGCGCGAGCACGATCGTCTTGCCGCCGTGTTTCTCATAGAAATCGTGAGTCTTCTGCAGCGCGGCGCGATCGAGAAAGCGCTCGAGCACCGGAATATGCGAATTGAACACACGCGGTCCGATCGCACGGCCGATCAGATAGTTGGTCGTATTGCCGCCGATCGCCGCCACCAGCAACAGCAGGATCAGCAGCCCGAGATGCATCTGCCCGGCCGCGCAGAACGCGCCGCCGATGAACAGCAGCGAGTCGCCCGGCAGAAACGGCACAACCACGAGTCCGGTTTCTGCGAACACGATCGCGAATAGCACCGCGTAGACCCAGGTGCCATACACCTGGATGAAGTCCCCGAGGAACTTGTCGATGTGTAGGACAAGGTTGGCGAAATGGAGCAACGTATCCAAGGAATGTCCTTATAGACCGATGATTGCGTAGATGAAAAACGGCCGTCGCGCGACCCGATAACAGGGCAGCAAGCGGCGGGCCGACCGCTGCGAATTGACCGCGACATGATACAGAAAGTGCCTCGGGTCGATTAAAAAACTGCGGGTCGGGCACCGGCACGGGCGACGTACGCCGAGTCGCTATAATTTCGCCATGTCCGAATTCTCCGAAACGCCTGCGGGCACCGCGGCCGCGGCCGCACCCTCCGACGGCTCCCGCGCGGCGCCCGCGCCGCGTCCGCTGCGCGCGATCCAGCCGCTCCCCGATCAACTGATCAGCCAGATCGCCGCCGGCGAAGTGGTCGAGCGGCCGGCGTCGGTGGTCAAGGAGCTGCTCGAGAATGCGCTCGACGCGGGCGCGCAGACGCTGCGCATCCTGCTCGACGAAGGCGGCGTCAAACGCATCTCGATCACCGACGACGGCTGTGGCATCCCCGAGAACGAACTCGTACTCGCACTGACGCGCCATGCGACCAGCAAGATCCGCTCGCTTGCCGAGCTCGAGGCGGTCGCGACGCTCGGGTTCCGCGGTGAAGCGCTGGCGTCGATTGCGTCGGTCGCGCAGATGAGCATCACGAGCCGCACCGCCGACGTGCCGCACGCGGTGCGCATCGATGCGGAAACCGGCGTGCTGAGCCCCGCCGCCGGCGCGCAAGGCACGACGATCGAGGTCCGCGAGCTGTACTTCAACACGCCCGCGCGCCGCAAATTCCTGAAGAGCGAACAGACCGAACTCGGCCACTGTCTCGAACAGATCCGCCGCGCCGCTCTCGCGCGGCCGGACGTGGCGATCTCGGTGCTGCACAACGGCAAGGCCGTCGAGCACTGGAACGCGAGCGAGCCGCCCGCGCGCGTCGCGAAGATTCTCGGCGACACGTTCGCGACCGCCCATCTGCCGCTCGACGAATCCGCCGGTCCGCTCGCAATCTACGGCTGCGCCGGTCTGCCGACCGCAAGCCGCGGCCGCGCCGATCAACAGTATTTCTTCGTCAACGGCCGCTTCGTGCGGGACAAGCTGCTCACGCACGCAGTGCGCGCCGCGTATGAAGACGTGCTGCACGGTGAGCGTTATCCGTCGTACGTGCTGTTCCTCGATCTGCCGCCCGAGGGCGTCGACGTGAACGTGCATCCGTCGAAAATCGAGGTGCGTTTCCGCGATTCGCGCTCGATTCACCAGTTCGTGTTCCATGCGGTGCAGCGCGCGCTCGCGCGGCACGCGGGCGCGTCGCCGGAAACGACGGCTGGCGGGCATGCGGCACACCTGGAACCGTCGGCCGGTGAACCGGCTTCGTTTGGTTCGACGCCGCTGGGCGGCGCAAGCGGCGCAAGCGGCGCAGGCGACGGCATCGGCGCGGGCGCCGGTGTTTCGAGCGCCGCGGGCTTCGCCGCCGGAAGCCGTGGCAGCTTTGGCGGCGGCGGCTTCGGCAGCTTCGGGGCCTCGCAGCCCGGCAACACGTGGATGCGCCAGGCGCGCATGACGCAAGGCACGCTGCCGGTCGCGCAACCGCTCGCCGGTTACGACGCGCTGTTCGGCCGCAAGGACCCGCTCGCGGGCCGGGTCCAAGGCGCGTCGCTGTTCGAAGCGCGCGACTCCGCAACCGAAACGACGTCGCCATACGACGCGGCACCGTTCGCGTCGCGCCCGGCTGCCCCCGCATTCGACACTACCGACGATCAGCCGCTCGGCTTCGCGCTCGGCCAGATCCACGGCATCTACGTGCTTGCGCAGAACCGCCACGGGCTCGTGATCGTCGACATGCATGCCGCGCACGAGCGCATCCTGTACGAGCAGTTCAAGAACGCGCTCGCCGACCGAGCGATCGCCGTGCAGCCGCTGCTGATTCCGCAGACGATGCAGGCCGATCCGGTCGAAATCGGCACGGTCGAGGAAGAGCGCGATACGCTCGATGCGCTCGGCTTCGACCTCGCGGTGCTGTCGCCCACCACCCTCGCGATCCGCGCGGTCCCCGCGCTGCTAAAGGACGCCGATCTGCAAGCGCTCGCGCGCGCGGTGCTGTCCGACCTGCACGCGTTCGGCGGCTCGCGCGTGCTGACCGAGCGTCAGCACGAACTGCTCGGCACGCTCGCGTGCCATCACGCAGTGCGCGCGAACCGGCGTCTGACGCTCGACGAAATGAACGCGCTGTTGCGCCAGATGGAAGCGACCGAGCGCGCCGACCAGTGCAACCACGGGCGTCCGACGTGGTATCAGCTGACGCTGGCCGATCTCGATCGGCTGTTCATGCGCGGCCAGTAACCGCCGCGTTCGATCACACCGCCCGCGCCGCGCGCCCGCTTGCTCATGACGTCACGCCCTACCCTGATCCCGTGCCTGCTCGGCCCGACCGCGTCCGGCAAGACGGCCGCGGCGCTCGCGCTCGCGGCGCGGCGGCCGGTCGAAATCATCAGCGTCGACTCGGCGCTCGTCTATCGCGAGATGGACATCGGCACCGCGAAGCCGACTGCGGAAGAACGCGCGGTCGCGCCGCATCATCTGATCGATATCGTCGATCCGGCCGACTCGTACTCGGCCGCGCAGTTTCGCGCCGACACGCTGCGGCTCGTCGGTGAAATTCATGCGCGCGGTCGGCTGCCGCTGCTGGTCGGCGGCACGATGCTGTACTACAAGGCGCTCACGCAGGGGCTCAACGACCTGCCCGGCGCCGATCCCGAACTACGCGCGACGCTCGACGCCGACGCCGCCCGCGACGGCTGGCCGGCGCTTCACGCACGGCTCGCCGCGCTCGATCCGGTCACTGCCGCGCGTCTCGCGCCGAACGATTCGCAGCGCATCCAGCGCGCGCTGGAAGTGTTCATGCTGACCGGCCAGCCGATGTCGGCGCTGCTCGCCGCGCCCGCGCGCACGGACGACGCCGCGTCGGCATGGCGCTTCGTGCCGGTCGCGCTGGAGCCGTCCGAGCGTGGCTTGCTGCACGCGCGCATCGAGCAGCGCTTCGATGCGATGCTCGCGCACGGTTTCGTCGATGAAGTGGTCAAGCTGCGCGCGCGCGGCGACCTGCTGCCGGAGATGTCGTCGATGCGCTGCGTCGGCTATCGGCAGGTGTGGGAATACCTCGATGGCTCGGTCGATTATCGGACCATGCGCGACAAGGGCATCTTCGCGACGCGGCAACTCTGCAAGCGGCAGCTCACGTGGCTGCGCAGCATGCCGGAAAGACAGGTGGTGGATTGCTGCGATCCGCACGCGACGGCGCGGGTGGTGGAGTTGATCGAGACGCTGGTTGGAGACGCCGATCGAAGTGAGGGAATTAGAGGGACCTGAAGCGGGGATTCAAAGCGGGAAATGTGAAGCAATGGATTTGAAGCCCGCGCGGCGCGCCGTTGCGGCACGCCACGCGAACCCTCGTCAATCGTTAGACCACGACCGTCTGCGCTTCACCCGCCGCGCTTTCACGGACCGTGCCGATCTTCCAGACCTGCTCGCCCGCCGCGGACAGCAGACCGATCGCCGCCTGAGCATCTGCGGCCGACACGATCACCGCCATACCGATACCGCAGTTGAACACGCGGTGCATTTCCGCATCGGCGACGCCGCCGTGCTTCTGCAGCCACGAGAACAGCGGCGGCAGCGGCCACGCGCGATGATCGAGTTCGGCCGTGAGACCCTCGCGCAGCACGCGCGGAATGTTCTCGACCAGGCCGCCGCCGGTGATGTGCGCCATGCCCTTCACCTCGAGCTGCTGCATCAGCGCAAGCAGCGGCTTCACGTAGATGCGCGTCGGCGCCATCAGCGCGTCGGCGAGCGGGCGGCCGTCGAAGTCCGCGTTCAGATCGGGATTGGCGCGCTCGATGATCTTGCGCACCAGCGAAAAGCCGTTCGAATGGATGCCGCTCGACGCGAGCCCGAGCACCACGTCGCCCGGAGCAATCTTGCTGCCGTCGATGATCTTGCTCTTTTCCACCGCGCCGACCGCGAAACCGGCCAGATCGTATTCGCCGTCCGGATACATGCCCGGCATTTCCGCGGTTTCGCCGCCGATCAGCGCGCAGCCCGACAGCTCGCAGCCGTGTGCAATGCCCTTCACGACGGTCGCCGCCGTGCCGACATCGAGCTTGCCGCAGGCGAAATAGTCGAGGAAAAACAGCGGCTCGGCGCCCTGCACGAGGATGTCGTTGACGCTCATCGCGACCAGATCCTGGCCGACCGTGTCGTGCTTGTTCAGCTGGAACGCGAGACGCAGCTTGGTGCCGACGCCGTCGGTGCCGGACACGAGCACCGGTTCCTTGTACTTCTTCGGCACTTCGAACAGCGCGCCGAATCCACCGATGCCGCCCAGCACGCCGTCGCGCAGGGTCTTCTTGGCAAAGGGCTTGATGGCGTCGACGAGGGCGTCGCCCGCATCGATGTCCACGCCGGCGTCGCGATACGACAAACCTTGGGCCGAATCGGGTGAAGGCTGGGCGGATTTCGGTTGATTCATGGGGAAGAGCAAGAAGGTCGGTAAAATGCGATTTTACCCGATGCTGGCCGCGTGGCTGGAATTCGCGCGTTCCGACGAGATCCTGGAAACGACCTTTGCAACACGATACCCCGATTCCGGCGCCGCCGACCCGCGCATTTGCGTCCGTCGCGCTTCGCGACCTGCGGCCTCACGACCCGGCGAGCACGCTTCACGACAACTGAGCGCCTGGCAACGTTCCAGGCCCCGCGGTCCGGGCCACTCGCGGCCCGAGCCTCATTTTCGGCATTAACCTACTGTGCTTCGTCAACTGACGCTCGATCTCGGCACCCCGCCGCCATCGACATTCGACAATTTCTTCGCCGGCGCGAACGCCGAACTGGTCACGCGCCTGCGTGAGCTCGACGACGCGCTCGCCTCCGGACCGGTCGCCGATCGCACCTTCTACATCTGGGGCGAAGCCGGCAGCGGCCGCACGCACCTGCTGCAGGCGCTCGTGCATGAAGCGCCGCCGGGACATGCGCGCTTCGCCGGTCCGCAAAGCAGCCTTGCCGCCTTCGGCTTCGATCCGCGCGTCGCGCTCTATGCGATCGACGACTGCGACGCGCTGTCGGCCGCTCAGCAGATCGCCGTGTTCAACCTGTTCAACGAGGTGCGCGCGCATCCGACCAGCGCGCTCGTCGCCGCGGGCAACGCGGCGCCGATCGGCATGACGGTGCGCGAGGATTTGCGCACGCGCCTCGGCTGGGGTCTCGTGTTTCACCTCGCGCCGCTGCCCGACGACGCGAAGGCCGCGGTGTTGAAACGCGCGGCGCGCGAGCGCGGCATCATGCTCGCCGACGACGTGCCGGCCTACCTGCTCACGCACTTTCGCCGCGACATGCCGAGCCTGATGGCGCTGCTCGACGCGCTCGACCGCTTCTCGCTCGAACAGAAACGCGCGGTCACGCTGCCGCTGTTGCGCACGATGCTCGCGTCGCCCGATCCCGCCACCGCGCTGGGTTCACACGCCGTTCTTCCGGCTTCAAGTAAAATGGGCCCCCATGGCTAATCTTGCACTCTTCGATCTCGATCACACGCTCATTCCCACCGACAGCGACCACGAATGGGGCCGCTTCATGGTGAAAAAAGGCATGGTCGACGCCGAAAATTTCGCCCGTGAAAACGACCGCTTCTACGCCGACTACAAGGCCGGCAAGCTCGACATTCACGCTTATCTGATCGCCATGCTGACGCCGCTCGCGAAGTACACGCGCGCGCAGCTTGCGGACTTTCACGCGCAGTACATGCACGAAGTCATCACGCCGGCCATCCAGCCGGTGGCGATCGAGCTCGTGAAGCAGCATCGCGAAGCGGGCGACCTGTGCTGCGTCGTCACCGCGACCAACGAATTCATCACGCGTCCCATCGCCCAGGCGTTCGGCGTCGACACGCTGATCGCGTGCGAGGCGGAGACCGTCGGCGGCGATCCGCACGGCGCCTACACCGGCCGCCCGACCGGCACGCCGAGCTACAAGGAAGGCAAGATCGTGCGCACCGAAATGTGGCTCGCGTCGCTCGGCAAGACGTGGAGCGACTTCGAGCACAGCTATTTCTATAGCGATTCGCACAACGACATCCCGCTGCTCGAAAAAGTCACCGATCCCATCGCGACCAATCCGGACGACACGTTGCGCGCCCATGCGCAGGCCAAAGGCTGGCGCATCCTCGAACTCTTCCAACCCTCGTGATCAAGAAACTCATCCGCAAGCTATTCGGCCAGGACACGGCGAGCGCTGACGACACGCTCTCCGCCGCCAGCGTCGACGGCAACGCCAATGACAAGCCGCCGGCGCGCGGCAAGTCCGTATCCGGCACGACCGTATCCGGCACGGCCGCGCGGCCGCGTCGCAAATCCACCGCCGCTGCCGCCGCACAAGCGCCGCGCGAACCGGACGTCCCCGTCATCATTCCGCACGACGTGCATGGCATCGACCCCACGCTGATCTCGCGCAACGCGATCCGCGTGACCGAGGGCCTGCAACAGGCGGGCTTCCGCGCGTTCATCGTCGGCGGCGCGGTGCGCGACCTGCTGCTCGGCGTGAAGCCGAAAGACTTCGACGTCGCGACCGACGCGACGCCCGAACAGGTGCAGAAGCTGTTCCGCCGCGCGCGCATCATCGGCCGGCGCTTCCAGATCGTGCACGTCCAGTTCGGCCAGGAAATCATCGAGACCTCGACGTTCCGCGCGCTGGTCGATCCGCCCGCGGCCGACGCGCCGCCGCCGAAGCGTCTGAAGCGCGACGAGCTCGACCGCCGCACCCACGCGGTCGACGCGAGCGGCCGCGTGCTGCGCGACAACGTGTGGGGCGAGCAGCACGAGGACGCCACGCGCCGCGACTTCACGATCAACGCGATGTACTACGATCCGGCCACCCAAACCGTGCTGGATTACCACAACGGCATGGCCGACATGCGCACGCGCCTGCTGCGCATGATCGGCGACCCGGCCACGCGCTATCGCGAGGACCCGGTGCGCATGCTCCGCGTCGTGCGCTTCGCCGCCAAGCTCGACTTCGACATCGACGACGCCACGCGCGCGCCGATCGAGAAGATGGCCGATCTGATCAACAACGTGCCCGCCGCGCGTCTGTTCGACGAAATGCTGAAGCTGATGCTGTCGGGTCACGCGCTCGCGTGCCTGAAGCGGCTGCGCCAGGAAGGCCTGCATCACGGGCTGCTGCCGCTGCTCGACGTGGTGCTCGAGCAGCCGACCGGCGAGAAATTCATTTCTCTGGCACTCTCTAATACAGATGCACGCGTGCTCGCCGGCAAACCGGTGTCGCCGGGCTTCCTGTTCGCGACGCTGTTGTGGCACGACGTGCAGCAGCGCTGGCAGAAGTTCGAGGCCGAAGGCGAGTATCCGGTGCCCGCGCTGCATCGTGCGATGGACGAAGTGCTCGACATGCAGACCGAAAAGCTCGCGATCCACAAGCGCTTCTCGGCCGACATGCGCGAGATCTGGGGTCTGCAGCTGCGCCTCGAAAAGCGCTCGGGCCGCAGCGCGCTGAAGTTGCTGGAACACCAAAGATTTAGAGCGGGGTATGATTTCCTCCTGTTGCGCTGCGAATCGGGCGAACTCGACGAGTCGGTCGGTACGTGGTGGACGGAGTTCATCGAAGGAGACGCCGCCGCGCGCGAGGCATTGCTCACGCAAGGCGGGAAAGACCGGAGCCCCAGAAAACGACGGCGGCGCGGTGGCGCCAGAAACCGCAAATCAGGTGACGGGGTGGAGGGCGGCTCGTCCGCCGAACGCGCGGACAACGACGCGAGCCGCGAAGGCTCGCACGAAGACTGACGCGGCGTTCGCGGAAGAGCCGTCGAAACGATAGCTGCAGGAAGTTATGCCATGACGGTTGCTTATCTTGGCCTCGGCGCGAATCTCGGGGACGCGCGCCAGACCCTGAAAGACGCGGTGGTGTGCCTCGCACAACAGCACACCATCACCGTGCTCGCCAAATCGAGCCTATATCGCACTGCCCCGATCGACGCGGGCGGCGACGACTATTTCAATTGCGTCGTGAAGCTGGAAACGACGCTCCCCGTGCGGCATCTGCTCGCGCTGTGTCACAAGATCGAGCATCATTTCGGCCGTGAGCGGCCGTTCCGCAATGCGCCGCGCACGCTCGATCTCGACATCCTGCTGTACGGCGATCAATCGATCGACGAAGCCGATCTGATCGTGCCGCATCCACGCCTCGTCGAGCGCGCGTTTGCGCTGGTGCCGCTGGTCGAGATCGACGCGGCGATCGTGATTCCGCGACATGGCCGGGCCGCCGCGCTGCTCGATAGCGTGAGCGATCAGCGCATCGAGAAGGTGAAGGGGCCCTGCCAGTGTCCGATGCTCAATGCACTCACCGGTAATTCCGCCGGGAAGGGCCGCTGCGAATGAGTTCGCCGCCGCTCACGGTCACCGCGCCGCAGCTGCGCCCGCCGTTCGGCTATATCGCGATCGAGGGGCCGATCGGCGTCGGCAAGACCTCACTCGCGCGGCGCCTCGCGCAACGCTGGTCGATGCACGAACTGTTCGAGCGCCCGCAGGACAATCCGTTTCTTGAACGCTTCTATCGCGACACCGCGCGCTATGCGCTGCCGGTGCAGTTGCGCTTCGCGCTGCAACGCGCGCAGCAGGCGCAGGCAGTGGGCGCCGCGCAGGCGAGCGGAACATCGCTGATCGCCGACTTCATCACGCAGCGAAACGACATCTTCGCGCGTCTGACCTTGCAGGAAGACGAATGGCAGCTGTACCGCGCGCTTGCCGCGCGGCTCGACGTCAGCGCGCCGGAGCCGGACTTCGTCGTTTATCTGCAGGCGAGTCCCGAGGTGCTGTTCGCGCGCATCCAGAAGCGCGCGGTGCCGATGGAGCTGCAGATTTCCGATGCGTATCTGCGCGCGCTGTGCGACGCGTACAACGAATTCTTCTACCACTACGACCGCACGCCCGTGCTGACGGTCAACGCCGAACACCTGAATCCGCTCGACTCCGACGCGGACCTTGCGCTGCTCGCCGAACGCATCGAGACAATGCGCGGCCGCAAGGAATTCTTTGTCAAAGCCACGTCGCTGTAAGCGGCGCGGCTAGTTCATTTTTCTCACTGGATTGACCATGACTTATTTGCAGGAAGCGAGCCGGAGCGCGATCACCGTGCCGAAACTGCAGGCAATGCGCGACGCCGGCGAAAAGATCGCGATGCTCACCTGCTACGACGCGAGCTTCGCCGCGCTGCTCGATCGCGCGGGCGTCGACGTGCTGCTGATCGGCGACTCGCTCGGCAACGTGCTGCAAGGCCAGGCGACCACGCTGCCCGTGACGCTGGCGGACATTGCGTATCACACGGCGAGCGTCTCGCGCGCGCGGCCGTCGGCGCTGATCATGGCGGACCTGCCGTTCGGCACGTACGGCACGCGCGAAGATGCATTCAGGAGTTCGGTCGAACTGATGCGCGCGGGCGCGCAGATGGTCAAGCTCGAAGGCGGAGAATGGCTCGCGGATACGGTGCGGTTTCTGGTCGAGCGCTCGATTCCGGTGTGCGCGCACGTGGGTCTGACGCCGCAGTCGGTGCATGCATTCGGCGGCTTCAAGGTGCAGGGCAAGACCGAAGCGGGCGCGAGCCAGCTACTGCGCGATTCACTCGCGATGCAGACCGCCGGCGCGCAATCACTGTTGATGGAAGCGATCCCGGCTCAACTCGCGGGCGAGGTCACGAGGCAACTGCGCGTTCCGACGATCGGCATCGGCGCGGGTCTCGACTGCTCGGGTCAGGTGCTCGTGCTGCACGACATGCTCGGGATTTTCCCCGGCAAGCGGCCGCGCTTCGTGAAAGATTTCATGCAGGGACAGCCGAACATTCAGGCGGCCGTCGAGGCGTATGTGCGGGCGGTGAAGGACGGCACGTTCCCAGGCGCCGAGCACACGTTCTGATGTATGTTTGCCGCGCTGGGTGCGCGGCATTCGGTTTGTCTCAGCGCTCTAAGCAACAACCCGTGCGGGTATCGCGCCGCGCAACGCGTTGCACACGAGCAGCGCTTCGGCGTTCAGCACATCCCGCTGCGTCAGCACTTTCTCACCCGCCTGCAAGTCCGAGGCCCCGTCGAGCAATACGCTTCGCATCACGCCAGGCAGCACGCCCGACGCGAGCGGCGGAGTCCACCATCGTCCCGCGAGCTTCACGAACACATTCGATCTGCCGCCCTCGGTCAGTTCGCCCCGTTCGTTGAAGAACAGCGTATCGAAGGCGCCCTTCGCCTCGGCTTCGCGCCAGCCGCGGTCGTAGTCGGCGCGGCGCGTGGTCTTGTGGCGCAGAAGCGGATCGGCGGCCTGGGTTGGCGCGAACTGCGCTTCGGGGCCGAGCAGAACCCCAACGATCGCATCCGCCAACGGCGTAAGTATCGCGGCGGTGATCTGCGTCACACCGCTTTTGCTCAACGCAAGCCGCATACGATGCGGCGTCTGCGCCGGCAGCGTGGCGCACCGCGCTGAAATCTCCTCGCGAATGCGCGCTTCGTCGAACCCGAAACCAAGGGTCGCGGCGCTCGACGACAAGCGCCGCAAATGCCGCTCGACATGCCGCACGCCGTCTTCCCGCGTTGCGTACATCGTTTCGAACAGTTCGAAGCCGGGCTCGGCGCCGGTCAGAAAACGTGCTTTCAATCGACACTCCTCGTGCTCGTCGGCGGCCACGCTGTCGAGCACGATGCCCGCGCCGATGCCCATGCTGCCGCGCAGACCGTCCGTGCCGCCCGCTTGCGCCGTCGACGCGGTCAATGTCAGCGTGCGGATCGCGACCGACATGCAGAAGTCGCCGCAATCCTGATCATCGTCCGGCGCATCGAGCCAGCCGATCGCGCCGGTATAAAGTCCGCGCGGCGTGCTTTCCAGTTCGTCGATCAGCTGCATCGTGCGATGCTTCGGCGCACCGGTAATCGAACCGCAGGGAAAGAGCGCGCGCAGGATCGTCGCGAACGAGGTGCCGTCGAGCAACGTCGCCTCCACTGTCGACGTCATCTGCCACACCGACGCGTACGGCTCGACCGAAAACAGCGCCGGCACATTGACCGAACCGATCCGCGCAACCCGCGACAGATCGTTGCGCAGTAGATCGACGATCATCACGTTCTCGGCGCGATTCTTCAGATCGGTGGCGAGGAACTCGGCGTTGCCGCGGTCGATGGCGGGATCTTGCGAGCGCGGCGCCGTGCCCTTCATCGGCCGCGCGCGCAACGTCGGGCCGTGCTTCTCGACGAACAATTCGGGCGAACACGACAGCACCCACGCATCGTCGGGCAACGCGATCAGCGCGCCGAACGACACCGGCTGGCGCGCGCGCAAACGCCGATAGAACGCAAGCGGCGAGCCGAACACGTCGAAGCCGAGGCGGTACGTGTAGTTGACCTGATAGGAATCGCCCGCGCGCAGCGCAGCGTGAATCGCGTCGATCGACGCATCGAATTCGGCGCGATCGACGCTCTCGCGCACGTTCGCCGTACCCGCGACCGACGGCTCCGGAGCACCGTTGTCCCGCGTCATCAGCCACGCGTCGACCTCGTCGCGCGCAAGCTTCGCACAGCGTTCGAACAATAAAAAACGCAGCGTGGCATTGCCACGCTGCGTTTCAGTGGACCGAAGCTTGTCGATACCGACGAGCCCACGACCAAATTCATAGTCGGCCAGCACGACGGCGTGCAGGCCGTTGCGGGTATCGGTCGCGACGCGGTCGCACACCGCTTCGAGCTGCGCCGCCTCGGTGCAGACCCGCTCGCGCACGAAACCCGTGTACAAGCGGCTCGACGGACGCGCCGCCGTTGCACCGCAATCGTCAAGCAGCGCGAACACCGCGCCGCGCCTGTCCACCGTCATCCTGACCGCCAAATCAGATCAATCGAAAAAGCTCTTCACCCGATCGAACCAGCTCTTGCTCTGCGGACTATGCCGCGCACCGCCTTCCACGAGCGCCTTTTCGAACTGCTTGAGCAGGTCGCGCTGCGCTTCGGTGAGCTTGACCGGCGTTTCGACCTGCACATGCACGTACAGATCACCGGCGATGCTCGAACGCAGCCCCTTGATGCCCTTGCCGCGCAAACGGAACGTCTTGCCCGACTGCGTACCTTCCGGCACGGTGAAAGTTGCGCGACCGGCCAGCGTCGGCACTTCGATATCGCCGCCAAGCGCCGCGGTGGTGAACGGGATCGGCATCTGGCAATGCAGATCGTCGCCGTCACGCTCGAACACCGAGTGCTGCTTGATATGAATCTCGACGTACAGATCGCCCGACGGTCCGCCGTTGATGCCCGGCTCGCCATTGCCGGCCGAGCGGATGCGCATGCCGTCGTCGATACCGGCCGGGATCTTCACTTCGAGCGTCTTGGTTTCCTTCACCTTGCCCGCGCCGTGGCAGTGATTGCACGGCTCGGGGATGTAGGTGCCGCTGCCGTGGCACTTCGGGCAAGTCTGCTGGATGCTGAAGAAGCCCTGCGACATGCGCACCGAACCCGAGCCGCTACAGGTCGGGCAGGTTTCCGGCTTGGTGCCCGGCTTCGCGCCCGAGCCATGACAGACTTCGCACGAAACCCAGCTCGGCACGCGGATCTGCGTGTCGTAGCCGTGTGCGGCCTGCTCGAGCGTGATTTCCATGCTGTAGCGCAGATCCGCGCCGCGATACACCTGCGGACCCGCGCGGCCGCCTCCGCGTGCGCCGGCGCCGGCCGCCTGGCCGAAGATGTCGCCGAAGATGTCGCCGAATGCATCGGCAAATCCGCCGAAACCTTGCGCACCGGCCCCACCCATGTTCGGATCGACGCCCGCGTGACCGTACTGATCGTACGCGGCGCGCTTTTGCGAATCCGACAGCATTTCATAGGCTTCCTTCACCTCCTTGAAATGCTCTTCCGCATCCTTGTTGCCCGGATTGCGGTCGGGGTGGTGCTTCATCGCGAGCTTGCGATAAGCCTTCTTGATTTCGTCGTCGCTCGCGTTCTTTGCGACGCCCAGAACCTCGTAGTAATCCCGTTTCGCCATATCGGTTCAACGCCGCCGCGCAAAGCGACGCGGTAGCTCCTTGTGAATGCTGTGGAGTCTCACGACTCGTCCGGCCGCTGTCTGCGCCGCGTCTCGACACGGTTCAAAACAACGCCCTCCATAAAACGAACGTGCCCGGAGAGCCCAAAAGGCTCGCCAGGCGCGAAAAACCGCTCTTGCACTCAAGGCGCCCAAAGGGCGCCGATCTCGTGCAGCCGGGCCGCGCACATCGCTGTGCACGGCTTTACGGTCGGATGCCGACCTGGCTTTAGTCCTTCTTCACTTCCTTGAACTCAGCGTCGACCACGTCGTCGGCCTGCTGGCTCGCGCCCGCCGATGCACCGGCACCCGTACCGCCCGCCGCGCCCGCTGCCGCTTCGGCACCTTGCGCAGCCTGCATGTCGGCGTACATCTTCTCGCCCATCTTCTGCGAGGCCGTGGCCACCGCTTCGATCTTCGCTTCGATCGCGGCCTTGTCGCTCGAGCTGCTCTTCAGCGTGTCTTCGAGTTCCTTCAACGCGGCTTCGATCTTGTCCTTCTCACCCGCTTCGAGCTTGTCGCCGTACTCGGTCAGCGCCTTCTTCGTGCTATGGACGAGTGCGTCACCCTGGTTGCGGGCGTCGGCCAACTCACGCAGCTTGTGATCTTCTTCAGCGTTCGCTTCCGCATCCTTCACCATCTTCTCGATTTCGGCTTCGGACAGACCCGAGTTCGCCTTGATCGTGATGCGGTTTTCCTTGCCGGTCGCCTTGTCCTTCGCGCCGACGTGCAGAATGCCGTTCGCGTCGATGTCGAAGCTCACTTCGATCTGCGGCACGCCGCGCGGTGCCGGCGGAATGCCTTCGAGGTTGAACTCGCCGAGCAGCTTGTTGCCCGCTGCCATTTCGCGTTCACCCTGGAACACCTTGATCGTCACGGCGCTCTGGTTGTCGTCAGCCGTCGAGTAGACCTGTGCGTGCTTGGTCGGGATCGTGGTGTTCTTGTTGATCATCTTCGTCATCACGCCGCCGAGCGTTTCGATGCCGAGCGACAGCGGGGTCACGTCGAGCAGCAGCACGTCCTTGCGGTCGCCCGACAGCACCTGGCCCTGGATCGCGGCACCAACGGCCACGGCTTCGTCCGGGTTCACGTCACGGCGCGGGTCCTTGCCGAAGAACTCCTTCACCTTTTCCTGCACCTTCGGCATACGGGTCATACCGCCGACCAGGATCACGTCGTCGATTTCACCGACCTTCACGCCTGCGTCCTTGATGGCCACGCGGCACGGCTCGATGGTGCGTTGGATCAGTTCTTCAACCAGCGCTTCCAACTTCGCACGCGTAATTTTCAGGTTCAAGTGCTTCGGACCCGACGCGTCGGCCGTGATGTACGGCAGGTTGATTTCGGTCTGCTGGCTCGACGACAGCTCGATCTTGGCCTTTTCAGCCGATTCCTTCAGGCGCTGCAGCGCGAGCACGTCTTTCGACAGATCGACGCCCTGTTCCTTCTTGAACTCGCCGATGATGTAGTCGATGATGCGCTGGTCGAAGTCTTCACCGCCGAGGAACGTATCGCCGTTCGTGGACAGCACTTCGAACTGCATTTCACCGTCGACGTCCGCGATTTCGATGATCGAGATGTCGAACGTGCCGCCGCCGAGGTCGAACACGGCGATCTTGCGGTCACCCTTTTCAGCCTTGTCGAGGCCGAATGCCAATGCGGCTGCGGTCGGTTCGTTGATGATCCGCTTCACTTCCAGACCGGCGATGCGGCCTGCATCTTTGGTGGCCTGACGCTGGCTGTCGTTGAAATACGCCGGCACCGTGATCACGGCTTCGGTGACGGTCTCGCCGAGGTAGTCCTCAGCGGTCTTCTTCATCTTGCGCAGCACTTCGGCCGAGATTTGCGGCGGCGCGAGCTTCTGGTCGCGCACTTCGATCCATGCGTCGCCGTTGTCCGCCTTGATGATCTTGTAGGGCATCAGGCCGATGTCCTTCTGCACTTCCTTCTCTTCGAAGCGGCGGCCGATCAGGCGCTTGACCGCGAACAGCGTGTTCTTCGGGTTCGTGACCGACTGACGCTTGGCCGGCGCGCCGACCAGGATCTCGCTGTCTTCCATGTAAGCGATGATCGACGGCGTGGTGCGCGCGCCTTCCGAGTTCTCGATGACCTTGACCGAGTTGCCTTCCATGATCGCCACGCACGAGTTGGTCGTGCCGAGGTCGATGCCGATGATTTTGCCCATTTTTACAAATCTCCTGACTTTGATCGCTGCGGAAAGCGCCCGGTTGGCCCATCTGGCGGCGGGACGATCCGCTCTCAATTCCTACCTGCACTCAAAATAAGTGCGGCCACATCGTTTTCAAGACCTCTATCGCGATGCGGTCTTTAATTTTTTTCAATCACGGGGCGGCCTCGTGAATCCTTGCTGCGAGCCCGCTCCGCCAGCTTGCACGGCGCCCCCGGCGTGGTTCGCCGGAAGTGCCTGAATCGACTGGATGTTTTGCGGCGCGCGGCGATGCGAAGCGACGAGGCAGACGCCGCCGGCGCGGACGCCGGGGTGCGCTTCGACGTGCTTACTTCGGCGCCGCGACGGTCACGAGCGCGGGACGGAGCACGCGATCCGCGATTACGAAGCCCTTTTGCAACACCGCGACGACCGTGTTCGGCTCCTGGTCGGCCGGCACCATCGAAATGGCCTGATGGCGATGCGGGTCGAACTTCTCGCCGACCGGGTTGATGGCCACGACGCGACCCTTCTCGAGCGCGCCGCTCAACTGGCGCAGCGTGAGCTCGACGCCTTCGCGGACCTTCTGCAGGTCGTCGGACGAATGGGCGACGGCCGCCTCGAGGCTGTCGACGACCGGCAGCAGATGCTCGGCGAAGTTCTCGATCGCAAACTTGTGCGCCTTGGCGACGTCTTCCTGAGCGCGGCGGCGCACGTTTTCGGTTTCGGCCTTCGCGCGCAGGAAGTCTTCCTGCAATTCGGCGATCTTCGCCTGAGCGTCGGCCAGCGCCTGCTCGGCGGCAGCCTGGGCGGATTCAGTGGTGGCGCCGGTGTCCTGCTGTTGAGTGGCGGCCTCAGCCGCCTCGGCGGCCTGGCGCGCGGCTTCGTCGGCGGGCGTGGGATTCTGGCTCGTCGGGTTCTCTTGCGTGTTTTCCATGTCGCTGAAAGTCGTTAAAAAGTAAAAGCAAAGACGGAAAAAGCCGTTCCGACACAGTACGATTCGTGCTTTGCAAAATCGCGACAGGTGTCTTCGCGCCGATCCGCCAGACCGGACCCCAGATGGGGTCTGAAATAGCCGTTTCAAGCGGCTCCGAGGTTTTTTCGCACCACCGTCGTGCAGGCGAAATGCGCCGTAACAAGCATTCATGTGGCGCAATCAGATAGGGATTGAGTGCAGCCCGCAACTGACCTATTCTCCAGTCATGGAGCGGCAACGCACGTTAACCCTAATTTGACGTAAGCCTTACCGACACCTGACAGTCGTTCCGAGAGCCCGTTTCAGCCCATCGAGGGGAGTACCGTGAAACTGACCGTTGCAATCGGGGTGGTCGCACTGGTACTGATCGCGGGCACCACGACCATCTGCATGTCCGGCGCGGTTAACGACCACACCACCGAGTACGGTGGCGCACACGCCACGGTCGAGCAGTTTTTTAGTTCCCACCCGAAAATCTGTCGATAGTGCGCCGGTCGCGTTTCGTCGGTCGCCCGTGCAGCGCGGCGGCCGGCTCGTGATACACCTTGCGCCGTTCCTGCTCGACTTGCCGCTTCTCCTTGCTCTGCGCGGTTTCAACGTAAAGCGTCTGCGCCACGCTCGCCGGGCCGCGCACGTCGCATACGCCCAGCACCTCGACCTGCCACACGTAGCGCTCGATCTCGATTTCGACCAGATCGCCGACACGGACGTCCTTGGCCGGCTTCACGGCCGCGCCGCCGATGCGCACCCGCCCCTTGTCGACCGCATCCGCGGCCAGCGAACGCGTCTTGAAGAAACGCGCGGCCCACAGCCATTTGTCGATGCGCAGTTTCGCGCCCGGTTCGGTTGAAATGCGGTAGTTCATCTGCGTATTCAAGCTCCTGTCGTGTGCGGCACCGGCACCGCCTGCACCGGCCAGCCCTGCAGATGCTGCGCGACGATTTCGCCGAGCGCTGCAACCCACGGCTGAGACGCGTTCAGACAGGGGATCCGGTGAAACTCCTTGCCACCCGCCTGCAGAAATTCGTCGCGCACTTCCATGCCGATTTCCTCGATCGTTTCGAGGCAGTCGGCGGTGAAACCCGGACAAAACACGTCAGCACGCCGCACGCCTGCCGCGCCGAGTTCCTTCAACGTCGGCGCCGTGTAGGGCTGCAGCCATTCGGCCTTGCCAAAGCGCGACTGGAACGTGATGCGGCATTCGACCGACGTCAACTCCAGCGCCTGCATCAGCAGCGCGCCGGTCTGCTGGCATTGCTCGTGATACGGGTCGCCGAGGTCGAGCGTGCGCTTGGGCACTCCGTGGAAACTCAGCACGAGCTTGTCGCCCGCCGCGAAATCAGGGCGGCCGTGCAGATGCCAGTGATGACGCACCTGCGCGGCGAGCGC
Source organism: Paraburkholderia sp. BR13444 (assembly GCF_040948755.1). Lineage (NCBI taxonomy): Bacteria > Pseudomonadati > Pseudomonadota > Betaproteobacteria > Burkholderiales > Burkholderiaceae > Paraburkholderia > Paraburkholderia sp. BR13444. Next base: position 365,778 of record NZ_JBFPKM010000008.1, on the reverse strand, counting down.
CGCGATATACGCCGGGTGATCGGCGTACTGGCGAACCGTGCGGATTTCCGGCTGGTTGCGCATGCGCTTGAGCGCGGAAAAGGCTTCGTCGAACGCGGTCGCGGTGGTCGACGCCGAATACTGCGGATACATCGGCATCAGCAGCACGCGCTCGGTGCCGGCGAGCTTCAGCTGGTTCAGCATTGCCGGAATGCCGGGCGTGCCGTAGCGCATCGCGTAGTCGACCAGCACCGTGTAGTCGTTGACTTGCAGCAGATGGCGCAAGCCCTCGACCTGCTTTTCAGTGTGCACGCGCAGCGGCGAGCCCTCAGGCATCCACACCGCCGCGTACTTCTTCGCCGAGCTGCGGCCGCGAAACGGCAAGATCAGCAGACGCAGAATCAGCTGCCACAGCAGCGCGGGAATTTCGACCACGCGAGGATCGGACAAGAACTGCGCGAGATAGCGGCGCACCGCGCGCGGCGTCGGCGCATCTGGCGTGCCGAGGTTGATCAGCAACACGGCGACGCGATGCGACGTGGCGTTCTGTGATGGCCGCTCGAGGTCGAAGCGCATAGGCAGCAGAAGTCACCGCTTCACGCGGCGAGTCGATTCAATGGAGATTCATTATAGCGGCGCGGGTTCGGCCCGGCGCCGCGGGGCCCTGGCCATTCGGACGATTGGCAGACGCCGCCCGTTCGCGCATCATGGCCGGCACGGGCTGCGATGACGGCGGCGCCGCCGCCGAGCGCGAGGACTACTGCTGGCTAAGCGTCATGGACAACAGCCGCGCGGTGATGTCCACGATCGGAATCACGCGGTTGTAGGCCATGCGGGTCGGTCCGATCACACCGAGCGTGCCGACGATCTTGCCGTTCACCTCGTACGGCGCGGTGACGACGCTCATTTCCTCGATCGGCACCAGCGTCGATTCGCCGCCAATGAAAATTTGTACACCCGCCGCGTGACTCGAGACGTCGAGCAACTGAAGGAGGCTGGTCTTCTGGTCGAACACATCGAACAGCTTGCGCAGGCGCGCCATGTCCGACGAAAGATCGGCGACTTCGAGCAGATTGCGCTCGCCGGAGATAAGCACGGTCTCGCCGGTATCGGATTCGTCGGTGCTCGCGGTAACGGCCGCGTGCATCAACGAGGTCATGTCGCCGCGCAGCTCGTCGATTTCCTCGCGCAGGCGGCGGCGCACTTCGTCGAACGAGAGGCCCGCGAAGTGCGCGTTGATGTAATTGGAGGCTTCCACCAGCTGCGAAGGCGAAAAGTCGCGCTGGGTGGCGAGAATGCGGTTCTGCACGTCGCCTTCGGGCGTCACGATGATCAGCAGAATGCGCTTGTCGGACAGGCGCATGAATTCGATCTGCTTGAATACGTGGCTGCGGCGCGGTGTGAGCACCACGCCGGCGAACTGCGACAGGTTGGACAGCACGCTCGCCGCCGCGGCGACGATCTTCTGCGGCTCGCCCACCTGCAGCGTGGTTTTGACCGCGCGCATCACCGCTTCTTCGTCGGCGGCGGACTCGACCGTCAACATCGTGTCGACGAACAGACGGTAGCCGCGTGGCGTCGGAATGCGCCCCGCCGACGTGTGCGGACTGATCACGAGCCCCAGATCCTCGAGGTCCGACATCACGTTGCGGATCGTGGCCGGGCTCAGCTCGAGGCCCGAGTAACGTGACAGCGTGCGCGAGCCGACCGGCTGACCTTCGGCGATGTAGCGCTCGATCAGCGTTTTGAGGAGGGTTTGTGCGCGAGGATCTAGCATGAGGAAAAATTTTAGCTCAATGGCATCGCAGCCGCGAGCGCCCGCGGCGCCCGCTCCCGGCAAATGCGGCGCCGTCAGCGGGCGCGCATGTCATCGGGTCTTCACCATTCTAACGATAATCGCGACATGCGCAGACGCCCCGCGTGCGTCGGCCCGCTACCGGGTTGGCCTGCGGTTCTTTTCAGGCCCTACCTATGGTGTAATGCCGGCATGCAAGTGACCAGCCAGTTCAAGACCGTCGCGCTCGTCGGGCGCAGCAATACGCCAGGCATCGGCGAGCCGCTGACCGCGCTCGCCGCGTGCATCGCGAAGCTCGGCCTCGAAGTCGTGTTCGAAGCCGACACCGCCGCCGAAATCGGCGTAACCGACTATCCGGCGCTGCGTCCCGCCGAGATCGGCGCGCGCGCCGACGTCGCCGTGGTGCTCGGCGGCGACGGCACGATGCTCGGCATCGGTCGCCAGCTCGCGCCATATCGCACGCCCTTGATCGGCATCAACCACGGACGGCTCGGCTTCATCACCGACATTCCAATCTCCGACATGCGCGAGATCGTGCCGCAAATGCTGTCCGGCAATTTCGAGCGCGAGGAGCGCGTGCTGCTCGAAGCGCGCATCGTGCGCGACGGCACGTCGATTTATCACGCGCTCGCGTTCAACGACGTGGTGGTCAACCGTAGCGGTTTTTCGGGCATGGCGGAGCTGCGCGTGTCGGTCGACGGCCGCTTCATGTACAACCAGCGCTCGGACGGCCTGATCGTCGCGACGCCGACCGGCTCGACTGCGTACGCGCTGTCGTCGCAGGGGCCGATCCTGCATCCCCAATTGCAGGGCTTCGTGCTCGTGCCGATCGCGCCGCACGCGCTGTCGAACCGGCCGATCGTGCTGCCGGACGACTCGAAGGTCAGCATCCAGATCGTTTCCGGGCGCGAAGTGAACGTCAATTTCGACATGCAGTCGTTCACGTCGCTGGAGCTCGGCGACACGATCGAGGTGCGCCGTTCGCGTCACACGGTGCCAATGCTGCATCCTGTCGGCTACAGCTATTACGCGACGCTGCGCAAGAAGCTGCACTGGCACGAGTACCCGTCGCACGAAGAAGACCCGAGGCCGTAAGCGGCGCTTTCAAGCCCACGCCGCCGCGGCCGCCACCCGAATCCAAGCTACCCGACGACCTCCATGCTTCGCCACCTCTCGATACGCGACTTCGTCATCGTCGCCGCGCTCGACCTCGAATTCGACAGCGGCTTTACCGTTTTCTCGGGCGAAACCGGCGCCGGCAAATCGATCCTGATCGACGCCCTCGCGCTCGCGCTTGGCGCGCGCGCCGAGGCGAGCGTCGTGCGCACCGGCGAGAGCCGCGCCGATATCACCGCGGAGTTCGAAACGCACGCGCAGGTCGATCAATGGCTCGACGCGCAGGCGCTCGGCGCGGCCGACGACGGCCAGCACGGCGGCACCGTGATGCTGCGGCGGGTGGTCGACGCGAACGGCCGCTCACGCGCGTTCATCAATGGCACGGCCGCGACGCTCGCGCAGCTGCGCGAGGTCGGCGAAATGCTCGTCGATATTCACGGCCAGCATGCGCACCAGTTGCTGATGCGCCCGGACGCGCAGCGCGAGCTGTTCGACACGCACGCGGGCCTGTCCGACCTGGCCGCCGCCGTGACACGCGCGTGGCGCACGTGGCGCGACAAGGCGCAGGCGGTCGAGCACGCGCAAACGCGCGATCGCGAGCTGCAACTCGAACGCGAGCGACTCGCGTGGCAACTCACCGAACTCGACAAGCTCGCGCCGCAGCCGGGCGAATGGGAAGAGGTCAACACCGAGCATCGGCGGCTGTCGCATTCCGCGAATCTGATCGACGGCGTGCAGGGTGCGCTCGGCGCGCTGTCCGAATCGGACGACGCGATGATCACGCATCTCGGCTCGATCGTATCGAAGGTGCGCGACCTCGCGGAGATCGACCCGGCGCTGAACGACGTGCTCGCGGCGCTCGAACCCGCCGAGATCCAGTTGCAGGAAGCCGCGTATTCGCTGAGCCACTACGCGCAGAAGCTCGAGCTCGATCCGGAGCGGCTCGCGCAGGTCGAAAAGCGCCTCGACGCGCTGCACTCGGCCGCGCGAAAATTCCGTCTGCAGCCCGAGACGCTGCCGGAAGAACACGAAGCGCGCCGCAAGCAATTGGCCGCGCTCGACGCCGCCGCCGACCTCGACGGCCTGCGCGCCGCCGAGGCGCAAGCGAAGGACGCGTTCGTCGCCGAGGCTAAAAAACTGTCGAAGGCACGGGCCAAAGCAGGCAAGGCGCTCGGCGAGGCGGTCACGACCGGCATGCAGGAACTGTCGATGAAAGGCGGCAGCTTCGAAGTCGCGCTGGTGCCGTTGCCCGAAGGCGGTGCGCATGGGCTCGAGCAGATCGAGTTCCGCGTGGCCGGTCACGCCGGCGTGCCGCTGCGGCCGCTCGCGAAAGTCGCGTCGGGCGGCGAACTCGCGCGTATCAGTCTCGCGCTCGCAGTGATCGCGAGCGCGGCCAGCCCGACACCGACGCTGATCTTCGACGAAGTGGATACCGGCATCGGCGGCGGCGTGGCTGAAGTGGTCGGGCGGCTATTGCATCAACTCGGCGAGGCGCGCCAGGTGTTGTGCGTGACCCATCTGCCGCAGGTCGCGGCGCGCGGCGATCATCATTTCCAGGTCGCAAAGATGAGCAACGGCACCGGCGGCACGCTCAGCAGCGTGACCTCGCTCGACAAGGCGAGCCGCATCGAGGAAGTCGCGCGCATGCTCGGCGGCCTCGAAATCACGGCGACCACGCGCAAGCACGCGAAGGAAATGCTGGCCGCCTGAGATTGCGCCGTGCGCAGCTCACCGCACACGGCCTGAGTCGGGTTGGCCGGGACGTCACACCGATCCCGGCCGCGCATGATGCGCTCGCGCTACGCGAAATGCGCAAGCGCCTTTACCCAAACACCCTCTTCCACAACGCCAGCACCGCCTCGCGCTCGGCCGCGACCAGCGCCGGATCGACCCGCGCCTTCTCCATCCCATCGAGCCGCAGCGTGTGCTGCAGCTTGCGATAGCGCCGATAGGCGGCGCCGACCGTCTCGGCTTCCGCTTCGCTCATCAGCCCGAAACGCGACACTTCGCGCAGCAGCGCGATATTGCCGGTATTGCGGATCAGCTCGGGATCGCGCGCCGCATGCAGCAGCACCCAGTACTGCACGGTGAACTCGATATCGACCATGCCGCCGCGGTCGTGCTTCAGGTCGAACAGAGTCGGCGTCTGGTTCGGGTGACCCGCTTCGACACGCGCGCGCATCTCGACGATCTCTTTCGCGAGCGGCGGCGCTTCGCGCGGTGTCGTCAGCACCTGTTCGCGGATCGCCTCGAACTTCGCGCCGATCTCCGGGTCGCCCGCACAGTAGCGTGCCCGCGTCAGCGCCTGATGCTCCCACACCCACGCGGTATTCGCCGCGTCGCCCTCGCGCAGCTGGTAGCGGCGGAACGCGTCGAGATCGGTGACGAGCAGGCCCGACTCGCCGTTGGGCCGCAGCCGCAGATCGATGTCGAACAAGGTGCCGGCGCCGGTCGCGGTGGTCAGCCACGTGATCAGGCGCCGCGTGAAGGCGGCGTAGACGTCGGCCGCGGCATCGTCGGGATCGTCATACAGGAAGATCAGGTCGAGGTCCGACGCGTAGCCGAGCTCCTTGCCGCCGAGCTTGCCGTAGGCGATCACCGCGAAGCGCGGCACGTCGCGGTGACGTTTGGGCAATTGATTCCACACGGCTTCGATCGTCACGTCGAGCACCGCGTCGGCGAGCTCGGACAGTCGGTCGCTGACGTGCTCGACGGACAGCTTGCCGGCAAGATCGATCAGCAGAATGCGGAACACCTCGGCCTGATGCGCGTGGCGCAGCAGATCCATCTGCTGCTCGACGCCGTCGGCGGCGGCGAGCCGCAAACGCAACGTACGCTTGAATTCGGGCCAGTCGAACGGGCTGTTGATCGCCTCGCCGTCGAGCAGTTCGTCGAGCAGCTGCGGATGCCGGATCAGATAGCCGGCCGCCCAGCGCGAGCCGCCCAGCACCGACAGCACCTGGTGCAGCGCCTGCGGATACTCGGTCAAGAGCGCCAGATACGCGCCGCGCCGGCTCACCGCTTCGAGCAGATCGAACAGGCGCGCGACCGTATCGCCGCGCCGGCCGGCCGGCTCCAGCGTGCGCGCGGCTTCGAGCGCGCGCTGCGCGACGATGTCGAAGCGCTGCCGGCTGCGCTCGTTCAGGCCCGTGTAGCGCGACGAGCGCCACACCGCCTGCAGCCGCGCGAGCAACTCGCCGGGTTCGGCCACACCGAGTTCGATGAGGCGCGCGCGCAGCGCGTCGTCGGCGCTATCGTCGGCGAGCGCACTGCTCCACACCCACGCGGCCGCGCCGTCCTCGGGCGCGCCGCAGCCGTCGCGGCCGCCCACCTTGTCGGCGAAAATCTGGTCGAACTGCTGTTCGACGAACTCGCGATGCGCGTCGAGCTTAGTCATCAATTCCGGGTAGTCGTCGCAGCCCATCGCGCGCGCGAGCGCCGCGCGGTCTTCGGCACCGACGGGCATCGCGTGAGTCTGCGCGTCGTTGCGATATTGCAAGCGATGTTCGAGCTCGCGCAGAAAGCGATACGCCTGCGACAGCTTCAGGCACACCGACGGGTCCATCAACCCATGCGTGGCCGCATGGCGCAGCACGGCGAGCGTCGGCCGCACGCGAAAGCCGGCGTCCTGGCCGCCGCGGATCAGCTGGAACACCTGCGCGCTAAACTCGATTTCACGGATGCCGCCTCGGCCGAGCTTGATGTCGTCGGCCTTGTCGGGGCGCATCGACGCGCGGCGCTGCGCCTCCTGGCGGATCTGCAGATGCAGCGCGCGGATCGCGCTGATCACGCCGAAATCCAGATAGCGTCGATAGACGAACGGCGTGACGATCGCATCGAGCTGCTTCTGCAGCCGCTGCGCCGCGGCGCTTGCGCCCTCGGACACGAGCCGGCCCTTGATCCACGCGTAGCGCTCCCACTCGCGGCCCTGCACGTAGAAATACTCTTCGAGCATGCCGAGGCTGCACACGAGCGGGCCCGAATCGCCGTTCGGCCGCAGACGCATATCGACACGAAACACGTAGCCGTCGGCGGTGACTTCAGCGAGCGCGCCGATCAGCCGCTTGCCGAGCCGCGTGAAGAACTCCTGGGTCGCGAGCGGCGAGCGCTGGCCGCCGGTGGTCTCGCCATCGTCCTCGTATACGAAGATCAGATCGATATCCGACGACACGTTCAGCTCGCGCCCGCCGAGCTTGCCCATGCCGACCACGCCGAGCGTGAGCCGCTCGCCCTGCTGGTCGCGCGGCTCGCCATACAGCGCTTCCAGCTCGGCGCTCAGCACCGTCAGCGCGCGCTGGATCGTCGTTTCCGCGAGCTCGGTCATCGCGCCGGTGACTTCGGCGATATCGGCTTCGCCGGCCAGGTCGCGCTCCATCACCGCGCAGAATACTTCGGTGCGCAACTGGCGCAGCGCGCGTTTCAGCGCATCTTCATTGACCGGCGCACCGGCGGGGCCAGCCGCCTCGGCGCACAGTGCGTCGAGACGCGCGTCGATGCGCTCGCGCGTCAGCGGTTCGTCGGCCAGCGCGCTGACATGCGCGACCAGTTGCGGGCGGGCCGCGGCGGCGCGCGCGGCATAGTGCGAATAGCTGGAACTCAGGAGGGTTGCGTCAGTCATCAAAAATCTGGCTCGCTCGTTGCTTGATCGAATTTGTCCGGCGGTATTCTGACGATGTAGGGGTGTCGTTTCGGGGTCGCTGTCGTATCGTTCTATTGTGCAACCGGCACGCGGCGGCAAGCATGCCGAAGCCCGTGCCGAACGGCCTCGCGAATCCCCGTCACGGGCTTTCGGACAGGGTTTGCAGGAAGTCCGCCGACACTTTCCCGTGTGTTACATTTCGTCGTTAACACGCAAAACTACCATACGCCCAGCCGCCGCAGCATGTCCGAGCGAAACGAATCCGCCGACCCGCAAGCCCCATCGCAGGTCCGGCATGTGAGCGGAAGCGACCACATCGTGTTGCGTCGGACGTTTCGCGTGCTCGCCACGCTCGCACTCGTCCTCTATTTCATCGCGGGCGGAGTGTTTCTGGGTTTGCGCTACGCGGTGCTGCCGCGAGTCGACACGTTCCGGCCGCGCATCGAAGCCGCAGTCTCCGACAAGCTGCACACCCAATTCACGATCGGCCGGCTCGCGCCGCACTGGAGCGGCTTCCAGCCTGGGCTCGACGTCACCAACCTCGTCATCCGCGATCACGACGGCCAACCCGCGCTGACGATTCCGCACGCCACCGCGACGGTATCCTGGCGCTCGCTATGGGAGTTTCATCCGGCGCTGTCGAGCCTGATCGTCGATCAGCCGGACGTGCTGGTGTCGCGCAGCGACGACGGCGTGCTGTCGGTCGCGGGCGTGCCGGTACCGACGCGCCACAGCGGCAACGACGCGCTGTCCACCTGGTTGTTGCGTCAGCAGGCGATCGTCGTGCGCGGCGGCGTGCTGCGCTGGCGCGACGCGACCCGCCACGAGCCCGAGCTGGCGCTGCGCGATATCCGCATCGCGATCCTCAATGACGGCCGCGACCACCGCATGGCGCTGCAGGCGCCGCCCGACGGCAGCGTGCTGAAAGGCCCGCTCGACTTCCGCACGCACTTTCGCCACGCGCCGCTCTCCGCGATCGGCAAGCCGATCAACTGGAGCGGCCAGGTGTATATGTCGACGGGCCCGGTCGATCTGCCGACCCTCGCGCGCTACGTCGAATTCCCGATCGAGACGTTCGCCGGCCGCATCGACAATGCAATCTGGATCGACTTCAGCGAAGGCCGCATGAACCAGGCGACCGGCCAGCTGAACGGCAACGACGTCGCGATGCGGGTGCGCCCGACCCAGCCAAAGCTGCTCGTGCCGATCGCCCACTTTCTGTGGCGCGTCGAGGCAGACGACGGCGAGTACCGGCTGCAGTTGTCGGACCTGCGTGCCGAGCTCGGCCAGCCGCCGCTCGAAGACGGCACGCCGCTCACGCGCATCCTGCGGTTCCGGACCCTCGACAGCCGCTACCGGACCGCGTCGCAGCAGCACGGGCAGCTTTTGAGCATCAGCGGCGATCGTGTCGATCTCGGCATCCTCGCCGAATTCAGCCGCGCGCTGCCGTTGCCGCGGCACTTTCTGAACGAACTCGTGCGCATCAATCCGCGCGGGCTGGTCGCGAACTACGTGATCGAGGTCGAGCGCGACAAACCGGAATCCGGAGAAGTGGGCAGCGACCATCGGCCGACGGGTGCGGAGCCGATCGAGCGTTATCGCTTCAAGGGCGATCTGCAGGGCATCAGCTTCGCCGCCCAGGAGCCGGGGCCTGGCCTGACGCCGCGCGGCCACCCGCGCGCCGGCATTCCCGGCATCGAGAACCTGTGGGGCACCGTCGACGCCGACGAAAAAGGCGGCCGCGCGAACCTCGATACGTCCAACGTGGCGATCACGCTGCCAGGCGTGTTCGACGATCCGCGTCTGACGCTCGCGCGTCTGCGCGGCCGCGCCGAGTGGACGATGGGCAAGAAGACGCCGGGCGACACGCGTCCCGCGTTCGCGGTCAAGCTCGACGATTTCAGCGTATCGAACCCCGACGTCGAGGCAAGCGCGACCGCGAGCTACAGCAATCCCGGCCACGGCCGCGGCTCGCTCGACCTCAAAGCCGACTTCCAGCGCGCGCAGGTGACCCGTATCGCCCGCTATCTGCCGACCGCGGTCAGCGAAAAGCTGCGTATTTACCTGGACCACGGCCTGCAGGCTGGCGTGTCGCGCGGCGGCACGATCGAAGTGCACGGCGACCTGACCAAGTTCCCCTACGCACGCGACCCCGACGCCGGCCTCTTCCACATCGTCGCGCCGTTCACCGGCGGCAAGTTCGATCCGACGCCGTTCCCGCCGCGCAACATGCGCAACGGCACGCCAAACGTTTGGCCCCCGCTCGACGGCATCGACGGCGTGTTCGAGCTCAAGCAGAACGTGCTGCGCTTCGACATCGACCGCGGCCGTTACAAGCGCGTCGCGCTGACCGGCGTGAACGGCCGCATCGACGACCTCGGCACCAAAGGCTCGAACCTCACCATCCAGGGCAACGGCCGGGGCCCGCTCGCCGACATGCTCGACTATGTGAACCGCAGCTCACTCGGCATCATGGCGCGGCATCAGACCGAAAAGATTCGCGCGGAAGGGCCTGCGTCCCTCGCGCTGAAGCTGACGATCCCGCGTACGCCGAAGCCGCATGTCGGCGTCGAAGGCGCGCTAGGCTTCCTGAACAATCGCCTGAGCGTGAGCAATGCGCCGCCGCTGTCGCGGCTGAACGGCCGGGTGCGCTTCACCGAACGAACGGTCGAGGTCGAGCGGCTCTCCGGACAGTTCCTTGGCGGCGACGTGCATGCGAACGGCGGCTTGCGGCAAGACGGCACATACGCGCTCGCGCTCAACGGCCACATCGCCGTCGATGCCGCACGCGAGCTGCATCCGCCTGGCGCGGCCGCGCAGGTGCTGACGCATATGAGCGGCAGCGCGCCTTATGCGTTGCGCGTCGCCGGCGCGAGGGGACGCCTGCCGCAGGTCAGCGCCAACTCGGATCTGAGCGGCCTCGCTCTCGATTTTCCAGCGCCGTTCGAGAAGCAGGCCGGCACACCGATGCCGCTGCATTTTGCGGTCAATCCGTCGACGGTGCCGGGCGAAGCCGGCCTCGAACGCGCCGACCTGACGCTGGGGCCGGTCGCCGCCGCGTATCTGCTGCGTTATCGGCCGAGCGCGCAGCCGCGTACGCCACCGACCGTCGTGCGCGGCGCGATCGGCGTGAACCGGGCGGTCGAGCTGCCGTCCGAGGGCGTGGTCGCCGCGGTGGACATCAAGGAGTTCAACGCGGATGCCTGGCGCGCGCTCGCCGCGCAGTTGCGCGCGGGCGCGGCCGGCGCGAATGGCGTGAACGGCGGCGCGAACGGCGGCAATAGCGCAACCAACGCCAGCAGCGCGACCACCCCCGCCGCCGCGCCGAATCCGATGCTCACGCAGTTCCTGCCGAACCGCTTCGCGCTGCACATCGACACGCTGACGCTTCTCAAGCGTCACTGGGACAACGTGATCGTCGGCGCGTCGCATATGGATCGCACGTGGCAGGCGAACATCGCGTCGAATCAGGTGTCCGGCCACGTGTCGTGGCTGCCGGGCGTGACCCGCGAATCGCCGGGAGAACTGCAGGCGCGCTTCGCACGCGTCGTGATTCCATCGGTCGCGGACAAGGACCTGCTCGGCCCGGCGATGTCGGCGCCCGCGCTGAACATGCCGTCGATCGATCTGGTCGTGAACGAGCTGATCGTGCACGACCGCAACGTCGGCCGGCTCGAGGTCGACGCGCACAACTACGACGAGAACGGCGTGCCGGTGTGGCAGCTCGACAAGCTCGACGTGACGAACCCTACCGCGACGCTCACCGCGACCGCGAACTGGCGCACCTCGACCGAACTGCCCATCTCGGCCGACGAGGCCACGCCGCGCCGCACCGTGTTCGATTTCAAGCTCGACATTAAGGACGCTGGCGCAATGCTCGAGCGCTTCGGTCTGCCGAGAACGCTCAAGGGCGGCATCGGCTCTATCCAGGGCAAGGCCGTGTGGCAGGGCGGCCCGACCACGATCGACTATTCGACGCTGAACGGCAACCTCGCGCTCGATCTGCGCCACGGCCAGATCCTGAAGGTCGATCCAGGCGTCGCAACGCTGCTCGGCGTGCTGAGCCTGCAAAGCCTCGCGCGCATCGCCACGCTCGATTTCCGCGACGTGCTCGGCGAGGGCCTGCCGTTCTCGAGCGTGACCGGTACCGCGCAGATTCATGACGGCATCGCCCGCACCGACAACTTCAGGATGGTGACCGCGCCGGCCCGCGCCGAAATGGTGGGCTCGGTCGACATCGCGCAGAGAACCCAGAACCTGCACCTGCACGTGATACCGACCGTCAGCGCCGGCTCCGCGGTGATCGCCGCGACGATCATCAATCCGCTGATCGGCCTCGGCGCGCTGGTCGCCGATATCGCCTTCACACATGGGGTGTCGCACGTGTTCGCGCGCGACTACGCGATCACCGGTTCGTGGTCCAAACCGCAGGTTCAGCGGGTGACGGGCGAACGGGGTAAGATTGACGCTCCGGCTTCGACCGTGGAAGCGCACTGAGCTTCGGTTTCCCTGGCGCCGCTGTCTCGTTCCACGCGGCCGCTCGTGCCGCTCTGCCGACTCGATGCGCCAACGGGGCCGAGCCAGCCCAGAACCATGCGGTGCCCGCGCTTCATACCGCCGCCCGCCGGGAGTCTTTCGACACGCTCATGAGCGAAACACACGTCACATCATCCGCATTCGCCGCAACGTCCGGCTCTGTCGCCAGCCCCTTTCGGGTCGCCGCGCTGCAGATGGTCAGCACGCCGGATCGCGATCGCAATCTCGCCGACGCAGAGCGCCTGATCGCCGAAGCCGCCGCCGACGGCGCGCAGCTCGTGCTGCTCCCCGAGTATTTCTGTTTCATGGGCTTCAAGGACACCGACAAGCTCGCCGTGCGCGAGCCGCATCGGGATGGCCCGATCCAGCGCTTTCTGGCCGACGCCGCGCGCCGCCACCGGCTCTGGGTGATCGGCGGCACCTTGCCGCTGAACGCGCCGGAGGCGTCGCGCGTGCTGAACACGACGCTGGTGTTCGACCCGCTCGGCAACGAAGCCGCGCGCTACGACAAGATCCATCTGTTCAACTTCGAAAAAGGCGATGAATCGTTCGACGAAGCTCGCACGATCCGGCCCGGCACCTCGGTGCAAAGCTTCGAGGCGCCATTCGGCCGGGTCGGCCTGTCGGTCTGCTACGATCTGCGCTTTCCCGAGCTGTACCGGCGCCTGGGCGACTGCGCGCTGATCGTGGTGCCGTCCGCGTTTACCTACACGACCGGCCGCGCGCATTGGGAGCTGCTGCTGCGCACCCGCGCGATCGAAAACCAGTGCTACGTGCTCGCCGCGGCGCAGGGCGGCAAACATGAAAACGGCCGCCGCACCTGGGGCCACAGCATGCTGATCGACCCGTGGGGCGAGATCGTCGCGGTGCGCGACGAGGGCGCCGGCGTGGTCGCGGGCAACCTCGAACGCGCGCGCATCGACGATGTGCGGCAGAGCCTGCCGGCATGGCGTCACCGCGTGCTGACCTGAAACCGACATTGAAACTGCCGCGCCTGCCACGCATATACCGACGCAGGCGCTCCCCGACCCCTTCGTATCGAGCAGAACATACTTCGCATGAACATCATCGAACCCGGTATCCGTAATCTCGCCGCCGCCAAGGACATCCTCCTCACGCCCTATGGCCTCGACGAGTCGCTGCTCACGCGCACGCTCGCCGAAATCTTCACGCACCGCGTCGACTACGCGGACCTGTACTTCCAGACCACCCGCAGCGAAGCGTGGAGTCTCGAGGAAGGCATCGTGAAATCGGGCAGCTTCAGCATCGACCAGGGCGTCGGCGTGCGCGCCGTGTCGGGCGACCGTACCGCGTTCGCCTACTCGGACGACCTGTCGCCCGAAGCGATCCGCCAGGCGGCCATCGCCACGCGCGCAATCGCCAAGGCGGGCGGCGGCAAGCAGAAGATCAAGGTGGCGTCGTCGCTGACCGGCATCGCCGGACGCGATCTGTACCTGCCGTCCGACCCGCTGCATTCGCTCGACGCCACCGCGAAGGTCAAGCTGCTCGAGCGCATCGAACAGATGGCGCGCGGCCGCGATCCGCGCATCCAGCAGGTGATGGCGGGCTTGGCCGGCGAATACGACGTGGTGCTGGTCGCGCGCAGCGACGGCGGCTTCGCGGCCGACATCCGGCCGCTCGTGCGCGTGTCGGTCACCGTGATCGCCGAGCAGAACGGCCGCCGCGAAATCGGCAGCGGCGGCGGCGGCGGACGTTTCGACTACGGCTATTTCACCGATGAAGTGCTGTCGCGCTATGTCGACGATGCGGTGCACGCGGCCCTCGTCAATCTCGACGCGCGTCCGGCGCCGGCCGGCGCAATGACCGTCGTGCTCGGCCCGGGCTGGCCCGGCGTGCTGCTGCACGAAGCGATCGGTCACGGGCTCGAGGGCGACTTCAACCGCAAGGGCTCGTCGGCGTTCGCCGGACGCATCGGCGAGCAGGTCGCCGCGAAGGGCGTCACCGTGGTCGACGACGGCACGCTGCCGAACCGCCGCGGCTCGCTCAATATCGACGACGAAGGCAATCCGACCCAGTGCACGACGCTGATCGAGGACGGCATCCTGAAGGGCTACATCCAGGACACGCTGAACGCGCGCCTGATGAAGATGCCGGTCACCGGCAACGCGCGGCGCGAATCGTACGCGGCGCTGCCAATGCCGCGCATGACCAACACGTACATGCTCAACGGCGACAAGGACCCGCAGGAAATCCTCGCGTCCGTGAAGAACGGCCTGTATGCGGTGAACTTCGGCGGCGGTCAGGTGGACATCACGAACGGCAAGTTCGTGTTCTCGGCCTCCGAGGCGTACATGATCGAGAACGGCAAGATCACGTATCCGGTCAAGGGCGCGACGCTGATCGGCAGCGGCCCGGAATCGCTGAAGTACATCACGATGATCGGCAACGACATGAAGCTCGATTCGGGCGTCGGCGTGTGCGGCAAGGAAGGCCAGAGCGTGCCGGTGGGCGTCGGTCAGCCGACGCTGCGCATCGAGAAGATGACGGTCGGCGGCACGGCCTGATTCCTCGGCGGATGCACGCTTCGCGCACGCAAAACGCGAAGCGTGCGGGTTTTCCGCATTTTTCGACGTCCCGGCTTGCCACCCGAGCCTGTACCGGTTATAAAGTCACTCACCCTTTTTTGACCAGCGACGCATTCACTTCGCCATGTCCGCCAAGTTTTATTTTTACTTTTTTTGGTATCTCAGACCGCTGGCGGATCGAGAGGGGTGTTAGTACACGCAGGACACCGAGAATTCCCGAAAAACCGCCAGCTAGTCTGGCGGTTTTTTTTCGCCTCGCGCTTTTCGATACCTATTTGGCCCACGCGAACACGCTACGAACCGATTCAGGAGAACCACATGCCCCCGCACAATACCGACGATGTCCGCATCCGCGAATTGAAGGAACTCACGCCGCCCGCTCACCTGATCCGCGAGTTTGCTTGCGACGAGACGGTGTCCAACGTGATCTACGAATCGCGCACCGCGATGCATCGCATTCTGCACGGCATGGACGACCGTCTGATCGTCGTGATCGGCCCGTGCTCGATTCACGATCCGAAGGCCGCCATCGAATACGCGGGACGTCTGATCGAGCAGCGCAAGCGCTTCGCCGGCGAGCTCGAAGTCGTGATGCGCGTGTACTTCGAAAAGCCGCGCACGACGGTGGGCTGGAAGGGTCTCATCAACGACCCGCACATGGACAACAGCTTCAAGATCAACGAAGGTCTGCGCACCGCGCGCGAGCTGCTGCTGCGGATCAACGAACTCGGTCTGCCCGCCGGCACCGAGTACCTCGATATGATCAGCCCGCAGTACATCGCGGATCTGATCTCGTGGGGGGCGATCGGCGCGCGCACGACCGAATCGCAGGTGCATCGCGAGCTGGCTTCGGGACTGTCGTGCCCGGTCGGCTTCAAGAACGGCACGGACGGCAACGTGAAGATCGCCGTCGACGCAATCAAGGCCGCCTCGCAGCCGCACCACTTCCTGTCGGTCACCAAGGGCGGGCACTCGGCGATCGTATCGACCGCGGGCAATGAGGACTGCCACGTCATTCTGCGCGGGGGCAAAACGCCGAACTACGACGCCGACAGCGTCAATGCGGCCTGCGCGGACATCGGCAAGGCGGGTCTCGCCGCGCGTCTGATGATCGATGCGAGCCATGCGAACAGCTCGAAAAAGCACGAAAACCAGATTCCGGTGTGCGCGGACGTCGGCCGTCAGATCGCCGCGGGTGACGAGCGCATCGTTGGCGTGATGGTGGAGTCGCACCTCGTCGCGGGTCGCCAGGATCTGAAGGAAGGCTGCCAGCTCACGTACGGCCAGAGCATTACCGATGCATGCATCGGCTGGGACGAAAGCGTCGCCGTGCTCGAAGGCCTTGCCGAAGCGGTCAAGCAACGCCGCGTCGCGCGCGGCAGCGGCAACTGAACGCCTGCCCCGCCGCCATCGCGGGGGCTTGTCGGTAGTCCGTAGAAAACCCGGTTCGATTTCGAACCGGGTTTTTTATTGGCCATTCGGACGAATGGTACTGAGCCGGCCGCCTCGCTATCGTCATAGCTCGTTGCCTGGTTGCTTGCACGACTTGACTGGGCTGGAGAGTGCGTATAAGATTTTGTACATGAGGTGGCGATGGAGCAGGAAAAAGAAATTCGCTGGTTAGGCTCCAGCTACCGTGATTTGCTTGCTTTTCCCACCGAAGCGCGTCGTCTCGCCGGGTTTCAGCTTCACAAGATTCAGTCAGGACTCGACCCTGACGACTGGAAACCGTTCGAGTCTATCGGCGCGGGAACTCGCGAAATTCGCATCAGAGACGAGGACGGTATTTTTCGCGTGATGTACGTGACCAAATATGCCGAAGCGCTGTACGTGCTGCATTGCTTTCAGAAGAAAACGCAGAAGCTCGGACCGCGCGACAGAAAAATTGCCGAAACGCGCTATCGCGCCATCACTCATTACAGGACCACCCAGCCATGACGATCGACACCAACATTCGTCACGTAACGCGAGCCGGCGCGAACGTGTTCCTCGAACTCGGTTTTTCCGCCGAGGAAGCGAAGCGCCTTCACGCGGCGTCGCAAAAGCAGATCAACGACACGCGGCTGCTCAAGGAACAATTGATGACGGAGCTGTCCACGTGGATCGAACAGCATCATCTGAAGCAGGCCGAGGCGGCCGAAATTCTGATGGTGTCGCGTCCGCGCGTGTCAGACGTCGTCAACAAGAAAACCACCAAGTTCACGATCGACACGCTCGTTGAAATGCTGAGCCGCATTGGCAAGCCGGTTACGCTCGCCGTCGGTTGAGCGGTTGAGCGTCGGCTCGTGCGAAGCTCACTACCTATTTATATGCGCATGGGCGTCGCCGCTCAAGGCGTGCCGCGATCGTGCTGCCACAGCACGTCGGTGCCGCCGTCCGCGCGATTGAGCACGCGCGCCAGCACGAAGAGCAGATCGGACAGCCGGTTCACGTACTGACGCGGCGCCGCGTTCAGCGTCTCGTGTTCGCCAAGCGCGACGATCGAGCGCTCCGCTCGGCGGCAAACGGTACGGCACACATGCGCGAGCGCAGCCGCGCGCGAACCGCCCGGCAGAATGAATTCCTTCAGTGGCGGCAGCGTGGCGTTGTAGTCGGCGAGCCAGCCGTCGAGCTGAGCGAGATGCCGCTCGGTGATCATCGTATGACCCGGAATGCACAGTTCGCCACCCAGATCGAACAGATCGTGCTGAATCGCGACCAGCGCCGCGCGTACATTTTCGGGCAGGTTCTCGCACAACAGCACGCCGAGGTTCGAATTGAGTTCGTCGACGTCACCGATCGCGGCGATTCGCGCGCTGTCCTTGCGCACACGGCGGCCGTCGCCGAGACCAGTAGTGCCGTCGTCGCCGGTGCGAGTGGCGATTTTGCTGAGGCGATTGCCCATAATGTCTCCCCTGTATTCAGTGACGATGCGGCCATCACGTTTGTCCATATTGCGCGCATCGCGAAATCGCCGCCATTATATGAGCGGAAGCCGGCCCAGCGCCTCCTGGCGGGCGAACGGCGTAAAATGAAACAGCTGCTGCAAACAGGCTGTTACCTAAAGAAACTTTCATCGGACCGGAGTAAGCGTTGAAGCGCCAACTCCGCTCGACAGGAGACATGCGTGAACCATCCCGTACCGCCGGCGCCGCTACGCCGGCCGTTTCCCGCCGAATTGCTGAACCAGCTCAAAGCCGCCTTCGGCGATCGGGTCTCCGTTGCCGAAGCCGTGCGTGCGCACCACGGCCGCGACGAATCGCCGTTCGATCCACAACTGCCTGACGCCGTCGTCTTCGCGCGTACAACCGAAGACGTGCAAACCGCCGTCAAGCTATGCGGCCAGTTCGACGTGCCGATCATTCCGTACGGCAATGGCTCGTCGCTCGAAGGACATCTGCTTGCCGTGCAAGGCGGCGTGTCGATCGATCTGTCGGAGATGAACCGGGTGTTGTCGATCAACGCCGAAGACCTGACCGTCACCGTCGAGCCCGGCATCTCGCGCAAGCAGCTGAACGAAGCGCTGCGCGACACCGGCCTGTTCTTCCCGATCGACCCGGGCGCGGACGCGAGCATCGGCGGCATGTCGGCGACCCGCGCGTCCGGTACCAACGCCGTGCGCTACGGCACGATGCGCGAGAACGTGCTCGGCCTGACGGTCGTGCTCGCCGACGGCCGCGTGATCAAGACCGGCTCGCGCGCGCGCAAATCGTCGGCGGGGTACGACCTCACGCGACTGTTCGTCGGCTCGGAAGGCACGCTCGGCGTGATCACCGAAATCACGCTGCGCCTCTATCCGCAGCCGGAGGCGGTGTCGGCCGCGGTGTGCACGTTCCCGTCGATGGGCGATGCGGTGCGCGCGGTCATCGAGACGATCCAGATCGGCGTGCCGATCGCGCGTGTCGAGTTCGTCGATTCGCTGGCGATCCGCTCGATCAATCGCCACTCGAATCTGTCGCTGCGCGAAGCGCCCACCTTGTTCTTCGAATTTCACGGCACCGAGGCCGGCGTCAAGGAACAGGCCGAACTCGTGCAGGAAATCGCCGCGCAAAATGCCGGCGAAGGCTTCGAATGGGCGACGCGCCCCGAAGACCGCAGCCGCCTGTGGAACGCGCGTCACAACGCCTATTTCGCGATGCTGCAACTGAAGCCCGGCTCGCGCGCGGTGACTACCGACGTCTGCGTACCGATCTCGCGTCTGGCGGAGTGTGTGGTCGAAACGGAGCAGGATCTGTTGGCGTCGCCGCTGCCCTGCCCGATCGTCGGCCATGTCGGCGACGGCAATTTCCACGTCGCAATCCTGATCGATCCGGACAAGCCCGAAGAGCTCGAAGAAGCCGAACGCCTGAACCATCGCATCGTGCAGCGCGCGCTGCGCATGGACGGCACCTGCACCGGCGAGCATGGCGTCGGTCTGCACAAAATGGGTTTTCTGCTCGAGGAGCACGGCGACGTCGCGGTCGACACGATGCGCTCCATCAAGCACGCGCTCGACCCGCGCAATCTGATGAACCCGGGCAAGATTTTCGCCTGGGCGGCGGCCTGATCTACATTGCAAAGGCCGGCCGCGACAAGCCGCCGGCCCGAACACGCAAGTGACGCGAAGCAGGCCGCTCGAAACAGCCGGCTCGAACCTGGAAGCCGGACCGGCGCAAGCCACGAGGAGACTACTCACATGAACGCACCCGCTGAACTGTCGGCCGAAGTCCTCGCGCAGCGTCAGCGCGAAGTCGTGCAGGCGCTGATGGCCGTGTTGCCGACCCACTGTCTGCTGTATCGCGAGGAAGATACCGTCGCGTACGACTGCGACGGCCTCGCCGCGTACCGGCGTCTGCCGCTCGCGGTCGCGTTGCCGGAAACCGAATCGCAGGTGCAGCGCATCGTGCAGATCTGCCATCGTCTCGATGTGCCCATCGTGCCGCGCGGCGCGGGCACCGGGCTGTCCGGTGGCGCAATGCCGATTCGGCACGGCGTCGTGGTGTCGCTCGCGCGCTTTCGCAAGATCGTCGAGGTCGACCCGTATGCGCGCATCGCGACCGTGCAGCCGGGCGTGCGCAACCTCGCGATCTCCGAAGCCGCGGCACCGTATGGCCTCTACTACGCGCCGGATCCGTCGTCGCAGATTGCCTGCACGATTGGCGGCAATGTGTCCGAGAATTCGGGCGGCGTGCATTGCCTGAAGTACGGCCTCACCGTGCACAACGTGCTGCGCGTGCGCGCGGTGACGATGGACGGCGAGATCGTCGAATTCGGCTCGCTCGCGCCTGACGCGCCGGGGCTCGATCTGCTCGCGGTGCTGATCGGCAGCGAGGGCATGTTCGCAATCGTCACCGAGGTCACCGTCAAGCTGATCCCGAAGCCGCAAACGGCGCAGGTCATCATGGCCAGCTTCGACGATGTGGTGAAAGGCGGCGACGCCGTTGCCGGCATCATTGCGGCGGGCATCATCCCGGCCGGCCTCGAGATGATGGACAAGCCCGCCACGCGCGCGGTCGAGGAGTTCGTCAACGCGGGCTACGACCTCGACGCGGCGGCGATCCTGCTGTGCGAATCGGACGGCACGCCCGAGGAAGTCGCGGCCGAGATCGTGCGCATGACCGCGGTGCTGCGCGAGCACGGCGCGACCCGTATCCAGATTTCGCGCACGGAGGCCGAGCGCCTGCGCTTCTGGTCCGGGCGCAAGAACGCGTTTCCGGCCGCCGGCCGCATCTCGCCGGACTACTACTGCATGGACGGCACCGTGCCGCGCCGAAGTATCGGGCCGCTGCTCGCGCGCATCGAGGAGATGGAGAAAACCTACCAGCTGCGCTGCATCAACGTGTTCCATGCCGGCGACGGCAATATGCATCCGCTGATCCTGTTCAACGGCAACGACCAGGACGAGTGGCATCGCGCCGAGTTGTTCGGTTCCGACATCCTCGAAGCTTGCGTCGAGCTGGGCGGCACGGTGACGGGCGAGCATGGCGTCGGCATCGAGAAGATCAATTCGATGTGCGTGCAGTTCTCGCCCGAGGAGCGCGACACGTTCCACGCGGTCAAGCGAGCATTCGACGCGCCCGGTCTGTTGAATCCCGACAAGGGCATTCCGACGCGGGCGCGCTGTGCCGAATACGGCAAGATGCACGTGCGCGGCGGACTGCTGCCACATCCCGAGCTGCCGCGCTTCTAGCGGCTGGCGTCTGCATCGCGCAGCCACCGTGTGCCGCGCCCGCGCCGATGCGGGCGCGGCCTGCACGGCGATTTGCGCCGCCCCTTCAGACCGATGCCGCGCCCCGTCATGCGGGTGCGCTCCGGCTTGCCAGCGAGCCGCCGCCCGGTACAATCAAACGAAACACAACGAGCAGGACACCATGGAAGAGGATGACATCGTCGCCGTATGGTCCGAACGCGTGCGCTCGGCCAGCGCCGAGGGACGCGCGGTGCGCATCCGTGGCGGCGGCACCAAGGACTGGTATGGCCAGACGCTGGAAGGCGAGATCCTCGACACGCGCGCTTATCGCGGCATCATAGAGTACGATCCGGCCGAGCTCGTGATCACCGCGCGCGCGGGAACACCGCTGCTGGAAATCGAAGCCGCGCTCGCCGAGCACGACCAGATGCTGGCGTTCGAGCCGCCGCACTTCGGTCCGCAGGCCACCTTCGGCGGCTGCATCGCCGCGGGCATTTCCGGGCCGCGCCGGCCGGCGGTCGGCGCCGCGCGCGACTTCGTGCTCGGCGCCGTCGTGATGAACGGCCGGGGCCAGGTGCTGCACTTCGGCGGCCAGGTCGTCAAGAACGTCGCGGGTTACGACGTGTCGCGGCTGCTCGCGGGCTCGCTCGGCACGCTCGGGCTGATCCTCGAGCTGTCAGTCAAAGTGCTGCCGCGCCCGCAGGCCGAAGCCACGCTGAAATTCGACATGAATGGCACCGACGCGGTACGCAAGCTCAACGAATGGGGCGGCCGGCCGCTGCCCATCACCGCGAGCGCATGGCGCAACGGCACGCTCGCGGTGCGCCTGGGCGGCGCGGAGGCCGCGGTCAAGGCCGCGCGCACCGGGCTCGGCGGCGAAGTCGTCGATGCGGTCGAAGCCGAGCGCTTCTGGGGCGGCCTGCGCGAACAGACCGACTCGTTCTTTGCAAGCATTCCGCCGAAGGCCGCGCTGTGGCGTCTCGCGTTGCCGTCGATCACCGAGCCGCTGCAACTGCCCGGCGCGCAACTGATGGAATGGGGCGGCGGCCAGCGTTGGTGGATCACCGACACCGACGCGCAAACCGTGCGCATCAGCGCGAAGCAGGCCGGCGGCCACGCAACCATTTTCCGCAGCGGCCACGGCTACGACCGCAGCGCCGGCGTATTCACACCGCTGCCCGCGCCGTTGATGAAAATCCATCGCGGCCTCAAACATGCATTCGATCCGGCCCGCATCTTCAACCGCGGCCGTCTCTACCCCGACTTCTGAGCGACGCGATGCAAACCAACCTCGCGGACTTCATTCGCAATACCCCCGATGGCAACGAAGCGGACGCCATCCTGCGCAAATGCGTGCATTGCGGTTTCTGCACGGCCACCTGCCCGACCTATCAACTGCTCGGCGACGAGCTCGACGGCCCGCGCGGGCGCATCTATCTGATCAAGCAGATGGTCGAAGGCGCACCGGTCACGCGCAGCACCCAGGTACACCTGGACCGCTGCCTGACCTGTCGCAACTGCGAAACGACCTGCCCGTCCGGCGTGCAATACGGGCGGCTCGTCGAAATCGGCCGCAAGCTCACCGAAGAGAAGGTCACACGTCCGCTCAATCAGCGGCTGATGCGGCGGCTGCTCGCGAGCGTGCTGCCGAACAGCGCGATCTTCACGCCCGCGATGCGGCTGGGCCAGCATGTGCGCGGCCTGCTGCCGAAGAAGCTGCGCGACAAGGTCCCTGCGCGTCAACGCCCGCTCGAATGGCCGAGCGCGACACACGAACGCAAGGTGCTGATGCTCGCGGGCTGCGTGCAACCGTCGATGATGCCGAACGTCAACATCGCGACCGCGCGCGTGTTCGACGCGCTCGGTATCGAAACGCTGATCGCGCCCGAAGCCGGCTGCTGCGGCGCGATCCGCCTGCACCTCGGCTACAACGAAGAAGCACTCGACGACGTGCGCGCGAACATCGACGCATGGTGGCCCTACGTCGAACAGGGCGTTGAAGCGATCGTAATGAACGCGTCGGGCTGCGGTGCGACGGTCAAGGAATACGCGCACCTGCTGCGCCTCGATCCCGAGTATGCGGAGAAGGCGCGCCGCATCGTCGAGTTGACGCGCGACGTCTCCGAAATCCTGCCCGAGTTCGAAGAACGGCTCGTCGCGATCACGCGCCGCCGCTCGGTGCACACGGTCGCGTTTCATCCGCCCTGCACGCTGCAGCATGGCCAGCAGATCCGCGGCAAAGTCGAGCAACTGCTCAGCGCGCTCGGCCTCGAAGTGCGCCTCCCCACCGACAGCCATCTGTGCTGCGGCTCGGCCGGCACTTACTCGCTGCTGCAGCCGCGCCTGTCGTACGCGCTGCGCGACCAGAAGCTCGAGCGTTTGCAGGCGCAGGAGCCGCAGGTGATCGTGTCGGCGAACGTCGGTTGCATCGCGCATCTGCAAAGCGGCACGTCGACGCCGGTCGCGCACTGGATCGAATTGGTCGAGCACATGCTGTCCGTATAATCGGGGCATCGTCTTCGCTGAACACCGGTTCGTTCCATGTCCGATCTGCATCACCGTTTCGCCGACCACTTCGCTCAGAGTCTCGCCGACGTGCACGAGCGCATCGCCCGCGCCGCGCAAGCGGCCGGCCGCGATGCGCAGTCCGTGATGCTGCTCGCGGTCTCCAAGACGTTTCCCGCCGATGCCGTGCGCGCCGCTCATGCGGCCGGTCAGCACGCATTCGGCGAGAACTACGTGCAGGAAGCGCTCGACAAGATCCAGACGCTCGCCGATCTGCGCGCATCGCTCGAATGGCATTTCATCGGGCCGCTGCAATCGAACAAGACGCGCCCCGTTGCCGAGCATTTCGACTGGGTGCATTCGGTCGATCGGCTGAAGATCGCACAGCGGCTGTCGGAGCAGCGCCCCGACAACCTGCCGCCGCTCAACGTCTGCCTGCAGATCAACGTCAGCGGCGAGGCGTCGAAGAGCGGCGTTGCGCCCGACGAGGCGGCCGCCATCGCGCACCAGATCGCCGCACTGCCAAAGCTGAAGCTGCGCGGACTGATGTCGATTCCGGAACCGGGCGGCGATCTTGAAGAACAGCGGGCGCCGCATCGCAAATTGCGCGAGCTGTTCGAGCGCTTGTGCAACGACGGGCTCGAGCTCGATACGTTGTCGATGGGCATGTCGGCCGATCTCGAAGCAGCCGTGCTCGAAGGCGCAACGATCGTGCGCGTCGGCACCGCGATCTTCGGCGCGCGCGATTACTCGCACTGAGCTTTTCCACGGGCCTTGCGCGAACCTGGCTGCGCGATGCCCTCACCGCATCTCATCTGAAGCTATCCGGACCATCATGAAAATTGCGTTTATCGGCGGCGGCAACATGGCCGCGGCGTTGATCGGCGGCCTCATCAAGCGGGGCGCCGCGCCCGCGGACCTATATGCGATCGATCCGAACGAAGACGCGCGCAAGCGCAACGAGGAGCAATTCGGCATCCGCACCGGCGCGGCCGCCGACGGCACGCTCGCCGACTACGACGCGGTCGTGCTCGCCGTGAAGCCGCAGATCCTGAAGAGCGTCGCCGAGACGCTGGCGGCGCATCTGCGCGCGTCGCAACTGATCGTCAGCATCGTCGCGGGCATCCGCATCGGCGACATGTCGCGCTGGCTGAATGGCCACAGCCGCATCGTGCGCGTGATGCCGAATACGCCGGCGCTGATCGGCATGGGCGTGACGGGTCTCGTCGCGAGCGGCAGCGTCGACGAAGCGGGCCGCGCGCTCGCGTCGCAGGTGCTCGGCGCGGTCGGCGAGACCGTCTGGTTCGACGACGAAGCGAAGATCGACGCGGTCACTGCGATCTCGGGCAGTGGACCGGCCTACGTGTTCTATTTCATCGAAGCGCTGCAGGAAGCCGCGCGCCAGCTAGGTATGGACGAAGCGCAGGGCCGCGCGCTCGCGGTCGCGACGTTCACGGGCGCCGCGCAACTCGCGGCCAATTCCGACGAACCGCCGAGCGTGCTGCGCGAGCGCGTGACCTCGAAGGGCGGCACGACCGCGGCAGCGCTCGCCTCGTTCGACGCGAGCGGCATCAAGGACGCGATCGTGCGGGGCGCACTGGCCGCCGATGCACGGGCGCGCGAGATGGGCGACGAGTTCGGCAAGCAGTAACGCGAACCGGCGTCGAAAAGAATCAGCGGAAACTAACACGCCGTGGCACGCCTGCCTTTTCTAATTTTCTAATTAAGGGCACGCGCGCTACGGCGTGTAGAAACACCAGCGTTCTGAAGCCAGAAAAGCGCGGACGCGAATTAAAACGAGGTCACCGCGTAATGCGCGGCAATCCCCGCGAACAACGCGCCGCCGAGCCAGTTGTTGTGACGGAACGCGGCAAAGCACGGCATGCGCTCGCGATTGCGGATCAGCGTGTAGTGATAGATCGCGCAACCTACCGCGACCGCCCAGCCGAGCCAGTACAGCAGACCAAACCCGAGCGTCAGGCCGATGCCGACGTAAATCCCCAGCGTCACCGCGTAACACAGCATGACCGCGGCCACGTCGAAGCGACCGAAAGTCAGCGCCGACGTGCGGATGCCGATCTTGATGTCGTCGTCGCGATCCACCATCGCGTATTCGGTGTCGTACGCAACGGCCCAGAAGATGTTCGCGACCAGCATCACCCATGCGAGCAGCGGCACGTGATCCAGCACCGCGGCGAACGCCATCGGAATGCCGAAGCCGAACGCGATGCCCAGATACGCCTGCGGAATCGCGAAGAAGCGCTTCATGAACGGATACGTGCCGGCGACGAACAGCGCGACCACCGACAACTCCTTGGTCAACGCATTGAGCGGCTGGATCAGCAGAAAAGCGATCAGCGACAGCACGGTGGCCAGCACGACCGCCTCCCACGCATTGATCTTGCCGGACGTGATCGGCCGGTTCTCGGTGCGCTTCACGTGGCGGTCGAAATCGCGGTCCGCGTAGTCGTTGATCGCGCAGCCGGCTGAGCGCATCAGCACCGTGCCAAGCGTGAAGATCACCAGCAATTGCCACGACGGATGACCGCCGGAAGCGATCCACAGTGCGTTGAGCGTCGGCCACAGCAGCAGCAGGCTGCCGATCGGCTTGTCCATGCGCACGAGGCGCAGATACAGGGGAAGTCGGGCGAACATGGGACGAATTCGGTGAAGTGCGAACACGGTGCGCCTATTTTACGGGAAGCGCACGGCGGCTCTGAATTCATCTGGCCGCGTATCGAAGTGCCTCGCGCTCGCGCCCCTGCATCACGCGGCGGCGGCGCAAAAAACAAAGCCTCCCGTGCAGGGAGGCTTGTGCGTTTCTGGCACGGCGCGGGTGTTGCCCGCACCTGCATTCGAACGTGACTCGGCCGGCTTAGCCGCGTCGAATCACGCGAGCAGCGAGCGCAGCATCCACGCGGTCTTTTCGTGCGTCTGCATGCGTTGCGTGAGCAGGTCGGCGGTCGGCTCGTCGTTGGCGGCTTCCGTCGCCGGGAAGATCGCGCGCGCGGTGCGCACCACCGCTTCCTGGCCTTCGACCAGTTGGCGGATCATGTCTTCCGCGGCCGGCACACCGTCCGCTTCGGGGATCGACGACAGCTTCGCGAAATCCTTGTAGGTGCCCGGCGCATGCACGCCCAATGCGCGGATGCGTTCGGCGATCGAGTCGACCGCGAGCGCCAGTTCGTTGTACTGCGTTTCGAACATCAGGTGCAGCGTGTTGAACATCGGACCCGTGACGTTCCAGTGGAAGTTGTGGGTCTTCAGGTACAGCGTGTAGGTGTCGGCGAGCAAACGCGACAACCCTTCGGCGATCTTCTTGCGATCCTTGTCGCTGATCCCGATGTTGACGTGCTGTACGGCTGCTGCGGCTTCTTTCTTGGCCATGATGACTCCTTCGAAGAGTGATACGAACCGGTCGGCAGATGAGGCTCTGCGGAAACACGAATAAAACTGTTCGACAGTGTAGCGTGAAATGCCGCAAGCTTCGCTCAAGACGTGCTCCGGAGGCCTTGCTGCGCCGCCATCCCGGCGCTACTGCGCTTAGCCGCCCAGCGCGTGCTGCAACGCCTGCGCGGCGATTACCGCCAAGCCGCTCGCGACGATCGTAATGCCCATCGCCTTGCGCAGCATCAACACCTGCCGTTGCACCTGCATGCTCGGCATGGCGGTCGAACCGCCGATGCTTGCCATCATCATCTGAATCATGATCGTACTCCCGGTTCGTCTCGTGACGGCCGCAGCAACGCGCTGCGCCGTCGATTACTGTGCTACTGCCCTGCCGTGCGCCGCGTACTGGACGCCTAGCGGTTTCTGCCTTCCTGCAACGCGGCGAGCGCCGCGATCACACCTTCCGCGTAAGCCGGATCGGCGCGGCGGAAATGCTCGATCTGACGCGCGACGATGTCCTGCGGCACACCGTCGATATGTCGCGCGATATTGCCGAACAGACGCTGACGCTGCGCGTCGTCGAACAGCGCGAACAGCATGCGCGGCTGCGTGTAGTAGTCGTCGTCCTCGCGATGTTCGTAATGCGCGACCGCGCCCGCTGCGAGCGGTGGCTCCGATGCGTTCGCGTCCTGCGCGAAGTCGCTGAAGCGATTCGGTTCGTAATTCACGTTGCCGCCGAGATTGCCGTCGGTGCGCATCGCGCCGTCGCGATGGAACGAATGCGGGTTCGGCACGCGCGGCGCATTCACCGGAATCTGGTGATGATTGATGCCGAGCCGGTAACGCTGCGTATCGCCGTACGAGAACAGACGCCCCTGCAACAGACGGTCCGGCGAAAAGCCGATGCCCGGTATCACGTTGGCCGGCGTGAACGCCGCCTGCTCGACGTCCGCGAAATAGTTCGCCGCGTTGCGGTTCAGCTCGATCGTGCCGACGTCGATCAACGGATAGTCCTTCTGCGACCACACCTTCGTGATGTCGAACGGGTTGAAGCGGTAGTTCGCCGCATCCGCTTCGGGCATCACCTGAATCGCGAAGCGCCACTTCGGGAAGTTGCCCGCGTCGATGCTGTTCACCAGATCGCGCTGCGCGCTTTCGCGGTCATTGGCGACCACTTGCGCGGCTTCGGCGTCGGTGAAGTTCTCGATGCCCTGCTGCGACTTGAAGTGGAACTTGACCCAGAAACGCTCGTCGTTCGCGTTGATGAACGAGTACGTGTGCGAGCCGAAGCCGTGCATCTGCCGGTAGTTCTTCGGAATCCCTCGATCGCTCATCAGAATCGTCACCTGATGCAGCGACTCCGGATGACGCGACCAGAAATCCCACGCCGCGACGTTGTTACGCAGGTTCGTGTACGGATCACGCTTCTGCGTATGAATGAAGTCCGGAAACTTCAGCGGATCGCGGATGAAGAACACCGGTGTGTTGTTGCCGACCACGTCCCAGTTGCCTTCTTCGGTGTAGAACTTGATCGAGAAGCCGCGCACGTCGCGCTCGGCATCGGCCGCGCCACGCTCGCCGGCCACCGTCGAAAAACGCATGAAAAGCGGTGTTTCCTTGCCGACCTGCGAGAACACCTTCGCCTTCGTGTAGCGCGAGATGTCGTGCGTGACCGTCAGCGTGCCGAACGCACCCGAACCCTTCGCGTGAACGCGACGCTCGGGAATCACTTCGCGATCGAAGTGCGCGAGCTTCTCGAGCAGCCAGACATCCTGCAGCACCACCGGGCCGCGCGGGCCGGCGGTCATCGAGTTCTGGTTATCGGCGACGGGCGCGCCGGCGGCATTGGTGAGCTTAAGTTCGGACATGAGCACTCCTGCGTGGTTTTATTGGATCAGAGGAAATCGCGCGGCATCCGTGCGGCACGGACGCCGTCATGGGTTGGCGCGTCAGGCGGCCAACACCCGGTCGGCCAGCAACGACATCGCGACCGCGCGGATACTCGGCGCGGCGGCCGTCATGGTCGGTTGGGCGGGAAAAGCGTGGATGGGCTGTGAAACTGCTTGCATGATGTTTTCCTCCTGGCTTGTCTGACGCCCCGAATGGGGAGTCTGAGGCTGAGCCTTGTCGAATCAGGGGATCGGGCGATCCATGGAGGAAACTATAGCAATAGCTATCGAATATTCGTATTTGATTAAGTTAATCTATTCGATAGGGCTCGCGCCCTTTTTGGCGGCAGGCCGCGCCGGGATCCGGCGCGGCTGCGGGATGACCGCGCGTTAGTTGACGGCAGCGGGCAGATCGAGTTTTTTGACGCCCGGCAGCTCGCAGGCGGCGATTGCCTCGCAGATCGCATCGATCGCTGGCATGCGCGTGAAGCTCTTGCGCCACGCCAGCACGACGCGGCGATCGGGCACCGGCTCGTCGAACGCGACGTAGCTGAGCAGGCCCGCGTCGATACCGCCCGCATGCGGCTTGACCTCGTGCACCGACATGCGCGGCAGCACGGTAATGCCGACGCCGCTCGCGACCATATGACGAATCGTTTCGAGCGACGAGCCCTCGAAGGTCTTCTGGATTCCGTCCGCATTCTGCGAAAAGCGCATCAGCTCGGGGCATACGCCGAGCACATGATCGCGGAAGCAGTGGCCGCTGCCGAGCAGCAGCATGGTTTCCTGCTTCAGATCGTCAGGGTCGATCTTCGAGCGGCCTTCCCACGCGTGACCGGACGGCAGCGCGACGACGAACGGCTCGTCGTACAGCGGACGCAGCATCAAACCGGTTTCGGGAAATGGCAGCGCCATGATCGCGACGTCGATTTCGCCCTGCTTGAGCAGTTCGATCAGCTTCAGCGTGTAATTTTCCTGCAGCATCAGCGGCATCTGCGGCACGCGCTGGATCATCTGCTTGACGAGGGTGGGCAGCAGGTACGGCCCGATCGTGTAGATCACGCCGAGGCGCAGCGGACCGACCAGCGGGTCCTTGCCCTGCTTGGCGATTTCCTTGATCGCGAGCGTCTGCTCGAGCACGCGTTGCGCCTGCGTGACGATCTGTTCGCCGATCGGCGTGACGCTGACCTCGCTGGTGCCGCGCTCGAAAATCTGCACGTTCAGCTCGTCTTCGAGCTTCTTGATGGCGACGGACAGCGTGGGCTGGCTGACGAAACACGCTTCGGCGGCCCGGCCGAAGTGCCGCTCGCGGGCCACCGCCACGATGTATTTCAATTCGGTGAGCGTCATTCGGGGATCAATCAGTGCGATAGATTCGATAGGTTCTAGTTATACACCTATAGGGTCGGTTCGCCAACCTTTTAGCCGTTCCGTTCGTGGCGAAGGGCTTGCACTCAGGCTTTCAGATATTGCTCGCGCGCGCCGAGCCAGCGCGCCAGATGCTGGATGACCACGTCCGGATACTGGTCCAGCAGCGTCGCGGCGGCTTCGCGCGCGGGCTCGATCAGGTGCTGATCGTTTTGCAGGTCGGCGAAACGCAGCATCGCCGCGCCCGACTGCCGCGCGCCGAGGAACTCGCCCGGTCCGCGGATTTCGAGGTCGCGGCGGGCGATCTCGAAGCCGTCGGTGGTTTCGCGCATCGTTTGCAGGCGCGCGCGAGCGGTCATCGACAGCGGTCCGGTGTACAGCAGCACGCAGACCGACGCGGCGCTGCCGCGCCCCACCCGTCCGCGCAGCTGATGCAGCTGCGCGAGACCGAAACGCTCCGCGTGCTCGATCACCATCAACGACGCGTTCGGCACGTCGACGCCCACCTCGATCACCGTGGTCGCGACCAGCAGCTGGATCTCGTTGCGCGAGAACGCGTCCATCACCGTGGCCTTTTCGGCGGGCGCGAGGCGCCCGTGCACGAGGCCGACCCTCAGCTCGGGCAGCGCGGCCACGAGCGTCTCGTAGGTCTCGACCGCGGTTTGCAGCTGCAGCGTCTCGCTTTCCTCGATCAGCGGACACACCCAGTACACCTGGCGCCCCGTCAGCGCCGCCTCGCGCACGCGGCCGATCACCTCTTCGCGGCGCGCGTCGGACACGAGCTTCGTGAGGATCGGGGTGCGGCCCGGCGGCAGTTCGTCGATCGTGGAGACGTCGAGGTCCGCGTAGTAGGTCATCGCGAGCGTGCGCGGAATCGGCGTCGCGGACATCATCAATTGATGCGGCTGGAAGTCGGACGCGCCATCGGCGGCGCCCCGCGCCTTCGCGCGCAGCGCGAGCCGTTGCGCGACGCCGAAGCGATGCTGCTCGTCGACGATCACGAGCCCGAGGCGCGCGAAGTCGACCGCGTCCTGGATGATCGCGTGCGTGCCGATCACCAGCTGCGCGGTGCCGAGCGCGGCCGCTTCGATCGCGGCGCGCTTCTCCTTCGTCTTCAGACTGCCCGCGAGCCACGCGACGTTCACGCCGAGAGGTTCGAGCCAGCCGCGCAACTTGCGCGCGTGCTGCTCGGCGAGGATTTCGGTCGGCGCCATCAGCGCGGCCTGGTAGCCGGCGTCGATCGCCTGCGCGGCGGCGAGCGCCGCGACGATCGTCTTGCCACTGCCGACGTCGCCCTGCAACAGGCGCTGCATCGGATGCGGCTGCGTCAGATCGAGCGCGATCTCGCCGCCGACGCGCTGCTGCGCGGCCGTCAGCGAAAACGGCAGCGCCTTCAACAGACGCGCGACCAGCGCGGATTCGTCGCCGAGCTTGCGGCGCGGCATCGCCGGCGCGGCGCGGTTGCGCCGCTCGTCGTGCGCGCGCTTGAGCGACATCTGCTGCGCGAGCAGCTCCTCGAACTTGATGCGCACCCACGCTGGATGCGTGCCGTCGATCAGCGCCGTTTCGTCCGACTGCGCGCCCGGATGATGCAGCGTGCGCACCGCGTCCATCAGCGCCGGTACGCCGAGCGGTTCGAGAAACGCGCGTGCGACCGGCGCGGGCAGCAGCTCCGGCAGCGAGGTGCGCGCGAGCGCGTTGTCGATCGCCTTGCGCAGATACGCCTGCGATACGCCCGCGGTGCTCGGATAGACCGGCGTCAGCGCCTGTGGCAGCGGCGTGTCTTCATCGACGACGCGCACGGTCGGATGCACCATCTCCATGCCGAAGAAGCCGCCGCGCACGTCGCCGCGCACGCGCAGGCGCGCGCCGGGCGCCATCTGCTTGACCTGCGAGCCGTAGAAATTCAGAAAGCGCAGCACCAGCTCATCGCCGTCGGCGTCGCGCAGCTTCACGAGCAGTTGCCGGCGCGGGCGATAGGCGATCTCGTTGTCGAATACGACGCCTTCGGTTTGCGCGATGCCGCCGGGCAGCAGGTGACCGATCGGCGTCAGCGAGGTTTCGTCTTCGTAGCGCATCGGCAGATGCAGCACGAGGTCGATGTCGCGTGTGAGGCCGAGTTTGGCGAGCTTGTCGGCGGTTTTGACGGGGGCTTTGGCTGCACGTTTGGCGGCGGCCTTCGCCGTGGCTCTGGTTTTGGCGGCGGGCTTGTCGCCGCTGGCCGGGTCGCTGTCGCGCCCGGCATCACGGCCTGCGGCGATCATGCCGCCTTGCGCGCCACCTTCTGCCGCCTCCCGTTCCCCCGCCTCCGCCCGCGCACCGCGGCGGCGCGGCGCGGCGCCCGCTTCGAGGGTGGCAACGGACGATCGGCGGTCGGACAAAGGCATGGGCTGCTTCGCAAGTACAATATCGGCTGCTGTCGAAAAAAACGTGCCGCTCTGCGCGCATTCAGCGTGGGCAAGATGCGGCTCAACGCGCACGCGGGCCGCTTCGGCGTCCCGCCATCATAGCCGCCCGGCTCCGGCTTCGGCTCAATTCAGTCCCAAATCAGTACCAATCCGCTTCCAGTCGTTCGCATGTTTACGCTTTCCGATTTCGATTTCGATCTGCCGCCCGAGCTGATCGCGCAAGTCGCGCTGCCCGAGCGCAGCGCAAGCCGTCTGCTCGACGTGGACGCCGCGGGCGCCGCCGACGGCGCCGCGCGCCTGATCGACCGCCGCTTTACCGAATTGCCCGAGTGCCTCGCGCCGGGCGATCTGCTGGTCTTCAACGATACCAAAGTGCTGAAGGCGCGCTTCTTCGGCCAGAAGGCGAGCGGCGGCAAGATCGAAGTGCTGGTCGAGCGCCTGACCGGCGAGCGCAGCGCGCTTGCGCAGATCCGCGCGAGCAAGAGCCCGCAGGCGGGCACGACGATCCGTCTCGCCGATGCGTTCGACGTCACCGTCGGCGAGCGCGTCGATCAGTTCTACACGCTGCATTTCCCCGACGACTGCCTGACGCTGATCGAGCAATACGGCCGTCTGCCGCTGCCGCCGTACATCGAGCACGATCCCGACGCGACCGACGAAACCCGCTATCAGACCGTATTCGCGCAGAACCCGGGCGCGGTCGCCGCGCCGACCGCCGGCCTGCACTTCGACGACGCGCTGCTCGCGAGGCTCGACGCCTTCGGCATCGAACGCGCGACGCTGACGCTGCACGTCGGCGCTGGCACATTCCAGCCGGTGCGGGTCGAAAACATCGCCGAGCACAAGATGCACAGCGAGTGGTATCACCTGCCGCAAGAGCTGGCGGACAGGATCGCTGCGACCAAAGCGCGCGGCAACCGCGTGATCGCGGTCGGCACCACGTCGATGCGCGCGCTCGAAGCCGCCGCGCGCGACGCCGAAGCGGCCGGCCATGCGCTCGCCGCGGCGAGCGCGGAAACCGACATCTTCATCACGCCGGGCTACCGCTTCCGCGTGGTCGACCGGCTGGTCACGAACTTCCATTTGCCGAAGTCGACGCTGCTGATGCTGGTGTCGGCGTTCGCGGGCGTCGAGACGATTCGCGCCGCGTATCGTCATGCGATCGACGAGCGTTATCGCTTTTTCAGCTACGGTGACGCGATGCTGCTGACGCGGCGCGATGCCTGAGCCGGTTCCAGCACTGCTTCAGCGTATTGGCAGTTTTCCTAGCCGCCGCGATCCTTCGTGGCGGTTTTCATTGATTGCGCCGGACTGTTTTCCGGTAGCACAGGAGTGATCCCCATGACCCTTGGTCATCCCTCGCAGCATCCTGCCCACGAGCGTCCGGAGAATGGCCTCAAATTCGAACTGCTCGGCACCGACGGCCTCGCGCGCCGCGGCCGCGTCACGCTCAACCACGGCGTGGTCGAGACGCCCATCTTCATGCCGGTCGGCACCTACGGCACGGTGAAGGCAGTCCAGCCGCGCGAGCTCGACGAAATGCACGCGCAGATCATCCTCGGCAATACGTTTCATCTGTGGCTGCGCCCCGGCCTCGAAACCATCGAGGCGCACGGCGGCCTGCACGGCTTCATGGGCTGGAAGAAGCCGATCCTGACCGACTCGGGCGGATTCCAGGTGTTCTCGCTCGGCGATCTGCGCAAGATCACCGAGGACGGCGTCACGTTCGCGTCGCCGATCAACGGCGACCGGCTGTTCCTGTCGCCGGAAGTGTCGATGCAGATCCAGAAGGTGCTGAACTCGGACATCGTGATGCAGTTCGACGAATGCACGCCGTACGCGACCAACAACATCCCGACCTCGCACAAGGAAGCCGCTGAATCGATGCGCATGTCGATGCGCTGGGCCCAGCGCTCGATCGACGAATTCCAGCGCCTCGGCAATCCGAATGCCCTCTTCGGCATCGTGCAGGGCGGCATGTTCGAGGACTTGCGCGATGAGTCGCTCGCCGGTCTCGCCGAGAAGAACTTCCACGGCCTCGCGATCGGCGGTCTGTCGGTCGGCGAGCCGAAGGAAGACATGATGAGGGTCCTGAACCATATCGGCCCGAAGCTGCCGGCCAACAAGCCGCACTACCTGATGGGCGTCGGCACGCCGGAAGACCTGGTGGCCGGGGTCGCGGCCGGCGTCGACATGTTCGACTGCGTGATGCCGACGCGCAACGCGCGCAACGGCTGGCTTTTCACGCGCTTCGGCGACCTCAAGATCCGCAACGCGACGCACAAGAACTCGCTGCGCCCGCTCGACGAGCAATGCGGCTGCTACACCTGCCGCAACTTCACGCGCGGCTATCTGCACCACCTGCATCGCGTCGGCGAAATCCTCGGCGCGCAGCTGAACACGATCCACAACCTGCACTACTACCTCGAACTGATGCAGGAAATGCGCGATGCGATCGAGGCGAAGCTGTTCGACGCGTTCCGCAAGCGCTTCCACGAAGACCGGGCGCGCGGCGTCGAACCGTCGTCCTGACGGCCCGGTAGGCGAATGCCGCTGAAGACTGCCCATGCCGCACGCGGACAACTTACAATTTGCTTTCGCTGAGCGCTGAATTTGCCCCGCATCGGACCTTTAAACGGTTGATCGCAAAGCCGATTCGCCGTGCCGGCGTGCGTGTGGCCGGTGGTAGAATAATCGGCTGATTTTTTGTTCGTTTGTTTGACCAATAACGGAGAGACCAACGTGTCGTTCATTTCCAATGCCTTCGCCCAAGGCGCTGCAGCAGGTGGTGTCGAATCGAACCTGATGAGCTTCCTGCCGCTGATCCTGATGTTCGGCGTGCTGTACTTCATCATGATTCGCCCGCAAATGAAGCGTCAGAAGGAACATCGCAACATGCTCGCAGCGATGGCCAAGGGCGATGAAGTCGTGACGAACGGCGGTATCGTCGGCAAGGTGACGAAGGTGGGCGAAGCCTACGTCGGCATCGAAATCTCGGAAGGCACGGAAATTACCGTGCAGAAGGCGTCGGTCACGACAATTCTCCCGAAGGGCACGATCAAGTCGCTGTAAGGCCTGCACTCCTCGCGTCCGGCGCGGCCTCGCGGTCGATTCAAGCACTGTCGCTGAATTTATCGCGCTCATCGCCGGACGCATCGCATCCAAGCCAACCTTCCCGTTGGACCACTCATGAATCGCTACCCCCTCTGGAAATACGCCGTGATGCTGGTGGCTCTGGTCATCGGCCTCGTGTACACGCTGCCCAATCTGTACGGCGAAGCGCCGGCGGTGCAGGTGTCGAGCGGCAAGGCCACGGTCAGGCTCGACGCCACCACGCTGGCGTCGGTCGAAGCCGCGCTCGCGGGCAATCAGATCAAGCCGACCGCGGTCACGTTCGACAACTCGCAGACCAACGCGAACATCCGCGTGCGCCTGACGGACACGGACACGCAGCTGCGCGTCAAAGACCTGCTGCAGAAGTCGCTCAATAGCGATCCGAACGATCCGCAATACATCGTCGCACTGAACCTGCAAAGCGCGTCGCCGACCTGGATGACCGCGCTGCGCGCACTGCCGATGTACCTCGGTCTGGACCTGCGCGGCGGCGTGCACTTCCTGCTGCAGGTCGACATGGCCGGCGCACTGAACAAAAAGCTCGATTCTGACGCCTCGGACGTGCGCACGCTGCTGCGCGACAACAACGTCCGCGACGGCGGCGTGAATCGCGTGAACCAGTCGGTGGTGGTGAATCTGGCCGATCAGGCCACGGCGGACGCGGCACTCAAGCTGCTCGGCCGCGGCGTCAGCGAACTTCAGTGGACCTCGCAGCCGAACACCGGCGCGGACGGCGGCGTGCAGCTGGTCGGTACCTTCACGCCGGCCGTGCAGCGAGCGGTTCAGGACGCTGCGCTCAAGCAGAACATCACGACGCTGCATAACCGCGTGAACGAACTCGGCGTGGCCGAGCCGGTGATCCAGCAGCAGGGCGCGGACCGCATCGTGGTCGAGCTGCCGGGCGTGCAGGACACCGCGAAGGCGAAGGACATCATCGGCCGCACGGCGACGCTCGAAGCGCGCCTCGCCGACCCGGTCAACACGCATCCGAATCCGAACGACCCGGTGCCGCCGGGCGACGAACTCTTCACGCAAGGCAACCAGGTGCCGGTGCTGCTGCGCAAGCAGGTGATCTTCACCGGCGACCGCATCATCGACGCATCGGCGGGCTTCGACGAGCATCAGCGCCCGTCGGTCAACATCCGTCTCGACTCGGCCGGCGGCCGCGCGGTGCGCGCGGTGTCGCGCGACAACATCGGCAAGCCGATGGCGATGGTGCTGTTCGAGCGCGGCAAGGGCGAAGTGCTGACGGTCGCGACCATCCAGTCGGAACTGGGCGACCGCTTCCAGATCACCGGCCAGCCGACCCCGCAAGCGGCCGCCGACCTCGCGCTGCTGCTGCGCGCCGGTTCGCTCGCCGCGCCGATGGAAATCATCGAGGAACGCACGATCGGCCCGAGCCTCGGCGCCGACAACATCAAGAAGGGCTTCCACTCGGTCGTGTGGGGCTTCGCGGCGATCGCCGTGTTCACGATCGCGTACTACATGCTGTTCGGCGTGATCTCGATGATCGGCCTGTCCGTGAACCTGCTGCTGCTGGTGGCGGTGCTGTCGATGCTGCAGGCCACGCTCACGCTGCCGGGTATCGCCGCTATCGCGCTCGCGCTCGGTATGGCGATCGACGCGAACGTGCTGATCAACGAGCGCGTGCGTGAAGAACTGCGCAACGGCGCGCCGCCGCAACTGGCCATCCAGAA
Organism: Paraburkholderia sp. BR13444; assembly: GCF_040948755.1. Taxonomy (NCBI): domain Bacteria; kingdom Pseudomonadati; phylum Pseudomonadota; class Betaproteobacteria; order Burkholderiales; family Burkholderiaceae; genus Paraburkholderia; species Paraburkholderia sp. BR13444. The sequence goes on along the minus strand of NZ_JBFPKM010000008.1, from coordinate 328,648 downwards.
CGGCTACGCGCACGCATGGGCGACGATTCTCGACTCGAACGTCACCACGCTGATCGCCGGCCTCGCGCTGCTCGCGTTCGGCTCGGGTCCGGTGCGCGGTTTCGCGATCGTCCACTGTATCGGCATTCTGACGTCGATGTTCTCGGCGGTGTTCTTCTCGCGCGGTCTCGTCAACTTCTGGTACGGCGGCAAGAAGAAGCTGAAGTCGCTGTCGATCGGCCAGGTGTGGCGTCCGCAAGCGGCAGTCGCCGGCTCGGCTGCTTACGCTGGCGGCCTCGGCAGCAGCGACGCCGCGACCGACACCGCGCAGGCCATCGCCACGGCGAAGGCGAGCGCGAAGGCAAGCTCGAAGGCACCGGCCGCAGCCGGCGCGCAGGGTCGCACGAAGCCGACCGTGCGCCGCCGCAATGCGCCGGGCACGCCGACGTCGAATGGCTCGACGCCGCAGAAACCGGGTTCATCCCGCTGAGTCCCGGAGAACAAGACCATGGAATTTTTCCGTTTCCGCAAAGACATCCCGTTCATGCAGCGCGCGTTGATCTTCAACGCGATCTCGCTGATCACTTTCCTCGCCGCCGTGTTCTTCCTCGTGCATCGCGGGCTGCATCTGTCGGTGGAATTCACCGGCGGTACCGTGATCGAGGTTCAGTATCCGGGCGCGGTGCCGCTCGACCCGGTGCGTGCCACGCTCGGCAAGCTCGGCTATGCCGACGCGCAGGTGCAGAACTTCGGCACCGCGCGCGACGTGCTGATCCGTCTGCCGCTGAAGCCGGGCCTCACGTCCGCACAGCAGAGCGAGCAGGTGATGAGCGCGCTGAAGGCCGATACGCCCGAGGTGCAGTTGCAGCGCGTCGAGTTCGTCGGTCCGCAGGTCGGCAAGGAACTCGCTACCGACGGTCTGCTCGCGCTCGCGTGCGTGGTGGTCGGTATCGTCATCTATCTGTCGTTCCGCTTCGAATGGAAGTACGCGGTCGCCGGCGTGATCGCGAACTTGCACGACGTCGTGATCATTCTCGGCTTCTTCGCGTTCTTCCAGTGGGAGTTCTCGCTGTCGGTGCTGGCCGCGGTGCTCGCGGTGCTCGGCTATTCGGTCAACGAGTCGGTGGTTATCTTCGACCGGATTCGCGAAACCTTCCGCCGCGAACGCAAGATGAGCGTGATCGAAGTGATCAACCACGCAATCACCAGCACGATGTCGCGTACCATCATCACGCACGGCTGTACGCAGATGATGGTGCTGTCGATGTTCCTGTTCGGCGGGCCGACGCTGCACTACTTCGCGCTCGCGCTGACGGTCGGTATTCTGTTCGGTATCTACTCGTCGGTATTCGTCGCCGCGGCGCTCGCGATGTGGCTCGGCGTCAAGCGCGAAGACCTGATCAAGGAAAAGAAAGAAAGCCACAATCCGGACGATCCGAACGCTGGCGCGCAGGTTTGATGCACACGTAGTCGCTGAGGATTGCGCGAATAAAAAAGGCCGGTTCTGTCGAATCGGCCTTTTGCGTTTACGCCGTGCGCGGTCGCTACCGCCTCGAACTTAGCGAAACCCCAGCTTGCGCCGCGCGCCAATCAGCGCTGCGATGCTCAGCAGCGCGGCAAACATCATGTAGTAGCTCGGCGCCGCCTTCGAACCGGTCACGCTGATCAGCCACGCGATGATGAACGGCCCAAAGCCGCCGAAAATCGTCACCGCGATGTTATACGCGAGCGACATGCCGGTCGTGCGCGTCTGCACCGGGAAGATCTCCGACAATAGGCCCGGCGTCGCGCCGAAGTAGCCGCTGACGAGAAAGCCGAACACGATCTGCCACACGATCAGCGTGCCGAAACTCGGATGCGCGATCAGGAACGCGAACGCCGGATAGACGAGCACGAACAGCAGCACGGCCGCGCCGAGCATGATGCGCGTGCGTCCATGCAGATCCGACCAATGCCCGGCCACCGGCGAGAACACCATCTGGATCAGCCCCGTCACCGCGATCGCCGCGAACGCGACCGACGGCGCGAGCCCCAGTTGCCGCACGCCATAAGTCGGCATGAACAGCATCAGATAGGAGGACACCGTCCCGAGGATCACCACGCCCATCGCGATCACGAGCCGCAGCTTCTGCGTCGCGAACGTGTCGCGCAGCGGCGTCTGCGTCGTTTGGGCGGCGAGGAATTCGGGCGTCTCGTCGAGCCTCGCGCGGATGTAGAACGCGACCGGCCCGATCAGCAGACCGAAGAAGAACGGCACGCGCCAGCCCCACGACGTCATCTGCTCCGGCGACAAACCGCCCGTCAGCAACGCGCCGAAGCCGGCCGCAAGCAGCGTCGTCAGGCCCTGGCTCGCCATCTGCCAACTCGCGTAGAAGCCGCGCCGCCCCGGCACGTGCTCGGCGAGAAACGCGGTTGCGCTGCCGAACTCGCCGCCGGCCGAGAATCCTTGCATCAGCCGCGCGAGCACGAGGATCAGCGGCGCGGCGAGACCGATGCTCTGATAGGTCGGCAGAATCGCGATGATCAGCGTGCCGCTCATCATCAGCAGGATGGAAAGCGTGAGCGCCGCCTTGCGCCCGGCGCGGTCCGAGTAGGCGCCGATCACGATCGCGCCGAGCGGCCGCATGAAAAACGACACGCCGAAGGTGCCGAGCGTCAGCAGCAGCGACACGGTGTCGTTGCCGGCCGGAAAAAACAGCTTGGAGATGGTTACGGCGAAAAAGCCGTAGACCACGAGGTCGAACCATTCGAGCGCGTTGCCGATCGAGGCGGCCGCCACCGCGCGCCACGAATTCTGCCGGCTTCCCGCGACGCTTGCTGCTGTCGTTGCATTCATCCAGATCTCCTGTGCTGCGCGAAATATTTATTCGAAGCAACGCATGACGTCCGCGTTGACCATCCCGGCAACGCGCACCACCGGCATGACTGCGTGCGCTCTATTTAACTGAAAAAATAAAGGTGAAGCGAGCGACAAATGCCCGATGCGAGCCGATATGCGCCAAGCATGGCCGCGTCGTTCGCTACGGGCGATAAAAAACCGCTTCGTCGGAGAACGACCGAAGCGGTTTTCGTGTGGCGGTGCAGCGCGAAGATGCCGTCGCGCTTACGGCTGCTTGATGCCTTCCGACTGGATATGCAGGCGTGTCTGCATGCTGAAGCCGTACTTCGCGCCGAAGTCCATGCCGTAATCGGCGCGATTGAATTCGGTGCTCGCCTCGACGCCGCACACTTCGCGCTTGAGCACCGGATGCTGCATGCACTTGAACGAATCGACCTTCAGATTCACCGGCTTCGTGATGCCGCGAATCGTCAGATTGCCGATCACCTCGACCGGCTTGTCGCCGTCGAACTTAATCTCGGTGCCCTTGTAGGTCACGGTCGGATACTTCGCGACGTCGAAGAACTCGTCGGATTTCAGGTGATCGTCGAGTTTCGGGTTGCCGGTCTGCACCGAAGCGGGATCGACGCTCACGTCGAGAGTGCCGGTCTTCGCCGCGCGATCGAGCGTGACCGTGCCCGTGGTCTTCGTGAATTTGCCGCGCCAGATCGACAGACCGCCGAAGTGGTCGGCCTCGAAGCTGGGAAACGTATGCATCGGATCAAGCATATAGGTATCGGCGGCGAAGGCGCCGAGCGACAGCGACGAAGCCAGCGCGCCAACAGCGATCAACATGGACGTTTTCAATTCGTGCTCCTGTTTTGCGTTGAAAATCGCGGTGCAACCTGCGGTGGGAAAACGGCCGCGCCCCACGTGGCGCGGCGCACATCGCGAACGCCGCGCGCGTTACTTGTGCGCGGCGACGATATGAAACTTGATTACGACCTCGTCGGCGACGACCGACGTGTCCTTCCATTCGCCGGTGCCGACGTCGAACTGCGAGCGCTTGATCGGCAGCGCGCCGTCGAAAGTCTGCGTTGCGCCCTGCTGGCTCACCGTGGCCGGCACCACGACCGTCTGCGACTTCCCCTTGATGGTCAGCTTGCCGGTCACCTTGAACTGATTGCCGCCGGCCGGCGCGATCTCGCTCGACACGAACGTCGCGCGCGGAAAAGTCTTCGCGTCGAACCATTCCTTGCCCCGCACCTGCTCGTTGTAGCTCTCGTCGCCGAGATCGAAGCTGGCGACGTCGATGTCGATCTGCGCGCTGCCGGCCGTCGGCTTCGCCGGATCGAAGCTGACCTGCGCGGTGAACTTGTTGAACTTGCCTTCGACCGGCACGTTCATCTGCTTCGAGGTGGCCGTCACCGAGCTCTTCGCGACGTCGACCTGCGCGAGCGCCGCGCCCGCGGCACTCAGCGACGCCGCCGCGAATGCGGCGAGCATGTAGCGATAAAACGAAACCTTCATGGTTGTCCTTATTTGAGGAAGGGGATCATGCGCGACAGCAGTCCGTCGCGATCGAGCCATTGATGCTTGAGCGCCGCCGCGACATGCAGCGCGACCAGCACGAGCAACGTGTAATTCAACGCGATATGCAGGTTCTTCAGCAGTTCCTTCAGGTGCGGGTCGGGCGCAATGATTCGCGGCAGCGGAATCAGCCCGAGGTAGACGACCGGCACGTTCGCCGCCGAGCTATACAGATAACCGGAGACCGGGATCACGATCATCAGCGCGTACAGCAGCAAATGCGTCAGATGCGCGGCGGCGCGCTGCCAGCTCGGCATACGGCGCGGCATCGGCGGTCCGGCATGGGTCGCGCGCCACAGGATGCGCACGATCGCGAGCGCGAACACGGTCACGCCGATCCATTTATGCCACGAGAAATAGCGCAGCTTGGTGGGCGTGAAGCCCGGGATGTCGGTCATCACCCAGCCGAGCGCAAAGCCGCAGACGATCAGCAATGCGATCAGCCAGTGAAACGCGATGGCGGTCCGCGTGTACGACTCCCGGGTACCGAACGATGGATTGAGTGTCATGACAGATCAACGCAGGCTGTTAGAAGTTAACGGCGCGCCGCGGCCGGCTATTCCGCGATCCCTGCCGCGCACCGGCACGGCGCGCGCCGCCGATGCGGCCGGCATCATCGCCAGAAAAGGCCGCTGGGGATGCCACGGGCGCCATGCTACCCCAAGCGCGCAAAGCTGGCTGCAGCGCATCGGCAGAACTGGGCCCGAATATTGCAGCGCAGCACGCCGGAGCGCGCCGCGCGCGCTTCGCGTCGGTCGCGAGGCCGCGTTTGGTACTATTGCTGCTCACTGCCGCCCCTTCCCTCGTAAAGAGCAGGCCTTGCACGCCGCCACTACGTCGTTAGCCCATCTGCCGCATGGAACATGAGAACCTGATCGCGTGCCACGAATGCGATACGCTGTTCCGCAAGCCACGGCTTGTCGGGCGCGTCGCCGCGCGTTGTCCGCGCTGCCGCGCGACGCTCTTTCGCGGCGTATCGCGCAAGCTCGACGCGATCTGCGCACTGACGCTCGCCGCGCTGATCACGTTCGTGATCGCGCAGGGCTTTCCGATCGTCGAACTCGAAACCAACGGCATCACCTCTCAGACTACGCTGTTCGGCGCGCTCGTCGCGCTGTGGGGCGAGGACATGGAGATCGTCGCCGTGATGGTGTTCTGCTCGACGATCCTCTTTCCGCTCACCGAACTCGTCGCGCTGCTGTACGTGCTGGTGCCGCTGCGCTCCGGCTACGTGCCCCCGCATTTCAATCGCGTGCTGCGCGCGATCCAGTTCGTGCGGCCGTGGGGCATGATCGAAGTGTTCATGCTCGGCGTGCTGATCACGATCGTGAAGATGGTCAGTCTCGCGCGCGTGATCCCCGAGGCGGCGCTGTTCGCGTTCGGCGCGCTGACGCTGATGTTCGCGGTCGTCGTCACGTTCGATCCGCGTGTGCTGTGGGATGTCGCCGACGAGATCGATGCGAGGCGCGATCGGCCGTTGCCGCGCACGTCGGCCGACAGCGCGGCGCTCGCGCTCGGCTCGCTCGCCGATCCGCCGGCGCCGTCCACGCGCGTCGCAGGCTCGACGGGTGGCAGCGCTGACGGTGCCGCCGGCAGCGCTCCGCCCGGCTTGCCGCCCGCGCCCCGCGAAGGATGAGCCCGCGATGAAATACGTCACCGCGAAACGCGCGGGCCTCGTGTCCTGTCACGCGTGCGGGCGGGTCGAACCGCGCATCCGCTCGATCACGCCGCAGCATTGCAGCCGCTGCGGCGCGCATCTGCACTCGCGCAACCCCGACAGCCTGATGCGCACGTGGGCGCTGCTGATCGCCGCGGCGCTGCTGTATATTCCGGCGAATCTGCTGCCGGTGATGCACACGTCATCGCTGCTCGGCTCCGAGGACGACACCATCATGAGCGGCGTCGTCTATTTCTGGACCTCGGGCGACTGGCCGCTCGCGGTGATCGTGTTCATCGCCAGCATCATGGTGCCGATGCTGAAGCTCTCGGTGCTCGTGCTGCTGACCATCACCGCACAGCGCCGCTCGCGCTGGCGTCCACAGCAGCGCACGACGCTGTACCGGATGGTCGAGCGCATCGGCCGCTGGTCGATGCTCGACGTGTTCGTCGTTACGCTGACCGTGGCGCTCGTGCGTTTCAAATCGCTGGCCGTGATCACGGCCGAGCCCGGCGCGATTGCGTTCGGCTCGGTCGTGATCCTGACGATGCTCGCCTCCATGCAATTCGATCCACGCCTCATCTGGGACCCCGTGGAAAGCAGTACCCCAACACCTCAGGATCTCGACCATGACTAGCCCGCAAGGACCGACGCCCGCTTCAGGTGACGCGCCGCGCAACGATTCGAACGGACCAACACTGCCGCCCCAACTGCCCGACCCCGACATCGAACCACGCAGCCGCTGGCTGCCATCGCTCGTCTGGGTGATTCCGCTGATCGCCGCGCTGATCGGCATCGCACTCGTGATCAGGTCGGTGACCGAGCGCGGGCCCGTGATCACGATCAGCTTCATCAGCGCGGAAGGGCTCGAGCCGGGCAAGACCCAGGTCAAGTACAAGGACGTCGCCATCGGTTCAGTGAAGACCATCACGCTGGCACCGAATCTGTCGCACGTGCTCGTGCAGGTGCAGCTCACCAAGGAAGGCGGCAAGTTCGCGGTCAAGGACTCGCGTTTCTGGGTGGTGCGTCCGCGCGTCGGCGCGAGCGGCGTATCGGGCCTGACCACGCTGCTGTCGGGCGCGTACATCGGCGCCGACGCGGGCCGCTCGAGCGACAGCGAGAGCGACTTCGTCGGCCTCGAAACGCCGCCGCCCATCACCGGCGACCAGAAAGGCCGGCAGTACACGCTGCACGGCGAGTCGCTCGGCTCGATCGACATCGGCTCGCCGATCTTCTATCGGCGCGTGCAGGTCGGCCAGGTGGTCGGCTTCTCGCTCGACAAGAGCGGCACCGGCGTGACGATGCAGGTGTTCGTGTCGGCGCCGTTCGACCAGTACGTTGGCACCAACACGCGCTGGTGGCATGCCAGCGGCGTCGATCTGCGGCTCGATTCGAGCGGCTTCAAGCTGAACACGCAGTCGCTCGCGACGGTGATCGTCGGCGGTCTGTCGTTCCAGTCGCCGACCGGCCAGAACATGGGCCCGCAGGCGCCGAACAACCAGACGTTCCGCCTCGCTTCGGACGAAGCCGACGCGATGCGGGAACCGGACGGCGTCCCGTTGCGTGTCGTGATGAACTTCAACCAGTCGCTGCGCGGGCTGTCGATCGGCGCGCCGGTCGACTTCCGCGGCATCGTGCTCGGCCAGGTGACCAATATCGGCATCGACTACGATCCGAAGACGCAGAGCTTCACGATGCCGGTCACGTTGAACCTGTACCCGGACCGACTCGGCAAGCGCTTCCGCGAGAGCGCGCCGCAGCCGGGCACGCTCGCCGGCGAGAACATGCTGCAGGAGCTCGTCAAGCACGGCCTGCGCGGCCAGTTGCGCACCGGCAACCTGATCACGAGCCAGCTATATGTGGCGCTCGATATCTTCCCGAAAGCGGCACCGGCCAAGGTCGACGTGACGAAGGACCCGCTCGAGCTGCCGACCATTCCGAACACGCTCGACGAATTGCAGCTGCAGGTCGCCGACATCGCGAAGAAGCTCGACAAGGTGCCGTTCGACCAGATCGGCGCGAACCTGAACACCGCGCTGAAGAACGCCGATCAGCTGTTCTCGCGTCTCGACAAGGAAGTCGTGCCGCAGGCGCGCGATACGCTGAGCGCCGCGAAGCAGACCTTCAATTCGGCCCAGGCAACTTTGCAGCAGGATTCGCCGATGCAGTCCGACGTCCATCAGGCGTTGCAGGAACTGACGCGCACCTTGCAGTCGCTGAATGCGCTGTCGGATTACCTCGAGCGTCATCCCGAATCGTTGTTGCGCGGTAAATCAGGAGACAAACCATGATGTTTGCCCGGCTCCCCCGTCCGCGGCGCGCGCTCGTGCGCGGTGCCGTACGCGGCGTCGTGTATGGCGCCGCACTGGCCGCGGCGCTCGCGATCGCGGCGTGCTCGTCGCCGTCGAGCCGTTTCTATACGCTGGGCGGCGCGGATAGCGCGGGCGCCGCCGCGCGCACGGGCGCCGCGCCCGCGTGGCTGATCGAAGTCGCGCCGGTCAACGTGCCACCGCAGGTGGCGAGAAACCAGCTGGTCGTGCAGACCGGGCCGACTCAGGTGCAGCTGCTCGAACAGGAACGCTGGGCCTCGCTGCCCGGCGATGAGATCCGCCGCGCGCTGTCGACGAATCTGACGCAGCAGCTCGGCACCATCGATACGTTCGGCACCGCGCACCCCGACGACGCGGCCGTCTACCGGATCGCGATGAACGTGCAGCGCTTCGAGTCGTGGCCCGGCTCGCATGCGTTGATCGATGCGGTGTGGAGCGTGCGGGCCGTGCGCAGCAATGCGGTGATGACGTGTCGCAGCGTGGTCAGCGAGACGGTCGGAGGCGGGTACGACGCGCTCGTCGACGGACATCGGCGCGCGCTCGCGCAAGTGTCGACGCAGATCGCGACGGGCGTGCGCGCGATGGCGGCAGCGGCCGCCACTACCACGAGCACGACGGGCCGGACTTCGTCTTCGTCCAGGCCGGCCGCGGCGCCGGTCGTGCCGCCCTGCCCTTCGGCGGGAACGGCCGCGGAAGCCGGCGCCTGACAGGCCCGGCGGCGCAACCAGCCCAACGGCGTCCGCATGCCTGCGGGCATCGCCGGCCCGGGCGGTACGCGAGGCGAGATCACCCAACGACAAGCGACGCAAATGACGGCCCGGCGCGCCAATCGCGCCGGCCCGCCGAGCCCGACCGCGTACAATAGCGCCTTATCCAACGCCTTGCGGCAACCTCAATGTCCTTCGATTTCTTCCTTCCTTGCCCGCGCGGGCTCGAAGCTTCGCTCGCGGCCGAACTCGCCGAAATTGCCGCCAAACATCTGAACGGCGCCCCGTTCACGGCCGGCGCCCAGGTGCCGGGCGGCGTGCATTTTCGCGGCGGCTGGGCCGCCGGCATGGCTGCCAATCTGCACTCGCGTCTGGCGAGCCGCGTGCTGCTGAAAATCGCGCAGCGGCCCTATCTCAGCGAGCAGGACATCTACGCGCTCGCGCTCGAGCAGCGCTGGGAGCAGTGGTTCTCCGCGCACGAGACGCTGCGCGTCGACGTCACCGCGATCAAGTCGCCGCTGCGCAGTCTCGAGTTCACCACGCTGCGCGTGAAGGACGCGATCTGCGATCGTCTGCGCGAAAAAAGCGGCGCGCGACCGAGCATCGATACCGCGATGCCCGACGTGCGCGTGTTCGCGTTCCTGACCGCGACCGACTGCACGCTGTACCTCGACACGTCCGGCGATCCGCTGTTCAAGCGCGGCTGGCGTCTCGACAAGGGCGCGGCGCCGCTGCGCGAGAACCTTGCGGCGGGCATTCTGCGTCTGACCGGCTGGCAGGCCGGCACGCCGCTCTACGATCCGATGTGCGGCAGCGGCACGTTCCTCGCGGAAGCGGCGCAGGTCGCGCTGGACATCGCGCCGGGCGTGCAACGGCGCTTCGGCTTCGAAAAGCTCATACAGTTCGACACGCGGACCTGGCAAACGCTGCGGGGCGCCGCGCTCGAAGCGAAAAACGCGGCGCGCGGCTCGCGCGGCGCGGATCTGCAGATCTTCGGCAGCGACATCTCCGGAGACATGCTCGAAAAAGCGCGCGCGAACTTCGAGCGCGCCGGCTTGCCGGCCATTGCGCTCAAGCAGCTCGACGCGCGCGACATGACGCCGCCTACCTCGGCGCCGGGCATCCTCGTCGCGAATCCACCGTATGGCGAGCGGATCGAAGTGCGCGGCCGCAATGCGCGCGGCGAGCTTCGCGAAGGCCGCGGCAATCGCGGCGACGACGGCTTCCGCCGCATTCAGGAAGAAGCGCCGGACAGCGAGTTTTTCCAGTTGCTCGGCAATGCGTTGAAGCAGCGCTTTGCCGGATGGCACGCGTTCATCCTGACGTCGGATCGCAAGCTGCCGGGGCAACTGCGGCTGCGCGAATCGACGAAGACGCCGCTCTTCAATGGCGCACTCGAATGCCGGCTGTTCCGCTTCGACCTGATCGCCGGCAGCGTGCGGCAGCGTCCGCAGGGCGATACGCAGGCGGGTTGACGCTGCGCCGGTCGGGGAAGTCGACATCGAAACCGCGGACCTCGTGCCGCGGTTTTTTATTGCGCCCGTCACGCCGTTTCCCTTCCTTCGACAGCGCGCGCTCGAAGAGCAGGCTACCCGTTCGCCACCCTACTGCCACCACGCTGTCAGCAGCACCCCCGCACACTCCTTCTCACGCCATCCGGCGCTTGAACGGCCTACTGCCAATCGAAGGAGAGTGTCATGTCCGCATTGCCCAAAGTGGTTGCCTGGTTCGAAATCCCGTCCGTCGATTTCGATCGCGCGGTGCGCTTCTACGAAGCCGCGCTCGACGCCCCGCTGAATCGTCAGGAGATCGGCGGCCAGCCGATTGCCGTGTTCAGCTACGAGGAGCCCGCGACCGGCGGCGCGATCGTCCATAGTCCGTCGATGACGCCGGCTGCCGACGGCGTCACCGTCTACCTGAACGCGCAGCCCACCGTCGACGCCGCGCTCGAGCGCATCGAACGGGCGGGCGGCAAGACCGACGGCCCGGTAATCAAGCTGCCGCAGGACATCGGCTATATCGCGTTCTTCACCGATACCGAAGGCAACCGCCTCGGGCTGCATTCGCGCACCAACGGCTAGGCGCATCCGCAGCCACCGCGCCCCAACCGAAGGCCGCCATGCGGCGCTATCATCGCGGGACCGTCCCCTTCCTCCTCTACCCGACGCCCACGATGACGCGCCGCGCCGACCGCCTGTTCCAGATCGCCGAGCTGCTGCGCGGCCGGCGACTGACCACCGCACAGCAACTGGCCGACTGGCTGAACATCTCGCTGCGCACGGTCTATCGCGACGTGCGCGATCTGCAATTGTCGGGCGTGCCGATCGAAGGCGAAGCAGGCATCGGTTATCGGCTGTCGCGCTCGGCGAGTCTGCCGCCCCTCACCTTCACCGCCGACGAACTCGCCGCGTTAGCCGCCGGCGCGCGCATGCTCGAATCGTGGGGCGGCGCGGGCTTCGCGAGCGGCGCGCGCGGCGCGCTAGCCAAGATCGCATCGGCGATGCCCGCCGACAAGCGCGCGACGCTCGAACGGCTCGCGATCTTCGCGCCGTCGTTTCACATCAAGGGGGACTTTTCGACACAGCTCGACACGCTGCATCGCGCGATCGACACGCGCCAGGTGGTGCGCTTCGCGTACACCGACGCGAACGGCGCCGACACCGAGCGCCGCGTCTGGCCGCTCGCGCTCGCGTACTGGGGCGCGCGCTGGACGCTCGGCGCATGGTGCGAGCTGCGCAGCGATTTCCGCAACTTCGGGCTGGAAAAGATGCGCGATCTGACAGTGCTCGAGACGTATCCGGATCAGGAAGGCAGGCGGCTCGCGGATTTGCTGCGGCATGTGAACGCGAGGCCGAACAGATGAAAAGGATCGCGGCGATGCACCGCGATCCTGACGGCTGCTCACCACAGACGATCTAGTCGACCGCCTTCACCATATCCTCGATCACCTTCTTCGCGTCGCCGAACACCATCATCGTCTTGTCCATGTAGAACAGGTCGTTGTCGAGCCCGGCGTAGCCCGCCGCCATCGAGCGCTTGTTGACGATCACGGTGCGCGCCTTGTACGCCTCGATGATCGGCATGCCCGCGATCGGCGACTTCGGATCGTTCTTCGCGGCCGGATTCACCACGTCGTTCGCGCCGAGCACCAGCACCACGTCGACCTGGCCGAACTCGCCGTTGATATCGTCCATCTCGTAGACCATGTCGTACGGCACTTCAGCTTCGGCGAGCAGCACGTTCATGTGACCCGGCATGCGGCCGGCCACCGGGTGAATCGCATACTTCACCTCGATGCCCTTCTCGACCAGCTTGTCGGTCAGCTCCTTGAGCGCATGCTGTGCGCGCGCCACGGCCAGCCCGTAGCCCGGCACGATCACGACGGTCTCGGCATTGCCCATCATGAACGACGCGTCATCGGCCGAACCCGATTTCACCGGCCGCTGCTCCGCTGCTCCACTCGCGGCCGCGCCCGGCTCGTTGCCGAAGCCGCCGAGGATCACGTTGAAGAAAGAGCGGTTCATCGCGCGGCACATGATGTATGACAGGATCGCACCGGAAGAGCCCACCAGCGAGCCGGCGATGATCAGCATCGGATTGTTCAGCGAAAAGCCGATCCCCGCCGCCGCCCAGCCCGAGTATGAGTTCAGCATCGACACGACCACCGGCATGTCCGCGCCGCCGATCGGAATGATGATCAGCACGCCGAGCACGAACGCGATGATCGTCATGATGATGAACGGCAGCCACGACTGCGTGAGGAAGAACAGCACGCCGAAGCCGAGCATCGCGAGCGCGAGCATCAGGTTGATCAGATGCTGGCCGCCGTAGACGACCGGCGCACCCTGAAACAGCCGGAACTTGTACTTGCCCGACAGCTTGCCGAAGGCGATCACCGAGCCGCTAAACGTAATCGCGCCGACGAAGGTGCCGATGAACAGCTCGATGCGGTTGCCGTACGGCAGGAAGCCCTCGATCGGCACCTCGGGATCGACGAGCCCGAACGCGGCCGGCTCCGACACGACCCCGTAAGCAATGCACACGGCCGCGAGACCGATCAGCGAGTGCATCGCCGCGACCAGTTCGGGCATCTTGGTCATCTCGACGCGCGCGGCGACGAACGCGCCGATCGCGCCGCCGATCACGAGCCCGAACAGCAGCAGGCCGAGCCCTAGACCGAGATTGGAGCCGAGTACTTCGGCCTGCCGCGAGATCAGCGCGATGGTGGTCAGAATCGCGATCGCCATGCCGACCATGCCGAAGGTATTGCCAGCGCGCGCGCTCTTCGGATTCGACAGCCCCTTGAGCGCCTGGATGAAGCAGACCGACGCGACCAGATACAGCAATGTGACGACGTTCAGGCTCATTTACGCACCCTCCCTGCCACCAGCCTGGTGTTTGGATTCCAGCTTCTTCGGCTCTTTTTTCTTGAACATCTCCAGCATTCGCCGCGTGACGAGAAAGCCGCCGAACACGTTGACGGCCGCGAGCGCCACCGCGATGGTGCCGAAGAACTTGCCCGCACTGCCCACCGTGAGACCCGCCGCGAGCATCGCGCCGACGATCACGATCGCCGAAATTGCATTGGTCACCGCCATCAGAGGCGTATGCAGCGCGGGCGTGACGTTCCAGACCACGTGGTAGCCGACGTAGATCGCCAGCACGAAGATGATCAGGTTGATCACCGTGTGATTGAGGACTTCCATCTTCGGTCTCCCTATGCTTTGCGTGTGACCTGGCCATCGCGGGCCAGCAGCGTGGCCGCGACGATATCGTCCGCGAGATCGATGTTAAGCACGCCTTCCTTCGTGACGATCAGCTTCAGGAAGTCGAGCAGGTTGCGCGCGTATAGCGACGATGCGTCGGCGGGCACCATCGCGGCGAGATTCGTATAGCCGACGATCTGCACGCCATAGCGCACCACCACCTGGTCCGTTTCGGTCAGCGGACAATTGCCGCCGCGCCGGCCGTCGATTTCGGGGCCGCGTCCTGCCGCGAGGTCGACGAGCACCGAGCCCGGTTTCATCGCCTGCACGGTTTCGACCGACAGCAGCGTCGGCGCGGGGCGGCCCGGAATCAGCGCGGTGGAGATCACCACGTCGGCCTGCTTCGCGCGCTCGTGGACCAAAGCCGACTGGCGCGCGAGCCACGACGGCGGCATCGGCCTCGCATAGCCGCCGACACCCTGTGCGGCCTCGCGCTCCTCGTCGGTTTCGTACGGCACGTCGAGAAACTTGGCGCCGAGGGATTCGATCTGCTCCTTGACGGCCGGGCGCACGTCGGAAGCTTCGATCACCGCGCCAAGGCGCTTCGCGGTCGCGATCGCCTGCAGGCCGGCCACGCCCGCGCCGAGAATCAGCACGCGCGCCGCCTTCACGGTGCCGGCCGCGGTCATCAGCATCGGCATGAAGCGCGGATACAGCGTCGCCGCGAGCAGCACCGCCTTGTAGCCGGCGATATTCGCCTGCGACGACAGCACGTCGAGGCTCTGCGCGCGCGTGGTGCGCGGCGCGGCTTCGAGCGCGAATGCGGTGACGCCGGCCGCGGCGAGTTTGCCCGCATTCTCGGCGTTGAACGGGTCGAGCATGCCGACGAGCGTCGCGCCGCGCTTGAGCAGCGGTAGTTCGGAATCGGTGGGGGATTGGACTTTGAGGACGAGGTCGGCGCCGAACGCGGTGGCGGCATCGACGATTTCCGCGCCCACGGCCGTATAGGCGTCATCGGGAAAGCTCGCGCCGGCGCCGGCGCCGCTTTGCAGCGTGACCCGGTGGCCTTGAGCCACGTATTTCTTGACCGTTTCGGGCGTCGCGGCAACGCGGGTTTCATGCGCGCGCGTTTCGGCTGGCACTCCGATGTGCATCGTTGTTCCTCCTCGACTTCCTGTTTGACGACAGATCTGCCGACGAGGCTCGCCGGCTTGCACATGCAACGGCTAACGCAGGCCCCACTTTAACCGAAACCGTCACGCCGCCAAAATCGGGGTCGATGCGAATGCGCGGCAGACCGCCAAACTGTTGCGAATCGGTCGCGAACGTGCTGCGAACCCGCCGCGAACCGGCCGTCAGCTTACGCCGGCGATTGCCCGGCAGGGGTCGGTGCGGCGCCCGGCAGCCGGCGCGCATAACCGGTAAAATGCGCACCCATGAAACCGGAAACCTGGCTGCCGCACGTGACCGTCGCGGCGATCGTCGAGCGTGACGGGCGCTTCCTGCTGGTCGAGGAACACACCGCCGCCGGCCTGCGCCTGAACCAGCCCGCCGGCCATCTCGAGGCGGGCGAAACGCTGCTGGAAGCGGTGGTCCGCGAAACGTTCGAGGAAACCGCCCATCCGTTTGCGCCCGAGGCGCTCGTCGGCATGTACATGACCCACTTCGAGCGGCCGGACCGGGCGGGCACCACGTACCTGCGTTTCACCTATTGCGGCGCGGGCGGCGAGCCGGACCCGGCGAGTTCGCTCGATTCCGACATCGTCCGCACGCTGTGGATGAGCGCCGATGAGTTGCGCGAATGCCCCGAGCGGCATCGCACCCCGCTCGTGATGCGGTGCATCGACGATTACCTGGCCGGCCGGCGTTTCCCGCTCGACTTCGTCCATACCCATTCGGTCGGGCCGAAGCGATAAGGCCGTCACGAGCGGCCCCCACAAGATCCATGCAGTCATGCAGCACCCAGTGAGTACCTTATGAGCAAGCGTAAAGTCGTAGTAGGCATGTCGGGCGGCGTCGATTCGTCGGTTACCGCGTGGCTGCTGAAGGAACAGGGCTACGACGTGGTCGGCCTGTTCATGAAGAACTGGGAAGACGACGACGACAGCGAATACTGCTCGACGCGCCAGGACTGGATCGACGTGGTGTCGGTCGCGGACCTGATCGGCATCGACGTCGAGGCGGTCAACTTCGCGGCCGAATATAAAGACCGTGTGTTCGCCGAGTTCCTGCGCGAATATTCGGCCGGCCGCACGCCGAACCCGGACGTGCTGTGCAACGCCGAAATCAAGTTCAAGGCCTTTCTCGATCACGCGATGTCGCTCGGCGCGGAAACCATCGCGACCGGCCACTATGCGCGCGTGCGCCAGAACCACGAGCGCGACGGCCGCTTCGAGCTGCTTAAGGCGCTCGATCATACGAAGGACCAGTCGTACTTCCTGCATCGGCTGAACCAGGCGCAGTTGTCGAAGACGCTGTTCCCGCTCGGCGAAATTCCCAAGACCAAAGTGCGCGAGATCGCCGCGCAGATCGGCTTGCCGAACGCGAAGAAGAAGGATTCGACCGGCATCTGCTTCATCGGCGAGCGGCCGTTCCGCGACTTCCTGAACCGCTATCTGCCGACCAGGCCGGGGCCGATGAAGACGACCGACGGCAAGACCGTCGGCGAGCACATCGGCCTCGCGTTCTACACGTTCGGCCAGCGCAAGGGCATCGGTCTCGGCGGCAGCAAGGACGGCAGCGGCGAGCCGTGGTTCGCCGCGGGCAAGGATATTCCGAGCAACACGCTGTACGTCGCGCAGGGGCACGATCATCCGTGGCTGCTGTGCCATACGCTATCGGCGGGCAACACGAGCTGGGTCGCGGGCGAGCCGCCGGCCGACGGCTTCGCGTGCGGCGCGAAGACGCGCTACCGGCAGGCCGACGCGGCTTGCACGTTCAACGCCGCGGCGGCAGGCGGTTCGGGCGAAGGCCTGTTCGAGCTGACCTTCGACGCCGCGCAATGGGCCGTCACGCCGGGACAATCGGCGGTGCTGTACGACGGCGACGTGTGCCTCGGCGGCGGCATCATCGAACGCGCGATGACCGGGCAACCGGCCGAGCTGCCGCCGGACCAGGCGCCGAAGCAAACTCGCGCGCAGCGTCGCAAGCAGGCGCATAAGCCGAAGCAGCCGCAACGCGCCTCGCAGGACGAGCCGCAGACCCCGCGGCAAAAAGCGGCGCTGCTCGGCGCGCGTTGAGCGATGCATAACGGCGCGCGCGGCGGGTCACACCACTCCGACACGTGCGCGCCGTTCATCCTCGCCGTTCATCTTGTTTCCCCCGCATGGCGCGGTCACACTCGCTTCACCTTCGCGTGCGACGCCTGGCTTTCATTCGCAGGCCTCATCTTCGGGCTTCGACCGTCCACGCCGCGCCGTGACCCGCAGCCGCCAGTTTTCCTCCGCGACGGATACCGCCCGCGCCCCTCGCGCGGACGATCCCGCCACAATGATCTTCCCTGCACTGGAGTCTCCATGTTTTCTCGACGCTATCTGGCCATGTGGTGCGCAATCGCGCTCGCCGCGGTATGTGCCGCGCTCGCCGCGACGCATCGCCTGTCGTGGTTCTGGATCATCGCGCCGGCCGCGCTCGTCGCGCTCGGCGTGTTCGACCTGACGCAACAGCGCCACGCGATCCTGCGCAACTACCCGCTGTGGGGCCACCTGCGCTTCATTTTCGAATTCATCCGGCCGGAGATCCGCCAGTATTTCGTCGAAGACGATACCGACGAAAAGCCGTTCTCGCGCGCGCAACGCAGTATCGTCTACCAGCGCGCGAAGAACGATGTGGATAGCCGCCCGTACGGCACCGAACTCGACGTGAAGGCGATCGCGCACGAATGGATCAGCCACTCGCTAGCGCCGACCAGGCTCGATGGTCACGACTTTCGCATCGTCGTCGGCCCCGATCGCGCGCAGCCGTATTCGATGTCGATCTTCAACGTATCGGCGATGAGCTTCGGCTCATTGTCGGCCAACGCGATCATGGCGCTGAACCTCGGCGCGAAGAAAGGCAACTTCGCGCACGACACCGGCGAAGGCTCGATGTCGAAATATCACCGCGAACATGGCGGCGACATCATCTGGGAAATCGCATCCGGTTATTTTGGGTGTCGTAACGACGACGGCACCTTCAACGCCGAAAAATTCGCGAAGCAGGCCGCCGAGCCGCAGGTGAAGATGATCGAAGTGAAGCTGTCGCAAGGCGCGAAGCCGGGTCACGGCGGCGTGCTGCCGGCCGCGAAGATCACGCCCGAAATCGCCGAGACGCGCGGCGTGCCGATGGGCCGCGACTGCATCTCGCCCGCGACGCACTCCGAGTTCTCAACGCCGCGCGAGCTGCTCGAATTCGTCGAGCGGCTGCGCACGCTGTCGGGCGGCAAGCCGACCGGCTTCAAGCTGTGCATCGGACATCCGTGGGAATTCTTCGGGATCGCGAAGGCGATGCTGGAAACGGGCATCCTGCCGGACTTCATCGTCGTCGATGGCGCGGAAGGCGGCACCGGCGCGGCGCCGCTCGAATTCACCGATCACGTCGGCGTGCCGTTGCAGGAAGGGCTGCTGCTCGTGCACAACACGCTGGTCGGCATCGGTCTGCGGCAGCGCATCCGCATCGGCGCGAGCGGCAAGATGATCACCGCGTTCGATATCGCGAAGACGCTCGCGATCGGCGCCGACTGGGTCAACGCGGCGCGCGGCTTCATGTTCGCGGTCGGCTGCATCCAGGCGCAGACCTGCCATACCGGCCGCTGCCCGACCGGCGTCGCGACCCAGGACCCGGTGCGCCAGCGCGCGCTGGTGGTGCCGGACAAGGCCGATCGCGTGTTCAACTTCCACCACAACACGCTACATGCGTTGCAGGAAATCATCCAGGCCGCCGGGCTCCGACATCCGGCGGAGCTGCGCGCGCATCACATCGTGCGGCGCGTGTCGTCGCATGAGGTGCGGCTGATGTCGGAGCTGCTCAAGTATCTCGAACCGAATGACCTGCTGAACGGCAACTTTCGCTATACGCTGTTCGAGAAGTACTGGCCGATCGCGCAAAGCGATTCGTTCTCGCCGAAGGCGGAGCTGGCGGCTTGCTGAATGCGCGCGGACCCTCGCCACGCCGCCTGTCGCCCAAAAGCCGCATCGCGGCCCGTCCGCCCTCGTAAAACGGGCCGCCCCCCTTCCTTTCCGTTAAAATCTCGGGTTTAGCACTTCGCTCCACGGCCCGCTCGCGCGCTTAGGCGCACGCGGCACGGCCCCCCATGCCCGAAAGGCACTTCATGCTCACGTTTCAGCAAATCATCCTGACCTTGCAGTCCTACTGGGACAAGCAGGGCTGCGCGTTGCTCCAGCCGATCGACATGGAAGTCGGCGCGGGCACGTCCCACGTCCATACGTTTCTGCGCGCGATCGGCCCCGAGCCGTGGCGCGCCGCCTACGTGCAACCGTCGCGCCGCCCGAAAGACGGCCGCTACGGCGAGAACCCGAACCGTCTGCAGCACTACTACCAGTACCAGGTGGTGCTCAAGCCCGCGCCGGAAAACATTCTCGACCTGTACCTCGGCTCGCTCGAAGCGCTCGGCTTCGACCTGAAGCAGAACGACGTGCGTTTCGTCGAGGACGACTGGGAAAATCCGACGCTCGGTGCGTGGGGTCTCGGCTGGGAAGTGTGGCTGAACGGCATGGAAGTGACGCAGTTCACGTACTTCCAGCAGGTCGGCGGTCTCGACTGCAAGCCGGTGCTCGGCGAAATCACCTACGGTCTCGAACGCCTCGCGATGTATCTGCAGAAGGTCGAGAACGTCTACGACCTCGTCTGGACCGAGTGGGAAGAGCAAGGCCCGAACGGCCCCGAACTGCGCCGCCTGACCTACGGCGACGTGTATCACCAGAACGAGGTCGAGCAGTCCACCTACAACTTCGAGCACGCGAACGTCGATCTGCTGTTCACGTTCTTCAACAGCTACGAAGCGGAAGCGAAGCGCATGATCGATGCGCAGATCGCGCTACCCGCCTATGAACTCGTGCTGAAGGCCGGCCACACGTTCAACCTGCTCGACGCGCGCGGCGCGATTTCGGTCACGGAGCGCGCGGCGTACATCGGCAGGATTCGCGCGCTGTCGCGCCTGGTCGCGCAGGCCTACTACGACTCGCGCGAAAAGCTGGGCTTCCCGATGCTCGGCAATCCGGTGCATGGCGTGCCCGGCCTCACCACCGACGAGCAGGACGCCGCGATGCCCGCGTGGGCGCCGCCGCTGAAAGTCGAACGCAAGATCGACCAGGACTGACGAGAACTTCAACCAATGACTCAATCTCAACACGCTACCCTGCTCGTCGAGCTGCTTACCGAAGAACTGCCGCCGAAGGCGCTCGCGCGTCTCGGCCACGCCTTCGCCGAAGGCATTGCGCAGCGCCTCGCGGCGCGCGACCTGATCGAAGGCGAACCATCGTTCGAACGCTTTGCCACGCCGCGCCGTCTCGCGGTGACGATTCACAACGTGCGCGCGGTCGCGCCGGAAAAACACGTGCGCGAAAAAGTGCTGCCGGTTTCCGTCGCGCTCGATAAAAACGGCCAGCCCACCGCGCCGCTCGCGAAGAAGCTCGCCGCGCTCGGCTTCCCCGACTTCACGGTGAACGACCTCGAACGCGCCCAGGACGGTAAAGCCGAAGCGTTCTTCCTGCGCTACGCCGCGCCGGGCGCGACGCTCGCCGACGGCCTGCAAGCCGCGCTCGACGAAACGCTCGGAAAGCTGCCGATTCCGAAGGTGATGACGTATCAGCGCCCGGACGGGTCGAGCGTGCAGTTCGTGCGCCCGGTGCATCGTCTAACCGCGCTGCATGGCGAAGAAATCGTGCCGATCAGCGCGCTCGGCATCGACGCCGACGATACCACCCTCGGCCACCGCTTCCTGTCCGAAGGCTTCGTGCAGATCCAGCACGCGCAGGCCTATGCGGAAACGCTCGAACACCGGGGCCGCGTGATCGCGAGCTTCGCCAGGCGCAAGGAAGCGATCCGCTCGCAACTGCTCGCGCATGCCGGCGAAGACAAGGTCGTGATGCCCGAGGCGCTGCTCGACGAAGTGACGTCGCTGGTCGAATGGCCGGTCGTCTATGAGTGCCGCTTCGAGGACGAATTCCTGCAGGTACCGCAGGAATGCCTGATCCTGACGATGCAGACCAACCAGAAATACTTCGCGCTGACCGATGCGAACGGCAAGCTGCGCTCGCGCTTCCTGATCGTGTCGAACATCGAGACGGCGACGCCGGTCGAGATCGTCGAAGGCAATGAGCGCGTGGTGCGTCCGCGTCTCGCCGACGCGAAGTTCTTCTTCACGCAGGACATGAAGAAGCCGCTCGTGGATCGCGTGCCGCTGCTCGCGAACGTCGTTTATCACAACAAGCTCGGCTCGGCGCTGCAACGCGTGGAGCGGCTCGAAGGGCTGGCCGGCGCTATCGCCGCAATGACCGGCGCCGACGTCGCGCGCGCGACTCGCGCCGCGCGCCTCGCGAAGGCCGACCTGATCACCGACATGGTCGGTGAATTCCCCGAGCTGCAAGGCACGATGGGCACGTACTACGCGCGCCACGATGGCGAGGCGGAAGAAGTCGCGCTCGCATGCTCGGAACACTACCAGCCGCGCTTCTCGGGCGACGCGTTGCCAACCACCGCGACCGGCACCGTCGTCGCGCTCGCCGACAAGCTCGAAACGCTGGTCGGCATCTGGGGCATCGGCCTGCAGCCCACCGGCGAAAAAGACCCGTTCGCGCTGCGCCGTCATGCGCTCGGCGTGCTGCGCATCCTGATCGAGAAGCAGTTGAACGTCGACTTCGTCGATCTGCTGCGCATCGCTTATGCACAATTCGCCGGCATGCCGAACGTCGCCGATTCCACCGAAGCGATCTATGAGTTCAGCATGGACCGCCTGCGCGGGCTGCTGCGCGAACGCGGCTACGCGGCCGGCGAAATCGACGCGGTGCTCGCGCTGAATCCGACGCGGCTCGACGACATCGTCGCGCGCCTCGACGCGGTGCGCGAATTTGCGTCGCTGGCCGAAGCGGCGTCGCTGGCGGCGGCCAACAAGCGGATCTCGAACATCCTGAAGAAGTCGGAAGGCGTGACGAACGGCGGCGTGCAGCCCGGCTTGCTCACCGAAGCAGCGGAGAAGGCGCTCAACGAGCAGCTCGAACAGGTGACGCCGCGCGTGCAATCGCAACTGGCCGTGCGCGACTACACCGGTGCGCTGACGGCACTGGCCGCGCTGCGCGAGCCGGTCGACACGTTCTTCAACGACGTGATGGTCAACGCGGAAGACCCGGCGTTGCGCGCGAACCGTCTGGCTCTGCTCGGCGCGCTGCATCAGCAGATGAACTGCGTCGCCGATATTTCCCGACTCGCCGCCTGAGCACCGCGCCATGCCGATCAAGAAAGTGGTGATCCTCGACCGCGACGGCGTGATCAACGTCGACTCCGACGCGTTCATCAAGTCGCCGGACGAATGGGTTGCGCTGCCCGGCGCGCTGGAAGCGATCGCACGTCTGAACCAGGCAGGCTATCGCGTCGCGATCGCGACGAACCAGTCGGGCATCGGCCGCGGTCTGTTCGACATGGACGCGTTGAACGCGATGCATCTGAAGATGCATCGGATGGCGGCCGCAGTCGGCGCCCGCATCGAAGCGGTGTTCTTTTGCCCGCATACGGCGGAAGATCACTGCGAATGCCGCAAGCCGAAGCCCGGCATGCTGAAGATGATCGCCGAGCGTTTCGAGGTCGATCCGGCGCATACGCCGACCGTCGGCGATTCGCTGCGCGATCTGCAAGCGGGCGCGGCGCTCGGTCACCCGATCCACCTCGTGCTGACCGGCAAGGGCCGCAAGACCCTCGCCGCGGGCGGCCTGCCCGAAGGCACGATCGTGCACGACGACCTGCGCGCGTTCGCCCTCGACTTTCTCGCCGACGCGCAGGAATAAACGCGCACCGCGCGCTCCCAACCCTCACCGACCACGCCGATGCGCTTTATCCGTTCCCTGCTGCTGCTGATTTATTTCGTTGTGGTCACGGTGCCGTACGCGACCGCGTGCATCATCGCGTTTCCGTTCCTGCGCGCGGAAAACCGTTACTGGATGGCGGCCGGCTGGTGTCGCCTGACGCTGTGGGCGGTGCGCTACCTGAACGGCATTCGCTACCGCATCGAAGGCTTCGAGAACCTGCCCAACGGCCCGGCCGTGCTGCTGTCCAAGCATCAGTCGGCGTGGGAAACAATCGCGTTTCCGGCGATCATGCCGCGACCGCTGTGCTACGTGTTCAAGCGCGAGCTGTTGTATGTGCCGTTCTTCGGCTGGGCGCTCGGCATGCTGAAGATGGTTCACATCAACCGCAAGGAAGGCAAGTACGCGTTCGAATCGGTCACGAACCAGGGCAAGGCGCGCATGGCCGAAGGCGCATGGGTCATCATGTTTCCGGAAGGCACACGCACGCCGACCGGCAAGCAGGGCAAGTACAAGACCGGCGGCGCGCGCTTCGCGATCGCGACCGGCGCGCCGGTCGTACCGATCGCACACAATGCGGGTCGCGTGTGGCCGCGCAACTCGTTTACGAAATATCCGGGTATAGTCACGGTGTCGATTGGCAAGCCGATCGAAACGACGGGGCTCACGCCCGACGAAGTGAACACGCGCGTCGAACAGTGGATCGAAGCAGAAATGCGCCGCATCGATCCGACTGCCTACAGCGCGGCGGCTAACGACTCCGCCGCCGCTCCCATCTGACGCGCCACGCCCTCGAAGCCCGCGGGCGTATTGCGCGAAGCGAAGCCGATGCAGAAGTCTCCCACGCCGCAGCCCGCCGCGGCGCTCGAAAACCGGCAGCTCGATCTCCCGCTCTTCGCCGAGCCGGGGTCGACGTCGTCGACCCCTTCACCTTCCACGCCGGGTTCATCCGGCACAGCGCCGGCCAGGCCGCCCGTCGCGCCGCTCGCGCCGGATGGCAGCAAGCTGCGCAGCCTCACCATCGGTTCACGCACGCTGCATTACGCGCTCAAGCGCTCCGCGCGCCGCTCGATCGGCTTTGCGATCGACAGCACCGGCCTCACGATCACCGCGCCGCGTTGGGTCACGCTCGCCGATATCGAAACCGCGATCACCGAAAAGCAGCGCTGGATTTTTACGAAGCTGATCGAATGGCAAACGCGCGTCGAACAGCGTGCGCTGCCGAAGATCGATTGGAAAGATGGCGCCGAAGTGCCCTACCTCGGTCAGCCGGTGCGGGTGACGCTCGGCGCGCCGCAAGGCATGCTCGCGTTCAGCGCCGAGCACGGCGCGCTGCAATTGCCGTTGCCGTTGCAAGCCGATCCGCAGCAGATCAAGGATCGCGTGCAGGGCTGGCTGCAAGGCGAAGCGAAGCGGCTGTTCGGCGAACGTCTCGAGATCTACGCGCAGATGCTCGGCGTCAACTATCGCTCGTATGCGCTGTCTTCGGCGGCGACGCGCTGGGGCAGTTGTTCGAGCGACGGCAAGATCCGCCTGAACTGGCGGCTCATCCACTTTCCGCTGTCCATCATCGATTACGTCGTCGCCCATGAGTTGGCGCATCTGCGCGAGATGAATCACAGTCCGCGCTTCTGGCAGACGGTCGAATCGATTTTTCCGGAATTCCGCGAGGCGCGGCAGACACTGAAGTCGCATCCGCCGGAGTTGTTGCCGACGCTTTGAGGCCGGGCGCTATCTCTGCGACAGCGCTTTCGCGGACTGCAACAGATCGTCGAGCATCACGCCGCGCCTGTCCGGGCTCGTGTCACGGCCAGTCATGAAACACAGCGCTGCAATCGGCAGTCCCGCACGATCGCGAATCGGCGCTGCCATACACAGCCTGAACGCGTTCGAAAGTCCTTCGGTGCAGCAGTAGCCTCGTTCTTTTGCGGCCTGCACGTCCTTCAGGAATGCGTCGAATTCGATGCTCGCCCCATTGTCGAGGATGAAATCTTCCGCCGGAATCAGCGCGCGAATCTCGTCGGCGCTCAGGTGACCCAGCAGCAGACGTCCGGTAGCGGTCCAGGGTATCGGCACTCTCACGCCGATGTCCGAACTGATGTTGAAGGGTCGCGCACTGTGCTCGGACAACACGACCGTGTACTTGTTGCCTTCCAGCATGCACAGCTGCGTGGTCTCGTCGTACTTCCTCACCAGTCCCAGGATGGATTGATGCGCACGGCTGATCAGATCATTGTGCGTGGCATAGTCGGACCCGTAGTAGTGCATCTCGCGCCCAAAGAACACGCTGCCATCTGCGGCCGTCTCGAGCCAGCCCACCTCCGTGAGAATCGCGACCAGCTCGTAAATGCTCGAACGCGGCGCACCGGTTGCCTCGATCAGTTCGCGCATCGTCAGCGGGCGTTGGGCGATATGCAATTGCCGGAAGATCGCGATCACGCGGTCCACGCCTCTCGCCCGAGGCGACTCTGTAACAGCCATGCATTCACTCCGTAATGCGTTGATCCGACCGTCAATGGTCGAGAACTCGATGCAGAAACTGCCGGGTGCGTTCGTTCGAGGGATTGACGAAGATCTGCTCCGGATCGCCCTGCTCCGCGATGACGCCCTTGTCCATGAAGACGACGCGGTCGGCGGTCTTGCGGGCAAAGCCCATTTCATGCGTGACGACGACCATCGTCATGCCGTCGCGCGCGAGCCCGCGCATCACCTCGGTGACCTCGCCGACCAGCTCCGGGTCGAGCGCGGACGTCGCCTCGTCGAAAAACATGATGCCGGGCTCGACCGCGAGCGCGCGCGCAATCGCCACGCGTTGCTGCTGACCGCCCGAAAGCTGGCTGGGATAGTGTTCCGCGCGGTCCGCGAGCCCGACGCGATCGAGTGTCTCCATCGCGCGCTTGCGCGCGTCGGCCGGACTCATGCGGCGCGCCTTGATCAGCGCGAGCGTGACATTGCCGAGCGCGGTCTTGTGAGGAAACAGATTGAACTGCTGGAAGACCATGCCGACGTGGCCACGAATCTCCCGTGCTCGACGCGGATCATGCAAGGGCACCTCGTTGACCCAGACCTCGCCGGAATCGGTGGTCTCCAATCCCGCCATGATTCGCAGGACCGTGCTCTTGCCCGAGCCGGACGCGCCGATCAGCACCAGCACTTCACCCGAGCGGACCTCGAGATTGATTTCGTTCAACACTCTCGTCGAACCGAATGCTTTGCTGACGCCCGTCAGTGAAATGATCGGCCTGGTTTGGCTTTGGTTACTCACGACAATCTCCTGCGGTCATGGTGGCGCACCCATTGCGAAAGCGGGAAGCACACGGCGAAGTAAATGAGTGCGACGAGTCCATAGATTTCCACCGGCTTGCCGATCCGGTCGACGATCGCCTGGCCACCGTGCATCAACTCGGACATGCCGATCATGCTGACGATCGACGTGTCCTTGATGAGCGACAGATACTGTCCGACGAGAGGCGGCAACACGATCTTTCCGGTCTGAGGCAGCACGACGAACGAGAACGCCTGAGCCCGCGTGAGGCCGAGGATCTGCGATACCTCCCATTGACCTTTGGGTACTGCTTCGATCCCTGAGCGGAAAATTTCGGCGATATAGGCGCCCTGATAGACGCTCAAGCCAATCACGCCGGCTGCGAACACGTCGATCGCATAACCGAAGTACGACACGCCGAAATAGATCATCATCAGCGTGATGAGCACCGGCGTGCCGCGAAACAGCTCCGTATAGAGTCTCGCGATGCGGTCGGTGCCCCACGGGCCGAACGATCGCAAGACCGCGGCGAACAAGCCGATCAACGTGCTGCCCACGATGGACGCGATGGAGAGCAACAGCGTCGTCACCAGACCCTGCAGCAGGATCGATAGACTGGTTTTCAGCAATTCGACTGACATGATCCAACTCCAATCCGGGAATCAGGCCCGCTTCGTCCGGCGCATCAAGCCTGTCCCGAAACCGCTGCGCGCCGGCATGGCGAGGGGAGGATGAAAGATCCGCGCGCCGAGCTGGCCCGCAAGCCAGGACAGTACGTTACTGAGCACGAGATACGCGACAAGCGTCACGCTGAACGTCTGAAGGTAGAGAAGCGTTCGCGAGTTGATCACGGTCGCCGTGCCGGTCAACTCCGGCAATGCAATGGCGGACAGCAGCGACGTGCCGAGCAGCAACTGGATCAGGTAGTTGACGATGGCCGGATAGACCGCGCGCGTCGCCTGCGGCAAGACGACCTCGACGAAGATCTGCGCGCGTTCGAGGCCGAGAATGCCGGCAGCCTCGAGTTGGCTGCGCGGCACCGACTGTATGCCGGCGCGGAACACTTCCGACAGGTAAGCACCGACGTTGAGGCCGAGCGCAATGACGCCCGCCCAGTATGCGTCGAGCGAAATACCCGCCGACGGCAGACCGAAGAACACGATGAAAATCTGCAGGAGGACAGGCGTATTGCGGATGATTTCAACGTAGCCACGGGCGATCCACCGAAGCAGCGCGAGCGGAGAAGCGCCGGCAAGCGCGGTCAACAAACCCAGGACTAGCGCAAGTACGAAGGCGAGCACGGTCACCTGCAACGTCAGCCAGCTCGCGCTCAAAAACTCGGGCACGTAGCCCCACAAAGTCAGCCACTCGTAACTCATCTCATGCTCCCCATCGTACGGGTTTCACTGCCGCGCTTCAGAACTGCGGATTGAGCGGATAGCGCGGATCGGTGCCGAACCACTTGTTGTAGAGCTGCGCGTTGAGCTTCGACGCATTGACGTTGAAGAGGAACAGATTCAGATAGTTGAGCCATTCCTGATCACCGGCCTTGACGCCGAACGCGTTGTATTCGAGCGGCACCAGCGCCTCGTTCGTGACGGCAAGTTCAGGATCGAGCTTGGCCTGATACGCGAGGAAGTTGTTGTCCTCGATCATCGCGTCGGCCTGCCCCTGCTTGACGGCAAGTATCGCGGCCTGCGAGCTGTCGTATTCCTGGATCTTGACGGGGATATTCAGCGAGCGCACTTCATCGCCATTGGTCGAGCCCTTGACCGTCGCGATCGTGCGACCGCCCATGTCCTTGATCGACTGAATGCCGCTACTTTTCTTGACCAGCAGTGCTTCGCTGGCAACCACGTAGGGCGTCGTGAATTCGATCACTTTTGCGCGCTCCAGATTGCGCGTGAAGTTGCAGAATACGACGTCCACCTTGCTGGTCTGCAGATTCGGAATCCGGTTCGCGCTCGTCGTATTCACGACCTCGAGCTTCACGCCCATCTGCTTCGCGAGTTCCTTCGCGAGGTCCACGTCATAGCCGTCCGGTTGGCCGTCTTTGTTATAGAACCCGAACGGCGCGAACGTAAGGCAGTCCCCGACGCGCAGCGTGCCTCGCTGCAACACGCCCTGAAGCGTCGACGGAGCTGCCGCCGCGCCCTGCTCCGGCGTGGCCACCTTGGTGCAGCCAGTGATGGCGAGCAATCCAGCAACAGTGAACAGGAAGGCGGCTCTGGCGCCTCGATTGGCAAGCTTCATGGGCAGGGTCCTATGCGGAGAAGAGGGTTCCGGGGCAGACGTACCGGCTTCGGCGCCTTTCGGCATGCATGAATATTCGCCGGCTCACGCATCGATTGTCCGATATATCAGACTGCTATCTGAGGAACCGGATTGATACTGAGTGTTGGACACTAATATCGGACCCGCAACTGGACACAAACCCTAATTGCCCACACCTTTTTGTTGGAATAGGTCCGAGCGGATTCCATGAGGCGCATCCAGTCCGGGCTGGCCCCACGCCGCTTCGCCCTATCAGGCAATCATTTACAATTCCCGCAGGTCAATGCATTGATCGACAAACTGTCAAAGGAGGACTCATGCGAATCCTGCATACCATGCTTCGAGTCGGTGATCTGGACGCCTCGATCCGTTTCTACACCGAAGTTCTCGGCATGCGCCTGCTTCGAAAGAACGACTACCCGGACGGGAAGTTCACCCTCGCATTCGTCGGATACGAGGACGAATCCGAAGGCGCAGCGATCGAACTGACCTACAACTGGGACACGAGCAAGTACGACCTCGGAACCGGCTACGGTCACATCGCCCTTGAAGTCGACGACGCCTATGCGGCGTGCGAACAGGTGAAGAAACGCGGCGGCGTCGTTACGCGCGAAGCGGGACCTATGAAACACGGCACGACGGTCATCGCCTTCGTTGCCGATCCGGACGGCTACAAAATCGAGCTGATACAGAAGAAGGGACGAGTCGACTAACTCGAGTTCAACCGTTCACGCTGGGCACTTCCCGAAACGCCTGCGCCCGCTGCCCAGATTCGGGCGAGGCGCCAGAACGACCATAAAGCCCGGCTTCACGTTGTGCCCGGGGATGCGCTGCCGGGCGTATTCGCCCGGCAATCCTGTCTCGCGCCGGCACTATCAAAAATAAAGCCGACTATTCACGATGAGCACGACCACCGCCTTGCCCGCGCGCCGCGCCCCGGATAGCTTCGCGATCCTGTTGATGATCGGCCTATGCGCAATCTGGGGGCTACAGCAAGTCGCGATCAAGACCACCAATGCGGCTGTGCCGCCGGTCTTTCAAGCGGGGCTGCGCTCGACGATCGCGGCACTGCTCGTGTGGGCATGGGCGCGCTCGCGCGGCACGCCGCTCTTTCGTGACGACGGCACGCTCGGTGCGGGTCTGCTCGCAGGGGTGCTGTTCGCGGCCGAGTTCGTTTGCATCTTTTTCGGCCTGACGCTGACGAGTGCGTCGCGCATGGCGGTCTTTCTGTACACGGCGCCGTGTTTCACTGCACTCGGCCTGCACTGGTTCGTCGATGGCGAACGCATGCGGCGCATCCAGTGGCTAGGCATCGGCGTCGCGTTCGCGGGGATAGCGCTCGCGTTCGCCGACGGCTTCCTGCACCCGAACGCCGGCGCGGCTGCAAGCGTAGCCCACGGCTCGACGCTCGTGGGCGCGGCCGGCGATGCGCTCGGCGTGCTCGCCGGCATCGCGTGGGCCGCGACCACGGTGGTCGTGCGCGGCTCGCGGCTCGCGCAGACGAGCGCAAGCAAGACGCTGTTCTATCAGTTGACGGTGTCGGCGGCGGTGCTGCTCGCGCTGGCGCTCACGCTCGGTGATGTGCGCGTGGAAAGCGTGACGCCGCTCGCGTTCGCGAGTCTCGCGTATCAGGCCGTGATCGTCGCGTTCGTCAGCTATCTGTTGTGGTTCTGGCTGTTGACGCGTTACATCGCATCGCGGCTGTCGGTGTTTTCGTTTTTGACGCCGATGTTCGGCGTGACCTTCGGCGTGCTGCTGCTCGGCGAGTCGTTCAGCGCGCGCTTTCTGATCGCCGCGCTGCTGGTGCTGACCGGCATCGCGCTCGTCAACGCGCCGGCGAAACGATAAGCGGCTCGACGGCGGCGCGCCGTCGTCGTCAAACGTTGAGACTACTCCGGCGCAGCGGCCGAGCGCGCCGCCACCGCCTGCGCCACGCTCACGTATTCGGCAACCGGCACGTCCTCCGCGCGGCGTTGCAGGTCGAAGCCGAGCGCGTCGAAATCGACGGTATCGCGCAGCGCGGCAAGCGTGTTGCGCAGCATCTTGCGACGCTGCGAGAACGCCGCCGTCACCACCTCGCCGAGCACGTTTTCATCGACTACCGGCATTTCGTGCCGCTCGTACGGGATCATCCGCACGATCGCCGAATCGACCTTCGGCGGCGGCTGGAACGACTCGGGCGGCACGTCGAGCTGCTTGTCGATCACGTAGCGGTATTGCAGCATCACCGACAGGCGACTGAACGCTTTCGTACCCGGCTCGGCGACCATCCGCTCGACGACCTCGTTCTGCAGCATGAAGTGCTGATCGATCACGCGGTCTGCGAAGGTCGCCAGATGAAACAGCAGCGGGCTCGAAATGTTGTACGGCAGATTACCGACGATGCGCAGCGACGCCTTGTCGCCCGGTGCCGCGAGCGAGCCGAAGTCGAACTCGAGCGCGTCGCCCGAATGGAGTTCGAGCAGATCGCCGAACTTCGTCTTCAGACGGCCGATCAGGTCGCGGTCGAGTTCGACCGCGTGCAGCGGCGACTCGGGCGTCGCGAGCCGCTCGATCAGCGGTTCGGTCAGCGCGCCGAGGCCCGGACCGATCTCGACCATGCGCTCGCCGCGCTGCGGCCGGATCACGTCGACGATCGAATCGATCACGCCCATGTCGACCAGAAAGTTCTGACCGAAACGCTTGCGCGCGAGATGGCCCTGGTGCCGGCCTTGCTGTCTGCTGGTGGACATCGGAGAAACGCTAGAAAGAAAACTGCTTGAGAATGAAAGACGTCACGGTGGAAATACGACGCCACGCGGCGCGTCACGCGCACCGCAACCGCTCAGGTCACCTGTGCGTCAGCCCGCGCGACGATGCTGCGCCATCGAAACAGCCGTGTCGATCGCGGCCATCAGGCTGCCCGCGTCGGCGCGGCCGGTGCCGGCCAGATCGAGCGCGGTGCCGTGATCGACCGAGGTGCGGATGATCGGCAGGCCGAGCGTCACGTTGATTCCTTCGCCGAACGTCGCGAATTTCAGCACCGGCAGGCCCTGGTCGTGGAACATCGCGAGCACGCAGTCGGCTTCGTCGAGATAACGCGGCTGAAACAGCGTGTCGGCCGGATACGGACCGCGCGCGTCGATGCCCTCGCCGTTCACCTGCTGCAACGCCGGCGTGATCACGTCGATTTCCTCGCGGCCCAGGTAGCCGTTTTCGCCCGCGTGCGGATTGAGCCCCGTCACGAGAATGCGCGGCGCGGGCAAACCGAAGTGATGACGCAGGTCGTGATCGATGATGCGCAGCGTCGCGACGAGGCTTTCGATCGTCAAGGCCGCCGACACGTCCTTCAACGGCAGATGCGTGGTCGCGAGCGCGACGCGCAGCGGCCGCTTGCCGGTGCCCGCGAGCATCATCACGACGCGCGGCGTATGGGTGCGCTCGGCCAGATATTCGGTGTGGCCGGTGAACGGCACACCGGCGTCGTTGATCGTGCTTTTTTGCAGCGGCGCGGTGACGATCGCGTCGAACTTGCCGGCTACCGCGCCGTCGATCGCCGCGTCGAGCAGGCCGAGCACATAGCGGCCGTTCGCGGCGTCGAGCTTGCCTGCCTGCGCGGGTGCGCCGAGCGGGTGAGGTTCGAGCCGCACGCGCGGGCCCTGCGCTAGTAGCGCGGCCCAATCGACACCGACCGCGCGCGCCCGCTCAACGAGCAATTGCGCATCGCCGAGCACGGTAAACTGCGCGTGAGGCCAGTGCGCCGCCGCACCCGCCAGCGCCTGCGCGGTCAGTTCGGGACCGACGCCGGCGGGCTCGCCGGTCGTGATCGCGATCTGCAGCGGGCGGTGGGTGGGCTGAGCGGTGCTCGTCATGGCATGGACTCCGTTACTGCACGTTCGCCGTGGTCGGCTTCACTTCGACGTACGCGGTATCGCGCAACTCGCGCAGCCAGTCGGCGTACGCCTGTTCCGCCTTGCGCTGGCCGATGGCCTGACGCGCGAGATCCATCTGCTGCGCAATCGAGCCTTCCGCATCGCGGCGGCCGAGCACCTGAATCAGGTGGTAACCGTATTCGCTGCGCACCGGCTCGCTGATCTGACCGTCCTGCAGCGCGTTCATCGCGCGCTCGAACTCGGGCACCGTCTCGCCCGGGCTGATCCAGCCGAGGTCGCCGCCTTGCGACGACGAGCCGTCCTGCGAGTAGGTGTGCGCGAACTTCGCGAAGTCGCCGCCCGCGGCGATCTGATTGCGGATGTCGATCAGCTTCTGGCGTGCCTGCGGTTCGGACTGGCCGTCGCCGACGCGCAGCAGAATGTGGCGCACGTGCGTCTGCACGAGCTTCGGCGCATCCGCGCTGCTGCCTTGGCCGGCACGGCGCTCAACCAGACGCACGATTTCGAAGCCGTCGTTGGTGCGGATCAGATCCGGATTGATCTCACCCGGACGCAGTGCCGCCGCGGCCTTTACGAACTCGGGCGGCAGCTTCGACGGTGCGAGGAAGCCGAGATCGCCGCTGTTCTGCGACGCGTCGGGCGCTTGCGAATTGGCCTTCGCTAGCTTTCCGAAATCCGCCCCGCCCTTCGCTTCGGCAAGCAGCCCCTGGGCCTTCTTCTGCGCCGCCTCGATGTCGGTCTCCGGCGCGTTCAGCGGCGCACTCACGAAAATGTGCTGCATGTGCAGGTCGCTCGTCTGGCCGGCGCCCGGGCCGCGCTGGCTGGCGATGTAGTTCGCGACCTCGGCGTCCGTCACCGTGATCTTGCTGTCCACTTCCTTCTCGCGCAGACGCGACAGCGTCAGCTCGGTGCGCGCGTCGTTCGAGAAGGTGGCCCAGGGCACGCCTTGCGCCTCGATGCGCGCGCGGTACATTGCGAGCGGCATGTTGTTCGCCTGCGCGAGACGCTCGAGCGTGCGCTGCACGGCTGCGTCGTCGATGTTGATGCCGTCTTCCTTGGCCTTCTGCAGCTGGATGCGCTCGAGCACCATCTGCGTGAGCACCTGCTGGCGCAACTGATCCGTCGGCGGCACCGGAGCGTTCTGCTGGTTCAGCCGGTGCGCGATCAGACCGACCCGCTCGTCAAGCTCGCGCTGCGTGATGACACCGTTGTTGACCACCGCGGCGATGGTGTCGACCGTCTGGCCGCTATTGCCGCCCAATGCCTGCGCCTGTACCGACGCGACTGGAACGAAGGACGCCGCGGCGACGAGACCCGCCGCGAGTATTGCCAAGCGAAGCTGTTTCATGATTGCCACAGATACTCCAATGATGTCGGGCGCTTCGCCCGTCTTTTCGCAAGCCGTGAATGACCGGGCGACCGTCATTCGTAGTTGGTGAACCGCGACTCCGGCGGTGGCGGCGGCGGCAACGGCGTGTAGCCGGCCACACTGGTGCGGAACGCGGTCATCAGCCCATTGTCGACGCTCGACAAGCCCTTGAACGTCAACTGCGCCAGAAACCGCGTGCTCGACTGATTCTGTCCCGACGAGTTCAGGCCGTTCGCATAGCGCTGGATGCCGGCGCCGAGCGTCCAGCAATCCGCGTCGTATTGCAGGCCGACGAGGCCGTCGACGATACGGTGACCACCGAGGTCGTAGTTGAACCGGCCGACACCGTACATCCGATGCGACAGCGGCCATTGGCCCGAAATCAGCACCTGATTGATCGGCTGGTTGTCGAGCGTGGTGTTGGCGCGGGTGTAGCGGTACGCCACGTTGAGGACCTTGCCGGTCTCCGGACTGAACCCGAAGCCGACGCTCGTCTTCGTGAGCTGGTTATTGTCCGCATTATATTGGAACGCCGTTTCCGAAGCGAAACCGGCGCCCAGCTTGATCGACGCACCCGCGATCAGGTCCGAGTGCGTGGCCTGCGCGCTCGTCTGCGAAGGCTGCAACGTGACACGCTGATCCCGGAAATAGTACTGCTGCGCGATCACGAAGCGCGCGCGTTCGTCGCCGGTGGCCGGGTTGATGAAGCGCGTGGTGAGACCCGCTGTCAGGCGGTTCGCGTCGGCGATCCGGTCGTTACCGACGAACGTGTTCGGCGTGAAGATTTCCGCGAGGCCGAAGTCGGACTCGGCGGTATCGAACAGCGGCGCGTTGTTCTGGTTGCGGTACGGCGTGTAGACGTAGTACAGCCTCGGCTCCAGCGTCTGGATGAAATCCTGGCCGAACAGGCGCACCGAGCGCTCGAACGTCAGCCCCGTGTCGAACGTGAAGGTCGGGATCGACTCGGTGAAATTCTTCTGCGCGTTCGGCACCCCGTTCAGATCGGTGCCGATGTTGTTCAGGTTGTACGACGCGAAGTGCCACTGCACCTTCGGCGTGACGAAGTAGCCCGGCCCCACCACCGAATAGGACACATACGGGTTGAACAGCACCCGCTGGCCTTCGGTCAGGTCCGCAGTGGTGATGCGGAAGTTCGTGTAGTCGGCTTCGGCGCCGAAGTCGAAGCCGCCGACGTTGTACTTCGCGTACTTCACGTTCAACTGCGGCTCGCGGCCGTACGGCGCGACCGACTCCTGCAGCGTCTGCCAGTGCTGCTCGCGCGCGAGCACGGACCACGGCCCGTTGTTGTAGGTCACCCCGGCTTCCTGCTGATACAGGAGCTGGAGGCCGTTCATGAACTGGTTGACCGACGACGACAGGTCTTGCGGATAGGTGTTGTCCGAGACCTTGTTGTAGTAGATGTAGCCGCCGAAGCCGTTACCGAAATTCTGGTTGTGCTGGATGTACAGCGCGTAGCGGTTGGTCTTCGTCAGGCGATCGTCAGGCAGAAATTCACCGGTGATCGAACCGGAATACGTCGGCGACAGATAGCGGAACGTGCTCTGCAACTGCACACCGCGCTTCGAGATCACACGCGGCGTGACCGTCAGATCGCGATTCGGCGCGATGTTGAAGTAATACGGCACCGACAGCTCGAAGCCGTTCGACGAGCTGAGCGAGAACGTGGGCGGCAACAGGCCGCTGCGCCGCTCGCCCGACAGCGGGAACGACAGCCACGGCGAAGCGAACACCGGCACGCCCTGGAAGAACAGCACGCTGTTGTAGGCGACGCCTTCGTCGGCGCCGGTGTCGAAATCGAACTCGCTGCCCTTGATGTACCAGGCCGGATCGTCCGTGCACGCGCACGCGGTGTAGGTGGCCTTCGTGAACACCGAGCGCTCGGCGTCGAGCAGGTCGACGCGCTGCGCGCTGCCCGAGCCGCCCGTCAACGTGAAGTGATACTTCGGCGCGGTCATGAAGCCTTCGGTCGAATCGACGCGCAGATGCGCTTCGGGCCCGATGAAGGTATTGCCGGTATTGATCACGTGGACATTGCCGTACGCATCGGCCATGTCCGTGTCCTGATCGTAGTGCAGGTCGTCGGCCTTGATCACGGACGTGTTGTGGCGCACTTCGGCCGAGCCCTTGGCAGCCAGGTCCTGGTCGATCGTGCCGCTCGCGTGGTCGCCGAGCACGAAGGTGGCCGGTCGCTGGCCCGTTTGCAGCGGATGCTCCTCGAGCTGCGGCGCGAGCTGCATGCCCCACGGCGGGTAGACCGCTTGCGGTTGCGCAGCTTCCCCCACCAGCTGGGCGTGCGCAAGCGCGGGCATCAGGCCCGGAACGGCGACGAGCGCCGCGACGAGCCGCCTTTTGCGCGGCACTACTGCACAGGAAGGAGTGGTATCGGAAAGCTGTCTGGGCGGCATGTATCGTTTGGCGAGTCGACCCGTGTGCAAGCTTCCGTCATCACGATCCACCGCCTGCACACCGCGACCGTGAGAGTCGGCTGCACGTCTGGATTCCCAATTGCCGAGTGATAAGGCGGGCGGTAAAACGGAGCACGCGAAAGCTGGCGTGTGAGTCGCGTCAAAAAAGTCGTGGGGTATTATATGGCAAGACGTTGTCCCCAAGAATTTGCCGCCGCTTTTCATGACGCTGCCTTCCACTCAAGACTTCACCGACACCCGCCTCTCCCTGCTCAAGGCCTGGCTGCAAGGCCACGCGGCGCGTCATGCGCTGGAGCTCGACACGATCGTTCCGGCCTCGTCCGACGCCAGTTTCCGCCGTTATTTCCGGCTCGCCGGTAAGGCGCCGCAAGGCAACGGCGGCGCCACGCTAATCGCCGTCGACGCGCCGCCGCCCGAAAAATGCCGCGAATTCGCGCAGATCGCGCAATTGCTCGACGCCGCCGGCGTGCACGTGCCGCGCGTGCTCGAGGTCGACTTCGACGCGGGCTTCATGCTCGTCACCGATCTCGGCACCGCGTCCTACCTCGGCGCGCTGACCGACGCGCAGGCCGCGGGGGACACCCGCGCGGCCCGCACGCTGATGCGCGACGCGCTCGACGCGCTGATCCGCTGGCAGCTCGGCTCGCGCGAAGACGTGCTGCCGCCGTTCGACGAAGCGTTCCTGCATCGCGAAATGGAACTGATGCCCGAGTGGTTCATCGGCCGGCACCTTTGCCGTGAAGTCGATGCCGCAACGCGCGCGCAGCTCGATCGCACGTTCGCGCTCTTGATCGCGAGCGCGCGCGCACAGCCGCAAGGCTTCATGCTGCGCGATTTCATGCCGCGCAATCTGATGATCGCCGAGCCGAACCCCGGCGTACTCGACTTCCAGGACGCGGTGTACGGGCCGATCACGTACGACGTCGTGTCGCTGCTGCGCGATGCGTTCCTCAGCTGGGACGAGGAGTTCGAGCTCGACTGCTTCGTGTACTACTGGGAGCGCGCGAAAAAAGCCGGCCTGCCGGTTGATGCCGATTTCGGCGAGTTCTACCGCCAGCTCGAATGGATGGGCCTGCAGCGGCACATCAAGGTGCTGGGCCTCTTCTGCCGCATCAACTACCGCGACGGCAAGGCGCATTACATGAAAGACCTGCCGCGCTTCATCGGCTATGCGCGCAAGGTGGCCGAGCGTTACGCGCCGCTGCGCGGGTTCGCGAAGCTGCTCGACGACCTCGAAGGCCGCGCGCAGGAAATCGGCTATACCTTCTGACCGATGACGATGTCCGTGAAGAAAGCGATGATTTTCGCCGCGGGTCGCGGCGAGCGCATGCGTCCGTTGACCGACGCGTGCCCGAAGCCCTTGCTCGAAGTGGGCGGCAAGCCGTTGATCGTGTGGCAGATCGAACGGCTCGCGCGGGCCGGCATCCGTAGCATCGTAATCAATCATGCGTGGCTCGGCGCGCAGCTCGAAGCCGCGCTCGGCGACGGTTCGCGCTGGCAGGTCGAACTGCGCTATTCGCCCGAGCACGAAGCGCTGGAGACCGCGGGCGGCATCGCGCAGGCGCTGCCGCTACTGACCGACGACGGCACGGATCACGTATTCGTCGCGGTGGCCGGCGACGTGTACACCGATTACGACTACGCCGGACTGCACGCGCACGCCGGCGCGCTGCAGGCGCTGCCGGAGCCCGGCATGCATCTGGTGATGGTGCCGAATCCGCCGTTTCACCCGAATGGCGACTTTGGTCTCGTCGACGGCGTGCTGTCGCTCGACACGCAGCCGCGCCTCACGTTCGGCAGTTTCGGGCTGTATGACACCCGCATGTTCCGCGATCTGCCGCGCGGCACGCGGCGCGCGCTGAGCCCGTATTACCGCGCGACGATCGCGCGTGGGCTCGCGAGCGGCGAGCTGTACGAAGGCGTGTGGGAGAACGTCGGCACGCAGGCGCAGCTGGAAGCGCTCGATCGGCTGCTGCGGGCGCGCTGAACTTTACTTCGCCGCGCTCTCGCCGGCCCCGACCGCTTCCGCCCTTTCCACCGCGTCCGTAGTCTGCGCGGCACGCTGCTGCAGCGCCCACATCTGCGCGAACAGGCCGTTCGCGCGCAATAGCTCCGCGTGCGTGCCACGCTCGACGATGCGCCCCCTGTCCATCACGATGATCTGCTGCGCGTGCACGACCGTCGATAGCCGGTGCGCGATGATCAGCGTCGTGCGTTCGCGCGCGATCAGGTCGAGCTCATGCTGGATTGCGCGCTCGGAGCGCGAATCGAGCGCGGACGTCGCTTCGTCGAACAGCAGGATCGGCGGATTCTTCAGGATGGTCCGCGCGATCGCCACGCGCTGCTTTTCGCCGCCGGACAGCTTGAGCCCGCGCTCGCCGACCGGTGTGTCATAGCCCTTCGGCAGACTCTCGATGAACTCGTGGATATGCGCGGCGCGCGCCGCCGCGATCACTTCGTCGCGCGTCGCCGACGGCCGCCCGTACGCGATGTTGTAGTAGATCGAGTCGTTGAACAGCACCGTGTCCTGCGGCACGATGCCGATCGACGCGCGCAGCGAATCCTGCGTGACGTCGCGAATATCCTGCCCGTCGATCCGGATCGCTCCGCCCGTCGCGCGGTCGAGATCGTAGAAGCGGAACAGGAGCCGCGCGAGCGTCGACTTGCCCGAGCCGCTGTGGCCGACCACCGCGGTCGTCGTGCCGGCCGCGATCGTGAAGCTCACGTCGTGCAGAATCGGTCGCGAAGACTCGTACGCGAAGCTCACGTTGTCGAAACGCACCTGCGCACCGCTCACCCGCAAGGCCACCGCATTCGGCGCATCGGGCACTTCCTGCGGCGCGCCGAGCAGCGAGAACATGCGGTCCATGTCGGTCAGGCTCTGCTTCAGCTCACGATAGACCACGCCGAGAAAATTCAGCGGGATATACAGCTGCAGCATGAACGTGTTGATCAGCACCAGGTCGCCGAGCGTCAGGCGCCCGGCCATCACGCCTTGGGTCGCGCGCCACAGGATGAACACGAGCCCCGTGCCGATGATCGCCTGCTGTCCGAAGTTCAGCGCCGACAGCGAACGCTGCGACTTGATCGCCGCCGCGCGATAGCGCTTCAGGTTTTCGTCGTAGCGGCTCGCCTCCCACTCCTCGTTGCCGAAGTACTTGACGGTCTCGTAGTTGAGCAGCGAGTCGATCGCGCGCGAATTCGCCTTCGAATCGAGCTCGTTCATCGTGCGGCGAAAGTGCGTGCGCCACTCGGTGACCTTCACCGTGAACGCGATGTACGCCGCGAGCGCGATGAACGTGACGATCGCGTAATAGGCCTCGTATTTGACGACGAAAAAGCCGAGCACGAGCCCGACTTCGACGAGCGTCGGCAGGATGCTGTACAGCGAATAGGAAATCAGCTGCGTGATGCCGCGCGTGCCGCGTTCGATATCGCGCGACATGCCGCCCGTCTGCCGCTCCAGATGAAAGCGCAGCGACAGCCCGTGCAGATGGCGAAACACTTTCAGCGCAAGCTGGCGCACCGCGCTTTCCGTCACTTTCGAAAACAGCATTTCGCGCAGCTCGGTGAAGAACGACGTGGACAGCCGCACCACTGCATACGCGACCACCAGCAAGCCGACGCCGCCGAGCAGCACGATGCCGGGCGCGTCCTGCGCGCGGCCGAGCGCGGTCAGATGGCGGATCGACGCGAGACTGTCGACGATGTGCTTCATCACGATCGGCACGCCGAGGTTCGCGACCTTCGCGCCGATCAGGCAGCCGAGCGCGATGCCGACTCGCCATTTGTAGGTTGCAAGGTATGGCAGCAGCGACAGGATCGTTTGCCAGTCGTTGCGGGGTCCGGTGGAAATCGGCGAGGGTTCTGACGAAGGAGCGCGGCGCATAAATCGTGGGGAGAGTGTGGAACTGCCGGAGTTCGCAGCGGCGCGGCTCGCGCGCCTGGCTGGGCGCTTTCCCGTACAATTCCTGATCCCCCGTATTGTCGCAGAAGCCAGCTGGCGGCGCTTTCCGCGGCCTGTGGCCGGGCTGGCCCCAGCCGTTCGGTCCGTGCGCGTCAATACGCTCGAACACGTTTGCCAAGGATCTCCCGATGACCGATCTTCTTCAACTTCCGTCCAAGCCTTGCGCGCTGCGCGTGATGCCGCAGCCGTCGGACGCGAACATTCACGGCGACGTGTTCGGCGGCTGGATCATGGCGCAGGTCGACATCGCCGGCTCGATTCCGGCAAGCCGTCGCGCGAATGGACGGGTCGCGACGATCGCGGTCAATTCGTTCCTGTTCAAGCAGCCGGTGTTCGTCGGCGACCTGCTGAGCTTTTACGCGGATATCGTGAAGACCGGCAATACGTCGGTGACGGTGTCGGTCGAGGTCTACGCGCAGCGGATGAGACTGTCGCAGGAAGTCGTCAAGGTCACGGAAGCGATCCTCACCTACGTCGCCACCGACAGCGACCGCCGTCCGCGCGCGCTGCCCGCGCTGGACTGAGCCAGCAAGGATGCTTAAGCTAGCGGTTCCATGCGTCACGCGCCGCGCCACCCGCTAGCCGTTTCAGCCGATCAGCGCACGAGGCCGGGCGCCCGATAGTCGCTCTTCTAATGGATACGTGATGAAACTGATCGGAATGCTCGACTCGCCGTACGTGCGGCGCGTCGCCATCTGCATGAAGCTGCTCGCGCTCGACTTCGAACACGAGTCGATTTCGGTATTCCGCACCTACGACCAGTTCGCGAAGATCAACCCGGTCGTCAAGGCGCCGACGCTCGTCGCCGACAACGGCGCGGTCGTGATGGATTCGACGGTGATCCTGCAGTATCTGGCGACGCTCGCCGGCCCCACCCCGCTGTTCCCGACGCAAGCCGACGCGGCGTTGCGCGCCGCGCGTCTGACGGGTCTCGCGCTCGCCGCGTGCGAAAAGAGCGTGCAGATCGTCTACGAGCGCAATCTGCGACCGCAGGAGAAGCAGCATGAAGCGTGGGTCGAGCGCGTGCGAGCGCAACTGCTCGCCGCCTATGCCGAACTCGAACGCGAGTTGGGCGAAGGGCCGCTGCCGGACACGCAGCAGCAGTTCAGCGCGGCGGACGTGGCCGTCGCCGTCGCGTGGCAGTTCACGCACATGATGCTGCCGGAGGCGGTCAGCAAGGCCGATCATCCGCGGCTTGAGAAATTTTCCGCGTTCGCGGAAAGCCTGCCGGTATTCAAGGACACGCCAGCGGAGTGACCGGCGTTTGACACGACACGCGGTGACACGCGGCGACCCTGGGCGCCGCGCGTCACGCTCCCTTCACGCCGGCTCCAGCTCCCGCACCAACCCGCCCTGCAGCAGTTCGGAGATCCCTTCCGTCGATAGCGGCTTCGCGAAATAGAAGCCCTGCATCTCGTCGCACGCGCGTTCCTTCAGGAAGTCGAGTTGCGCGGACGTTTCCACGCCCTCGGCGATCACCTGCAGCTTCAGCGAATGCGCGAGCGCGATGATCGCCGACGTGATCGTCTCGTCGTCGCCCGACACGCCGATATCCGACACGAACGAGCGGTCGATCTTCAGGCGGTCCACCGGAAAGCGCTTCAGATAGCTGAGGCTCGAATAGCCGGTGCC
Source organism: Paraburkholderia sp. BR13444 (assembly GCF_040948755.1). Taxonomy (NCBI): domain Bacteria; kingdom Pseudomonadati; phylum Pseudomonadota; class Betaproteobacteria; order Burkholderiales; family Burkholderiaceae; genus Paraburkholderia; species Paraburkholderia sp. BR13444. The sequence continues at coordinate 287,021 of NZ_JBFPKM010000008.1, read as the reverse complement.
GAAGTCGTCGATCGCGAGACCGATGCCGAGCGCGTGCAGCTCGTTGAGCATCAACACCGCTTCTTCCGCATTGCGCATGATCGTGCTTTCGGTCAGCTCGAGTTCGAGATACTTCGGTTCGAGCCCGGTCTCGGCGAGCACCTGCATCACGAGCTTCGCGATGTTGCGCTGCTGGAACACCCGCGCCGACAGATTCACCGACACGCGCGCCGGCGGCAAGCCCTGATCCTGCCACGCCTTGTTCTGGCGGCACGCCTCGCGCAGCACCCACTCCGACAGCGGCCCGATCAGCCCGCTTTCCTCGGCAAGCGGAATGAACGACGACGGCGGCACGAGGCCGGCCTCCGGATCGCGCCAGCGCACCAGCGCCTCGATGCCGACGATCTGGCCGCTGACGATATCGACCTGCGGCTGATAGTGCAGCAGGAACTCGTTATCGCGCAGCGCGCGGCGCAGGCGTCGTTCGAGATTCAGGCGCGCGCCCGCGCTCGCGTTCATCTCCGGCTGATAGAACTGGAACGTGTTGCGGCCCATGTCCTTCGCGCGGTACATCGCGACGTCGGCCTTCTTCATCAGCGTTTCGGCGTCCTCGCCGTCCTGCGGGAACAGGCTGGCGCCCATGCTGCAGCCGACGTACAGCTCGGTGCCGTCGAGCCACACCGGCTCGGCGATCGACGCGCGCACGCGCTCCATCCACGTGATCAGCGATTGCTCGTCGACGGTGTCGGTCATCACGATCACGAACTCGTCGCCGCCGTGGCGCGCAACCGTGTCGCTGGTGCGCGAGCAGCGCGCGAGCCGTTCGGCGACCACGCTGAGCAGCCGGTCACCGACGCTGTGGCCGAGGCTGTCGTTGACGTTCTTGAAGCCGTCGAGATCGAGGAACACGACCGCCACGCCCGTGTGATGCCGCTGCGCGACGACGAGCGCATGCTCGAGCCTGTCGCGCAGCAGGTTGCGGTTCGGCAGCCGCGTGAGGCCGTCGTAGTTGGCCTGGTATTCGAGCTGCTCCTGGTAGCGGATCAGCTCGGTCACGTCGTTGATGACGCCGATATGATGGGTGATCACGCCTTCCGCGTTCGGCACCGGCGCGATGAACAGCTGATTCCAGAACAGCGCGCCGTCCTTGCGATAGTTGCGCACCACGGCGCTGACCTCCCGATTCGCCACGAGCGCCTCGCGAATCAATGCGACGCCCTCCTGGTCACGGTCGTCGCGTTGCAGCACGCGGCAGTCGTGACCGATCACCTCATCGAGATCGTAGCCGGTGATACGCATGAACGCCGGATTCACGTATTCGATCAGATTGCCCGACGGCGACGGCGCGGTGATCAGGATCGCGTTGACACTCGCGTCGAGCGCACGGCTTTGCAGACGCAGCGCGAGATCGGCGCGCTTTTGCTCGGTGATGTCGGTGTACGAGCCGAGCACGCCGATCACCCGGCCGTCGCCGTCGGTGAACGGCAGCTTGCTCGTGACCCTCGTGCGATGCACGCCGTCGATCACGAAGTCGACCTCGAAGTTCATCTTCGGCACGCCGGTGCTCGCGACTTCGCGATCGTGCTCGTTCAGCAGGTCGGCGAACGCGCGCCACGGCAAATCGGTGTCGCTCTTGCCGATCACCTGCTCGGGATACGCGAGCCCCGCGTCGCGCGCGAACGCCATGTTGCAGCCCAGATAGCGCGAGTTCAGATCCTTCCAGAAAATCCGCTGCGGAATGTTGTCGATCACCGCTTCGAGCATCTGATTCGAGCGCAGCGCTTCGGCTTCGGCGTTGATCTGATCGGTCACGTCGTCCGCCAGTACGAACGACGCGTCGCGGCCCATGAAGCTGAGCGCGTGATACGACACGTTGACGCTGATGATCGAGCCGTCGTTGCGCCGATGCCGCCAGATGCCCGCCATCGTGTGGCTCTGGCGCAAGTCCGCGCTGCGCGCCAGATGCTTCTCGAGGCGCGCAACTTCGGAATCAGGGTGAATCGCGCGGATCGTCATGCCCAGAAACTTGCTTTCCGTGTAGCCGTATTGCTCGATCGCGGCAGCGTTGACGGCGAGAAAGCGCAGCGTATCGCGATCGAAGATGTACATCGGCACCCTGTGGTCGTCGAACAGGCTGCGAAAACGCTCGTCGTTGCGCGCCAGCGCGCGGGCGCTGCGCAGCTTTTCACGCGCGCTGTTCTCGCGCACGCCGAACGTGAGCATCAGCAGCACGCTGCCGGAGAGCATCGTCACGAGCAGTACGAACATCGCGCGCTGGCTGTCGCTCGCCGATGCCGCGAGCGCGGTCTGCAACGAGCGGTTTTCGTCGCTGCGCAACGAGGCGAGCGCGGCTTCGACACGCTCTAGCGAGGGGGCAAGCTGCGGGTCGGACGGCGCGGAGTCGACGGATGCGTCGAATCGCGCGTCGTCGTGGGCCGAGACCGGTGCTTCGGTCGATGCCGCGCCCGACGTCGCGCTGGCCGGGCCGGGTAAGTCGCTCGCGTGGTTGCGCAGCGTGTCCTCGAGATCGTGCTGCAGCGCGTGCCGCGCCGCGCTCAGGCTGGCGAGCGCCGCCGACATGGACGGTTCGCTCGCGAGCTCGTCGCGCAGTGCATCCTCGCGGCTCGCGAGTGTATTCGTCATCGAAGCGGCCGCGTCCGGCGGGACCGGATCGCCCGATTCCTTCAGGCGGTGCACCGCGGCGAGCGCTTTACCGAGCGCGGCGTGATAGGCATCGAGGTTCTGGCGCACGCTGGTCGAGCGCGCGAGGCGCGCATCGGCGTCTCGCTGCCCGCGAATCTGCGTGTACGCGACGAACGCGTTTGTACCGACCGCGACGACCACGACCGCAATATTGATCAGCAGTCGCTTCGACAAAAAAGGATTCATGGGTTCCGAACGTCAATCGTTCCGAGGGCGGGAGAGCGCGCTCGCTACCGGTGCGTCGGGCCGCATCGATGCAAATCTTTTACGCGCCAACCTTTGGATATCGGCAGCGATCGGAAGCGGGTTGAGGGTCGGCGTGAAAAAAAATCTGAGGATTGGGGAGTTGCGGAGCCGGCCGCGCCTAGCCGGCCGCGCCAAATTCCTTCATCGCCGGGACGAAATCGTGGTTGGCCTCGGGCTTGCGCGACAGCTTCGCGAGCACGTAACGTTTGAATGGATCGAGCTCCGCCCAGCGCGCGACGCTCGGCGCGGCGAGTCCGGCGAGACCCGCCTGATGCGCGACGCCGTCGGGCACGCTGTCGGTTTGTCGCCAGGCCGGCGACTCCTCTGGCGTGAACCACTCCGGTTCGATGTTCGCGTGCGTGCGCAGCATCTCGAACAGCGCGTGATCGAAATTCGGTTCGATCTGCGTGTCTTCTTCGACCGGGAAACGCGCGAGCAGCTTGCGGTCTTCGAGCGGCAGTTGCTGCCACTGCGCGAGCGTGATGCGCAGCCCGAACCGGTCGAGATTGAAGCGCACGGACATCGGGATATAAGTGAAATTCTCCGAAGACGCGACTTCGAAGTCGAACAGAAGCGGTGCTTCGTTGAGTCCCATGTCAGTGCTCCTTGTCGGTGGCGGACAGCGTACGGGCGTCGCTTGAGGTATTTTAGAACCTTATTCGCGCGACGGCGGCCCGCGCGGCGGCGGCCGCGAAGCATACGGCGAGCCGGGCGGGCACTTGAATGCGCGGCATGCTACAGGAGTGAAGCAGCTTGAACGGACAGGAAAACGGACGCGCAACCGCGGCGGCAAACGGCCAGCTCCACGACCTCGACAGCGACGAACAACCCGGCGCGGTGCAACTCGAGGTGCGCCGCCATCGGGGCACGGCGATCGAAACCGCGACCGATCACGTCGGCCAGGAGTGGCCGGTCGCGCTGGTGTTCAACGGCATCTCGCACGCGGTGATGATGTGCACACCGCGCGATCTCGAAGCGTTCGCGGTCGGCTTCGCGATTTCCGAGGGGATCGTCGAGCGCGGCAGCGATATTCAGGACATCGAGGTCGAACTGCACGGGCACGGCGAACTTCCGCATGCCGAGGTGCAATTGCAGGTCGTGCAGCAGGCGTTCGCCGGTCTGAAGGAAAAGCGTCGCGCGCTCGCCGGGCGCACCGGCTGCGGCGTATGCGGCATCGAAAGCATCGATCTGCTCGATCTGAAACCGCAGCGTGTAGCAAATACCGGCTTTCTGCAGCGGCTCGCGCCCGATGCGATCGCGCGCGCCGCGCGCGCGCTGCCCGAGCACCAGGCGCTCACCCGTTTGACGGGCGGCCTGCACGCGGCCGCGTGGTGTGATGCGCAAGGCGCGATCCGCTATGCGTTCGAGGATGTCGGCCGCCACAACGCGCTCGACAAGCTGATCGGCCAGCTCGTGCTCGAGCGCGCCGATACGCGCGACGGTTTCGTGTTTCTGTCGAGCCGCGCGAGCTACGAACTGGTGCGCAAGGCCGCGCGCGTCGACGTGCCGATGGTCGCGACGATCTCGGCGCCGTCGTCGCTCGCGATTGCGATTGCGCGCGAGGCGGGTGTGAGGCTCGTGAGCTTCTGCCGCGAAGGCAGCTACGTCGATTACGACACCTGGCAGCCGCGGGTTTGAGCGATTGAAGCGGCGCAGCGGCGACTCACGGCTAACCCGCCCCGAAGCACGGCTGCGCCGTACGTCCCTCAGTCGAACTGCCGGAAATCCGGCTTGCGCTTCTCGAAGAACGCCTTGAAGGCCTCGCGCGCCTCGGGCGCGAGCAGCATCTTGCCGAAGTGCACGAACTCCTCGGTCATCTGCGTCTGCACTTCCTGTTGGCTCGCGCGTTTCATCAGGCTCTTCGTCACGCGCAGCGACGACGCCGGCAGCGCCGCCAGCTTCGCAGCCTGCGACGCCGCGAACGCGTCGACTTCGCCCGCCGGCAGCACGCGATTCACCAGGCCCATCCGGAGCGCTTCCGCCGCGTCGAACGCCTCGCCGAGCAGCAGTTTTTCCGCCGCCGCCTGATAGCCGGCTACGCGCGGCAGCAGCAAGCTCGACGCAGCCTCCGGGCACAGCCCGAGTTGCGTGAACGGCAGCGAAAAGCTCGCGGTGTCGGCCGCGTAGACTAGATCGCAATGCAGCAGCAGCGTCGTGCCGACGCCCACCGCCGGCCCCGCAACCGCCGCCACGAGCGGCTTCTCCGCCGCGCTGATCGCGCGCAGGAACTGGATCACCGGGGGGTTGCCGCCGACCTGCGGCGTCTTCATGAAGTCTTCGAGGTCGTTGCCCGCGCTGAAAATGCCCGCGCTGCCGCGAATCAGGATCGCGCGCACCGACGCGTCGCCCTGCGCTTCTACGAGCGTGTCGGCCATCGTCTGATACATCGCGGCCGTGATCGCGTTTTTCCTGCCGGGCCGATTGAAGCTGATGGTCAGCACCGCATCGGCGCGCTCGACCAGAATATCCGTCGTCATCCCGCTCATCTCCTTGTGCTCCTGCTGAATGTAAAAACGGTTCGCAAGCCGGGCGGCCTGCGAACCGTTGCGCGGTCCTCACTGGATCACCGGAAGGATCCCCGGTGAAATCAGCGGCTCACAGACGCTCGATGATGCCCGCCGCGCCCATGCCGGTACCGACGCACATCGTCACCATGCCGTACTTGTAGTTGCGGCGGCGCAGGCCGTGCACCACGGTCGCCGCACGAATCGCGCCCGTCGCGCCGAGCGGATGCCCCAGTGCGATCGCGCCGCCGAGCGGGTTGATCTTCGACGCATCGAGGCCGAGGTCCTGGATCACCGCGAGCGACTGCGCGGCAAACGCCTCGTTCAGCTCGATCCAGTCGAGGTCGTCCTGCTTCAGGCCGGCAGCCTTCAGCGCGGCCGGAATCGCTTCCTTCGGGCCGATGCCCATGATTTCCGGCGGCACGCCGCGCACCGCGAAGCTGACGAAACGCGCGAGCGGCGTCAGGTTGAACTGCTTGAGGATCTTTTCCGACACGACGATCAACGCGCCCGCGCCGTCCGAGGTCTGCGAGCTGTTGCCCGCCGTGACCGAGCCCTTGTTCGCGAACACCGCGCGCAGCTTCGCCAGGCCTTCCATCGACGTGTCCGCGCGCGGGCCTTCGTCGAGCTTCACCTCGCGCGTTTTCACGTTGATCTCGCCGGTCGCGAGATCGGGCACGCGGTCGGTGATCGTGTACGCGGCGATTTCGTCGTTGAATTCGCCGGCTTGCTGCGCCTCGATCGCGCGGCGGTGCGATTCGACCGAAAACGCGTCCTGCGCTTCGCGGCTGATCTTCCAGCGCTCGGCGACCTTCTCCGCGGTCAGACCCATGCCGTACGCGATGCCAACGTCCTCGTTGCGATCGAAGATATGCGGCGACAGCGACGGCTTGTTGCCCATCATCGGCACCATGCTCATCGATTCGCAGCCGCCCGCGATCATTGCGTCCGCCTCGCCGACGCGGATGCGGTCCGCTGCCATCGCGAGCGCGGTCAGACCCGACGCGCAGAAGCGGTTCACCGTGACGCCGCCGACCGTGTTCGGCAGACCGGCGAGCAGCGCGCCGATCCGCGCGACGTTCAGGCCCTGCTCCGCTTCCGGAATCGCGCAGCCGACGATCGCGTCTTCGATCACGCCGGTGTCGAGGCTGGGGACCTGAGCGACGGCCGACTTGATCGCGTGTACCAGCAGTTCATCCGGGCGCGTGTTCCTGAACATGCCGCGCGGCGCCTTGCCGATCGGCGTGCGGCTCGCGGCGACGATATATGCGTCTTGCAATTGCTTTGCCATTTGTGAATCTCCTTTGTCGGCAAACCGCTTAGTTGCGCACCGGCTTGCCGGTCTGCAGCATGCCCATGATCCGTTCCTGCGTCTTCTGCGTGCCGAGCAGTTCAACGAACGCACGACGCTCGAGTTGCAGCAGCCATTCTTCGTCGACGAGGCTGCCCGCTTCGACGTCGCCGCCGCACACCGCTTCCGCGATGCGGCTCGCGATCAGGAAATCGTGATCGCTGATGAAGCGGCCGTCGCGCATGTTGACGAGCGACGCCTTGATCGTCGAGATCGCCGAGCGGCCCGCGACCGGCACCTGCGTCGCGCGCAGCGGCGCACGGTAGCCCGCAGCAGCAAGCGCGCGCGCTTCCTTCTTCGCGACGTCGAGCAGTTCGAACACGTTGAAGACGATCGTGTCGGACGGCTTCAGGTAGCCCATCGCGCGAGCATCGAGCGCGGAGGACGACACCTTGGCCATCGCCGCGTTCTCGAACGACTTCTGCAGGAACTTCAGCAGATCGTTGGTCGCGCCGACCTGGCTTGCCGCTTCGGCCGCGCGCAGCGCCGCTTCCTTCAGACCGCCGCCCGCCGGCACCAGACCTACGCCGACTTCGACGAGACCCAGATAGCTCTCGATGTGCGCGACGCGCTTCGCGCTATGCAGCGCGAGCTCGCAGCCGCCGCCGAGCGCGATGCCCGAGATCGCCGCAACCACCGGCACGTTCGCGTACTTCACGCGCAGCATGCCCTGCTGGAAACTCTTCACGAACGGCTCGATGCCCTTCGCGCCGCCCATCATGAACGCGGGCATCGCTTCTTCGAGGTTCGCGCCCGCCGAGAACGGACCGCCCGGCGTGCCGAGCTTCAGCGACGTGGGCTGCCACACGACGAGGCCCTTGTAGTCTTTCTCGGCCAGTTCGATCGCCTGCGTCAGACCCTCGATCACCGCCGGTCCGATCGTGTTCATCTTGCTCTTGAACGACACGATCAGCACGTCGTCCTCGCCCGCGCGATCGTCGACCCATGCGCGCACCGCATCGGTCTCGAACAGCGTCTTGCCGTAGGTCTTCGGATCGGCGCCGGTTTCGCCGACGAGCGGCGCGCGGAACACCTGCTTCTTGTACACGTCGAGCGACGAGCGCGGCACGAAGCTCTGCGTAGCCGGCGACCAGGAACCTTCGGCCGTGTGCACGCCACCCTTGTCGGCGACCGCGCCTTCGAGCACCCACGACGGCAGCGGCACGTCGGCGAGCGCCTTGCCCGCCGCGATGTCTTCTTGTACCCACTGGGCGACCTGCTTCCAGCCGGCCGTCTGCCAGCCTTCGAACGGGCCTTCGTTCCAGCCGAAGCCCCAGCGGATCGCGAGGTCGACGTCGCGTGCGTTGTCGGCGATCGACTCCAGATGCACGGCGATGTAGTGATAAACATCGCGGAAGATCGACCACAGGAACTGCGCCTGCGGATGCTGCGTTTCGCGCAACAGCTTCAGGCGTTCGGCAGCCGGACGCTTCAGGATGCGGCCGACGATTTCGTCCGCCTTGCCGCCGCCGTCGACGTAGTTGCCGGTCTTCGGATCGAGCACCTTGATCGCCTTGCCTTCCTTGCGGTAGAAGCCGGCACCGCTTTTCTGGCCGAGCGCGCCCTTCTTCACCAGTTCAGCGAGCACGGCCGGCGTTTCGTAGACCGGCAAGAACGGATCGTCCGGCAGTGTGTCCTGCATCGTCTTGATCACATGCGCCATCGTGTCGAGACCGACCACGTCGGCTGTGCGGAACGTCGCGGACTTCGCGCGGCCGAGGCGCGCGCCGGTCAGGTCGTCCACCTCGTCGAAACGCAGGCCGAACTTCTCGGCTTCGGCGACAACCGCGAGGATCGAGAAAACGCCGACGCGATTCGCGATGAAGTTCGGCGTGTCCTTCGCGCGCACGACGCCTTTGCCGACCACGCTGGTCAGGAAGGTTTCGAGCTGATCGAGAATTTCCGGACGCGTCGTCGCGGTCGGGATCAGTTCGACCAGATGCATGTAGCGCGGCGGATTGAAGAAGTGCACCCCGCAGAAGCGCGCCTTCAGTTCGTCCGAGAAACCTTCGGACAATGCGGTGATCGACAGCCCCGACGTATTGGTCGCGAAGATCGCGTTCGGACCGATGTGCGGCGCGACCTTCTTGTACAGGTCGTGCTTCCAGTCCATGCGTTCGGCGATCGCTTCGATCACGAGGTCGCACTCGGCGAGCTTTTCGATGTCGTCGTCGTAGTTCGCGGGCTGGATGTATTGCGCGTCGTCCTTCACGCCGAACGGCGCCGGCGACAGCTTCTTCAGATTCTCGATCGCCTTCAGCGCGATGCCGTTTTTCGCGCCTTCCTTAGCGGGCAGATCGAACAGCAGCACGGGCACCTTGGCGTTGATCAGGTGCGCGGCGATCTGCGCGCCCATCACGCCGGCGCCGAGCACGGCTACCTTGCGAATGATCAGATTGCTCACGTCGTTTCTCCGGAGAGTTGTGCGGTGGCGCGAAGCGTCAGCCATGCTTCGCGCGAGGTGTGTGGTCTGGAGCGAGGCAGCGCGGGTTCGCTGCGCGCGGGCGCCTCGCTCTATCTGTGAGCGTTAGAACAACGCTTCTTCGACGTCCATCATCGGCTTCGAACCGGCTCGCGCCTGGCGGATCGTCATCGCCGTTTCGGGCAGGAGCTTCGCGAAGTAGAACCGCGCGGTCGCGAGCTTCGCCTTGTAGAACGGATCGCCCGATGCCTCTTTGTCCAGCGCGATACGTGCCATGCGCGCCCAGAAGTACGAGAACACCAGATGGCCGACCGTGCGCAGATACGGCACGGCCGCGGCGCCGACTTCGTCCGGGTTCTGCATCGCCTTCATGCCGATTTCCATCGTCAGCTTCTGCACCTTTTCACCGATGTCGGCGAGCGGGTTCACGAACTCCTGCATTTCCGGCTTGATGCCTTCGGCTTCGACGAACTCGGCGACGAGCTTGCCGAACTTCTTAAGCTTCGCGCCCATGTCGCCGAGTACCTTGCGGCCGAGCAGATCGAGCGACTGGATGCCGTTGGTGCCTTCATAGATCATGTTGATGCGCGCGTCGCGCACGTACTGCTCCATGCCCCATTCGGCGATGAAGCCGTGGCCGCCGTAGATCTGCATCGCGTGGTTGGTGCCTTCGAACGCGTTGTCCGACAGGAACGCCTTCAGGATCGGTGTGAGCAGCGCGACGAGGTCGGCGGCATCCTTGCGCTCGGCTTCGTCGGCGTGCGACAGCTCCTTGTCGATCTGCAGCGCCGACCAGTACGAGAACGCGCGGCCGGCTTCGGCGTAGGCCTTTTGCGTGAGCAGCATGCGGCGCACGTCCGGATGCACGATGATCGGATCGGCGGCCTTCTCCGGCGCCTTCGGACCGGTCAGCGAACGCATTTGCAAACGCTCTTTCGCGTAGGCGAGCGAGTTCTGATACGCAACTTCGGTCAGGCCGAGGCTCTGCATGCCGACGCCGAGACGCGCGGCATTCATCATCACGAACATCGCATTCAGGCCTTTGTTCGGCTCGCCGACCATCCAGCCCTTCGCGTTGTCGAGATTGATCACGCAGGTCGCGTTGCCGTGAATGCCCATCTTGTGCTCGATCGAGCCGCACTTGACGCCATTGCGCTCGCCGGGCTCGCCCGCTTCGTTCGGCACGAACTTCGGCACGATGAAGAGCGATATGCCCTTGGTGCCCTTCGGCGCATCCGGCAGACGCGCGAGCACGAGGTGAACGATGTTCTCCGCCAGATCGTGTTCACCGCTCGAGATGAAGATCTTCGTGCCGCTGATCGAGTACGAGCCGTCGCCATTCGGCTCGGCCTTGGTGCGCAGAATGCCGAGGTCGGTGCCGCAATGCGGCTCGGTCAGACACATCGTGCCGGTCCAGACGCCCGCGACGAGCTTCGGCAGATAGCGCTGCTGCAGTTCCGGCGTGCCATGTGCGTGCAGGCATTCGTACGCGCCGTGCGACAGGCCCGGATACATCGTCCACGCCTGATTCGCCGAGTTCAGCATTTCATAGAGCGCGTTGTTGACGAACGCGGGCAATCCCTGACCGCCATATTCCGGGTCGCAGCCAAGCGCCGGCCAGCCGGCTTCGACGTATTGCTGATAGGCTTCCTTGAAGCCCTTCGGCGTGTTCACGACGCCGTCGCCGGCATACGTGCAGCCTTCCTGATCGCCGCTGTGGTTGAGCGGGAACAGCACTTCGGAGCAGAACTTGCCGGCTTCCTCGAGCACCGCGTTGATCGTGTCGGCATCGAGATCGGCGTGCTTCGGCATGTGCCGAAGTTCGGCTTCGACGTTGAGCAGTTCGTGCAACACGAATTGCATGTCGCGCAGCGGCGCGGCGTACTGTCCCATGACTTCCTCTCCCTGAATTGACAAAAAGCCAGACCGTTGGCCGGGTCCGTGTAGGGACCTTGTGCGCCGCGCGTTTCCGGTAAGTTCCGGCGACGCCGCTAACGGCTTTCGCTCTGATACGAATTAATCAGTTTTTCCAGCGCGGCCCACGTGAGGCGCACCGCATCCGGCAAATGCAGGAAGCGCGCGTCGTGATGCAGGCCGAGCGTGACGCTATACAGTTCGAACAGCATCAGCTGCGGGTCGGTATCGGCGCGCAGATGCCCTTCGTCCATCGCTTGCGAAATCGCGCGCGTGAGCGCCGCACGCCACGTCGTCACGCTCGACACCAGTTGCTCGCGCACCTGGCTGTCCGCGCGATCGTCGTATTCGACGGCGCCGCTGATGTAGATGCATCCGGTCGTGACTTCCTGAATGCGCTTCTCGAACCAGCGGGAAATCATCGCGCGCAAGCGCGGCAGACCACGCGGCTCGCGCAGGCTCGGGAAAAACACCTCGTCTTCGAAACGGCGGTGATATTCGCGCACGACCTCGACCTGCAGATCCTCGCGCGACCCGAAATGCGCGAACACGCCGCTCTTGCTCATCTGCATGCGCTCGGCGAGCAGGCCAATCGTCAGACCTTCCAGTCCGTCTCGGCCTGCCAGATCGAGTGCTGCGTCGAGAATCGCGGCTCGGGTTTGTTCGCCTTTTCGCATAGCTGTTCTACCGTTCTAATGTGACCGAATCAAAAATCGAACGGCCGTACTATTATTGAGTGCTTGCCGTCCTAGAAACAAGGACTTTATTAGAAACCGGTTTCTAACCGGGCCTCTAATTTTGCGGCTTTCGACCATCAGATCAATCAGATTTTTTAGAGGCGTTTGCCTTGCATTGACGGTTGCCGACGAGTGCGCGCGTGCTCTATTGGCGTCAATCGTAGCCGCCCACCGTCAGCAGTTTCATCGCGACCCGGTAGCTCGTGTACGCGAGCCAGCTCAGCGCGCGCAAGCGCGCCGGTCGCGATTCGTAGTGCGCTTCATCGATCCGGCGCGCGTCCGTGAACGCATCGAGAATCGCCTCGCGAAGTTTCGCGATCGACGGATCGTTGACGAGCACGACGTTCGCTTCGTTGTTGAGCATCAGGCTGAGCGCATCGAGATTCGACGAACCGACCGTGCCCCAGTTCGAATCGACCACCGCGACCTTGCCGTGCAGCAGCGTCTTCTCGTATTCCGCGATCTGCACGCCCGCGCGCAGCAGCGCGTGGTACAGGAACGGCACCGCGTAATCGAGCGCCTTGAACTCCTTGCGCCCGATGATCAGCTTCACGACCACGCCTCGCCGCGCCGCGAACACCAGCGCGCGGCGCAGCTTGCGCCCCGGCATGAAGTACGGATTCGCCAGCAGAATTTCATGGCGTGCCTGGCCGATCGCGGCCAGATAGGCCTTTTCGATCGCACGGCGGTTGATCAGGTTATCGCGCGCGACGAACGCGACGCACGGCTCGCCGCCGGCCCACAGCTCCTCGTTGCGGCGCCGCCGGCGCCGGCGCAGACTGCCGAGCGAGTTGGCGTCCTGCGACGACACGTCTGGCCTGATCGAATCGAGCGGCCGATGGCCGAGGCGAATCCGCCGCCACTGCACCTCGATCGCGTCGCGCACGTCAGCGACCACCGGCCCGCGCAGTTCGACCGCGAAGTCCCAGCGGTGGTAGGGCAGCTTCTCGCCGTTGTTCTCGTAGTCATCGACGATATTGATGCCGCCGCAATACGCGATCCGATCGTCGATCACCGCCAGTTTGCGGTGCGTGCGCGAAAAGCCGAAGCGGCCGAACAGATGCGGGTTGTAGATGCGATGCTCGATGCCGCCCGCCGGCCATTGCTCGAACATTTTCAGGCGCGCGGTGCCGATGCCGTCGGTGATGACGCGCACCCTGACGCCGCGCGCGGCCGCGCGCAGCAACGCCTCGCTGACCGCGTGGCCGGCTTCGTCGTCGCAGAAGATGTAGGTTTCGAGCGCGACGCTGTGCTCTGCAGCATCGATGCGCTCGATCAGCGCATCGAAGAAGTCGTCGCCGGAGCGCAGGAGCTCGACCTGGTTGTTGCCGGTGAAGCGGTAGCGCTGAAAGTAACGACGGCCGAGCAACGTATGCCGCAGACGCGCGAGACGGCCCGAACCGCCTGCGCTCACTGGCCACGCTCCCCGGCCAGCTGGCCGGATTGGGGGTCGATCGGGCGCGCGGCGAGGCGGCGCGGCAACTGCAGGATCGCATCGGCATTCGACGACGAAAAGCAGCGCGATGCGGCCTCTTCATACGGCAGCCACATATAGGCGGTGTGTTCACGCGGCGCGAGCGACACGTCGATACGCTCCGGTACCTGCAGGCTGAACCAGTGCTCGGTGTTGTAGAGCACGCCCGCTTCGTAGCGGTAACGAAATTCCGGGTAGATCTCGTAGTCGATCGAGTACTGCCAGTCGAACAACGCGCTGCGCGGCACCAGCGCGCCGCCGATCATGATGCCGGTTTCCTCGCCGACTTCACGCACCGCCGTGTCGGCGAGCGGTTCGTCGAGCCGGTCTTTCGAACCCGTTACCGACTGCCAGAACGCGGCATGGTCGGCGCGTTCGAGCAGCAGCACGTCGAGCGCGGGCGTATGAATGATGACGAGGACGGACTGCGGAATTTTCGGCGGTTTCGGCATGGCTCAAAACTGGGCGCGACGCGACGCGCGGTACATGTCGGATGACGGTCGAAAGGGTCGGGAAAGCGGTGGCTTCACTGTAACGCAAAAAATGAAAAAGGCGCTGAGGTGGAGAACACCTCAGCGCCTTTTCGTTTCGCTCGTGTGGCTTTTTTGCGGCCGCGAGAAGCGGCCACGGTTTTACGCCTTCGGTTCCGGCGAACGCAGACGGATGTGCAGCTCGCGCAGCTGACGCTCGTCGACTTCGCTCGGCGCCTGCGTGAGCAGATCCTGCGCGCGTTGCGTCTTCGGGAACGCGATCACGTCGCGGATCGAGTCGGCGCCGGCCATCATCGTGACGATGCGGTCCAGGCCGAACGCGATACCGCCGTGCGGCGGCGCGCCGTATTGCAGCGCGTCGAGCAGGAAGCCGAACTTGGCCTGCGCTTCTTCCGCGTTGATCTTCAGCGCGCGGAACACCTTGCTCTGCACTTCCTCACGATAGATACGCACCGAGCCGCCGCCGATTTCCCAGCCGTTCAGCACCATGTCGTAGGCCTTCGCGAGGCAGCGCGCCGGGTCCGTTTCGAGGTACTCGAGGTGCTCGTCCTTCGGGCTCGTGAACGGATGATGCGCGGCGACGTAGCGGTTGTCTTCCTCGTCGTATTCGAACATCGGGAAGTCGACGACCCACAGCGGCTTCCAGCCGGACTCGACCAGACCGTTGGCCTTGCCGAACTCCGAATGACCGATCTTCAGACGCAGCGCGCCGAGGCTGTCGTTGACGACCTTCGCGCGATCCGCCGCGAAGAAAATGATGTCGCCGTCTTGCGCGCCGGTGCGCTCGATGATCGCCTTCAGCGCTTCGTCGTGCAGGTTCTTGACGATCGGGCTTTGCAGACCGTCACGGCCCTTCGCCGCTTCGTTGACCTTGATCCACGCGAGGCCCTTCGCGCCGTAGATGCGCACGAATTCCGTGTAGCTGTCGATGTCGCCACGCGACAGCTCGCCGCCCTTCGGCACGCGCAGCGCCGCGACGCGGCCGTCCTTCGTGTTGGCCGGCGTGCTGAACACCTTGAAGTCGACGTCGCGCATCGCGTCGGTCAGCTCGGTGAACTCGAGCTTCACGCGCAGGTCCGGCTTGTCCGAACCGAAGCGGCGCATCGCTTCCGCGTATTCCATCACCGGGAATTTCTCGTCGAGCGCAACGCCGATCGTCGTCTTGAACACGTGGCGGATCATCGCCTCGAACAGATCGCGAATTTCCTGCTCCGACAGGAACGAGGTTTCGCAGTCGATCTGCGTGAATTCCGGCTGACGGTCGGCGCGCAGGTCTTCGTCGCGGAAGCACTTGGTGATCTGGTAGTAACGGTCGAAGTTCGCGACCATCAGCAACTGCTTGAACAGCTGCGGCGACTGCGGCAGCGCGAAGAACTGGCCCGGGTTCGTACGCGATGGCACGAGGTAGTCGCGCGCGCCTTCCGGCGTGCTCTTCGTCAGCATCGGCGTTTCGATGTCGATGAAGCCTTGCTCGTCGAGGTACTTGCGCACTTCGATCGCGACGCGATAGCGCAGACGCAGGTTGTGCTGCATCTGCGGACGGCGCAGGTCGAGCACGCGATGCGTGAGACGCGTGGTTTCCGACAGGTTGTCGTCGTCGAGCTGGAACGGCGGCGTGACCGACGCGTTCAGCACGATCAGCTCGTGGCACAGCACTTCGATCTTGCCGCTCTTCAGCGACGCGTTGGTCGTGCCTTCCGGACGACCGCGCACGACGCCCTTGACCTGCACGCAGAACTCGTTGCGCACGCCTTCGGCAATCTTGAACATGTCCGCGCGATCCGGATCGCAGACGACCTGAACGAGCCCTTCGCGATCGCGCAGGTCGATGAAGATGACGCCGCCATGGTCGCGGCGGCGGCTTACCCAGCCGCACAGCGAGACGGATTGGCCCAGCAGTTCTTCGGTCACCAGACCGCAGTATTCAGATCTCATCGACATGATGTTTGTCTTTCGTTTTGCATTGGTTGAACGGCGCGCCGCAGACGATCCTGCATGAAGCGTTGCGCGCCGGCATTACAGCGGAGGCTCGACGGTGGTGCGGCGCACCGGCGCCGGCGGTGGCGCGGACGGCGCCACGACGCCCATCGAGACGATGTACTTGAGCGCAGCGTCGACCGTCATGTCGAGCTCGATCACTTCGCTTTTCGGCACCATCAGGAAGAAGCCGGACGTCGGGTTCGGCGTGGTCGGCACGTACACGCTGACGTAATCTTCCTTCAGATGGTTGGCCACGTCGCCGCCCGGGATGCCGGTCAGAAACGCGATCGTATAGGAACCGCGGCGCGGGTACTCGATCAGCAGCGCCTTGCGGAATGCATTGCCGCTGCTCGACAGCAGCGTGTCGGACACCTGCTTGACGCTGGTGTAGAGCGGGCCGACCACCGGAATGTGCGCAACCAGCAGCTCCCACCACTGCACGAGCTTCTGCCCAATGAAGTTCTGCGTCAACAGCCCGACGACGAAGATGAACGCGAGCGTGAGCACCGCGCCGAGGCCCGGCAAGCGATAGCCGATCGCGCGTTCCGGCTGCCACGAGGTGGGCAGCAGCAACAGCGTCTGGTCCATCGTGCCGATGATCAGACCGAGCACCCACAGTGTGATAGCCAGAGGCACCAGCACCAGCAGGCCGGTCAGAAACACCGATTTGAGCGTGAATTTCTTCGTCGTCATGTGTACCGCCAGAAAGCTGCGCAGGCCGAAGCCCATGCGCGGTAGATACGCCGCCCGCGCGGGGCGGCGGTCCCACTAGGCGCTGCCGGAACCGCTCGCGCTCGCGGCGGCGGGCGCTGCGGCGGGGGCCGCGGGCGCGGCCGGGGCAGCCTGTTCAGCCGGGGCAGCGGCCGCGGACGGCTCGGACTTCGCTTCCGGCGCGGCCGGTGCGCTCGTGCCGCCGCTGCCACCGCGGAAATCGGTCACGTACCAGCCGGAGCCTTTCAACTGGAAGCCGGCGGCGGTGAGTTGCTTGCTAAAGGTGTCTTTTCCGCACTCGGGGCACTGCGTCAACTGGGGGTCGCTCATCTTCTGGAGCACGTCCTTCCCAAAGCCGCATGACCCGCAACGATAAGCGTAGATCGGCATGATCCTTTCCTACTCCAAATCCCTACTGAATCTTGTAAACGCTTGCAAAGCCTTGAATTATAGCCGCAAACGATGTCCGTTCCCCGGATTTCGGGAAGCGGACGCGTGACGCGCCCGCCACCGCGCAAGATGGGGGCGTCCCGCGGAACTCTCAAGAGCGGCGCGTGACGCTAGCCGCGACGCCGCCAGGTGAGCCAGCGCTCGTGTCCGGCGAATACGGCGATCGAGTCGTCGACCGCTTCGTCTTCGATCAGCTCGAAGTGTGGCGTGAACAGCGCGTCGAGCTCCTCGCGTTCGATGCTGAACGGCGGCCCCTTCGGCGTCGCGCCGAGAAAAAAGTACCCCGCGAGCAACCCGCCGGCCGGCAGCAGTTCGGCCATTCGTTGCGCGTAGTCGGCGCGGCGCGTCGGCGGGAGCGCGCAGAAGAACGCGCGCTCGTAGATCCATGCCGGCGTGAACGGCGGCGCATAGCTGAAAAAGTCCGCCTGCTCGACCAGCGATGCGTGCTGCGCGCCGAGTTGCTCGCGCGCCGCCGCGACGGCGGCGGCGGAGAAGTCGATCGCGCGCACCGGGTTGCCCCGACGCGCGAGCCATGCCGCTTCGTGGGCACTGCCGCAGCCTGGAATCAGCACGGCGGTGTCGCGGTGCCGTTCGGCGAACGCGCGAAACGCGGACGGCACGCCCGCCTGGTCCCACGGCGTGTAACGGCGCTCGAAACGTTCGTCCCAGAACTCGGGTGAGTTGGGATCGCGGTTCGCGAAATCGGGCATGGGGGGTTGGGTCGGATCGCTCATCGGATGCCTCGTTCAGGTTTGCGCGCGGCCGTCACCGGGAGCCGCGGCTTACACCGCCGCTGAAACACCGCGCGGCCAATGGGCCGGCAGCCGCACTCAACCGCCGTATGCGAGCGCCAGGAACGCCCGCGCCAGCATCGCGCCGACGCCGACCGCCACGCCGAACAGCAGCAGGCCCTGCAGCAGACGGTTGGTGCGCTTCTGCTCGAGCAGGATCTGGCGGATCACATCGTCGTTCGCGCCGCCCACTGGATGATGGCGCTCGGCCAGCATGTTGTGGACGAGACGCGGCAACTGCGGCAGCGTCTTGCTCCACTGCGGCGCCTCGATCTTCAAACGCTCGTACCAGCCGCGCAAGCCGATCTGCTCGTTCATCCAGCGCTCGAGGTAAGGCTTCGCGGTCTTCCAGAGATCCAGTTCGGGGTCGAGCGAACGGCCGAGTCCTTCCACGTTCAGCATCGTCTTTTGCAGCAATACGAGCTGCGGCTGAATCTCGACATTAAAGCGCCGCGACGTCGAGAACAGGCGCATCAGCACCTGGCCGAGCGAAATGTCCTTCAGCGCGCGATCGAAGTACGGTTCGCAGACCGCGCGGATCGCGCTTTCGAGCTCCTCGACACGCGTGGTCGGCGGCACCCAGCCCGACTCCAGATGCAGCGTCGCGACTCGATGGTAGTCGCGCTTGAAGAACGCGAGGAAGTTTTGCGCGAGGTAGTTTTTATCGAAGTCCGACAGCGCGCCGATGATGCCGAAGTCGAGCGCGATATAGCGGCCGAAGTGCGCGGGATCGAGGCTCACCTGGATGTTGCCGGGGTGCATGTCGGCGTGGAAAAAGCCGTCGCGGAACACCTGCGTGAAGAAAATCTCGACGCCCTCGCGCGCGAGCTTCGGGATATCGACGCCCGCCGCGCGCAATGTGTCGACCTGGCTGATCGGCACACCGACCATGCGCTCCATCACGAGCACCGTGGGCGTGCAGAATTCCCAGTACATCTCGGGCACGAGCAGCAGGTCGAGCCCCTGGAAGTTGCGCCGCAACTGGCTACCGTTGGCAGCCTCGCGCATCAGGTCGAGTTCGTCGTGCAGATACTTGTCGAATTCGGCGACCACCTCGCGCGGCTTCAGGCGTTTGCCGTCGGCCCACAGACGCTCGGCCCACACGGCGATGTCGCGCAACAGCGCGAGGTCGGAATCGATCACCGGCAGCATGTTGGGACGCAGCACCTTCACCGCGACCGCCTTGCCTGCGTGCTGGCCGGCCTTCACCGTCGCGAAGTGGACCTGCGCGATCGACGCGCTCGCGACCGGGACCCGCTCGAAATCGTCGAACAACACGTCGACCGGCGCGCCGAGCGACTTCTCGACGAGTGCGATCGCGACCGCCGAATCGAACGGCGGCACCTGGTCCTGCAGCTTCGCGAGTTCGTTGGCGATGTCGACCGGCAGCAGATCGCGACGGGTCGACAGCACCTGGCCGAACTTGACGAAGATCGGCCCGAGACTTTCGAGGGCGAGCCGCAGACGAACGCCCGGAGGCGCATCGAACTTGCGGCCGAGCGTCGTGATACGCAGCAGCAGACGCACGCGCCGATCGTTGATGCGGCTCAACATCATTTCGTCGAGGCCGAAGCGGATTACCGTGAAAAATATCTTGAGAAAACGCAGAAAACGCATGGCTGTGCCCGTTGACTAGCGCGTGCCGCGCGACGTGGCGGCGCCGCCCGACGCTTGCGCGCCGCGGGCTTCGACCTTCTGTTCGAGACGCTCGATGCGCTTTTCGACGCGTGCGAGCGAATCACGCGCGCGCGCCAGCTCGACGTTGAAGTCCGCGAGCGCGGTACGGCGCACCAGCTGCGGATTCTCGTCGAGCAGATACTCGGCTGCCGTGTCGAGCAGGTTGCGGCCGGTGCGTTGCACATGCTCGCCGACCGAACGCACGAGCGACGTGATGCGCCACGCGGGACCATCACCGATCAGCTTCGCGAGATCTTCCTCCGGCTCCCAGCGCAGATGCTCGGCGAGCTTCGCGATCACGGTCGCGAACTCGGCGTCGCCCTCGATCTTCACGTGCTTCATCACCGCGGCCTGGCCACCTTGCAGGAAGGCCGGCAGTGCGTCGGACGGCACCGAGATGGTCACGTCGAACTGATGCGCATCGGCTTCGTCGAGCGTGCCGAGATAGCCGTCGGGCTGCACGAGCAGTGCAAGCACAACCGGCGGACATGACAGGCGTGCGGTCTTGCCCGCGTACGGGGCGAGGCGCTCGCGGGCCCACGATTCGCGGGCGAGCAGATGATTGACAGCAGCAGCGAAGGGCTTGGCGGCGAGGGTCATCGAAGGTGGCAAGAAAAAACCCGCGCGAGCGAGGTGCTTGCGCGGGCTCCCATTGTAACGTCCGTTCGCTTCGCGGCCTTCTATGCCGAACGGCCTAAGCGATGCGCGAGGCGAGGAATCGCCGTGCCGTGGCCGGCTTTTTTCGAGGCAAACGCGACTCGATGCTTCGGCATGTCAGTGTTGCTCGACCTGCTGGATGCCGGCAAGCAGCCATCCTTCGCCAGGGCGGTTCGCCTTCGTCAGATTCCAGACTTCGACGAACGGCTCGGCTGCCGCGCCCGGCGCCTCGCGGATCAAACCGGAGAAGCGCACGCTCGCGAAGTATTCGGTCGCGCGCTCCTCGACGCCGAGCAGCTCGGCGTTCAACTGCACGACGTCGGTCTGGTTCGGCTGCGTGCCGCGCGCGGTGAGATCGACGCGCACTTCGGCGAACATTTCCGGCGTCGTGAATTCGCGGATGTCATCGACATTGCCGACGTCCCACGCGGCCTGCAGGCGCACGAAGTACACCTTCGCGTTACGCAGAAACGCTTCCGAATCGAAGCCGGCCGGCACCGACGGCGTCGCGCCGAGCGATGGCGTCGTCAACGGGTTGCCCTGCGGTTCGAGATACGAGCCGGTCGGCGGCGCGGTGTAACGCGGCTCCTGAATATAGTCGGTGCCTTTGGTGTTCAGCGACGGCGCCGTGCCCGCGTAAGCCGGTTGCGCCGCATCGCGCTTGCGGCCGGTAAAGCGGCGGATGAGCCAGATCACGACCATTGCGATCAGCGCAATCACGATCACGTTGGCGAACATGCCGGCGAACGCCTCGCCGAGCCCGAAATGCGACAGCAACGCGGCGATGCCAAGACCGGCCGCAAGACCGGCGATCGGCCCGAGCCAGCGATTGCGGTTCGGCGCGGCGGGCGGCGTGGGCTTGGTTGCAGGAGCCGCCGGTTGCGCGCTCTGCTGCGTGGCCTGATTGTTCTGCGCAGGCTGGGACGGCGGCGGCGTCTGACGCTGCTGCTGCAGACTGTTCGATTGACGGCCGAAGCTGCGGCCTCCGCCCATGCGGCGTGCTTCGGCGTCGAGAGAGGCAAGGGTGCCGGCCGTCAGCAGACCGACCATCGCGATCAGTCCGATTCTTCTCGCCAGCGACCCCTTAACCTTACGAGCAGATAACAGATTCGAATCGGACATTTCGCACTTTCCTTTAAAAATCGATGGGTTAGGGACCCTAGTATTTGGTCCCCACATGCAACGCTACCACGCCAGCTGACAAATTGTAATATTTGACGCCGTCGAGACCAGCTTGTTCCATCATAGTTTTCAAGGTTTCCTGGTCAGGATGCATGCGGATCGATTCCGCCAGGTACTGGTAGCTTTCCGCGTCCTTGGCGAAGCGCTCGCCGAGCCACGGCAACACCTTGAACGAATACAGATCGTAGACCTTCTTCAGCGGGTCCCATACCTTCGAGAACTCGAGCACGAGCAGCCGCCCGGCCGGTTTCAACACACGACGCATCTCGGCGAGCGCGATGTCTTTATGCGTCATGTTGCGCAAGCCGAACGCGACCGTCACGACGTCGAAATAGTTATCCGGAAACGGGATTTTCTCGGCATCGCAAAGCAGCGTCGGCGTAATGATGCCCTTATCGAGCAGCCGGTCGCGGCCGACGCGCAGCATCGATTCATTGATGTCGGTATGCCAGACCTCGCCCGTCTCGCCCGCCTGTTTGGCGAACGCCTTCGACAGGTCGCCAGTGCCGCCCGCGATGTCGAGCACCTTGTAGCCCGGCCGCACGTTCGCCTGGGCGATGGTGAACACCTTCCACGCCCGGTGCAATCCGCCCGACATCAGGTCGTTCATCAGGTCGTAGTTGGCGGCCACCGAGTGGAACACCCCCGCCACTTTCTGCGCCTTGTCCTGTTCGTCGACCGATTGAAAGCCGAAGTGGGTTTTGCTCATCGCGCTCGTCCTTTCGCGTGTTCTTGAATGTTGCGCCGCTCGAGCGGCGTTCGGGGGCGAATCGTATCAGTGACAGTGCCCGTGCGCAGCAGCGGCGGGCACCATCGGCGTGTCGCGATCGATGCCGGCCGCTGCCAGTTTGGCGAGATACGCGCGCCAGAGTTCATCCTGACGCACTGCCATGTCGTACAGCAGGTCCCACGAATAGATACCGGTGGAGTGGCCATCGGAGAAAGTCGGCTGCAGCGCATAATTGCCGACGCCTTCGATCATCGTGATCGTCACGTCGCGCTTGCCCGTCTGCAGCGTTTCCTGGCCGGGCCCGTGGCCCTGCACTTCCGCCGACGGCGAATACACGCGCAGCAGTTCGAACGGCAGCCGGTACGCTTCGCCGTTCGCGTACTGCAGTTCGAGCACGCGCGACTTGGAATGCACGACCACGCCGGTCGGCACCGGCGTCTCGGGAGTCAATCCGCTCATGTTGGCCTCATCAGATAACGGCGGGGTGATAACGACGGGTCGGCCGCCCCGCGCACCGACCGGAGCCCGGCGGTGCGCGGCGGCGGATTCAGCGATGCTCAGCCCAGCGCCTGTTCGATTTCCTGCCGCACGGCTTCGCGCAGCAACGTGGCGTGCGCGCGACGCGACGACAGCATCGCTTCGGACACCGTGCGCTGGCGCGGCGCCCAGATCGGCAGGGGGAAATGCGCGTCGTTCGAGAAACGCGGAATCACGTGCCAGTGCACGTGCGGCACCTGGTTGCCGAGGCTCGCGAGATTGACCTTCGCGGGCTGCATCACGCGCCGCTGCGCACGCTCGACCGCGTAGACGGCCTTCATCACGTGATCGCGGTCGTCGGCGGAAAGATCCGAAAACTCGGCTACGTGAGCGTTCCAGATGACCCGGCAAAAGCCCGGGTAGTCGTGTTCGTCGGCGAGGACGACTCGCAACGCGTCGTCCTGCCATAGCACATCGCCGCCGTCTTCACGGCAAAAAACGCAGTCCATCGTCGTCCTCGGCAAATATCGTCGGTCGTGCCATTAAACCAGCACGCGCTCGATTCCGCCATTGTTCGCCCGTTGTACGTAGTCCGCCATCCAGTTTTCGCCGAGCACGTGACGTGCCATCTCGACCACGATGTAATCGGCCTCGGTACCCGCGTCTTCGTTGTAGCGCGACAGCCCTTGCAGGCACGACGGGCAGCTCGTGAGGATCTTGACGTCGGTCGAACCCGCGTTGCCGTTACCCGGCTGCGGACCGTCGCCGGCCTTCAGCACGGAACCGTTGGGCGCACCGGCGGATCCGGCCGATGCATTGGCCGGATTGATCGCGTTCGCGCCTGCTTCGGCAACGAGCGGAATGCCGCGCAGCTTCGCCGCACCCTTGCGAATTTCTTCTTCCTTGCGGAAGCGCACCTGGGTCGAGATGTCGGGACGCGTGACCGCGAGCGTGCCCGATTCGCCGCAGCAGCGGTCGTTCTTCTCGATCTTGTAGCCGTCCTGCTCCGAACCCATCAGCTGGTTGACGAGCTTGACCGGGTCCATCGTCTTGATCGGCGAATGGCACGGGTCGTGGTACATGTAGCGCACGCCGTTCACGCCATCGAGCTTGATGCCTTTTTCCAGCAGGTACTCGTGGATGTCGATGATCCGGCAACCCGGGAAGATCTTTTCGAATTCGTAACCGGCGAGCTGGTCGTAGCACGTGCCACACGACACCACCACCGTCTTGATGTCGAGGTAGTTCAGCGTATTGGCGACCCGGTGGAACAGCACGCGGTTGTCGGTGACGATCTGCTCGGCCTTGTCGTACTGGCCCGAGCCGCGCTGCGGATAGCCGCAGCACAGGTAGCCCGGCGGCAGCACGGTCTGCACGCCCGCCTCCCACAGCATTGCCTGGGTCGCGAGCCCCACCTGCGAGAACAGCCGCTCGGAGCCGCAGCCCGGAAAGTAGAACACCGCTTCGGTGTCGGCGGTGGTCGTCTTCGGATTGCGGATGATCGGGACGATCTTGTTGTCCTCGATATCGAGCAAAGCACGCGCGGTCTTCTTCGGCAGGTTGCCAGGCATCTTCTTGTTCATGAAGTGGATCACCTGCTGCGTGATCACCGGCTTGCCGACCGTGGCGGGTGGATGCGCGGTCTGCTTCTTCGTGAACTTCTTCAGCACCTCGTTGCCGAGACGTTGCGCCTTGTAGCCGACGCCCATCATCGCGGTGCGCGCGAGGTTGATGGTCTGCGGATTCGTTGCGTTCAGGAAGAACATGCCCGCCGCGTTGCCCGGGTTGAACTTCTTCTTGCCCATCTTGCGCAACAGGTTGCGCATGTTCATCGACACGTCACCGAAGTCGATCTTGACCGGGCACGGCGTCACGCACTTGTGGCAGACGGTGCAGTGATCGGCGACGTCGTTGAACTCGTCCCAGTGCTTGATCGACACGCCGCGGCGCGTCTGCTCTTCGTACAGGAATGCCTCGACCAGCAGGGAGGTGGCGAGAATCTTGTTGCGCGGGCTGTACAGCAGGTTCGCGCGCGGCACGTGCGTCGCGCAGACCGGCTTGCACTTGCCGCAGCGCAGACAGTCCTTGATCGACTCGGAAATCGCGCCGATATCGGACTGCTGCATGATCAGCGATTCGTAGCCCATCAGCCCGAAGCTCGGCGTGTACGCGTTGCGCAGGTCCGCGCCTTCGAGCAGCTTGCCCGCGTTGAAGCGGCCATGCGGATCGACGCGCTGCTTGTACTTGCGGAATTCGCCGATCTCGTCGTCGGTCAGGAATTCGAGCTTCGTGATGCCGATGCCGTGCTCGCCGGAGATCACGCCGTCGAGCGAACGCGCGAGCTTCATGATGCGCGCGACCGCCGTATGCGCGTCCTGCAGCATCTCGTAGTTGTCGGAGTTGACCGGGATGTTGGTGTGCACGTTGCCGTCGCCCGCGTGCATGTGCAGCGCGACGAACACGCGGCCGCGCAGCACCTGCTTGTGGATCGCCTGGGCTTCGTCGAGGATCGGCTTGAACTCGCCGCCATTGAAAATCTGCCGCAATTCGGCACGGATTTCCTGCTTCCACGACACGCGGATCGTGCGGTCTTGGGCGAGGTGGAATACGGTTGCTTCCGGTTGCGCGTCGACGCGATCGGCAAACTTCTCCGCGAGCGATTCATAGCCGAGGCCGACCAGATAGTGCTGCGCCTCGCGCAGCGACAGATCGAGCTTGTCGCGCACGAACTCCCAGCGCGTGCGCACCCGCGCGAGCAGATCGAGCGCCTGCTGCACGCGGTCTTCGAGCAGCTCGGCGCTCGGGATTTCGTTCGCGTCGTCGCTCTTGCCGAGCGGCAGCTTGCCGCCCTTGAAGAACGCTTCGAGCGCGTCGACCAGTTGCAGCTTGTTCTTCAGCGACAGCTCGATGTTGATGCGCTCGATGCCGTCCGTGTACTCGCCCATCCGGTCGAGCGGAATCACGACGTCTTCGTTGATCTTGAACGCGTTGGTGTGCTTCGCGATCGCGGCGGTGCGGCTGCGGTCGAGCCAGAAGCGCTTGCGGGCCTCGGCGCTGACCGCGACGAAACCTTCGCCGCTCTTGCCGTTGGCCATGCGCACGACTTCCGAGGTAGCCTGCGCGACCGCGTCCGCATCGTTGCCGACGATATCGCCGATCAGCACCATCTTCGGAAACGCGTTGCGCTTGCTCTTGGTGGCATAGCCGACCGCGCGCAGATAGCGCTCGTCGAGATGCTCGAGGCCCGCGAGAATCGCGCCGCCCTGGCGCGACGTCTCGAACAGGTAGTCCTTGATTTCGACGATGCTCGGAATCGCCTCGCGCGCCTGGCCGAAGAACTCGAGACAGACGGTGCGCGTATGCGCGGGCATCTTGTGCAGCACCCAGCGCGCGGACGTGATGAGGCCGTCGCAGCCTTCCTTCTGCACGCCCGGCAGTCCGGCGAGGAATTTATCGGTGACGTCCTTGCCGAGGCCTTCCTTGCGGAACACGCGGCCCTTGATATCGAGCGCCTCGGAGCGCAATAGCTTCTCGCCCGGCGCGTAGTTGCCGTCGAACCACTTGAGCTCGAAACGCGCGACTTCGATGTCGTGGATCTTGCCCATGTTGTGCTCGAGACGCGTGACTTCGAGCCAGTTCCCTTCCGGGTCGACCATGCGCCACCACGCGAGGTTATCGAGCGCCGTGCCCCATAGCACCGCCTTCTTGCCGCCCGCGTTCATCGCGACGTTGCCGCCGACGCAGGACGCGTCGAGCGAGGTCGGGTCGACCGCGAACACGAAGCCGGCCTGCTCGGCCGCTTCGGTCACGCGGCGCGTGACGACGCCCGCACCCGAGAAGATCGTCGCGACCTTGCGATCGACGCCCGGCAGCTGGGTCATTTCGACCGGGCCGAGCTGTTCGAGCTTTTCGGTGTTGATGACGGCCGAGAACGGCGTGAGCGGCACCGCGCCGCCCGTGTAGCCGGTGCCGCCGCCGCGCGGAATCACGGTCAGGCCGAGTTCGAAGCAGGCCTTGATCATGCCGGCGATTTCGGCTTCCGAGTCCGGCGTCAGCACGACGAATGGGTATTCGACGCGCCAGTCGGTCGCGTCGGTCACGTGCGAGACGCGTGACAGGCCGTCGAACTTGATGTTGTCCTTCTGCGTGACCTTGCCGAGCACGCGGGTGGTGCGGCGGCGCAGGTCGTAGGTCTGCTGGAATTCGCCGGCGAATTGGTCGATAGCGCGGCGCGCGGCCTGCACCAGCTTTTCGACGCGCGCGGCGCGCTCGACGCCGGCTTCGTCGCCGTGTTCGCTCAGATCGGCGCGGCGGCGCTTCTCGATTTCGGCCAGGCGGTGATTGAGCGCCTCGATCAGCAGCGCGCGGCGCTTCGGATTGTCGAGCAGGTCATCCTGCAGATACGGATTGCGGCGCACGACCCAGATATCGCCGAGCACTTCATACAGCATGCGCGCCGAGCGGCCGGTGCGGCGTTCGGCGCGAAGTTCGGCGAGCGCGTCCCAGGCGTCGTTGCCGAGCAGGCGGATGACGATTTCGCGGTCGGAGAACGACGTGTAGTTGTAGGGAATTTCGCGCAGACGCGCTTCGGGATCGGCGGCCACCGCAGCGGCGGCGCCGTGCGGATCGAAAACTTGAGGTGCGTTCATGTTTGGACGACTCGGTAGGTCGGCCTGGCGCGCTCGTCACGAGGCGTCGGCCGACAATGCGCGTGGGGCGCAATGCTTGAAATCTTCTAGGGCTTCCAGGGGAGCGAACGCGACCGGCGGCCAACTCACGGCGGTCGCTTCGCGGCACTCAGGGACAGCTACACGATCGCGCGTGGCGGACATGCCGCTCCGCCGCGGGGCAGGATTCGCGCGGAACGGGCCTCAAATGGGCGATCCGAGGCTGCCAGTGCATCTTCCGATCCTTATTCCAAAATGGAATTCTACCGCATCATCCCGCCACGCGTTGACGGCAGGAACCTGGGCGGTGACGGCGCTTCGGGGGATTTGGCGCCGAATCCCGCGGCGTTTCGCATGCGACCCCATTGACCGGCCGGACGGTTTGGCAAACTTCGCTCAACGGTGCCGAAACGGCCCGGCCAGCGGCGTGCCACCCTTCTCCGCCGCGCGCGGAACGGCCAGAGCAGGCACCGTTGGCGCTATCATTGACGTTTTCCCGTCTCACATAGCGCACCGCGCGACCCGCATGGCTTCCCACGACTACCTGAAAAAGACCCTGACCGCGCGCGTCTACGACGTAGCGCGCGAGACCGAACTCGAACGCGCGCCGAACCTGTCGGCGCGGCTGCGCAATCCGGTCTATCTGAAGCGCGAGGACAACCAGCCGGTGTTCTCGTTCAAGCTGCGCGGCGCGTACAACAAGATGGCGCATATTCCGGCCGAAGCGCTCAGCCGCGGCGTGATCACCGCGTCGGCCGGCAATCATGCGCAGGGCGTCGCGTTGTCGGCCGCACGCATGGGCGTGAAGGCGATCATCGTCGTGCCGGTGACGACCCCGCAGGTCAAGGTCGACGCGATCCGCACGCACGGCGGGCCGACCGTCGAGGTCGTGCAGTTCGGCGAATCGTATAGCGATGCCTACGGTCACGCGGTCAAGCTGCAGGAAGAACGCGGCCTGACCTTCGTGCATCCGTTCGATGATCCGTATGTGATCGCCGGCCAGGGCACGGTGGCGATGGAAATCCTCAGCCAGCACCAGGGGCCGATTCACGCGATCTTCGTGCCGATCGGCGGCGGCGGTCTCGCGGCCGGTGTCGCCGCATACGTGAAATCGGTGCGCCCGGAGATCAAGGTGATCGGCGTGCAGACCGATGATTCGTGCGCGATGGCCGCGTCGCTGAAGGCGGGCGAGCGCGTGACGCTGAACGAAGTGGGCCTGTTCTCGGACGGCACCGCGGTGAAGCTCGTCGGCGAGGAAACCTTCCGCCTGTGCAGCGAATATCTCGACGAAGTGCTGCTCGTGAACACCGATGCGCTGTGCGCGGCGATCAAGGACGTGTTCCAGGACACGCGCAGCGTGCTCGAACCGGCGGGCTCGCTCGCGGTGGCGGGCGCGAAGCAGTACGCCGAACGGGAAGGCATCGAGAACCAGACGCTGATCGCGATCACGTCGGGCGCGAACATGAACTTCGACCGCATGCGCTTCGTCGCCGAACGCGCCGAAGTGGGTGAAGCCCGCGAGGCGGTTTTCGCGGTGACGATCCCCGAAGAGCGCGGCAGCTTCAAGCGCTTCTGCGAGCTGGTCGGCACGCGCAGCGTCACCGAATTCAACTACCGGATCGCCGACGCGAACTCAGCGCATATCTTCGTCGGCGTGCAGATCCGCAACCGCAGCGAACCGGCGCAGATCGCCGGCGCATTCGAAGCGCACGGCTTTGCGACCGTCGATCTGACCTTCGACGAACTGTCGAAGCAGCACATCCGCTACATGGTCGGCGGCCGCTCGCCGCTCGCGCGCGACGAGCGACTGTTCCGCTTCGAGTTTCCCGAGCGTCCGGGCGCGCTGATGAAATTCCTGTCGTCGATGGCGCCGAACTGGAACATCAGCCTGTTCCACTATCGCAACCAGGGCGCGGACTACAGCTCGATTCTGGTCGGCATTCAGGTGCCCGAAAGCGACCACGCGGCGTTCGAGTGCTTCATCGAAACGCTCGGCTATCCGTGCTGGGAAGAAACGAAAAACCCGGTCTACCGCCTCTTCCTCGCCTGATCTCTTCGGACCGGAACTCACCGATGGCGCTTTCGCTTGTCGACAAACTGGTGGTCGCAATCTCGTCGCGCGCGCTGTTCGACTTCGAGGAAGAGAACCGCGTCTACGAGGCCGGCGACCTGAAGGCTTATGAAGCGTTGCAGCGCGAGCGCCTGAACGTGCCCGCGAAACCGGGCGTCGCGTTTCCGCTGATCCGCAAATTGCTTGCGCTGAACGCCGTCGGTCATCGCGTCGAAGTGGTGATCCTGTCGCGCAGCGATCCGATCAGCGGCCTGCGCGCGTTTCATTCGTGCCGCGAACACGGACTCGCGATCGAGCGCGGCGTGTTCACGCGCGGCCGCGCGCCGTTCGGTTATCTGAAGCCGCTGAATGCGTCGCTGTTTCTGTCGGCGAATCAGCAGGACGTGCGCGATGCGCTCGCCGCTGGCTTCCCTGCCGCACGCGTGTTGCCGGAATCGGCGAAAATGGCGAGCAAGTATCCGGACGAAATCCGCATTGCGTTCGACGGCGACGCGGTCTTGTTTTCCGACGAAGCGGAACGCATCTTCCAGAAAGACGGCCTGCGCGCGTTCGTCGGTCACGAGATCGACAACAAGCATCTGCCGCTTGCGGACGGTCCGCTCAAGCCGCTGCTCGAAGCGCTGCACCGGCTGCAAAAACTGGCGGACGAGGCCGCGCCGATGCGCATTCGCACGGCACTGGTAACAGCACGCTCGGCCCCCGCGCATGAGCGCGCGATCCGCACCCTGATGGCGTGGAACATCGAAATCGACGAAGCGATGTTCCTCGGCGGCCTCGACAAGAGCGCATTTCTGCGCGAGTTCGAGCCCGACTTTTTCTTCGACGACCAGATCGGCCACTGCGAATCGGCCCGCGTCGTAACGGCGACTGGGCACGTGCTGAGTGGCATCGTGAACGCATCATGACACCCGAACAATCCCCGCTCGGTAAGTCCTCGACTTACACCGAACAATACGATCCGACGCTGCTGTTTCCGATTGCGCGCAGCAATGCGCGCGAGGCGATCGGCATTACCGCGCGACTGCCGTTTTTCGGCACCGATATCTGGAACGCCTACGAGCTGTCGTGGCTGAATACACGCGGCAAACCGCAGATCGCGGTCGCGACGTTCTTCGTGCCGGCCGATTCGCCGAACATCGTTGAATCTAAGTCGTTCAAGCTGTATCTCGGCTCGTTCGCGCAGACCGCCTTCGAATCGGCCGAGAGCGTGCGCGACACGATCAAGCGCGACGTGTCCGCGTCGTGCGGCGCGACGGTGTCGGTGCAACTGCACACGCCGCACGAATTCGGCAAGCTGAAAATGGAAGAATTCGACGGCTTGTCGCTCGACCGGCTCGAACTCGAGGCGAGCATCTATCAGCCGGACGCGTCGCTTTTGTGCGCGGCGCACAACGAAGCGCCGGTCGAGGAAACGCTGTTCTCGAACCTGCTCAAGTCGAACTGCCCGGTGACCGGCCAGCCGGACTGGGGCAGCGTGCAGATCCACTACGCCGGCCCGCAGATCGATCACGCGGGCCTGCTGCGCTACATCATCTCGTACCGCAATCACACCGGCTTTCACGAGCAATGCGTCGAGCGGATCTTCGTCGATATCATGAAGATGTGCAAACCGCTGAAGCTCGCGGTGTATGCGCGCTACACGCGCCGCGGCGGGCTCGACATCAACCCGTTCCGCACCAACTACAACCTGCCGATGCCGGACAACATGCGGCTCGCGCGGCAGTAACGGTAAAGCACGGCGGTAAACGCAACGAGGGCGCCGCAGGCCATCACAGCCTGCGGCGCCCTCGTCACATGAAAGCCGTCAAAGCGCTCAGGCCGCCGGCTTCTTGTAAGCGACGCAATCCACCTCGACCTTGCAGTCGATCACCATCGACGACACTACGCACGCGCGCGCCGGCGGATTCTCGCCAAAATACTCGCGAAACACCTTATTGAACGACGCGAAGTCGCGCGGATCGTCGAGCCACACGCCGCAACGCACGACGTGTTCGGCGCCGTAGCCCGCTTCCTTCAGGATCGCGAACACGTTCTGGATCGCCTTGTGCGATTGCTCGACGATGCCGCCGTTGATCACTTCGCCGTTTTCCATCGGCGTCTGGCCCGACACGAACAGCCAGCCGTCCGCTTCGACCGCGCGCGCGAACGGCATCACCTGACCGCCCGTTCCCTTTCCGCCTTCCACGCCATATCGCTTCATCGTCACACTCCTTAAAAAGTCGGGCACGTGCGCGGCGCCCTCGCCGCGCGTGCCGCCATCAATCGATAAAAATCAGAACGCGCCCTGCGCATCGCCCTTCGACGGTGCGCCGCGCGTGACGAACCGGCCAGCCCTCTCGCCCGTCACCGCGCCGTCGCGATAGGACAGCACGCCGTTGACCCACACCGCGTCGATGCCGGCAGCGGGCTGCTGCGGCTTGTCGAAAGTCGCCAGGTCGAGCACTTTCGACGGATCGAACAGCACGAGGTCGGCGTGATAGCCGATGTGCACTTCGCCGCGCTGCGCGAGACCGAAGCGGCGCGCGGACAGGCTCGTCATTTTGCGCACCGCCTCTTCGAGCGGCAGCAGCGCGGCATCACGCGCATAGTGGCCGAGCACGCGCGGAAACGCGCCCCACAGCCGCGGATGCGGCAGCGGATCGTTCGGCAGGCCGTCCGAGCCGACCATCGTCGCCGGATGCGACAGGATGCGCCGCACGTCGTCTTCGGACATGTTGTGATAGACCGCGCCCGCCGGCTGCAGGCGCTTGCCCGCTTCCTGCTGCGAGACGCCCCACTCCGCCGCGACTTCGCTGATCAGCTTGCCGGCCATCTCCGGATGCGGCTCGGACCACGTGATCGTGATGTCGATGTCGCCCGTCACCTGCTTCAGATCGAGCGTCGACGAGCTGCGGTTGTACGGATAGCAGTCGCAACCGACCGGCTGCCCGCCGCGCGCGCCTTCGAGCGACTTCAGCACTTCGACGCTGCGTCCCCAGTTCGACGGCCCCGCGCACTTCAGATGCGAGATCACGACCGGCACGCGCGCATGCCGGCCGACGCGGTACGCCTCGTCCATCGCGTCGAGAATCGCGTCGAACTCGGTGCGCATGTGGGTTGTATAGAGCGCGCCCGCGGCGGCGAGCGGCTCGGCGAGCGCCATCACTTCCTCGGTCGGCGCGGCGAACGCCGAACCGTACGCGAGCCCCGAGCTCAAGCCCAGTGCGCCGTGCGCGAGCGCTTCCTCGAGCTGCGCGCACATGCGCTCGATTTCCTCGGCAGTCGCCGCGCGATCGAGCCGGTCCATCTGGTTATTGCGCAACGCCGTGTGGCCGATCAGCGCGCCGACGTTCACCGCCGGCCGCGCGGCGTTCACCGCGCTCACGTAGTCGGCGAAGGTCGGGTACTGGAACGCATCGCGCTCGCCGAGCAGGTTCATCGGATCGGGCGGATCGCCCTTCAGCGACACCGGCGATGCGCTGATGCCGCAATTGCCGACGATCACCGTCGTCACGCCTTGGGTGATCTTCGGCAGCATCTGCGGCGAGCGGATCACGTGCGTGTCGTCGTGCGTGTGCACGTCGATGAAGCCCGGCGCGAGCGCGCGCCCCTCGGCCTCGATCACCTCTTCGGCAAGCCAGTTCGACAGATTGCCGATCGCGGCGATGCGCCCGTCGCGGATCGCCACATCGCGCTCGACGGGCGGAGCGCCCGTGCCGTCATACAGTTGCGCGCCGACGATCAGCGTGTCGGCGGCTTCGGGATGCGAATGCATGGATCAATCTCCTAACGGTTGTCGATCGCCGCCGCCGCGGTGCGCGTCGAGCGCGTGCTTCATGCGGCGCAGCAATTCGCGGCTCTCGTCGCCCTGGCTGACGGCAAGTTCGGTGACGAGCACATCGAGCGCCATCATCATCGCGTAACGGGAAGACGACGGCTTGTAAATGAAGTCGGTTTCGAACGCGACGATCGGGATCAGCCAGTCGGCGAGCTTCGCCAGTGGCGACGCGGGCGCGGTCACCGCGACCACGGTCGCGCCGTAGCTGCGCGCGATCTTGCAGTTCTCGAGCATCTCGGGCACGCGTCCCGTGGTGGACAGCGCGATCACCACGCAGTCGCGCGACACCGTGCTCGCCACCATGCGCTGCAACAGTCCGTCCTGATAGGTCGCGACCGGGCGGCCGAGGCGCACGAGCCTGAAACGCATTTCGTCGGCGAGCGCGGTCGAGCCGCCGCCCATGCCGAACACGTAGATCATGCGCGCATTGCGCAGCGCGGCCGCCGCTTCGGCGAGCGGCGCCTGACGCAGCAGTTGATGATTGTGCGCGAGCGCGGTTTGCAGTTCGTCGAAGACGCGCGTGGCGATCGGCTCGGGTGCGTCACTTGCTGCGTCGCGCTCGAGAAAACGCTGACCGACCGCGGCCGCCTGCGCGAGCCGCAGCTTCAGCTCGCGCACGTCGCGGCAGCCAACCGCCTTCGCGAAGCGCGTGACGGTCGCGATGCTGACCTCGGCCTGCTGCGCGAGCGCGCCTATGCTCGCGCGCGACGCGCCGGTCAGATCGTCGAGGATCAGCGCGGCGACCTTGCGTTCGGCCGAGCGCAATTCCGGCGCACATTCGGCGATGCGCGCGACGATGTCGAAAGCGAGCGGTTCGGCGCTACTGTTCATGGCGGGCGGCGGGGTTCGCGGCACGGCTTTCGCGGCCCTTTCCGGCGGCCTTCGAAACCCGTGGTACTAAATAACATTTCTCCGGACATCGTACTTTCGGTAACATGGTAAAGTCAAATCTGATTCAATTTAACCGGACGATGGAGCACGGAGACATGAAAGTTACAAACTATCAGGGCGCGACGATTGATCCTTATAGC
The DNA here is from genome assembly GCF_040948755.1 of Paraburkholderia sp. BR13444. Classification (NCBI taxonomy): domain Bacteria; kingdom Pseudomonadati; phylum Pseudomonadota; class Betaproteobacteria; order Burkholderiales; family Burkholderiaceae; genus Paraburkholderia; species Paraburkholderia sp. BR13444. The sequence continues at coordinate 252,959 of NZ_JBFPKM010000008.1, read as the reverse complement.
AAGGGCTTGGGCATGGTTCCGGGCACGAGCGTCCAGCTGAAGGACGCCGCGCGCCTCGAGTGGAACCTGCTTGCCGAAGACGTGAGCCTGCCGGCCGCCGTGCTGTACGAGGACCGCGTCGAGCACAACCTGAAGTGGATGCAGGCGTTCGTCGCCGAATACGGCGTCAAGCTCGCGCCGCACGGTAAGACCACGATGGCGCCGCAGCTGTTTCGCCGTCAGCTCGAAACCGGCGCGTGGGGTATCACGCTAGCCACCGCCCATCAGGTGCGCGCGGCGTATCACGGCGGCGTGTCGCGCGTCCTGATGGCGAATCAGCTGGTCGGCCGCCACAACATGATGATGATCGCCGAGCTACTCAGCGATCCGGATTTCGAATTCTTCTGCCTCGTCGATTCGGCCGAAGGGGTCGAGCAACTCGGCGAATTCTTCACCTCGGTGAAGAAGCCGCTGCAGGTGCTGCTCGAACTCGGCGTGCCGGGCGGGCGCACCGGCGTGCGCGATGAAGCGCAGCGCAACGCGGTGCTGGACGCGATCGCGCGCTATCCGGACGTGCTGAAGCTCGCGGGCGTCGAACTGTACGAGGGCGTGCTGAAGGAAGAAGCCGAAGTGCGCGCGTTCCTGCAAGGTGCGGTTGCAGTTACGCGCGAGCTAGTCGAGCAAGGACGTTTCGCGCGTTCGCCGGCGGTGTTATCCGGCGCAGGATCGGCGTGGTACGACGTGGTCGCGGAAGAATTCGCGCAGGCGACACAAACCGGCAAGGTCGAGGTCGTGCTGCGGCCCGGCTGCTACCTGACGCATGACGTCGGCATCTATCGCAAGGCGCAGACCGACATCTTCAAGCGCAATCCGGTCGCGAAGAAAATGGGCGAAGGCTTGCTGCCGGCGCTGCAATTGTGGGCGTACGTGCAGTCGATTCCCGAGCCGGATCGCGCGATCATCGGCCTCGGCAAACGCGACTCCGCGTTCGACGCGGGCATGCCGGAGCCGGCGCGCCACTATCGTCCGGGCAACGAGGCGCCGCGCGACATCGCCGCGAGCGAGGGCTGGGAGATCTTCGGTCTGATGGATCAGCACGCGTATCTGCGCATTCCCGCCGGCGCCGATCTGAAAGTGGGCGACATGATCGCGTTCGACATCTCGCATCCGTGCCTGACGTTCGACAAGTGGAAGCAGGTGCTGGTCCTCGATCCGCAGTATCGCGTGAAGGAAGTGATCGAGACGTTTTTCTGATTGGATTGGAGTGGATTGCGCCGTGCTGAAGCGCGGGCTTTCCGACGATAGAAAAAAGGCTGTGAGCCCAAGGGCGCACAGCCTTTTTGTCGTCGCAAGCGCAGAAAAGATCACACGCGTTGGGCCGCCTCGTCGCCGGCGGTTTCCTGGGCTGCTCCAGCGGCGCCGGCCGCTGCGCTCGCATTGGCCGCCACTTCGCCGATGCGCGTCTCCAGCATTTTCAGCGCGCTCGACAACGCCGCGAGCGCCTCATCCGGCAACCCTGCCATCGTGTCGTGCAAGAACGCCTGGCGACGCGGCAGGCTCGCTTCGGTCGCGTCGCGACCTGCTTCAGTGAGGCGCACGTTGGTCACGCGGTTATCGCGCGCATCCATGCTGCGGGCGATCCAGCCCAAGCTTTCGAGCGCCTTCAACTGCCGCGTCAGCGCGCCCGGATCGACGCGCAGCCGCTCGACGAGCCGCTTCTGCGACGACTCGCCGGCCTGCTCGTGCAGCGCGAGCAGAATGCGCCAGCGTGGCAGCGGATGACCCACCTGGGTCTCGAATGCCGACATGAATGCCCGATACGTGCGACCAAATTGCTGCATGACGGCGACGCGGTCCTGTTCTTCCATAATCTGCCTGTCCAACACCAAGTCAAAAAATCAGTCTGCGTGAATCACCGGCTCGAGCTTGCGCTGCAGCTTGACCGGCGGCACGCGGCGGCTTTGCCACACCGACACGACGGCTATCAGCGCGGCCATCGCGAGACCCAGATGAATCGCGCCGACCAGCGACTCGCGCGCGCTTTCGAGCAGCATCGCGCCGTTGTGGCCCGCGTGCGTCAGCTGGTTGACGAGCGTGGTCTGCGCATCGCGGTTGATCAGGATCTGCGGGTCGCCCAAATCGCCGAACCAGTGCGACGCGCCCGCGCCTTCGAGCGCACTGCGCACGCCGCTCTTGTACATATGGGTCACGAGCGTGCCGGTCAGCGCGGTGCCGATCATGCCGCCGATCATTCGCAGCGACTGCAGCAGCGCGGTCGCGATGCCGAGGTGTTCGCGGCCCGCGGTCTGCTGCGCGAAGATCGTCAGGTTCGGCATCACGAAACCGAGCCCGAGGCCGCCGACGACCATGAACGACATCAGCACCCATTGCTGCATCGAACGGGTCGCGACGACGATGCCAAGGCATGACAGCGCGACCATCGCAAAGCCGATGTACAGCATCAGGTTCGGATTCCGGATCCGCGACACGACGCGCCCGTTCGTGATGCTGCCGATCGTGATGAACACGACGAGCGGCGTGATCACTAGGCCCGCCTCTTTCGGCGACATGCCGAAGCCCCCCTGGAACAGCAGCGGTGCGTAAAACAGCAGCGAAAACATCGTGAAGCCGCCGAGCACCGCCAGCGTGAACAGCGCGGCAAGACTACGGTTGCGGAACATGTCGACGGGCAGAATCGCGGTGGGGCAACGCTTTTCCCATTTCCACAGCGCGATGGCCGACACGACGCTCAAGCCCAGCAGCGCGAACGCGCTCAGCGTGATGCCGCGCTTTGGCAGCAACTCGACGAACAGTTGCAGGGAGCCGAGCGCGATCGCGATCAACAGCGCGCCGGGCCAGTCGAGCCGCATCTTGCCTTCATGCTCGACGTGTCGCAGATGCGGCAGGAAACGCCAGACGAAAAACAGCGACAGGAGGCCTACCGGCAGATTCACGTAGAACACCGAACGCCAGCCGTAGTACTGCGTCAGAAAACCGCCGAGCGACGGCCCGACTGCATTGGCAATGCCGAACGCCGAGCTCATCAGCACCTGCCAGCGCAACCGCACGACGGAATCGGGGAACAGATCGGGAATGCACGCGAACGCGGTGCCGACCAGCATGCCGCCGCCAATGCCCTGCAAGCCGCGCGCGAGCACGAGAAACAGCATGTCGTTGGCCGCGCCGCACAGCACCGAGGCGCCGGTAAACACGACGATCGATGCGATCACGAACGGCTTGCGCCCGTAGTAATCGCCGAGCCGGCCGAAGATCGGCACGGTGATCACCGAGCTCAGCAGATACGAGGTGGCGACCCACGCGTACAGCTCGAAGCCCCGGAGCTCGGACACGATGGTGGGCAGCGCGGTGCCGACCACGGTCTGGTCGAGCGCGACCAGCATCGTGACGAACGAGATGCCGAGCATGGCCAGCAGGGATTCGCGGAATGGTAAGACTTGCCCACTCGAATGGTGGGCGGCGGTATGGACAGCCATTTTTGATGCAGCAAAAGTTGACGTGTCAAAAGATCGGAAATCATACCACGCTGCAACGCTCCACGCGGGACAGAACCCGTCTTGCAACGCGGTAGACTCACTTGCAGTACCCACGCCATGACATGCCAGGGAGGCTCATGCAGCCGAGTTCGCTCGCAGCACCATCCTTATCGGAGCAGGACCTCGCCGCGCTGCGGCGCGCCAAACATCAGCTCGAAAGCCCCGCGCTCGCAATGAAGCTCGCAAGCGTCGTCGGCGCGCCGATCGAAAAGCTGCTGTCGCGCATTCCGGCGTTCGCCAACGAAAAAGTGTCCGATGCGACGCAGGCCGCGTTGCGCAAATGTCTGTCAATCGCGCTGCGCACGCTCGGCCGGCGCGACGACGCCAGGCTGCTCGCACCCGACAAGCCGAACAACCTGCTGCACAAGTTCGCGGTCGCGACGACCGGTGCGGCCGGCGGCGCGTTTGGATTGCTCGCGCTGCCGGTCGAGCTGCCCGTCACGACAACGCTGATGTTCCGCTCGATCTGCGACATCGCGCGCAGCGAGGGCGAGGACCTGACCTCGGTCGACACGCAGCTGCAATGCCTGACCGTGCTCGGCATGGGCGGCACCTCGAGCGAGGACGACGACGCCGACCTCGGCTACTTCTTCATGCGCGGCGCGCTCGCGCAGGCGGTGTCGAAGGCGTCGTCCGAGGTGGCCAGCAAGGGCTTCACGGCCCACGGCTCGGCGGCTCTGTTGCGGCTCATCAACGCGATCGCCGCGCGCTTTTCGGTGCAGGTCAGCGAGCAGATCGCGGCCAAATCGATTCCGGCGATCGGCGCGGTGCTCGGCGCGATGGTCAACACCGTGTTTATCGATCATTTCCAGCAGGTGGCGCACGGGCATTTCACCGTGCGGCGGCTCGAGCGGCAATATGGCCAGCAAACGATCGAAGCCGTCTATCGGACGCTCGACATCACGCTCGACGCCTGAGCCCTGTTCGCGGCGCGGCTCGTCGCGCGTCGCACGAAGGCGGCCGCGCGATCGAGCGCTCGGTTCGCCTCCGGCATGAACGGCGCGAACATCGGCCACACGTGCGGCAGGTTTTTCCACACCTCGCATTCGCAATCGACTCCTGCCGCGTGCGCGTTGTCGGCGACGCGGCGCGTGTCGTCGAGCAGCACCTCGGTGCTGCCCGCCTGCAGGAACAGCGGCGGCAGACCGTGCAGGTCCGCATAGACCGGCGACGCGTACGGATGGGTGGGCGACGCGTCGCCCAGATAGACCTTGGCCGCGCGCTCGATCGAGGCGCCGCAGAACATCGGATCGACGCTGTCGTTGGTGCGCAGGCTCGCGCCGGTGGTCGCCAGATCGGTCCACGGCGAGAACAGCAGGCCGCCCGCGGGCATCGGCGCGCCGGCGTCGCGCAGCGCAACCAGCGTGGCGAGCGCGAGACCGCCGCCGGCCGAGTCGCCGGCGATCACGATCGAGCTGGGTGCGATGCCCATCGCGAGCAACTGGCGATAGGCGGCGGTGGCGTCGTCGAGCGCCGCTGGAAAGCGGTGCTCTGGCGCGAGGCGGTAGTCGAGCGAGAAAAGCCGCGCGTCGGCGCGAGTCGCGAGAGCGAAGGTCAGCGACCGGTGCGTGCGCGGCGAGCAGAAGTAGTAGCCGCCGCCGTGGCAATACAGCACCGTGGGCTCCGCGCCGCCGGCCGTGCCGCCGTCCACGCGCTCCAGCCATTCGCCGACGAGCGGCGCGTCGCCTGCGCGATACGTTTCGCGCAGATGCCAGCCGCGCGGCACGCGTGGCGACCACACGCGCTTCGAGGTCAGCGCGCGCGCCCGTTCGACGTTGATAGACGGTTTGAGGGTTTCGGGCCGGAACTGCCTGCGCAAATACCAGCACGCGAGCGCGCTTTGCCAGCTCATCGGGACATGCTCCTTCGCTGAAGTCCCGTCATGGTACGTGGGTTGGCAGGGGGCCATTGGTTTGGCGGGTTCCAATCGCGTGACGGTGATCGAGGCCACGGCACACGCGCCCGGCCAACGCGAGGCCCATGCCTAGTTCGCTGGCAACACCTGTCCGCGAATTTCGCCCGTCGGATTCTGTGCGGTGTGAACATTGAAGTACCACTGCCCCGCCATCAGATCCGTGACCTGCTGCTCGGTCAGCTTCACCGTGCCTTTGATCGGACTCGCGAGCCCATTCTTCTCGATCGGCACCTGGACCTTCGCATTCTGGCCGACCGGCGCGGGACCGTGGAAATGCGCGGCGGTGACCGGACCGCTCAAGCCCTCGTAAGTCACAGTCCACTGCAGCGATTGGGTGGACGTGTCGAAGGTCGCATTCAGCATGCCATGCCCGTGACTCACACGCGGCGGCACTTCGCTCGACGGCTGGAGATTCGCCTTCAGCGCAACCGTATCCGCAAAAGCAGCGCTCGATCCAAGCGCCCACAACACTATGGCCAGATTAAATTTTCGCTGCCAAATCATGGTCTTCTCCGGACATTGACGCGCCGCCGCGGCGCCGTGTCGGCCGTGCGGAGCTTCCACATACTAGTGCAAATCATATGGAGTCGACTGGAATGAAGGCCTGCAGAGACGTAATGCGAAATGGCTTTAGTCGATTTAATCGAAAATATAATTGCGCGTTTCGTAATAAATAAATGATGTCATTCCTGGTATGCTTCGACTCGCGAGAAGTGACTCCTTCATCGAAGGACGTCTCCAAACCTTTAACGCGGCTTCGGCCGCGTTTTTTTTCGTCCTGATTTGGGTTGCCGCCGTTTGAATCGCCTGGGTATTTGCGCGAGGTTCCGGCGTATCGTTCGCTACGCGAGCAAAGTGGCCTGCTGTTCGATGCCATCGAGCATCGCCTCGCATTGTCGAATTAGCGCATACCCCTCGTCACGCACCTGCTGCGGCGACTTCGCGGCAATGACGCGGCGATAGGCTTCGAGCGCCTGTACGAGCGGCGGATACTGCAGCACGCTCGCCGCCCCCATCACCCGGTGCAGCCACTCGTGCACCCGCCCCATGTCCGCGCGTTCGAGTAACGTCGCCAGCGCGTCGATGTCGTCGCGCATCGACGAGACGAATGAATCTAGCAACGCCTTGACCGTCGACTCGCTTCCCCATAACTGCGTCATGCGCGCGAGGTCGATGGGCACGAACGGTTCAGCATCGACAGGTTGTGTGGCCTGCCGCTCGCCGGCCGACGCAGTCGAGACGCGATCGGAAGTTTCCGCCGGCGCGGGGGGCCACTCGGCGTCAGTGCCAAACCAGCGGCTCAGGTGGTCGCGCAGCGTGGCGAGCCGGGTCGGCTTGATCAGAGTGTCGTCCATGCCGGCTTCGCGGCACAGACTCAGGTCACCGGGCGCGGTATTGGCCGTGATGCCGAGTATCGGCAGATGCTGCGCGCCGCCGTGCAGTGCCTCCGCTTCTCGGATACGACGGGTCAGTTCGTAACCGGAAAGGTTCGGCATATGTCGTCCGTGATCAGACAGCCATAGCTCGTGCGCTCCAGCGCGGCGAGCGCTTCGGCGCCGTCGTTGGTGACGTCGCACGCGAACCCCAGCAGGGTGAGCTGATGACGGATCAACTCCTGATTGACTGGATGATCTTCCGCGACAAGAATCAGCCGCCCGTTCGCGAGCGCGCGTTCGCGATCAGGCGGCGGCGCGATGCCATCGGTCGTGAACGGCGCACCCACCACGCGCGACGGCATCGGGGCAATCGACGGCAGCCCCGTAGTCGCGGCCGCACACGCGGCGCCGAGGCCGCGCCACGAAATCGGATTGATGCTGACGCGCACCTTGCCGTCGAGGATGCGGTAACCGCTCGGCTTTGGTTTTTCGGTCAGCGTGACGATGCGCGCATTCGTGCCGATATGTGCCGGCAACGTGACGTCCTCGGCGACGAACAGCAGATCCGCGCGGCTCAGCACGTCGCTTTTGCCCAGCGTCGCCGCATCGGCCGAGAGGCTGCGCAGTTCGAGCCCGAGCGCCTTGCCGAAGTGTGCGAGGGCCCGGCCGATGCGTCGATCTCGCGTGACCACTACGCCGAGTTTGCCGCGCAGACCGTTGATCGGATAGCACTGTTCGACGATCGGCATCGTCAGCCGCACGATCATGCTCGTGCCGTGGCCGGGTTCGCTGTGCAGCGTGAGCGTGCCGTTCATCAGGTCGATCAGCTTGCGGCAGATCGTCAGCCCCAGGCCCGTGCCGCCGAAGCGCCGCGTGGTGGACGACTCAGCCTGCACGAACGGCTCGAATAGCCCCGCCTGCACATCGGGCGCGATGCCGATGCCGGTGTCCCGAACGGTCAGTTCCAGCGTCTGCGAATCCGCGCAATCTTCGACGACCGCTACGCTGACACCCACCTCGCCCTTCGGCGTGAACTTGATCGCATTGCCGAGCAGGTTGAACAGAATCTGGCGCAGACGCACGCTGTCGCCACGGAGCGTCGCAGCGGCGTCGCTCGCGATGTCGACGCGCACTTTCAGCCCTTTTTCGTGAGCGCGCCCGGCGAGCAGGCCCACCGCGTTATCGACGAGCTCGCGGAGATCGATCGGCTCGGCTTCGAGCGTGAGCCGACCCGCCTCGATCTTCGAATAGTCGAGCAAATCATCGAGAATCTGCAGCAGCGCGCCCGCCGACTCGTGGATCATGCCGAGCATTTCGCTCTGGTCGGTACTGAGCGGCGTGCGTTCGAGCACTTCGACGAGACCGAGCACGCCGTTCATCGGGGTGCGGATTTCGTGGCTCATCATCGCGAAGAAGTTGTCCTTCGCGCGCGAGGCCGCCTCGGCCAGATCGCGAGCTCGCGCGAGTTCCTCCGAACGCGCACGCTCGACGCTCGCGTCGACCCAATAGCCGCTCCACAGGACACCGCCATCGGCATCGCGCCGCGGCACCAGCTCGGCCCGCACCCACTTGAGTTGACCGGCGCTTTCGACGCGGAACTCCATATGCACCGGAGAGGTACAGATCGCAGAACGCTCGAGCTCGGCGAGAACGAGCGGCCGATCCAGCTCCGATATGCGCTGGAAGTCGACTCGCGCCCCGCCCTGCGAATCGCTGTCGCCGAGCAGATGTCGCGCGTCGCCGCCGATGTACGGGAAGGAATAGGCACCGGCCGGCGAGCGCCGCATCTGGAACACGACGGCCGGCAACGAGCGCGTGACGTCGAACAGGCGCCGTTCGGTTTCGCGCGCGCGCATTTCGGCGCGCCGGATGTCCGTGATATCGACCATCGTGCCGAGCACGTACGCCGGCTGTCCATCGTCGCCTTCACAGACGCTCGTCCAGAAAATCCCATGCCGCGCCTCGCCAGCACCGTCCTCGAACTGCAGTTCGACTTTAGCGATGCCGCCGCCGCGCAGGAGCTCGCGCGTCATGTCGTCGAGCACGCGGCTGTTTGCGTCGCCCCATGTGCCGACCTCGGCCGTCGTACGCCCGAGCACGTCCTTCCGCTCCAGCCCACACGCTTTCTCATAGGCCTCGTTGATCGCGATGTACCGTCCGTCCAGGCCTTTCGCGATGAGCGGATACGGCACCGTCTTCATCATCGTTTCCTGGAAGTTCAATTGCAGTGCGAGTTCGCGCTCGGTCTGCTTGCGCAGCCGGACTTCGCGTTGCAGCAGCACATACGCGCGCAACGTGACCAGCAGCACGACGCCGATGCCGATCAGCACCGGCAGCAACCGCACCGCAGTCACGCTCCACATCGCGTTGTCCGGCGCGGCGGGGCTCACCCACTTGCGCCGGATGCGTTGCTTTTCGGCTGCCGGCATGGCCTGCAACGCGCGATCGATCAGCTTGACGAGCGGGCTCAGATCCTCGCGTACAGCAAAATATAACGAGTCGGATTCACCGAGCGAGTCGAGCACCCTGAGTGCGCCTGTGTAATGCTGCCGGATTTGCACGTTGATCGCGGCAGCGTTGCCGACCAGTACGTCGGCCTCGCCGCTCGCGACCATGCGCATCGCCTCGCCCAGGCTCGCCGCGACGACGATGTGATCGACCGGCACCGCCCCCAACGCGAGCGGCACCGAACCGGCTACGTGCGGCGACATTACGACGCGGCACGACGTGATGTCGTCGAACCAGCATGGAGTGGGCACGCCGCTGCGTCCGACGATCACCAGCGGATCGCTCTCGTATACGCGACTATGGTCGGCGCCCACGAGAAGCGCCCCGCGACTCGATGTGAAGGACAGCATCGCGAGCTCGCCGCGCTGGAACGCGTCGACGGTAGCGGCCCAGTCGGCCGTGCGCGCGCGGTTGAACACCACACCGAGCGTGCTGCTCAGGTATGCGAGGTAATCGGCGGTCAGACCGACGGGGCGACCGGCGGCGTCAACATAGCTGAACGGGGCCCAGTCGTCGTCGAAGCCGATCTGCAACGGCGGCAGCGAACGCAGCCAGTTCTTTTCTTCCGGCGTTAGCGCGAAGCGTGCTGCACCCGTCGCAGGCGCCGCGTTGAAGTTGCCGGACAGCCAGAGCGCGCGTATCGCGGCAGCCTCGGCGGGATTCATCGACACGAGCGCGCGGTTCAGTTGATCGCGCAAGGCAAGCTGGCGGGGCGATACCGCAAAGCGCAGGTCGAGCGCTTTGCCGCCTTGCTCGAACGCTACGCGCAGATTGCGATACGCGTCGGTCGCCAGTTCGTATTGCACGACCGGCGTGAAGCCGAAATAGGCGTCGGCATCGCCATGCAGTACCGCGTTCAGTGCTTCGTGCGTGCTCGAGAACGAGACGATCTTCGCGCGAGGAAAACCGGCGCGCAACAAACGCTCACGCGCAAAACCGCGCTCGATCGCAATACGCGCGCCAACGAGGTCGGTGGGTTTCATATACCGGGCATCGTCGCGACGCACGACAGCCGACGCGAACGAGTGGAAGTAGGGAGCCGTAAAGCCGAGGCAGCGCTCGCGCTGCGGCGTGCGCGCTATGCTGGTCAGCAGGTCGACCTCGCCGGCGCAAGCCGCGGCGACCAGTTTGGCCATGTCGGGAAAGCTCTTCGTCTCGATGACGACGTTCGGCCCCACGAGCGCGCGCAACAGGTCGCCGCTGACGCCGGCGAGCTGGCCACCTCGCGGGATGTCGAACGGCGGCCAGCCACCTTCGAGTATGCCCACGGTCAGTTTGGAAGGAAATGCAATGGGTGGCCAAGCGGAAGCATCGGCTCGTACGGTGGAGATGACGGGTGACTCTGACGCAGCGCCGGCAGGCGCGGCCATGCAGACCGCATGCGAAGCCGCCAGCAGACATAACGCCAGCCAACGCATCATTGAGTGGCGCGGCGAGCGCTGCCGCAGACACCGCAACAAACGCCGCAGCCCCAACGTCAGCGTCACCTCGCCTTGAAAACTCGCATCGATCGGAAGTGGTGAGTAGCGTCCCCCGCTCACGAAACGTCACCCTGTCCGTCCAATGACACCGCGGACGAATCAACTCGACCGTCCAGAAACGAAAACAGCACGCCAGCCGCGATTGCGCCGGCCAACGGCGCGGCCCAGAACAGCCACAACTGGTCCAGCGCCCAGTTGCCGACGAACACTGCCTGCGCTGTCGAACGGGCGGGATTGACCGCTCCATTGGTAACCGGAATGGACACCAGGTAGACGAGCATCAGACATGCGCCGGTGATGAACGGCGCAACCGTTGCCAACTCTTTTCGAACGACGACCAGCAGGCAGGTCCCGACAAACACGAACGACAGCACGACTTCCACGACGAGCGCGGAATGCAATGGATAGTCAGCGGGCGAATGAGCGCCGAAACCGTTCGCCGCGAATTCACTCGCGGCGAGTTCGAAACCTGGCCGGCCACTGGCGAGGTAGGCGAGAAGCGCCGCGGCGACTATCGCGCCGCCGATTTGCGCGGCGATATAGGGCAACAGGTCACGCACCGGAAAGCGCTGCGCGATGGTCAGACCGATGGTGACGGCAGGATTGAAATGCGCGCCGGAGATCTTGACGAAGGCATAGCTGCCAGTAGCGAGTGCAAGCCCGAACGCCAACGACATCTGCAGGGCGCCACTAGCCTGCGATATGCCCGTGGTATCCAACACCGTACTGCCGCAGCCGACGAACACGAGCCATGCCGTACCCACTCCCTCGCTCCACAATCGCTTGCCTAGCGCAACCATCTCTACCCCATCCGTCAAGTACGAGGCACAGACTCCGAACGATCGCGCGAAGATGTCTGCACCGGATTCCCTTGATCCGTTGCTAATCGGATCACGAACTAGCCATAGCGGCAGTTGCGGCGCAAGGCGCGCAATGACCGGCGGCGGCCAGGATTATTAGGGGCTCCCGCAAGCCATGCCAATCAGATAAGTCTGATAAGGACTACATCAAAGCCGTCGCAAGCAAGAAGATATGACCATCGCGCCGTCTCATATCAGCCCAATCTGAGTGGCGTAGTTGATCAGGTCAGCTTCTGTTTCCAGTCCGAGCTTGCGCATCGCGCTGCGTTTTTGCGTGCTGATGGTTTTGTCGCTACGTCGCAGACGTGTGGCGATCTCGTGCACCGCGAGGCCTCGCACGTAGAGTTGAAACACCTCCCACTCGCGTGCGCTCATCGCACCGCCGCGCCGGGGCGAAGTAGGCTCCGCGGCCGCGAGTGCGGCACGAACCTGTTCCGATAGATGGGTGCCTCCGGCGGCAACGGCTTCGATCGCGTCGATCAATGCGTCCACAGCGTCGCGCTTGTCGACGATTCCAGTCACGCCGATATTGCGCAAGCCGGCCAATACATGCGCGCGCCCAATCATGGTCAGCACGACCACGTGGGGATGCGGCGTGCGCCGAAGCAGCCGACGCAATAGCGGCACCGCGCTGGTATCTCCGTCGAGTCCCGGCATGCCGATGTCCGACACGACGACGTCGCACGCGCAGGCTTCGAGCAGCTTCGCGAGACCACGGGTGTCGGCAGCTTCGCCAACAATCTCGATATTCGGCCTGTCGCGCAGCAGCGATCGGACACCCGCGCGAACGGAGTCGTGATCGTCCGCCACGACGACGTGAATCTTGTTTGTCATTCTGTTCCGTGACTTTTTTATGGTGTCGATCGGCATACCGCACGAAATGTGTCTCCCCGGTTATGCCGATCTATTCGCCGCGCCCATGCGCGGCAGGTTGCCGCCCAGTTAGCGGACCTGACCAAGCCGGTCTGGCACTACTCCGTACTCGACTGCGAAGCGAAACAGTTCGGCGTCGCTATTCAGCGACAGCTTGCGCATGGCCATGCACTTCTGCGCGCTGATCGTCTTCACACTGCGTCCCAACCGCAGGGCGATTTCCGTGACGCAGAGCCCTGACGCGTACTGCGTAAATACCTCGAACTCGCGGCGGGACAGGGTGGCGCGCACGAAGTCGAGACGTTGCGTCAGCGTTACGTCGGCCAGCATGGCGCGCACCGCCGGACCGACATAACACTCGCGCGCCAGCGCCATGACCAGCGCCACATGGATCAGATCGATACGATCACGCTTGCTCAGCAGCCCATCCACGCCCAGCGACATCACCTTGCGCAGCGTCGCCGCTTCCGTTTCCATTGTCAGGATGACGAGCGCCACGTTGGGATAGCGCGCCTTCAACTGCCTGACGATGTCGAACCGGTTTTCGTTGTTCCCTCCTGGCATGTAAAGATCCATCAGCACGAGATCGCAGGGACAGCGATCGACTTCGATCAACAGTTCGGCGACATCCGCCGCACGGCCAACCACCTTCAGGTTGGGGTAGTTGCCAATCAGATTTTCTATAGCCAGTAGAACCAGCGGATGATCGTCCGCAATGATCGTTCGAACAGGCGTGCCTGATGCAGCCATGAGGTTCATCTTCTGGCGCTCCTCGATACTTTCATTTCTCGACACCCTGTTATGTATGACCGGCGCTCACGCAATGGTCGAGCATTTCTTTTGCGACAAACATCAGAGCGCTCTGAAATGAACCGAACGACGGCGCGCCCGATGCTTAGTTTTCTGGTTCTAGGAGGAGCGAGCCGCAGGCGCGCACACAGGAAAAGAGCGCGGGGTCGTCGGTCACGCCCAATCGCGCCATCGCTTCACGCTTTTGCCGACTCACCGTGCGGCGATGGCAGCCGAGCGCCGCCGCGATCTGCACGATGGACTCGCCGCTCACGAGTCTGCGCACGATGTCGGTCTGCCGCTTCGACAACAGCAGTGCCGACACGAACCGACCGTTGTCCGGCTGCGAACGCTCGAGCGTTTCGACCACCGAGCGGCCCAGGTAGCGCGCGCCGCGCACACTGTCGCAGACGGCTCGCGGCAGTTCCTCGAGCGAATCGGCTTTGCCGACCACGCTGACTGCGGCATCGGCGGCGACGACGCGCAACATCGCGGCATTCGTCTGCCCGGTCACGACGACGACGCGCAATGACGGCCACTCGCCACGAATGCGCTGGATCAGGCCGAGTCCGTCGCAAATCTCGCCGGCGGGCTCCGGCATGGAAAGATCGACGACGAGCACGTCGCACGGTGTGTGCTGCAGCAACGCGATCAACGCGGTGGGCGTCTGCGCCTGACCGACGACAGTCAGACCTTCGTGCGCCTCCAGCGTCCATTTCAGGCCAAGCAGGACGAACGGATGATCGTCCGCCAGAATGATTCGAAGATTTGTCACGATTAGTCTCGCTCGTTATCGGAATGGTCGGAATGCGTGTGGGGGTGGCTGTGCAGGCGGCAGGCGTCGACCTTCGCCGCGTCAATCAAGCGACGTGCCGAAAAAGCCATCTCATCACCCTCGCAAATTCACGACAATCGGAGCGTTCCTAATCCGGTTGACTGATTGGGATAATTTATAGTTCTACCGAGCAATATGCGCACCGTTATTCGAATCGAATCAAAACCAATTCCGAAACGCAAAGCGGGCGCCGTTCACATCATCTCTCACGCCGCATCGCAAGCACGCGTCGCGCGCATCGCACGCGTCGACGCGGCGCGCGGAAACACTGGCAACGCGAGCAACGCGCACGCGCTCGCCACGGTCCACACCAGCGGCCATGCTCCGATGGACAGCAGCGCCGGAATCGCGAGCGGCGTCACGAACAGCGTGAGGAACACGCAGGTGTTGCCCATCGCGAGCGCGGTGCCCGCGCGGCGCGTACCGGCGAGCGACGCGAGTTCGGTGAACGCGACGCCGTGCCACGCCGACGCGCTAACTCCGCCGAACACGATCATCAGCGCGAACAGCGCGACCGTCCCGGCGCGATGCATGCCGACGAGCCCGGTCGCGAGCGCGAGCAGCACGAACAGCACGGCGGTCAACAGACTGCAGGCCCGCATATACGCGCGACGGTTGCCGCGCCGGTCGGTCCACGCGCCGCTCCAGACCCGCGCGACCGCGGCGCCGGTCTGCACCGCGGCCATCGTCACGCTGATCGCGAACACGCCGGCACGCCCGAAGTCGTGCAGGAACACCGTGCCGAACGTGATCACGGCAATCTGCGGCACGCACAGCGCGCCCGCGCCGAGCGCGACGCGCCAGATTGCGATGTCGCGCAGTGGCGAACGCGTCGCCAGCGGCGCGCCGACGTTCGAAGCGTCTGCGCCGCGCCCGCTGGCCGCCGCTGCGCCGGCCGTCGCAGTCGCCTGCGCGGGCTCGTGAAGCCAGCGCCACGCGAACCACGCGGTGATCGCGCATGCCAGCGCCAGCACCGCATAAGCGCTCGCAAAACCGAAGTGCGAGGCGAGCACCGGCAGCACCAACGCACCGAGTCCACCGCCCGCCGGCACGGCGGTTTGCCGGATGCTCATCGCGAGACCGCGCTCGCCTTCGCGAAACCACGCCATCACGGCTCGGCCGCTCGATCCGTTGACGCTGCCGCCCAGCAATCCGACCAGCAGCAGCCCGAGCGCGAGCGGAACGATGCCGGGCACCTGCGCGTCGCCCGGCGACACGAACAGCGCGAGACCGGCGAGCGCGGCCGCGGTCGACAGCAAGCCGAGCAGCAGCACGCGACGATCGCCCCAACGGTCGGTCAGCAGTCCCCACGGCAACTCGCTGACCGCAATGCCGAGCCCGAGCATGCCGAGCACGAGGCCGAGCCCGTGGTTGCCGAGGTGGTAGTCCGAGCGCAGGAACACTGCCGTCGTCGGAATTCCCGAAAATGCCGCCGAAAAGCTCGCATTCGCGGCAAAGCCCACGCCCAGCACCTTCCAGCGATGCCGCGCGCCGCGCTCGCCGGTGCCGCGCGACGCTGTCATAGATCCGTTTTCCATCACACCCTCCGCATGTATTCGGGGGTATGCTACGGCTGGGCATTCCATCGGAAAAGCCGGAAATTCAGATCATCACCATCGGAAAAACCGAATCATGAGCCAGCGTGGTTTCGACCTTGCGCAGTTGCGGACCTTCGTCGCCGTCGCCGAATCGGGCGGAGTGTCGGCGGGCGCCGAGCGCGTGTTCCTGTCACAGTCGTCGGTAAGCGAGCAGCTGAAAAAGCTCGAGGAGCGCGCCGGCCAGCCGCTCCTCGTGCGCGGCCGCCAGGGTGTGAATCCGACACCCGCGGGCGAGCGTCTGCTCGAGCACGCGCGCCGCATCATCGCGATGAGCGAAGCGGCCTTCGACGACCTGCAAGGCCGCTCGCTCGACGGCGAGCTGCGCATCGCAATCACCGATTACTACCGCCCGCACGACATCGCGCGCATCCTCAAGACGTTTTCGGAACAGCATCCGCGGCTGAAGCTGCACGTGACGGTGCTGCCGAGCGCGGTGATCGACAGCGGCGCGGACGATCACGCGTCGTTCGACATCGGTTTGTCGGCGCGGCTCGTCATCGGCCAGCCGCGCGCACGCGGCGCCGGTGCCGGTGCGGGTGCCGGTGCCGCGAGCATCGTCGTGCGGCGCGAAAAGCTGCTATGGGCCAGCTGCGCCGATGCCCCCACCCGCCCCGCCACACCGTATCAACTAGTGCTGCTGCCGACGACCTGTCAGCTGCAGCGCTTCGTCGTCAAGCTGCTCGACGAACACAAGGTAGCGTACGTGGTGTCGCATTCGGCGTCGGGCGTCGCGGGGCTGCAGCTCGCCTTGAAGGCGGGGCTGGGGATTTCCTGTCTGAACGAGTCGTCGCTCGGCGGCGGCGTGGTCGCGTGCGCCGCGAACATCGGCTTGCCGCCGCTGCCCGCCATCGAGTTTCATCTGTTGCCGCGGCGTCCGGGCGAAAGCGAACTGGTCAGCAATGCACGTGATGCGCTCGTGCGACTCTTCGCATGAAGCCACGGCCGTTTGCGCAAAACGTGAAACCACACGAATGAGACTAGACCCCGGCACAAATAAAATTCACAGCAAAATTTATGGATCGACATCAGCTGATCACATTAACCTGATGCATTGACATCGATAAGCCGAGGCGCAACAAAATCCACCGCGCCGGAACGCCTGTTTACCTTTGTATTCTCTATTGACGCATGCAACGAATTGTTGCACGCTGCTACTGGATATCACGCGCTTTTCAGCGCCTCATGCGTCGCTCATTGGAGCCCGAAAGCCGCCGTCCCAGGCGCATCCAGCGCGGATCATTGTCGCAGATCAAAGTTTTTGCCGGACAATTGCATCATCATGGCGCTTCTGTAGTTCGCGTTCCCGAACAAGCCCGTTCCGAATAGCGGTTAATAGCAAGTCAATTAAAAGCAGCTAGTCCCGAGATGCGCCGTTTCCGGATTCATGAGTCAATCCGCACACCCGCGCCGGGTATATAAATCGAGCGATAAGAACGTTCCAAAACGAGGCCCGGTGTGTATCGCAAAACTATCGGCTCTGCGGTCCTGTTCGTGGTGTGCGCGCTTCACGCGCTATGGAGCGGCGCGGCGTTAGCGGCCACCGACGCGTCCGGCGCGATGCCGCCATCGATGGACCAGCGCATACGCGCTTGCACGTCGTGTCACGGCGAGCAGGGCCAGGGACGCAAAAACGACTACTTCCCGCGCATCGCCGGCAAGCCGGCCGAGTACCTGTTCAACCAGCTGATCGCGTTTCGCGACGGCGGCCGCACCTATCCGCCGATGGGCTATCTGCTCGCGTTCCTGCCCGACGACTACCTGCGCCAGATCAGCGAGTACTTCGCGGCCCTGCAGCCGCCCTATCCCGAATCCGAGCGCGCCGCCCTATCGCCGAAGCTGCTTGCCGCCGGTGAAAAGCTCGTGACGCATGGCGACCCGGCGCGCGGCATCCCGGCGTGCATCGCCTGTCACGGCGCCCGCATGACCGGCACGCAGCCGGGCATTCCGGGCCTGCTCGGCTTGCACGCGAGCTATATCGCCGGACAGATGGGCACATGGCGCTCGGGCACCCGCCACGCGCTCGCGCCGGACTGCATGCGCACTATCGCGCTCAAGCTGAACGACAACGACATCGCCGCGGTATCGAACTGGCTCGCGCGCCAGCCGCGTCCCGCCGATCCCCGGCCCGCACCGGCATCCGCCGAGCGGCTGCCCCTCGCTTGCGGGAGCCAACCGCAATGAAGCCGACATTCCGCCCGCCCGGTTGGCTGCGCCCGGCCAGCATGGCTAGCGTCCTTGCAACCGGCAGCTTGGCGCTCGCGTTAATGGTCCATGGACCGCTCACGACGCCGGCGCGTGCCGCGACCGCCGCGCCCCAAGGCGCGGAAGCAACTGCCACGGCTGGAACCAGTTCCGACACTCGCCCCGAGATCGTCAGACGCGGCGAATACCTTGCGCGCGCGGGCGACTGCATTGCGTGCCACACCGCGCCGCGCGGCCGGCTGTTCGCCGGCGGGCTCGCGATGGAAACGCCGTTCGGCACACTGTATTCGCCGAACATCACGCCGGACCCGCAGTACGGCATCGGCACGTGGAGCGAGGAAGCGTTCTTCAAGATGATGCGCACCGGCCGCAAGCCGGACGGCGCGCCGATCTATCCGGCAATGCCGGTCGCCCAGTACACGAAGGTCACGCGCGAGGACTCGGACGCGATCTTCGCGTTCCTGAAGACCGTCGAGCCGGTGCGTCAGCCGAATCACCCGCACACGCTGCGCTTCCCGTTCAATCAGCGCGATCTGCTGTACGGCTGGCGCACGCTGTATTTCCACGAGGGTGAGTTCAAGCCCGACCCGACCAAATCGGTCGAATGGAATCGTGGCGCGTATCTGGTCGAGGGGCTCGGGCACTGCACGATGTGCCACACGCGCATCAACATGCTGGGCGGTTCGTCGCCGCGCGAGCAGTTCGCGGGCGGGCTGATTCCGGTGCAGAACTGGTACGCGCCGTCGCTCACTTCGGACAAGGACGGCGGCCTCGGCGACTGGAGCATCCAGGACATCGTCGATCTGCTGCAGGCGGGCATCTCCAATCGCGGCGCAGTCTACGGCCCGATGGCCGAGGTCACCTATCACAGCCTGCAGCATCTGAGCGAGGAAGACATCCGCGCGATGGCCGTCTATCTGAAGTCGCTGCCCGACCAGGGCGGCCGCAAGACCGGTCCGAGCGCGACGCCGAACCCGAAGGTGTTCGCGCTCGGCAAGCAGATCTATGCGGACAAGTGCGCGATCTGCCACGGTGACAACGGCGAAGGACAGCTGCCGCACTACCCGCCGCTCGCGGGCAACCAGTCGATCGAAATGGACTCGGCGGTCAATCCGATCCGCATCGTGCTGAACGGCGGCTTCCCGCCGGGCACCAAACGCAATCCGCAGCCGTTCGGCATGCCGCCGTTCGGCCAGGAGCTGAACGACGCCGAAGCGGCCGCCGTCGTCACGTTCATCCGCACCGCGTGGGGCAATCACGGGCTGCCGGTGACGGCCCGCGAGGTCAACGAGCTGCGCAAGGCACCGCTACATTGAGCTGCCGTCCCGAAAGGGCCACACCGAAGCGCCGCATAGGAGAAGCATCGACATGAAAGCGAACGACCCGCCCAGCGCCGCTCCGCCGACCGACGACGAAGTCGAACACGTCGTCGCGGCCGGTCCGCGCGGCGCGATCGCGCTGGCCGGCGTCGCCGCCGTCATCGTGATGCTGATCTGGTTCGCCTTCTACTTTTTCGCGTTTCTGCCGCGCGGCATCATCCACTGACCATGTCGACCGACTCCTCTCATCAACCCGGTAGCGGCCACGCGGTCGCATTGCGCGCCGAGCGGCGCTGGGCGATCTTCGCGGTCGCGCTGATCGTGCTGATGCTCGCCGTGATCGTGTTCGTGGGCGTGCATTGGTCGATGATGCCGCCGTCTCGCGTCGAGACGATCGATCCGTCACGCCTGCAGCTATCCGGCGAATTCGCCGAAGACAACCTCGGCAGCGCGGTGCAGCCGGACGGCTCGGTGATCGTGCGCTTCGTCGCGCAGCAGTACTCGTTCACGCCGCAATGTCTGCTGGTGCCCGCCGATACGCCGATCACGATCCGCACCACCAGCGCCGACGTCGTGCACGGCCTGCTCGTCACGGACACCAACATCAACACGATGGTCGTGCCCGGCTACGTCGCGACGCTGAACACCGAGTTCGACCATCCGGCCGATCACGCGATGCCGTGCCACGAATTCTGCGGCTTCGGCCATCAGACCATGTGGGCGCACGTGAAGGTGATCGACAAAGCCGCCTTCTTCGAGCAGGCACGACAATCACGGAGACTGAGCTGTGTTCCACGCTAAGCGACTCGTACTCGCGCATTTCTGGCTCGCCTTCATCACGTTCGCGATCGCGCTATGCCTCGGCGCATGGCAGATGCTGGTACGCAGTCCCCTGTTGCCGTGGATCGGCGATCCTGAGCTGTACTACCGTTCGGTCACCGCGCACGGCACCGTGATGGCCTACGTGATGCCGACGCTGGTCGCGATGGCCTTCGGCTACGCGATCGTCGAACTCTCGCTCGGGCAGCGCCTCGTCGGCCTCAAATGGGCGTGGGCCGCGCTCATCATGCTGCTGGTCGGCGCGGTGATGGCGATGGTGCCGGTCGCGCTCGGCCGCGCCTCGGTGCTCTACACGTTCTATCCGCCGATGGTCGGCAGTCCGTTCTACTACCTCGGCGTCGTGCTCGTAGTGGTCGGCTCGTGGATCTGGGTCGCGCTGATGCACGTGAACCTGCGCATCTGGAAGCGTGCGAACCCGGGCAAGCCCGTGCCGCTCGCGATGTTCGCGAACGTCGCGGGCGCGTACCTGTGGGCCTGGACCGCGGTCGGCGCGGCGCTCGAGATCCTGTTCCAGATCCTGCCGGTCGCGCTAGGCTTCGCCCATACGATCGACGCCGGCCTCGCCCGCGTGCTGTTCTCGTGGACGCTGCACGCGATCGTCTACTTCTGGCTGTTTCCGGCTTACATCGCGTTCTACACGCTGGTGCCACGCTCGATCGGCGGACGGCTCTACAGCGACTCGATGGCGCGGGTGTCGTTCATCCTGTTCCTCGTGTTCGCGATGCCGATCGGCATCCATCACCTGTTCGTCGATCCGCAAGTCGGCGCTGGCTTCAAGTTCGTGCATGCGGTGTTCACCGGCATGGTGTCGGTGCCGACGCTGCTGACCGTGTTCACGATCTGCGCGTCGGTGGAAATAGCCGGCCGGCTGCGCGGCGGCAAGGGCGCGCTCGGCTGGCTGACCGCGTTGCCGTGGAGCAACCCGATCATGCTGGCGGTCGCGTTCTCGTTCGTGATGCTCGGCTTCGGCGGCGCGGGCGGCCTCATCAACATGAGCTATCAGCTGAACTCGACCGTGCACAACACGCAGTGGGTGACCGGCCACTTCCACCTGATTTTCGGCGGCGCGATCGTCATCATGTACTTCGTGATCGCGTACGAACTGTGGCCGCAACTGACCGGCCGCGCGATCGTGTCGGTGAAACTGATGCGTACGCAATTGTGGCTGTGGTTCATCGGCATGATGGTGGTCACGATACCGTGGCATTGGGTCGGCCTGCTCGGCGCGCCGCGCCGCATGGCCTATTACGACTACGCGATGCCCGGCGTGCAGGGACAGGGCGTGTGGGTCGTCATGTCGGCGGTGGGCGGCCTGATCCTGCTGGTGTCCGGCCTGCAGTTCGTCTATATCCTCGCGAAATCGCAGTTCGGCCCCGTGGAAGAACCGCCGGCGTTCCGCTTCGCGGTCGCGGCGCACCCGGTCGAGCGCGTGCCGGTCGCGCTCAACGGCTTCGGCCTGTGGGTCGCGCTGATGATCGGGCTCACGGTCGTCAACTACAGCTTCCCGATCGTCCAGTTGCTCAAACTGCCGCAGACTTCGGTGCCGGCAGTCGTCGTCGGAGCGCCGCGATGAATGAAGAACGCCTGTTCACCCTGCGCAATCCGTGGTTCGTGTGGAGCGTCGGCGGCACGGTTGCGATCGCGGTCGTCGCGATCCTGATCGGCTTCGTATGGCTGCCGTCGGCTAGCAGCGCATTCGGCGACCTCAGCCTGTGGGCGAGGATTTGCGGCGCCGCCGGCGTGCCGTCGAGCTGGTACAGCGGCAACGAGAAGAGCCAGGTGCCGAGCGACGTCGTCGTATTGCCGCCTGCGGGCGCGAACCACCCGTTGGCGGATTCGATCGGCCGCGGCGCGACGCTTGCTAATCAGCACTGCTCGATGTGCCACGGCGTACTCGCTACCGTGCAGGTCACCGCGCCGCCGTTAGCCGGACAGTACGCCGACGCGATCTACAAGGAACTGCGCGACTTTCAGAGCGGCCAGCGGCCAAGCGCGGTGATGCAGGAGATCATCGCGGGACGCAGCGACCAGGATCTGCACGATCTGGCCGCCTACTACGCGTCGCTCCCGCTCGCTCCGGCCGCCGAGAAAACCCGGGCCGGCGAAGGACCCGATCCGATTGCTGTCAGGCTCGCGATGCAGGGCGATCCGCAACGCAATATCGCGCCGTGCGCGGCGTGTCATGGACAGCTAGACCGCAAAGGCGCGGCACCGTGGCTCGGCGGACTGGCGGCGGCCTATCTGAGCGCGCAGTTGCAAGCGTTCGCTTCGGGCGCTCGGCACAACGACATCAACGAGCAGATGCGCCATGTCGCGCGGCAGATGACGCCCGAGGAAATGGACGCCGTGTCGAGGTATTACGCGGCCATGCAGTAGTAGGAAGATGCGCGGTGACGCAGCGCAACGGCTCGCGTCACGCCGCCACAAACTCGCTATCCAGGCTCCGCGCGCCGACACCGCCCGCGCGCTTCGTGCCCGGCGCCGCAACACCGCCGCGCGACTCGCTGCCGGTCCGGAACACCGCCACCGCCGCCGACAGGCGCCGTGCCTGATCTTCCAGCGAACTCGCCGCCGCGGCCGCCTGCTCGACGAGCGCCGCGTTCTGCTGGGTGACCTCGTCCATCTGACCGACCGCGCGATTGACCTGATCGATGCCGGTGCTCTGTTCGAGCGCTGCCGCCGCGATTTCGTTCATGATCGAACTGACGCGCGCGATCGCGCCGACGATGTCGTTCATCGTCGTGCCCGAGCGTTCGACGAGCTGCGAGCCCTGCTCCACGCGCGCGGTCGACGCATCGATCAAGCCCTTGATCTCCTTGGCCGCCGCCGCGCTGCGCTGGGCGAGCGAGCGCACTTCGCTCGCGACGACCGCGAAGCCGCGTCCCTGCTCGCCGGCGCGCGCCGCCTCGACCGCGGCGTTCAGCGCGAGGATGTTGGTCTGGAACGCGATCCCCTCGATCACACCGACGATATCGGCGATCCGCCGCGAATCGTCGACGATGCCGTGCATCGTGCCGACCACCTGCTCGGTCAACTCGCCGCCCTGCGCGGCCAGCGTCGAGGCGCCCTGCGCGAGCGTGCTCGCCTGCTTCGCGTTGTCGGCCGTCTGCTTGACCGTCGAGGTCAGCTCTTCGATGCTGGCGGCCGTTTCCTCGAGCGCCGCGGCCTGCTCCTCGGTACGTTGCGACAGATCGGCATTGCCCGCTGCGATCTCGGTGACACCGGTATCGATCGATTCGGTGCCTTGACGAACCGCGTTGACGGTCGCGATCAGCGACTCCTGCATCTTGCGCAGCGCGGCCGCGAGACGACCCATTTCGTTGCCACCGAGCACTTCGACGCGGCCGCTCAGGTCGCCGTTGGCGATGCGCTGGAACTGCGCGATCGTCGCATCGACCGGCGCGACGATCGCGCGCACGAGCACGAAGCGGGCGAGCAAGCCGCCGACCAGCGACAGCGCAATGCCGATCGCCACCGCGGTGCAGATCGCGTAGAACAGCTCCTGCGCATCCTGATAGCGCTGTGCGCCATGATCGAGCTGCAACTGCTCGAGCGCGAGCATGGCCTTCTCGTACGCGCTGTACAGCGACGGCAGCTTATGCGCCTGCAATTGCTGGAAGGCGTTGGTGTCGGCCGACTTCAGCGCGGCGAGCGTCGGATCGACGCCATCGCGCAGAAACGCGTCGCGCTTTTGCTGCATGTCGGCGATCAGACGCTGCTCATCGGCATCCGTGCCCGCATGGCTCAAATAGTGGGCAAGCCGCTCGTCGGAGGCTTTGCGGTACTGATCGAAGCGCTTGAGCACCGCGCTCGCGCCGTCCTGGTCGTTAAGCGCGACGAGCGACGCGTAGGTCGCAAGCGCCAGACGCAGGCGCAGCAGCTGGCCGGAGCTGCCTTCGAGGTCCGCGACGGCGGGCGTGTCGACCGTGTACATCTGCTGCAGCGACGCGTTCGACGAGCGCAGCGACAACAATCCCGCAGCCGCGCCGAGCAGCAGCACGATGCCGAAGAACACGATCATCAGAGTGAGGCTGGTGCGAATCGACAGCTTTTTCAACATCGGACTGGTCTCCTTGGGCTGCCCGGCCGATGGTTCCGTATCGTTGACGATAGCTGCATGGCCACGCAGGCTGCGCCCACGCCGTTCGGCCCGGTCCGCAACTTGTCTGAAAATTAAGCAAACAGCACATTGAGGACAACGGCGTATCGGTCGAAAACTTTATGGTTGATCGCTCGCCCCGCTTGCGTTACATCAATGAAGTCTCGAAGCCCGTTTGCTGCAGCCTTTTTGTCGAAGCCCCTTCCCGCCCGGAGCGCGCCCATGTCGGAAATCGGTTCGGCCGTACTCGTGTTCGCGCTGCTGCTGATCGCCACCGGCCTCGGCGTCGGGGTGCGGCCGCTACTGCCGGAGGAGCACAAGGCGCACGAGACCGTACAGCTCGTGCAGCTCGTGATCGGCATGCTGGTGACGTTCGCCGCGCTGGTGCTGGGTTTGATGACGGCATCGGCGAAATCGAGCTTCGATACGGCGTCGAACGATATGCGCACCTATGCGGCCGAGCTGATCGAATTCGACACGACGCTGCGCGAGCTCGGCAGCGCGGCCGACGAGTCGCGGCGCCTGTTGCGCCAGTACACGGCGGCGGCGATCGCGTCGACGTGGCCGCGCGAGCCCGCGCCGAGCGGCGATTACCCGCGCGATCTTGGTTCGCCCGACAATTCGCAGCAACTCGAAAACGTCCGTCTGGGCGACATGCTGACGACGGTGGGGAGGCAATTGCGACAACTGCGCACGCAGGATGCGTTGCAACAACGCGCGCTCGATGACGCGTTGATTCAGTACCGGCGCGTCATCGACGCGCGCTGGAAGATCATCGAGGAAGCGCACAGCTCGATTTCGCGGCCGTTCTTCAAGACGCTGACGTTCTGGCTAGGCGTGATCTTTCTGAGCTTCGGGTTGATCGCGCCGCGCAATGCGTTGGCGCTGGTGACGATCACGCTGGGAGCGGTGTCGATTGCTTCGGCGGTTTATGTGATCGTCGATCTGGATACGCCGTTCACCGGGCCGATCGTGATTTCGAGTCTGCCGTTGCGGGACACGTTGGAGCATTTGAGCAGGTGACTTTCGGCGGGCAGGCAGGCTCCGTGCGCGCGTGTAACGTAAAAAATGCCGGCAAACAGAAGGCCCGCTTTCTTCACAGAAAAGCGGGCCTTTCTCGTTGTGTCGATCAGCGGGACGCTGGTCGGGTCGGCATTGAGCCGGAACGATCAGAACGGGATATCGTCGTCCATCTCGTCGAAGCCGCCGCCAGCCGGCGCGCTCGGACGGCTCGCGCCGCCACCGCCACTGCCTCCACGCGAGCCGCCGCCCGACGACATGCCGCGACCACCACCGCCGCCGCTACGCTCCGACGGCTCGCCACGGCTATAACCGCCTTCGTCGCCGCCACCCATCGAAGCGCCGCCTCGGCCGCCGAGCATTTGCATTTGTTCCGCGACGATCTCGGTCGAGTAACGATCGGTGCCGTCCTGGGCTTGCCACTTGCGTGTGCGGATGCGCCCTTCAAGGTACACCGACGAGCCCTTCTTCAGATATTCCGCCACGATTTCCGCCAGGCGGCCGAAGAACGCGACGCGGTGCCACTCGGTGGCTTCCTTCATCTCGCCCGACGCTTTGTCCTTGTAGCGGTCCGTCGTCGCAAGGCGGATGTTCGCCACTGCGTCGCCGCTCGGAAGATAACGGACTTCCGGATCGGCGCCGAGGTTGCCGACCAGAATGACCTTGTTCACGGATGCCATGAATTTCTCCTGTTGATTCCTGTTGCAGGCGGCGCGGCACTACGCGGTTCACGTCTCATGGCCGGCGGGCCCGAGACCAGAAGAGCGCCTCTGCCCGCCGCCGGGTGAGTTCTGGATGATTCGGGAAGTGCCCCGAGTACGCTGCGTTATGCCTTGCGCGGCGGCTGTTTCATCTTTGCGGCGATTATAAGCCAGCAAAATACCAGCCCGGAGCAGGCGAAGAAAACCGCGCTCTGGCCGTTCATTTTCAGCAGCCAGCCGCCGACCAACCCGCCCAGCGCAAGACCGATCGACTGCGTGGTGTTGTACACGCCGGCCGCGGCTCCCTTGCGGGTACCGGGCGCGAGCTTCGATACCAGCGAAGGCTGCGACGCTTCGAGAATATTGAAGCCGAGAAAGTACACGAACAGGATCGCCGCCACACTCAGAATCGTATGCGGAGCAACGCCCAATAACAACTGGCCGATCAGGATAAGGGCGATCGCCGACAACAGTACGATCTTCATCTTGCCGCGCTTCTCGGCGGCGATGATCGCCGGCACCATCATCACGAACGACAGCCCCATTACCGGCAAATACACCTTCCAGTGCGACGCGACCGGCAGCCCGCCCGCTTCGAGAATGCGCGGCACGACGAGGAACAGCGCGGTTTGCGTCGCGTGCAGCACGAGCACGCCGAAATTCAAGCGCAGCAGCTCGACGTTGTGCAGCACTTCGGCGAACGGCGCGCGCACGTGCACCGGCTTCGGCGCATCGGGCACGACCCACACCACCACACCGATCGCGAGGATCGCGAACACGCCGACCAGCGTGAAGAGCCCGCTCATGCCGAGCCAGTGGAACACGATCGGCGCGCCCACGATCGCGACCGCGAACGACACGCCGATGCTGCCGCCGACCATCGCCATCGCCTTCGTGCGATGTTCCTCCGCGGTCAGATCGGCGATGAACGCGATCACCGCCGACGACACCGCCCCCATTCCCTGAATCACCCGGCCGACGATGATCCACGTCATGTCGTGCGCGGCCGCCGCGACGAAGCTGCCGATCGCGAAGATCAGCAGGCCCGTCGCAATCACCGGCTTGCGGCCGACCTTGTCGGAGATCCAGCCGTAGAAAATGTAGAGCATCGACTGCGTGACGCCGTACGCGCCGAGCGCGATGCCGACGAGCAGCACGTTCTCGCCACCGGGGATGGTCTTCGCGTAGATCGAGAACACCGGCATGATCATGAAGAGACCCAGCATGCGCAGCGCGAAGATGGCGGCAAGCGACACGGTCGCGCGCAATTCGGGCGCGCTCATGCGTGTGGAGATGGCGGACGGATTGGACATCGAAGCGTTGTTTGAATGAACCGGGCGGCGAGCCCGTGGGGACAGCCTTGAGCGCCGGCACAGTGGAGCAGGACGAACAGGCGGGCGGCTAGCCCCGGCATATCGGCAGGTCCGCGCCGAAGAGACATCGCAATGCGCAAAGCCCGTGCCCTACCGTCCCCGCCGACGCTCGCGGCATCTTGTACTCACGGAAAACGGCCCCAGCTACGCCTCTTTCCCGCTGTCAGCACGCCGTAACGGCGGTCTGGAAAAGTCGTTATAGTAGCAGGTTTGGCCTCTTTCCCTTTCCGCAGTTCATGGAATAAATCCGTGGAACAAATCCGTATTCGTGGGGCTCGCACCCACAACCTGAAGAACGTCAATCTCGACCTACCGCGTCACAAGCTCGTCGTTATCACGGGGCTTTCGGGCTCCGGCAAATCGTCGCTGGCGTTCGATACGCTGTATGCGGAAGGACAGCGGCGCTACGTCGAAAGTCTGTCCGCCTATGCACGGCAGTTCCTGCAACTGATGGAAAAGCCCGACGTCGACCTGATCGAAGGGTTGTCGCCGGCTATCTCGATCGAACAGAAGGCGACCTCGCACAATCCGCGTTCGACGGTCGGCACCGTCACCGAAATCCACGATTATCTGCGTCTGCTGTTCGCGCGCGTCGGCACGCCCTACTGCCCCGATCACGAGATTCCGCTTGAAGCGCAAAGCGTGTCGCAGATGGTCGACGCGGCGCTCGCACTGCCTGAAGAAACGCGCGTGATGATCCTCGCGCCAGTCGTCAGCGATCGCAAGGGCGAGCACACGGATCTGTTCGAGGACATGCAGGCGCAAGGCTTCGTGCGCTTTCGCGTGCGCTCGGGCGGCGGTACCGCCAACGAAGGCAGCGCGAAGATCTACGAAGTCGACTCGCTGCCGAAGCTGAAGAAAAACGACAAGCATACGATCGACGTCGTGATCGACCGTCTGCGCGTGCGTCCCGACATGAAGCAGCGTCTCGCCGAATCGTTCGAAACGGCACTGCGTCTCGCCGACGGCCGCGCGATCGCGCTCGAAATGGATACGGACAAGGAGCACCTGTTCAGCTCGAAGTTCGCCTGCCCGATCTGCTCGTATTCGCTGCAGGAACTCGAGCCACGCCTGTTCTCGTTCAACAACCCGATGGGTGCGTGCCCCGAATGCGACGGCCTCGGCCAGATCACGTTCTTCGATCCGAAACGGGTGGTCGCGCATCCGTCGCTGTCGCTCGCGGCGGGCGCGGTGAAGGGCTGGGACCGGCGCAACCAGTTCTACTTCCAGATGCTGCAGAGCCTCGCGGCGTTCTACGACTTCGACATCGACACCGCGTTCGAGGACCTGCCAGAGAAAGTCCGCAAGATCCTGCTGTACGGTTCTGGCAAGCAGGAAATTCCGTTCTCGTACATCAACGAGCGCGGCCGCACGTCGGTGCGCGAGCACGTGTTCGAAGGGATCATCCCGAATCTGGAGCGGCGCTACCGCGAAACCGATTCGTCCGCGGTACGCGAAGAGCTCGCCAAGTATCAGAACAACCAGCCGTGCCCGGCGTGCGCGGGCACGCGGTTGCGTCGCGAGGCGCGCTTCGTGCGCATCGGCGCCGACAGCGACGCGCGCGGCATCTTCGAGATCAGCGGCTGGCCGTTGCGCGATGCGCTCGGCTACTTCCAGACGCTGCGCCTCGAGGGCTCGAAGCGCGAGATCGCCGACAAGGTCGTGAAGGAAATCGTCGCGCGTCTGATGTTCCTGAACAACGTCGGGCTCGATTATCTGTCGCTCGAACGCAGCGCGGAAACGCTGTCGGGCGGCGAAGCGCAGCGTATTCGCCTCGCCTCGCAAATCGGCTCGGGGCTGACCGGCGTAATGTACGTGCTCGATGAACCGTCGATCGGCCTGCATCAGCGCGACAACGACCGCCTGATCTCGACGCTCAAGCATCTGCGCGATCTCGGCAACTCGGTGATCGTCGTCGAGCACGACGAGGACATGATCCGCATGGCCGACTACGTGGTCGACATGGGCCCGGGCGCCGGCGAACACGGCGGCATGGTGATCGCGGAGGGCACGCCCAAAGAGATACAGAAGAACGCGGCGTCGCTGACGGGCCAGTACATGTCGGGCGCGCGCACGATCGAATACCCGGACGAGCGCAAGGAACCCGACGAGCGGCATCTGCGCATCGTCGAGGCCCACGGCAACAATCTGCACCACGTAACGCTCGATCTGCCGGTAGGTTTGCTGACCTGCGTGACCGGCGTGTCCGGCTCGGGCAAGTCGACGCTGATCAACGACACGCTGTACCAGGCGGTCGCGCATCATCTGTACGGCTCGGCCACGGAGCCGGCCCCGTACGAGTCGATCGAAGGCCTCGAACATTTCGACAAGGTGATCAACGTCGATCAGTCGCCGATCGGCCGCACGCCTCGCTCGAACCCGGCGACCTACACAGGCCTTTTCACGCCGATCCGCGAGTTGTTCGCGGGGGTGCCGGCCGCCAAGGAGCGCGGCTACGATCCGGGCCGCTTCTCGTTCAACGTGAAGGGCGGGCGCTGCGAATCGTGCCAGGGCGACGGCGTGCTGAAGGTCGAAATGCACTTCCTGCCCGATGTGTACGTGCCGTGCGACGTGTGCCACGGCAAGCGCTACAACCGCGAAACACTCGACATCCAGTACAAAGGCAGCAACATCAGCGAAGTGCTCGACATGACGGTCGAGCACGCGTATGAGTTCTTCAAGGCCGTGCCGGTCGTCGCGCGCAAGCTGAAAACCTTACTGGACGTGGGTCTAGGCTATATCCGCCTGGGTCAGTCGGCGACCACGCTATCGGGCGGCGAGGCGCAGCGTGTGAAACTATCGCTGGAACTGAGCAAGCGCGATACCGGTCGCACGCTATACATTCTTGACGAACCGACCACCGGCCTGCACTTTCACGATATCGCGCTGTTGCTGGAAGTCATCCACCGGTTACGTGACCAGGGTAATACCGTCGTGATCATCGAACATAATCTCGATGTAATCAAAACCGCGGACTGGGTCATCGATCTTGGCCCCGAAGGCGGCGCCGGCGGCGGGCAGATCATCGCCCAGGGCACGCCTGAGCAGATCGCGAAGTCGAAGGCCAGTTTTACCGGACAATATCTGGCGCCGCTGCTCAAGCGCGCCGCCAGCACAAAATAACGCTGCACTATCGAGGTTTGGAGACGGGATAAGCCATGACCAAGCGTAATCAGGCGCGCGAAGAAGATCGGGTGCAGGACCTGCGCCCGCGCCCGGTCAGGCTGACCAGCGACATGAGTCTGCCGAAGCTGTCGGCGGTCGAGATTGGCAGCTACGTCGTGATGCTGTTCGGCATGTGGGCGGTCATCGAACTGAAGCTGCTCGGCGCGCTGCTCGCCGGGCTGCTGGTGTTTCAGCTCGTGCAAATGATCGCGCCGCGCATCGAGCGCCACATGTCGAGCAGGCGGGCACGCTGGCTCGCGGTGGTGCTCCTGTCGACGGTGATCGTCGGCGCGCTGACGGGGCTCACGCTCGGCATCATCTCGCATTTCGAGAACGACGTGCCCAGCGTGCAGACGCTGCTCGATCAGGCCATGCAACTGATCGACCAGGCGCGCGGCAGGATTCCGCAGTTCGTCGCGAACTATCTGCCGGTCGACACCGAACAGATGAAGACTAAGGCCGCGGAACTGATGCACACGCACGCGAACATGCTGCAGCAAGGCGGCACGACCGCCGCGCGCGCGTTCACTCACGTGCTGATCGGCATGATCATCGGCGCGATCATCGCGGTCGGCGCGCAGAAGCATATGCAGCGGCTGCCGCTGTCCACGGCGTTTGTCACGCGCGTCACGCGTTTTGCCGAAGCGTTTCGCCGCATCGTGTTCGCGCAGGTGAAGATTTCCGCGCTCAACGCGGTATTCACGGCGATATTCCTGCTCGTGATCCTGCCGACCTTCCACGACCGGCTGCCGCTGTCGAAGACGCTCGTGCTCGTCACGTTCATCGTGGGTCTGCTGCCGGTGATCGGCAATCTGATCTCGAACACGATCATCGTCGCGGTCGCGCTGTCGGTCAGTTTTCCGGCGGCGATCATGTCGCTCGTGTTCCTGATCCTGATTCACAAGCTCGAGTACTTCCTGAACGCGCGGATCGTCGGCGGGCAAATCGAGGCGCGCGCGTGGGAACTGCTGATCGCGATGCTGGTGATGGAAGCCGCGTTCGGCATCGCCGGGGTCATTGCGGCGCCGATTTTTTATGCGTACATCAAGCGTGAGCTGATTTATTTGCGGTTGGTGTGAGCGAGGCTGGGTTGGGCTTCAAAGTCAGCGCTCACTAGCGCTCATCGGCATGCACGCCCTGCAGTCCACACAGGCGACGGAAGCGAAAGCGGCACTTCGGCGCCGCTTTTTTTTATGCTTCTCGCGACGCGGCACCGTCGTCGGCTGCTGACAGGAAAGGAAACTTGCAGCCGAACGCGCCAGCCCCTAAGATGCGAACAATTCCTATTTACGCTCAGTCCGCATCGTGACGTTTCAGCTGATTTCCCGCCCGCGATTCCGCCTGGCTCGCGCATGAGACGCCAGCTTGTCCGCCTGCACCGCTGGTTCGGCGTCGCGACTGCACTGTTTCTGTTCGTCGCGGGACTGACCGGTGCGATCATCGCGTGGGACCACGAGCTGGATGCCGCGCTGAATCCGTCGTTCTACCTGGCTCGCACGGCTGGGCCGACGCTGCCCGGCCTCGAACTGGCGAATCGCGTCGAAGCCGCCGATCCGCGTCTTCGGGTGACCTATTTACCGCTCGAGGTCGAACCGGGTCACGCGCTGCAAATGATGGTGCTGCCGCGCACAGACCCGGCGACGAAGCAGCCCTATCCGCTCGATTTCAACCAGATCGCCGTTGATCCCGTCACCGGCAAGATCCAGGGACGCCGCGAATGGGGCGCCGTGTCGCTCGCGCGGCTCAACCTGATTCCGTTCATCTACAAGCTGCACTACACGCTGCAGCTGCCGTTCACCGGCGGCGTTGACATCGGCACGTGGTTGATGGGGATCGTCGGCATCGTGTGGCTGTTCGATAGCGTGATTGCACTGTGCCTGTCGTTTCCGAGCCTAAAGGCCTGGCGCAAGTCGTTCGCGTTCCGCCTAAAACGCGGCGGCTATGCGCTGACGTTCGATCTGCACCGCTCCGGAGGCGTATGGATCTGGGGCCTGCTGGCAATCGTCGCGCTGACGTCGATTTCGATGAATCTGTCGTCGCAGGTGGTGCGGCCGATCGTGTCACGACTGTCGACATTGACGCCCGATCCATTCAGCAACCCCGAAATCCTTCGCGCACCGCAACCGGGCGATCAGATGCTGAGCCGCGAGCGCATCGTCGAACTCGCCGGGCAAGCCGGCAAGGAAATGCATGTCGCCGCGCCACCGGGCGGGCTCTACTACGCCGAATTCATGCATGCGTATGGCGTCGGCTTCTACACGGCCGGCGACGACCACGGCGCCGCCGGCCTCGGCAACCCGTGGATGTATTGGGACGCCGCCACCGGCCAGCGGCTCGCCACGCGGATTCCCGGTCAGGGCACGTCCGGCGATATCTTCCTGCAGATGCAGTATCCGCTGCACTCGGGGCGCATTCTCGGACTCGGCGGGCGGATTCTGATCAGCGCGGTGGGGGTAGCGGTGGCCGTGCTGAGCGTCACGGGCCTGCTGATCTGGCTGAAGAAGCTGAGCGCGCGCCGCCGTTCCGCGCAAAACGCGAATCTCGGGAAAAGCACGGGCGGCGCGGCAGCGCGTTCGTAACGCAAGCGGGGAAAGGACCGCGCCGGCCTCGACCGGCGCGGTGTTAGCGGTGCAATTTTTAGCGGAACACCACCGTCTTGCTGCCGTTCAGCACGACACGATGCTCGACGTGCCACTTCACGGCACGCGCGAGCGTCACGCACTCGACGTCGCGACCGATCGCCGTCAGTTGTTCCGGTGTCATGCTGTGGTCCACACGCTCGACTTCCTGCTCGATGATCGGACCTTCGTCGAGATCGGTCGTCACATAGTGAGCCGTCGCGCCGATCAGCTTCACGCCGCGGTCGAACGCCTGGTAGTACGGCTTCGCACCCTTGAAGCTCGGCAGGAACGAGTGATGGATGTTGATCGCGCGTCCGGCGAGCGCCTCGCACAGGTTCGGCGACAGAATCTGCATGTAGCGCGCGAGCACCACGAGATCAGCCTGATGCTCGCTGATCACTTCGAGCACGCGCGCTTCCTGCGCGTTTTTCGCTTCGGGCGTGCCGCCGAGCAGCGGGAAGTGATGGAACGGGATGTCGTAACTCGCGGCGAGCTGGTAGAACTCCTTGTGGTTCGAGATGATCGCCGGGATGTCGATGTTCAGCTGACCGGTACGGTAGCGAAACAGCAGATCGTTCAGGCAGTGGCCGATCTTCGACACCATGATCACGACGCGGGGCTTCACGTTCGCGTCGTGCAGCTCCCAGCTCATGCCGAACTGCTCGGCGAGTGCCACGAACGACGCGCGCAGCGCGTCGAGCCCCGGATCGCCGCCCACCTGCTGAAAATGCACGCGCATGAAGAACTCGCCGGTGCGGCTGTCGCCGAACTGCGCGGAGTCGAGAATATTGCTGCCGCGCTCGAACAGAAAGCCCGACACGGCGTGAACGATGCCGGGCCGGTCGGCGCACGACAGTTTGAGGATAAAGCTGTGATCGGTCGACATGACCTCGGTGACTCCCTTCTTCAATGCGTGGTTTGTTTCAGTGGTACTGGCTGCGGGGCGGGCCCGACCGATGAGCCTCGGTTAGCCCAGCGGCGGCGGCGCGAACAGCGCGTCGATGCCCTCGCACGCGTCCTCGTCGATCCAGCGGCGGCGCAGCAGGCAATCGAGCGTCGCGAGGCTGGCGTCGACGGTTAGCGCGCCTTCCTCGATCCAGCGTGCGACTTCGTCGACGCGCGCGAGCCGGTGTTCGCCCACTTCGCCGTCCTGGTTGCGCGGCGCGAAGTCGGCGGGCAGCGCGAGGTCGTAGATGAAGATCTGCTCGGCCTGGGTGCCTTCCGGCAGCGATTGCAGCACGTGCGCGGTGCGGCCCGCGACCGCGCCCGCCGCGATCTCCGCTGGAATGCCCGCTTCTTCCCAGCACTCCTTGACGATCGTTTCGGCGATACCGAAGCCCCAGCCGATCCCGCCCGCGACGACATTGTCGAGCATGCCGGGGTCGGTGGCCTTCGTGTCGCTGCGGCGCGCGATCCACAATTGCGGCGCTCCGCCAAAGGGCGCTCCGCCAAAGGGCGCTCCGCCTTCCGCATATTCTACGACGCCGTTCAGATGCACCGCGTAGGTCATCGTGCCGAAGAAGCGCGACGCCGCGCGCTCGATGTACGCGAGCGGCG
Organism: Paraburkholderia sp. BR13444; assembly: GCF_040948755.1. Taxonomy (NCBI): domain Bacteria; kingdom Pseudomonadati; phylum Pseudomonadota; class Betaproteobacteria; order Burkholderiales; family Burkholderiaceae; genus Paraburkholderia; species Paraburkholderia sp. BR13444. The sequence continues at coordinate 218,294 of NZ_JBFPKM010000008.1, read as the reverse complement.
GCGCGTCGAACGCATTTCGGATCGCGTAGGTTTCGTTGCGCCAGCCGGGGATGCGGCCATCGGCGGCGAGCGCGCCGATCACGGAAGCGAGCGCCGCGCTGCGCAGATGGACGCTATCGAAGGTGGCGGAGAGCGTCACGCCGTCGTTCGCGATCTCGAACACGTCGGGCCAGCGCGCGAGCAGCGGCACGTCGCGCTCGCGAATCCAGCCGACCTGTACGGCGCCGATCAGAAACGGCCGATGCGCGTTCGCGTCGAAGCGGCGCGCGGCGGTGATGCAAGGCAAAGTCATCGAAAACTCCAAACTGTCCGACGTCGTGGCGAACCTGGCAAAGCGGAAGCGGACGGGTTGCGTGACGCGCGTCAGTCGCGCAGTGCGACGCGAATCCCGATCGCGATAAACGTCGCGCCGGCCACGCGATCGAGCCACAGGCCGACACGCGGCCGCCGTCTGAGCCAGCTGCCGATGATCCCCGCGCACACGCCGAACAGCGAAAACACCACGACGGTCTGCAGCATGAACAGCGCGCCGAGCTCGAGCATCTGCACGGTCACGCTCTGCGCGCCGCCGGGCTGCACGAACTGCGGCAGAAACACGACGAAGAACAGCGTGACTTTCGGATTCATCAGATTGCCGAGCACGCTCTGGCGAAACACTGCCGAAAGCGGCTGCGGCGCACGCTCGTGCGCGGTCGCGAGCCCCTGGCTGCGCAGCGCCTTGATACCGATCCACACCAGATACGCGGCGCCGGCGAGCTTGATCGCTTCGAACGCGAGCGGCGACGAACGCAGCAGCGCGGCGACGCCGAGCGCCGCGAGCGTCGTATGAAACGTGATGCCGGCGGCAAAGCCGAGCGCGGCGACGAGGCCGGCCGCGCGGCCCTGCGAGATGCCGCGCGCGAGCACCTGTAGATTGTCCGGGCCGGGCGCCACGGTGATCGCAATCGAAGTGGCGAGAAACAGCAGGAAATTGGGCATCGTGGTGGCCTTCTGGGTTGGGCGGCTGGTGAGCCCTGGCGGTGAGCCATGTCGTTGAACCCGGTTGGGCCTTGTGCGGCCAACGGAGCCTGTGCGACTTTAACTGCTGGTACGGCGAGAAACCCGACCGTCACGGCGCACGCCGTAACGGCCTCCGGGTTCAGTGACCGTCGAAACTCGTCACTGTATAGAGCGCAAGACCGCCCTCGCACAGCAGCTTCGAACCGCCCAGGTCCGGCAGATCGACGATCGCCGCACCTTCCACGACGACCGCGCCGAGCCGCTCGAGCAGCAGCTTGCCGGCCATCATCGTGCCGCCGGTCGCGATCAGGTCGTCGATGATCACGACGCGATCGCCCGGCTCGCACGCATCCTCGTGAATCTCGACAGTCGCGGTGCCGTATTCCAGTTCATACGATTGCGAGATCCGCTTGTACGGCAGCTTGCCCGCCTTGCGAATCGGGATGAAGCCGATACTCAGCTCGTGCGCGACGATCGGCCCGATGATGAAGCCGCGCGCATCGAGCCCGGCGATGTAATCGAGCTTCGCATCGATATAGCGCTGCACGAACAGGTCGATCAGCACGCGCAGCGACTTCGGCTCGCGCAAGAGCGGCGTGATGTCGCGGAACTGCACGCCCGGCTGCGGCCAGTCGGGCACCGTGCGAATGTGACTTCTGATGTAGTCGGCCGCATCGAGCGGCGCGCTCGCGAGCGCGTTGGACATGATGTCTCCGGATGGACCTCGACAGGTCCGGTGAAAAGCTTGAATCAGTGGCCGCCCGCCAGAACGGGCCAGGTTCACGGGTTCAGGCCGCGGCGGCGCGGCGATGCTTCGACAGCCGCTCCTCGGCCTGCGCCAGTTGCTCGGGCAGACCGCGCAGCACCACGATGTCGCTCGCGCGCAATTTCGTCGACGGGTCCGGTTCGACGCCGCGGATGCCGTGCCGGCGGATCGCGGTCACTTCGATACCGAGTTCGTACAGGCCCACCTCGGCGAGCGTACGGCCGACCGCGTCGGCGCTCTCGTCGACCGGCACCGATTGTAGCCGCACCTGCTCGTGGCCGTCGTCGTCGTCGATGTCGTCGGCGCCGTGGAAATAGCCGCGCAACAGCGAGTAGCGTTCGTCGCGCATCTCCTCGACGCGCCGCACCACGCGCCGCATCGGCACGCCCATCACGACGAGCGTGTGCGACGCGAGCATCAGGCTGCCCTCGACGATCTCCGGAATCACCTCGGTCGCCCCGGCGGCGAGCAGTTTCTCCAGATCGGCGTCGTCGACGGTACGCACGATGACCGGCAGCGTCGGCTCCATCTCGTGAATGTTGTGCAGCACGCGCATTGCCGACGGCGTGTTCGCGTAGGTGATCGCGATCGCGCCCGCGCGATGCAGGCCCGCGGCCAGCAGCGACTCGCGCCGCCCCGCGTCGCCGAACACGACCGATTCACCGGCCGCCGCGGCCGCCGCGACGCGGTCGGGATCGAGGTCGAGCGCGACATACGAGAGCCCTTCATGCTCGAGCATGCGCGCGAGGTTCTGTCCGGCGCGCCCATAGCCGCAGATGATCACGTGGCCGCTCTGCTTCAGGCTCTGCGTCGCGATGCGTGTCATCTGCAACGACTGCATCATCCATTCGGTCGACGACAGCCGCAGCACGACGCGGTCCGCGTTCTGGATCATGAACGGCGCGGCGAGCATCGACAGCAGCATCGCGGCGAGAATCGTCTGCAACAGCGTCGCGTCGACCAGATGCCGGTCGAGGATCAGGTTCAGCAGCACGAAGCCGAACTCGCCCGCCTGCGCGAGACCGATGCCGGTGCGCATCGCGACGCCCGGCGTCGCGCCGAAAAGCCGCGCGAGGCCGGTAATCATGACCATCTTCAGCAGCACCGGGCCGACGAAAAACGCCAGCACGACGAGGGGATGCTCCCAGATCACGCGCGGATTGAGCAGCATGCCGGTAGTCACGAAGAAGAGCCCGAGCAGCACGTCGCGAAACGGCTTGATGTCCTCTTCCACCTGATGCCGGTACGGCGTCTCGGCGATCAGCATGCCGGCAATGAACGCGCCGAGCGCGAGCGACAGCCCGAATTTGTCGGTGATGAACGCGGCGCCAAGCGTCACCAGCAGCAGATTGAGGATGAACAGCTCCTGCGAGCGGCGCCGCGCGACCACGTTGAACCAGCGCGTCATGAAGCGCTGGCCGACGATCAGCAGCAGCGCGAGGGCCACGACGATCTTGATCGCCGCGATGCCGAGCGCGCTGGCCAGATTCTCCGAGCGGCCGCCGAGCGCCGAAATGATGATCAACAGCGGCACCACCGCGAGATCCTGGAACAGCAGCACGCCGAAGATATTCCGGCCGTGCTCGGTTTCGATCTCGAGCCGCTCCGCCAGCATCTTGCTGACGATCGCGGTCGACGACATCGCCAGCGCGCCGCCCAGCGCGACGCACGCCTGCCAGGTGATATGCACCCAGCGCTCCAGCACGAAGCCGAGCGACACCGCCACCGCGACCGTGCCGATCACCTGCAGCAAGCCGAGTCCGAACACGAGCCGGCGCATCGTGCGCAACTTGGCCAGCGAAAACTCCAGCCCGATCGAGAACATCAGGAACACGACGCCGAATTCCGCGAGGTTCTGCGCGCCCGCCGAATCGGGAATCAGCCCGAACGCATGCGGCCCGACGACGATGCCGACCGTCAGATAGCCGAGCATCGGCGGCAGATTCAGGAAACGAAAGATCACCACGCCCGCCACCGATGCCAGCAGCAGAAACAGCGTCATTTCGAGCGGGGAAATCATCGGCAAAAACGCATGGGTGAAGCGTCCTCGTTCGTCAGCGGAACCGCGCACGAGAACGCCGTGCGACATAATGGATTGGGCCGGAAAAAAGCTGCTAAAGAGCTGCAAAGCAGCTGCAAATGAGACTATCGACAGGCCGACGAAGACAGCGGCCCGGCACAGCAGGCCCGGCGCGGCGAACAGGCGCCTTTGCTATACTCCGCGCATGATAGCGAAAATCAATGGCGACAGGGCACTCACGCTTGCTCGCGACGTACTCGACATCGAAGCGGACGCCGTGCGCGCGCTTCGCGACCAGCTCGACGGCAGTTTTGTCGGCGCGGTCGATTTCATCCTGGGTTGCCGTGGGCGCGTGGTCGTCTCCGGCATCGGCAAATCAGGCCACATAGCCCGCAAGCTGGCGGCCACGCTGGCAAGCACCGGCACACCCGCGTTCTTCGTGCATCCGGCGGAAGCCAGTCACGGCGACCTCGGCATGGTCACCGCCGACGACGTCTTCCTCGCGCTGTCCAATTCTGGCGAAACCGAAGAGTTGATGGCGATCCTGCCGCTCATCAAGCGGATCGGCGCGAAGCTGATCGCGATGACGGGCCGCCCCGCCTCCAGCCTCGCGCAACTCGCGGACGTGCATCTGAATTCCGGCGTCGCGAAGGAAGCCTGTCCGATGAATCTCGCGCCCACCGCCAGCACCACCGCCGCGCTCGCGCTCGGCGACGCGCTCGCGGTCGCGGTGCTCGACGCGCGCGGCTTCGGCCGCGACGACTTCGCGCGCTCGCATCCGGGCGGCGCGCTCGGTCGACGCCTGCTTACCTATGTGCGCGACGTAATGCGCACCGGCGACCAGTTGCCGCAGGTCACACCCGAGGCGACCGTCAGCGATGCCCTCTTCCAGCTGACCGCGAAACGCATGGGCATGACCTCGGTCGTCGACCACGAAGGCCGTGTGACGGGCATCTTCACGGATGGCGACCTGCGCCGCGTGCTCGAACGCGACGGCGATTTTCGCCAGTTGCCGATCGGTTCGGTGATGACCGCGAGCCCGCGCACGATCGGGCCGGATCAACTCGCGGTCGAAGCCGTGGAACTGATGGAGCGCTATCGCATCAATCAGATGCTGGTCGTCGACGAATCGGGCAAGCTAATCGGCGCGCTCAACATGCACGACCTGTTTTCGAAGAAGGTGATCTGATGGCAGTTGCTCCCCCTACCGCTACCGAACGCGCAAGCCGCGTGAAGCTGATGATTTTCGACGTCGACGGCGTACTGACCGACGGCGGCCTGCTGTTCACGGCGGAAGGCGACACGATGAAAGGCTTCAACTCGATGGACGGCCACGGCATGAAGCTGCTGCGCCAGGCCGGCATCGAAACGGCCATCATCACCGGGCGCCAGTCCGGCATCGTGGCGGCGCGGGTGAAAGAATTGAACATCACGCACGTCTACCAGGGCGTGCAGGACAAGCCGCAGGCGTTCGCCGACCTGCTGCGGCAAACCGGCCTCACCGCCGAGGAATGCGGCTACATGGGCGACGACTGGGTAGATCTCGCGGTAATGCTGCGCGTCGGCTTCGCGGCTGCGCCGGCCAATTCGCATCCCGAAGTGATCGCGCGTGCACATTGGGTCAGCGAGGCGCGCGGCGGCCACGGCGCGGCACGCGAAGTGGTCGATACGCTGCTGCGCGCGCAGCACAAATATGAAGCACTGCTTGCGGCGGCGTGCAGCGGCGAGCAACGGGGCCTCGTGGGATGAACCAGTTTCGCCTGACTTCGCTGATCCCGCTCATCGCGATGGCGGCGCTCGCCGGCATCACGTGGTGGCTGCTGCAAGCCACGTTGCCGCGCAAGACCGACAACGAGGTGCACCCGAAAGAGCACACGCCGGACTACTTCGCGGACAACTTCTCGGTGTCCGAGCTCGACCAGTCGGGCGCGACGCAGTACCGGCTGACCGCGCAGTCGCTGATCCATTACGAGGACGACGAAATGAGCGACCTCGTCAAACCAGCGATGCGCGCGTTCCAGCCCGGCAAGCCGATCGTCACCGCGACCGGCGATACCGGCACGGTCAACGCGGATGCGTCGATCGTCAATCTGTACCAGAACGCCCGCATCCTGCGTGCGCCCGGCGGTGGCGATCCGCAGATGCAGGCCGATTCCGAGCATTTCAGGGTCCTCGTCAACGACGATGTGATCGAGACTGAAAAGCCAGTTAAACTTCAGCGCGGCATGTCGGTGATGACTGCCAGCGGCATGAAATACAACAATGTCACCCGGTTTATGCAATTGTTCGGCAATGTAAGAGGCGCAATCGCCGCGTCCGATTCCGGCCACTAAGCCAACGCATACCGGGTAATCCATTCCAGGCGTGACTGCATGAACGAATCGCTCCCCCGTTTTGATACCGGCCGTTCGCGCGCGCTGTCCGCGTGCCGCGCCGCACTCGCTGCGCTCGTCGTCGCGTTGCCGCTTGTCGGCTTCGCGCCGCTCGCGCACGCGGACCGCGCCGACAAGGACAAGCCGCTGAACATCGAAGCTGACAACATGACTTACGACGACCTGCGGCAGGTCAGCATCTTTACCGGCCACGTGGTGGCGACCAAAGGGACGATCCTGATCAAGGCCGATCGCGTCGAAGTGTCGCAAGACCCGCAGGGCTACCAGTTCGCGACCGGCACCTCGAGCGGCAACAATCTGTCGTATTTCCGCCAGAAGCGCGAAGGGCTCGATGAATACATCGAGGGTACGGCCATCCGTATCGATTACGACGGCAAGCAGGATCTGACCACGCTGACCACCAACGCGACGGTGCGCCGCCTGCAGAGCATGACGACGCTGCTCGACCAGGTGCACGGCAGCGTGATCACCTACGACGGCCAGAACGACTTCTACACCGCCAAGGCGGGCAAGGACGTCGCCGGTCCGGGCAACCCCACCGGCCGCGTGCGCGCGATGCTGTCGCCGCGCAATGCGGGCGCCGCGCCGCTGACCGGCGCGTCGGCCACGCTCACGCCGTCCAACTCCATTCAGGGAGCGCCGAACCAGTGAGCACCGTAAGCAGCACCATCACGCCGCTCCCCCATCGCAAGCCGGCCGGCACCAGCAGTTCGCTGGTCGTGCGTAATCTGAAGAAGCGCTATGGCTCGCGCACGGTCGTCAAGGACGTGTCGCTCGACGTGAAGAGCGGCGAAGTGGTCGGCCTGCTCGGCCCGAACGGTGCCGGCAAGACCACGTCGTTCTACATGATCGTCGGCCTCGTGCCGCTCGACGCCGGCGAAATCGATCTGGATGGCAAGTCGATCAGCCTTCTGCCCATTCACAAGCGCGCTTCGCTCGGCTTGTCGTATCTGCCGCAGGAAGCGTCGGTGTTCCGCAAGTTGACCGTCGAGCAGAATATTCGCGCGGTGCTGGAACTGCAGCATGACGAAAACGGCAAGCGCCTCGGCAAAGACGCGATCACGTCGCGCACCGAAGCGCTGCTCGACGAGCTTCAGATCGCGCATCTGCGTGAAAATCCGGCGCTGTCGCTGTCGGGCGGCGAGCGTCGTCGGGTTGAAATTGCGCGCGCGCTGGCAACCAATCCGAGCTTCATTCTGCTCGACGAACCGTTCGCCGGCGTCGACCCGATCGCGGTGCTGGAAATCCAGAAAATCGTCAAGTTTTTGAAGCAACGCAATATTGGCGTCCTGATTACCGACCACAACGTGCGCGAAACACTCGGTATCTGCGATCACGCGTACATTATCAGCGACGGCAGCGTGCTAGCCGCCGGCGCGCCTAGCGACATCATCGAAAACGAAAGCGTGCGGCGCGTCTATCTGGGCGAGCACTTCCGCATGTAAGCACACACGGCGTCCCCGGCCACGCGAGCGCGCGCGGCCGGCCGCGGCGCCAATTTTGCGGCACCGCACATTCGCTGTCAGACGGCGCAGGCTGGCGCCGGGCGGTGCGCCATTTCGGCGTACCCAAAAATTGCGTGTGCCGCAAGGTATCGCGGTCGTGGCAAACTCTCTACAATGAATCTCAACTTGCCATGAAAGCCAGCCTCCAACTCCGCCTATCGCAGCATCTTGCGCTGACGCCGCAACTGCAACAGTCCATCCGGCTGCTGCAGTTGTCGACGCTCGAATTGCAGCAGGAAGTCGCCATGGCGATCTCGCAGAATCCACTCCTCGAAAACGAAGACGAGTGGATTGCGAGCCCGTTGCGGGTTGCGGCCGATGGCTCCGTGATCGCCCAGACACCGGGCTCCTCGGCGCCGGCCGACCCGATGGCCGGAAACGGTTCGGCATCGTCCGAGGGCAGCGGCGAGCGAGCCGAAAGCGGCGAACCGCAGGGTGTCGATGAATACAACGGCCTTTCAGGCGACGGCGGCGGCGACACGTCACAGTGGAACCTCGACGACTACGGCCGCTCCGGCAACGCGTCGGACGACGACGACCTGCCCCCGCTGCAAATCCACGAATCGAGCACATCGCTTCGCGACCACCTGATGGCGCAACTACGTGTCACCCAGGCGAGCCAGCGCGACCGCGCGCTCATCACGTTCCTGATCGAATCGCTCGACGACGACGGCTATCTCGCCGCCACGCTCGAAGAAGTGCTGGCCGACCTGCCCGAAGAACTCGAAGTCGATGTCGACGAACTGAACGCCGCGCTTGCGCTGCTGCATAGCTTCGACCCGCCCGGCGTCGGCGCGCGGTCCGCGTCCGAATGTCTGAAGCTGCAGTTGCTGCGGCTCGAGCCATCGCCCACGCGCACGCTTGCGCTAGACATTGTCGGCCATTACCTGGAGTTGCTCGCCGCGCGCGATTTCACGCGGCTGCGCAAGCACCTGAAGGCCAGCGACGACGATCTGCGCGACGCGCATGTGCTGATCCGCTCGCTCGAACCATTTCCGGGCGCCGCCTACGGCAAGGCCGAAGCGGACTACGTTGTGCCTGACATCATGGTGCGCAAAACGGCACAGGGCTGGCAGGCGGAGCTGAATCCCGAGGTGGTGCCGAAGCTGCGGATTAACCATCTGTACGCGAATATTCTGCGCAATAACCGCGGCGATCCGGGCAGTGGTTCGTTGCGCCAGCAACTGCAGGAAGCACGCTGGCTGATCAAAAATATCCAGCAGCGTTTCGAGACGATCCTGCGAGTTGCGCAGGCAATTGTCGAGCGTCAGAAGAGCTTTTTCGTGCACGGCGAAATCGCCATGCGCCCCTTGGTTTTGCGGGAAATAGCTGATACGCTGGGCCTACACGAGTCGACTGTCTCGCGTGTGACAACCGGTAAATACATGCTTACCCCTTTCGGGACGCTGGAATTCAAGTACTTTTTCGGCTCGCACGTTTCGACGGACACCGGCGGCGCGGCCTCCTCCACGGCCATTCGCGCGCTGATCAAACAACTGATAGGAGCGGAAAACCCGAAATCGCCACTTTCAGACAGTCGCATAGCCGAACTGCTGGCGGAACAGGGCTTCGTGGTCGCACGTCGTACCGTTGCGAAATACCGTGAGGCGCTCAAAATCCCGGCAGTCAACCTGCGCAAGTCTCTGTAGCTCGCCGCGTTTTGCAGCGGGCATTTACCGGCCGCTCCGCACCTGACGGACAGGCCGGCCGCTGCGACCTGCCAGATGTCCGTCACCGGGGGGCGACACAGGCAAGCCGTCAGATCGACCGGACCTTTGTCATTGTGCGGACCAAGCGGCCATTAGCTTGGAGAAGCACTATGAATCTCAAGATCAGTGGACACCACCTCGAAGTAACGCCTGCGTTGCGCGAATACGTGATCACCAAACTGGATAGGGTGCTAAGACATTTCGATCAGGTCATCGACGGCAGTGTGGTCCTCTCGGTCGACAACCATAAGGAAAAGGAGAAGCGTCAAAAGGTGGAAATCAACCTCCACCTGAAGGGCAAGGATATTTTCGTCGAGAGTTGTGACAGTGATTTGTACGCTGCGATCGATCTGATGATCGACAAGCTCGACAGACAGGTGATACGCCACAAGGATCGTCTGCAAGGCCATCAGCACGAAGCGATCAAGTATCAGCCGGCGCCGCAGCTGGACGTGCCGCCGCAATAGGAGAAACTCGAGGGAATTGCTGATTTCTCTGGGACTCGTCAAGCCGCCCGCAACTGGGCGGTTTTTCGTTTCAGCGCCGGGCGCGCGCTCTGCGCCGGTGCGCCCTCGCCGAGGCTAAGCTCAATCATTCGCGCAGATGTTTGCGCAGCGCGACATATTCCGCGCCGCAAGCAGTGAAAAACCTGATATGCATAGATGGCGCGCCGCACCATCGGCTGTCACCCTGTTCTATAATGTTCCGGTTACCATCGGGGTCAAGCCAGTTCTGATGAAGTACGGCCGGTCGAAATCTCGCGCTTTCCCGATCGACTCTCACCGTCCGCCTTCGCCAGCATCGAACGAATGGAACGTCACTCAACCGCCCCGGTGGGGAGAACTCAGGCCACGTTTTCGCCTGTCAACATGAATCGTTTAGCCAAATTTCTTCCCCTCGAGAACGTCGTCATCGGACTATCGGTCACCAGCAAGAAACGCGTGTTCGAGCAAGCGGGCCTGATCTTCGAGAACCAGAACGGCATCGCCCGCAGTACCGTCACAGACAATCTTTTTGCGCGAGAACGACTCGGCTCGACCGGGCTCGGCGAAGGCGTCGCGATTCCGCACGGGCGGATCAAGGGCCTCAAGCAACCGCTCGCCGCATTCGTCAGACTCGCGGAATCCATCCCCTTCGAAGCGCCGGACGGCCAGCCGGTCTCGCTGCTGATCTTCCTGCTCGTCCCCGAGCAGGCCACTCAACAGCACCTCGAAATTCTTTCCGAGATCGCGCAATTGCTGTCCGATCGCGACGCCCGCGAGCGGCTGCACACTGAAGAAGACCGCGAATCGTTGCATCGCCTGCTTACTCAGTGGCAACCTTGAGGCAATGGCGGCGGTAGTACATACGCGCGCGCACACGCAGGTAAGGCCCGGCAAGCGGCTAACACTGGAGTCACTGACTCATGGATACGTCCAGCATCAACGCCCAGAGCATTTTCGACGACAACGCCGCCATGCTGAAGCTCAGCTGGCTCACGGGGCATGAAGGCTGGGAGCGCGGCTTCTCTTCGGAATCGGTCGCCAATGCCACGTCGAGCGCCGACCTCGTCGGCCACCTGAACCTGATCCACCCGAACCGGATCCAGGTGCTCGGCGATGCGGAAATCGACTACTACAAACGTCAGACCGATGAAGACCGCTCGCGCCACATGGCCGAACTGATCGCGCTGGAGCCACCGTTTCTCGTCGTCGCGGGCGGCGTCGCGGCGCCGCCTGAGCTAGTGCTGCGCTGCACGCGCTCGTCGACGCCGCTGTTCACGACGCCGACATCGGCGGCGGCGGTGATCGATAGTCTGCGTCTTTACATGTCGCGCATTCTCGCGCCGCGCGCGACGCTGCACGGCGTTTTTCTCGACATCCTCGGCATGGGTGTGCTGCTGACCGGCGACTCGGGTCTCGGCAAGAGCGAGCTCGGCCTCGAACTGATCAGCCGCGGCCATGGTCTCGTCGCCGACGACGCGGTCGACTTCGTGCGCCTCGGCCCCGACTTCGTCGAAGGACGCTGCCCGCCGCTGCTGCAGAACCTGCTGGAAGTGCGCGGCCTCGGTCTGCTCGACATCAAGACGATCTTCGGCGAAACGGCGGTGCGCCGCAAAATGAAACTGAAGCTGATCGTGCAACTGGTGCGCCGGCCCGATGGCGAATTCCAGCGACTGCCGCTGGAAAGCCAGACCGTCGACGTGCTCGGCCTGCCGATCAGCAAGGTGACGATCCAGGTGGCCGCGGGCCGCAACCTCGCGGTGCTGGTCGAAGCGGCCGTGCGCAATACGATCCTGCAGTTGCGCGGTATCGACACGCTGCGCGATTTCATGGATCGGCAACGTCTCGCCATGCAGGATCCCGATAGCCAGTTTCCCGGCAAGCTGATCTGAAGCCGACCACAGCGCCATGAAGCGCCCGCGGAAGGCAGGACGCGGGCGCGCGCATGGAGGCCAGATGCTATGATGAAATCTACGCTTTCGACGACTCCATGCGCATAATCCTGATCACCGGTATCTCCGGCTCCGGCAAATCGGTTGCCCTGAACGCGCTCGAAGACGCGGGTTATTACTGCGTCGACAATCTGCCGCCGCGTTTTCTGCAGCAACTCGCCACCTACCTCGCCGCTGACGGCCAGGACCGTCTCGCGGTCGCGATCGACGCGCGCTCCGGTTCGTCGCTCGACGAAATGCCCGCGATGATCCGCGACCTCAAGCGCTCGCACGACGTGCGCGTGCTGTTCCTGAGCGCGAGCACGCAGTCGCTGATTCAACGCTTTTCCGAAACGCGCCGCCGCCATCCGTTGTCCGGCTCGCCCGCGCACGACGCGGACGTTGGCCTGCTCACGTCGCTGGCCGAAGCGATCGAACGCGAGCGCGAACTGGTCGCGGGACTTGCCGAATTCGGCCATCAGATCGACACGAGCAATCTGCGCGCGAACGTGCTGCGCGCATGGGTCAAACGCTTCATCGAGCAAGAGGACGCGGGGCTCGTGCTGATGTTCGAGTCGTTCGGTTTCAAGCGCGGCGTACCGCTCGACGCGGATTTCGTATTCGACGTACGCACGCTGCCGAACCCATACTACGATCATGAATTGAGGCCGCTCACCGGGCTCGATAAACCGGTGATGGATTTTCTCGATGCGCAGCCGGTCGTCCACGAGATGATCGACGACATCGAAAAGTATCTGTCCAAGTGGCTGCCGCATTTCCGCGACGACAATCGCAGTTATCTGACCGTCGCAATCGGTTGCACGGGCGGCCAGCACCGCTCGGTATTCATCGCGGAGACGCTTGCCGCGCGTCTCGCGACATCGGCGAATGTGATCGTGCGGCACCGTGATGCGCCGGTCGACGTCGGCGAATCATCGAAGCTGGTGGCTTAACCGGCCGCATCGCGCGGCCTTAACCCGAAGCGTTGCGCCATGTCCTCTACGCCTACTGTGTACGCCGATTTGCCGCTGTTTCCGCTGCATACGGTGCTATTTCCCGATGGCTTGCTGCCGCTAAAAATCTTCGAAGCGCGCTACCTCGACATGGCGCGTGACTGCCTGCGCGAAAAAACACCGTTCGGCGTGTGCATGCTGAAAAGCGGTGCCGAAGTCGCGCGTGAGGAAGAACCTTCGGTGCCCGAAACGATCGGCTGTCTCGCCGAAATCGACGAGTGCGACGTCGAGGCATTCGGCATGTTGCTGATTCGCGCACGCGGCACGAAGCGCTTTCGTCTGTTGTCGCATCGCGTCGAAGCGAGCGGTCTGCTGGTCGGCATGGCCGAGCCGCTCGCCGACGACCTGCCGCTCGAAGGCAACGAGCTATTGGCCAAATTCGGCGCGTGCGCGGAAGTGCTCGAACGGATCATCGCGACGATCCGCGAACGCGATCCGGACAGCCTGCCGTTTGCGGAACCGTTCCGGCTCGACGATCCGTCGTGGGTGTCCAACCGTCTCGCCGAGGTGCTGCCAATCGCGTTGCGCGCGCGGCAAAAGCTGATGGAACTGACCGATGCCGGCGCGCGCATCGACGTCGTGCATCACTACATGCAGCAGCATCAGTTGCTGTGAAATCCTGAAGTCGTCCTTCCGCTAGAGTAACGAACCATGCAGGCTGGCGAGCAGCTTGCGCACCGGGGCCGGCACGCCGAACGAATCCAGATCGCTGAGCGCAACCCAGGCGGTGTCCGCGTCGTTGAGCGCGGCCAGGGCGCCGACACCGCGATCGAGTTCGGCAAGCCGCGGTTCGATGTCGAGCTTGAAATGCGTGAACACGTGGGAGAACGACGCAAGCGCCGACACTTCACCGTCGCTGCCGAACGCGCGTGCCCGCTCGACGAGCTTCGCTTCGTCGGCGGCTTCGGGCAGACTCCACAGACCGCCCCAGATGCCCGACGGCGGACGCCGCTCGAGCATCACCGCGTTGCCGTCGCGCAGCACCAGCATCCACGTGCGGCGCGTCGGCACCGCTTTCTTCGGGCGCGCGGTCGGCAATTCGCGCTGACGTCCGGTGACGTTGGCGACGCAGTCCGGCGCGAACGGACAGCGCGTGCAGTCGGGTTTGCCGCGCACGCACAAGGTCGCGCCGAGATCCATCAAGCCCTGCGTGTAGGCGCTGACCTCCGCCTTCGACGCATTCGACGGCAATAGTGATTCCGCGAGCGTCCACATTGCGTTCTCGACTTTCTTCTCGCCCGGAAAACCTTCGACGCCGAACACGCGCGCGAGCACGCGCTTTACGTTGCCATCGAGAATCGTCGCGCGCGCACCGAACGCGAACGACGCGATCGCCGCGGCCGTCGAGCGGCCAATGCCGGGCAACTCGGCGAGTTCATCAACCGACGCGGGAAACGCGCCGCCATGCTGCTCGACGACGACCTGCGCGCAGCGATGCAGATTGCGTGCGCGCGTGTAGTAGCCGAGGCCTGCCCACATTGCCATCACGTCATCGGACGGCGCCGCGCCGAGCGCGGCGACATCCGGGAAACGCGCGAGGAATTTCGCGTAGTACGGAATCACCGTCGAGACCTGGGTCTGCTGCAGCATGATTTCGGACAGCCAGATTCGATACGGGTCCCGCGTGTTCTGCCACGGCAGATCGTGGCGGCCATGCTGACGCTGCCATGCGATCAGGCGCGCGGAAAAATCGGATATCGGCGTGAATGCGGGCGTGGTGTCGGACGCGCTGGAGCGCGTGGCGATCGTTGGAGTCAGGCGGGAAGGCATCGAGAATCTAGCGCTGGCAAGTGGGACAGAAGTACGTGGAGCGTTGTCCCTGCACGATCTGTTTGATTGGCGTTGCACACACACGGCATGGCAGGCCCGCGCGATCATAGACGAAGTAGTCGAGCTGGAAATAGCCGCTTTCGCCGTTGCTGCCGACGAAATCGCGCAGCGTGCTGCCACCCTTGTCGATCGCGGCGGCGAGCGTCACGCGCACGGCATCGGCCAGCAGTTCATAACGCACGAGCGACACGCGGCCGGCCGCGGTGGTCGGCCGTATGCCTGCGCGAAAGAGACTTTCCGACGCGTAGATGTTGCCCACGCCGACCACGATGTCGCCTGCCAGCAAAGCCTGCTTCACCGACACCTTGCGCCCGCGCGTCAGCCGATGCATCAGTGCGCCCGAAAACGCCGGCGAGAAAGGCTCGACGCCAAGGCTCGCGAGCAGCGGATGCTCGAGGATGTCGCCTTCCTCGCGCGGATGCCACAGCACCGCGCCGAAGCGGCGCGGATCACGGTAGCGCAGGATGAAGTCGTCGAAGATCCAGTCGACATGATCGTGCTTCGCGGCGGCAGGCGGATGCGGCACATGACGCAGAACGCGCAACGTGCCCGTCATGCCGAGGTGCACGATGAACCACCCTGCGTCGATTTCGAACAGCAGATACTTGCCGCGTCGCTCGACTTTGCGCACCACATGGCCACGCAAGGTTTTCGCAAGGTCGGCCGGAATCGGCCAGCGCAGCGCGGCCGTCCGCACGTCGACGCGCTCAACCTTGCGCCCGGACACATACGGTTCGATCCCTCGTCGGGTAACCTCGACTTCTGGCAACTCTGGCATGGCTGATTGGTCTGCTACTTGCGTGAGTGGTTGTGCGCGTATTGTAGCGAGCGCGTTACAATCGACTGAAACATTGAACGGATTTCCATGAACGTGTCCTTCGTGAAGCTGCTTTCAAAGCGCCGCGCGCGCGTGTCCAACGTGCCGCTCGCCGTGTCCGCTCGCCGGATGCTTGGTGCGGGTGCGCTCGCATTGTGGGCGCTCGCCGCCGTGCCCGCGCATGCGCAGGACCCGTCGCCAGATTCCGACGACACGTCGGTCACGATGCCGGACCCGCTGGGTCCGTCAACCCCTCAAGACGAAAAGTCTTTGCCCGGGGTGCCTCTATCGAGCCAGATCGTCTTCCAGGTGCTGGCCGCCGAGATCGCGCTGCAGCGTGATCAGCCAGCACCGGCCTATCAGACTTATCTCGCGCTCGCGCGCGACACGCACGACCCGCGCATGGCGCAACGCGCCACCGAGATCGCGCTGGCCGCGCAGAGCCCATCGGACGCTCTCGCCGCCGCGCAATTGTGGCAACAGTACGCGCCCGGTTCGGAACGCGCCGCGCAACTCGACGCGTCGCTGCTCGTGCTGTCCGGCAAGCCCGACGACGCGTCGCCGATCCTGTCGCAGGAACTCGCGAAGGTACCTGAGGAAAATCGCGGCAGCGCAATCCTCGCGCTGCAATTGCTGTTGTCGCGCGGCCCGAACCGCGTCGGTGGCCTGCACGTGTTGCAGGACCTGCTGAAGAACGACATGAACCGACCGGAAGCGCAACTGGCCGTCGCACGCCAGCAGCTGCTGGCCGACGACGCGCCGGGTGCGCGCAAGTCGCTCGAGCAGGCGCTCACGATCAAGCCCGACTATCTGCCCGCGGCGTTGGTGCTGTCGCAGATGGGCCCAGAGGAGCGCAAGGAAGGCATCGCGTCGCTCGAAAAGTACGTGCAGCAGAATCCGAAATCGCATGACGCGCGGCTCGCGCTCGCGCAGATGTATCTCGCGAGCGACCGTCTCGACGACGCGCAGAAGCAGTTCGAGATCATGCGCAAGGCAAACGCCAACGACCTGACGCCGTTGATGGCGCTCGCGCTGATCAAGATCCAGCAGAAGAAACTCCCCGAAGCGCAGACCTATCTGATTCAATACGCGCAGCAGGCCGAGAAGACGCCGGGCGCCGATGCGGGCCAGGCCTACATCTATCTCGCGCAGCTAGCGCTCGAACAGAAGAATGAGGCAGCCGCGAGCGACTGGCTGAACAAGATCTCGCCGGCGAGTCAGCAATACCTGGCCGCGCAGATCACGCGCGCGCAACTGCTCGCGAAGCAGGGCAAGACCGAGGAGGCGCGCCAGTTGCTCGCCAACTTGCAGACCTCGGATCCGCGTGACGTGGCGCTGATCGCGCGCACCGATGCAGCGGTCCTGTTCGACGCGAAGCGCTACCCGGAGGCCGAAGCGCGTCTGCAGCAAGCCACGGCGAACTTTCCCGACGACCCCGACCTCACCTACGACTACGCGATGGCCGCCGAGAAGACCGGCCATTACGACGTCATGGAAGCGCAGTTGCGCAAGCTGATCCAGACGCAGCCGGACAATCCGCAGGCGTATAACGCGCTCGGCTATTCGCTCGCCGATCGCAACCAGCGCCTGCCGGAGGCGGACATGCTGGTCGAGAAGGCCTCGGCCCTTGCACCGAACGATGCGTTCATCATGGACAGCGTCGGCTGGGTCAAGTACCGGATGGGTAACACGGCCGATGCGATCAAGCTGCTGCGCAAGGCATACAGCCTCCAGCCGAACGCCGAGATCGGCGCGCACCTCGGCGAGGTGCTGTGGAAGGCCGGCGAACAGGAACAGGCGCGCGCCGCGTTCCGCGAGGCGCGCAAGCTCGAACCCAACAACGAGACTCTCGTCAAAACGTTGCAACGTCTTCAGGTAAACGATCTTTGATGCGTCTTTCCCGTTTGATTTCTTTTTCCATGGCGCCGCGCGGCATCGCGCTTGGTTGCGCGGCGGCAGCGGTTGTCGCGTTGGGCGGCTGCGCATCGGTGAAGCCGCAGGGGCCGTCCACGTCGAACGCCGCGACCGAAGTTACCGCGCAAACCAGCCGCTCGTATCAGGGCCGCTTCGCGATCCAGTACAACGATCAGAACGGCCAGCAGCGCAACGCCTACGGCAATTTCTCGTGGCAGGAAACCGGCGACACTGTCACGCTGCAATTGCGCAATCCGCTCGGCCAGACCCTGGCCATCGTGACCTCGTCACCGGCTTCGGCGACGCTCGAGTTGCCGAACCGCCAGCCGCTCACCGCTGATAATGTGTCGACGCTGATGCAAAACGCGCTCGGCTTCACGCTGCCGGTCGAAGGGTTACGCTACTGGCTGCAGCCGTCGCCGGCGCCGACCTCGCGCGCGCAGACCGAGAAGGATCCGGAGCAACCGTCGCGCCTGAAGCAGATCACCCAGGATGGCTGGACGATCGACTATGTCGCCTATGCCGATGCGCCGGCCACCGGCGTGAAGCGCGTCAATCTGAGTCGCTCGGAGCCGCCGCTCGACATCAAGCTCGTGCTGGATCAGTGAGTCGTCGTTGCTGCTGTTTGTCCCGGCATCCGCTCACGTAACCTTGCCACCCGTTTGGCGCCACCGTGGCGCATGTAGCCTTCACTCATGATCGAAACAACCGATTCGCTGCGCGACTGTCTCGCGCCAGCGAAACTCAATCTCTTCCTGCACATCACCGGCCGTCGGCCGGATGGTTATCACACGCTGCAAACGGTCTTCCAGTTGCTCGACTGGGGCGACACGCTGCACTTCACGCGACGCGATGACGGCCTCATCACGCGCCGCACCGAAATCGCCGACGTGCCGCCCGAGCACGACCTGACCGTACGGGCCGCGACATTGCTGAAGTCGCATATGGGCTCTCGCGAAGGTGTCGATATCGAAATCGACAAGCGCCTGCCGATGGGCGCGGGCCTCGGCGGCGGCAGTTCCGACGCCGCGACGACGCTCCTCGCGCTCAATCGCCTGTGGAAGCTCGATCTGCCGCGTCAGGAGTTGCAGGATCTTGCGTTGAAGCTCGGCGCGGACGTGCCTTTCTTTGTATTTGGAAAAAATGCGTTTGCAGAGGGTGTCGGAGAATCATTAGACGTTGTACAATTGCCGCCGCGTCACTTTCTGGTAGTGACGCCGAGGGTGCAGGTTCCAACTGCAGCGATTTTTTCCGAAAAAGCGTTGACAAGAGATACAAAGCCCCTCATAATTACGGACTTTCCTGCAGAACATAGCTGCAACACTGAATGGCCGGAAAGCTTCGGCCGGAATGACATGCAGCAGGTTGTAGTAGGAAAGTACGCGGAAGTAGCGCAAGTGTTGCGGTGGTTTGAGAGCATCGCACCAGCGCGGATGTCCGGATCGGGTGCCAGTGTTTTTGCAGCGTTCCGTAGCAAAGCTGAAGCAGAAGCGGCGCAAGCCAAGCTGCCCGGCGAATGGAGCAGCGCAGTAGCCGCGGGCTTGGATCAGCATCCACTCTTTGCTTTCGCGTCATAAGTTTTGCATCGTCGAACGAAACTCCACGTTCGGCGGAGCTCAAAGTTAGTGTAGGGGAGTCGCCAAGCTGGTTAAGGCACCGGATTTTGATTCCGGCATGCAAAGGTTCGAATCCTTTCTCCCCTGCCAAAAATTCTCGTAGTTCGCTGTAGTTCGCCGCAGTAATTCACATTCTCCCGCCCCAGCCTGAAGTAGGTGCATGATGAGCAGCCATGACGGCCTGATGGTTTTTACTGGCAACGCAAATCCCGCGCTTGCACAGGAAGTCGTCAAAAACCTCGGTATTCCCCTCGGCAAAGCAATGGTTAGCCGTTTCTCGGACGGTGAAATCCAGGTCGAGATTCAGGAAAATGTGCGCGGCAAGGATGTCTTCGTCCTGCAATCCACGTGCGCGCCGACTAACGACAATCTGATGGAACTGATGATCATGGTCGATGCGCTCAAGCGCGCATCCGCTGGCCGGATCACCGCAGCCATCCCTTACTTCGGTTATGCCCGTCAGGATCGTCGCCCGCGTTCGGCGCGTGTCGCCATCTCGGCGAAGGTCGTGGCGAACATGCTGGAAATCGCCGGCGTCGAGCGGATCATCACGATGGATCTGCACGCCGACCAGATTCAAGGCTTCTTCGACATCCCGGTCGACAACATCTACGCAACGCCCGTGCTGCTCGGCGATCTGCGCAAGCAGAACTACGACAACCTGATGGTTGTTTCGCCGGACGTCGGCGGTGTGGTCCGCGCCCGTGCATTGGCGAAGCAACTCAATTGCGACCTCGCGATCATCGACAAGCGTCGTCCGAAGGCGAACGTAGCCGAAGTGATGAACATCATCGGTGAAGTCGAAGGCCGCACCTGCGTGATCATGGACGACATGGTCGACACTGCAGGCACGCTGTGCAAGGCCGCGCAAGTTCTGAAGGAACGCGGCGCGAAGCAGGTATTCGCGTACGCCACCCACCCGGTTCTGTCGGGCGGCGCGGGCGAGCGTATCGCCGCCTCCGCACTCGACGAACTCGTAGTCACGGACACGATCCCGCTCGGCGAAGAAGCCCGTTCGTGTGCGAAGATCCGTTCGCTGACGAGCGCCGGTTTGCTGGCCGAAACGTTCTCGCGCATCCGCCGCGGCGATTCGGTGATGTCGCTGTTCGCTGAAAGTTAAGCATTTGCGAAGACGCCGCGTACCGCTTGATGCGACACGCGGCGTTTTTGCACAATCGGCATGAACGAACGAAGGTTCTTGCCGCGATCCCGGGCCTCAGCCATTACGGCTTCGAGGCCCTGTTTTTACTGCCTGGTCGCGGGCAGTGCATTGGAGATTCAACATGAAAGTAGTCGCTTTCGAGCGTTCCCAGCAAGGTACGGGTGCGAGCCGCCGCCTGCGTAACTCGGGCAAGACCCCGGGTATCGTTTATGGCGCTGGTGCTGACACGCAACTGATCGAACTCGATCACAACGCCCTGTGGCACGCGCTGAAGAAGGAAGTATTCCACTCGTCGATCCTCGATCTGGAAGTGGCAGGCAAGTCGCAACAGGTTCTGCTGCGCGACGTGCAATACCACCCGTTCCGTCAGCTCGTGCTGCACGTGGACTTCCAGCGCGTCGACGCGTCGAAGAAGCTGCACACCAAGGTGCCGCTGCACTTCCTGAACCAGGAAACCAACCCGGCAGTGAAGCTGTCGAGCGCGGTGATCTCGCACGTCATCAACGAAATCGAAATCGAGTGCCTGCCGTCGGCACTCCCGGAATTCATCGAAGTTGACCTCGCGAAGATCGAAGCTGGTCAATCGGTTCACGCGAAGGACATCCCGCTGCCGGCAGGTGTGGCGCTCGTCGCCCACGTCGACGCGGAAAACCCGGTGGTCGCTGCTGCAACGATCCCGGCTGGCGCAATCGCTGAAGACGCTGCTGCTGCTGAAGGCGGCGAAACGTCGGCTGCTTAAGAGCCTTTCGGTTCGAAGCAAGCAATCCTCTCGATCCGTTTCCGATGAAACGGTCGATGTGACCCGCCGAGGTTCGCCTTGGCGGGTTTTTTTTCGGCTTTTTTTAGTCCGGTGCATTTCACTTCCGGACTTGGTGGACTCACGCAATCATGATCAAGCTGATCGTCGGGCTCGGCAATCCGGGCGCCGAATACACCGCGACGCGTCACAACGCCGGCTTCTGGCTGGTCGATCAACTCGCACGCGAGGCTGGCACGACGCTGCGCGACGAGCGGCGCTTTCACGGCTTTTACGCGAAGGCGCGGTTGCATGGCGAGGAACTGCATCTGCTCGAGCCGCAGACCTACATGAACCGTTCTGGTCAGTCGGTCGTCGCGCTTGCGCAATTCTTCAAGATTCTTCCCGACGAGATCCTCGTCGCGCACGACGAGCTCGACATGCCGCCCGGCAGCGTAAAGCTGAAGCTCGGGGGCGGCAGCGGCGGGCATAATGGCCTGAAGGACATCAGCGCGCATTTGTCGTCGCAGCAATACTGGCGGCTGCGGATCGGCATCGGTCATCCGCGTGATCTGATTCCCGAAAGCGCGCGCGCCGGCGCGAAGCCGGACGTCGCGAACTATGTGCTGAAGCCGCCGCGGCGAGAAGAGCAAGAGGTCATCGACGCGTCGATCGAGCGCGCGCTCGCGGTGATGCCGCAGATCGTCAAGGGCGAGCTCGAACGCGCAATGATGCAATTGCATCGCAATAACAGCTGACGCGCGCCACATCCTTCGAAACCCGCAATCGACCCCGCGAGGAGAATCGCTTGAGCCGCTACTGGAGCGACATCGTTCACCGTCTGACGCCGTACGTGCCGGGCGAGCAGCCCGCGCTCGCGCATCCGGTGAAGCTGAACACCAATGAGAATCCGTATCCGCCGTCGCCGCGCGTGCTCGACGCGATCCGCCGCGAGCTCGGCGACACGGCCGACGCACTGCGCCGCTATCCCGATCCGAGCGCACGCAAGCTGCGCGAAACGGTCGCCGCGTATCACGGCATCCGCGCCGACCAGGTATTCGCGGGCAACGGCTCGGACGAAGTGCTCGCGCTGACATTCCAGGCTTTGCTGAAGCACGACAAGCCGCTGCTGTTTCCCGATATCACGTACAGCTTCTATCCGACCTATGCGAAGCTGTTCGAGGTCGACTACCGCACCGTCCCGCTCGACGGGGGTTTCGCGATCAACGTGGACGACTACGCGGTGCCCAATGGCGCCATCCTGTTTCCGAATCCGAACGCGCCGACCGGCCGGCCGCTGGCGCTGGCGGAAATCGAACGCCTCGTCGCCAGCCATCCTGATTCGGTCGTGGTGATCGACGAAGCCTATGTCGACTTCGGCGCCGAGTCGGCGATTGCGTTGATCGACCGCTATCCGAATCTGCTCGTCGTGCAGACCGTGTCGAAGTCACGTTCGCTCGCCGGCATGCGCGTCGGGTTCGCGTTCGGCGATGCGGCGCTGATCGATGCGCTCAATCGCGTGAAGGACAGCTTCAATTCGTACCCGCTCGACCGCCTGGCGCAAGCCGCTGCCACCGCCGCGTACGAAGACGACGCGTGGTTTCGCGAATGCTGCGCGAAGGTGATCGCGAGCCGTGAACGGCTCGCGGCGGAATTGACCGCGCTCGGCTTCGAGGTGGTGCCGTCGGCCGCGAATCTGCTGTTCGCGCGGCATCCAGGGTACGACGCGGCGACGCTCGCGTCGCGGCTGCGGGAAAAGGAAATTTTCGTGCGGCACTTCAATGCACCGCGGATTGACCAGCATCTGCGGATCTCGGTCGGCACCGACGCCGAGTGCGACATTCTGCTCGACGCGTTGCGGGGTATTTTCAGCGCTTACGTCGGATAACCGAAACGCCGCCGCAAAAGGAAACGGCGAAGGCCCGCTGGCCTTCGCCGTTTCCTTTTGCGCGTCACCCGCGCACGTCAGGTGCCTTTGGCGGCCTGCAACGCGTGATATTTCGCGATCAAACCCTCAGGCGTTTCGAGGTGGTTCGGGTCACGCGGAATGCACTCGACCGGGCACACCTGGATACACTGCGGCTCGTCGAAATGCCCGACGCACTCGGTGCACTTCTTCGGATCGATCACATAGATTTCCGGGCCCATCGAAATCGCGTCGTTCGGGCACTCAGGCTCGCAGACGTCGCAGTTGATGCACTCGTCGGTAATCATCAGGGCCATGCTGCCACCAACTTTGCTAGATAAAACAACACATTATAGCTTTTTCGCCCCCGCGCGGTCGTGCAATCCCGCGCCGGCACCATGGGCGACTGCGCTTCCTGGTTAGGTAGATTTCGTTGCCAACTGGTTGGCGTATGCGCTGTTCAACGCCAACTGAATGCTAAACATGCCGACATGCGGGAATTGCCGGGCTGTTTCGGTGACAAGGCCTTTGTGCCGGGTTCGACAAGAATGTAGAGTCGATCCGCTCGAAGAAAAGATCCTGGAGTTCGTTGCTCGCATGAGGCAAAAAACGAACGCCTGTCGGTTCGAGACATGATGGCCCAAAGTGCGCTCGGGCCTCCGGCCACCTTGCATGCCCGGATCACGTCAATGCGCGAAAAAGGCTGGCTGCTGCTCCACGTCACCGAAGATGCTCGCCGCAACAGGTCGAGCTAACGCCCGCCGCCCTCCGACTCTTCGACAAACTTGCCGCGGCATTCGCCAAGGCCGCGAAGGGTAGCTGACATTGCACTGCGTCGGATAAATGATCCGTCAGAATCGGCCATTCGCGCGACTCAGGCTCACGTCCCCTGGGCACCGCCCTGCGGGTCCAGCGACGCGACCTTCTCCTTCAGCCATTTTTCGACCGACGGGAATACGAACTTGCTGACGTCGCCGCCCAATTGCGCAATCTCCCGCACGATCGTGCCCGAGATGAACTGATACTGATCAGACGGCGTCATGAACATCGTCTCGACGTCCGGAAGCAGATAGCGGTTCATGCCCGCCATCTGGAACTCGTACTCGAAGTCCGACACCGCGCGCAGACCCCTGACGATCACCCGCGCGTTGTTGCTCCGCACGAAGTCCTTCAGCAGTCCCTTGAAGCTCATCACCTGGACGTTCGGATAGTGGCCGAGCACCTCGTGCGCAATCGCGAGGCGCTCCTGGAGAGTGAAAAACGGCTTCTTGGCACGGCTGTCGGCCACACCGACCACCAGCGTGTCGAAAATGCTCGACGCGCGCCGAACGAGGTCTTCGTGACCGCGCGTCAGCGGATCGAACGTGCCCGGGTACACGGCGACTACCATGAGACTTCTCCTCTTTTCAGACAAAAGGGCACGTCCAAGCGACGCATTTCGCACCGGCGCGGATGACGATAAACCGCCCGGCCCTTTTTTGGAACGCGCATTATTCCTTATTTTCGCGCTGCAGCAAATGAAAGTGCACTGCGCCCGCCTTGCCCTGCCGCACGACCTCCCAGCCCGCAAGCGACTGATGAGCGGTCGGTTCGAGCGCTTCGCCGGCCTCGACATAAAGATAGCCGTCGGGGCGCACGAGCGGCACGGCCACCGCGAGCGCCTTGCCGAGCAGGTCGGCATCGAACGGTGGATCGAGGAACACTACGTCGAACGAGCCTGGGGCGAGGCTCGCCGCAAGACGCAAGCCGTCCGCCTCGGCGATTTCGATCATGCGTGCATCGAGCCGCTGCTGATTCGCGCGCAACTGGCCGGCGGCGCGCGCATGACGCTCCACCATCAGCACGCGCGCCGCGCCGCGCGACGCAGCTTCGAAGCCGAGCGCGCCGCTACCGGCGAACAGATCGAGACAGTGCTGGCCGTCCAGGCGCTGGCCGAGCCAGTTGAACAGCGTTTCGCGGACGCGGTCGGGCGTCGGGCGCAGGCCGTCCAGATCGAGCACGGGCAGCGGCGTGCGTTTCCAGTCGCCGCCGATGATGCGAATGGCATGCGGCTTGCCGCCTTTGGACGAGGCGCCAGCGGCGCGTGAAGGTGCTAAACGAGGCATGCAGTATCGTGCAGTTTCAGCGAGGTGTTGAATACACCCGCGGCGCCGGTGCGCGCGGGCCGGAGCGCCCACGTTACCACAGGGGCGGCGCGCGTCCAGCTTGCCGGGCGGCCAATACGACGCACCGCGGCACGCCTGATAAAATGTGCGGCTGCCAGCGCCCCGCCTTTTCGCATCCCGGCGCTGCCCACCGCTTCGCCGGTCCCGTGCCGGCTGCGCGCATCGGCGCGCTCTCCCATACGTCAGATCATGTTCAGCTTTTTCAAACGATTCAAGGGTTCGAAAGAGTCCGATACCGCCGCAGACGAATCGCTGGCGGCGCAAGACGGCGCGACGCCCGAGGCCGAGGCCGTCGAGCCGGTTTCGCCCGCCAAATCCGTCGAGCCCACGCCGGCCGCCGTTCCGCCTGTGGTCACGACCATCATCGAGCCGCAGCCCGAGCCGCAAGACGCCGCGCTCGACAGCGTGGAAATCGTCCCGCCGCCCATGCAGGACGCCGGCGCAAAACGCTCGTGGCTCACGCGCCTGAAGAGCGGCCTCGCGAAAACCAGTTCGAACCTGACTGGCATCTTCGTCGGCACGAAGATCGACGAGGACCTGTACGAGGAACTCGAAACCGCGCTGCTGATGTCGGACGCCGGCGTCGAGGCGACCGAATTCCTGCTCGAATCGCTGCGCGAGAAAGTGCGCACCGAGCGCCTGACGGACCCGCAGCAGGTCAAAACCGCATTGCGCACGCTGCTCGTCGAGTTGCTGAAGCCGCTCGAAAAATCGCTGATGCTCGGCCGCGCGCAGCCGCTCGTAATGATGATCGCCGGCGTCAACGGCGCGGGCAAAACCACCAGCATCGGCAAGCTCGCGAAGCATCTGCAGAGCTTTCACCAGTCGGTGCTGCTCGCTGCCGGCGACACGTTCCGCGCCGCCGCGCGCGAACAGCTTGCCGTCTGGGGCCAGCGCAACAACGTGACCGTGGTCGCGCAAGAAAGCGGCGATCCGGCTGCGGTGATCTTCGACGCGGTCGGCGCCGCGCGCGCGCGCAAGATCGACGTGATGATGGCCGACACGGCTGGCCGCCTGCCCACGCAGTTGCATCTGATGGAAGAACTGCGCAAGGTGAAGCGCGTGATCGGCAAGGCGCAAGACGGCGCGCCGCACGAAGTGCTGCTCGTGATCGACGCTAACACCGGCCAGAACGCGCTCACGCAGGTCAAGGCGTTCGACGACGCGCTCGGCCTCACCGGCCTGATCGTCACCAAGCTCGACGGCACCGCGAAGGGCGGCATCCTCGCGGCGATCGCGCGGCAGCGGCCGATTCCGGTGTACTTCATCGGCGTCGGCGAAAGGGTCGAGGATCTGCAGCCGTTCAGCGCGGAGGAGTTTTCGGACGCGCTGCTGGGCGGCTGATCCCGCAATCGCTTGACCGCCGCGGCGCTCGCCGCTCGCGGCGCGCAAAAAGGAAAAGGGCACTCCGCGGGGTGCCCTTCTTCGTTTCGAGTCGCCGTCAACGCTTCAAGCGATCCCGCGATCACTCCGCGTCCGGCTGCACGCCCGGCGCAGCGCGGGCGAACGCATCGAGTTGCATCGCGTGGTCGTAGATGCGCTGGATCGTCGGAAACTTTGCGGTGTCGACCTTGAAGCGCTGTGCGTTGAAAACCTGCGGAATCAGGCACGCGTCGGCAAGTGTCGGTGTGTCGCCGAAACACAGTTTGCCGGTGCGCGCGTCGCCGGCGAGACGCGCTTCCAGCGTCGCGAAGCCCGCGTCGATCCAGTGCCGGTACCACGCGTCCTTCGCGTCGTCGTCGACTCGCAGCGTGTGCTTTAGATAGCGCAGCACGCGCAGATTGTTCAGCGGATGAATCTCACACGCGACCTGCAGCGCCACCGAGCGCACATAGGCGCGATCGAGCGGCGCCTTCGGCAGCAGCGGCGGCTCCGGATGCGTCTCCTCGAGATACTCGATGATCGCGAGCGACTGCGGCAGCAAATGATTGCCGTCGGCGAGCGTCGGCACGATGCAGTCCGCGTTGATCTTGCGATACTCGGGCTTTAGTTGCTCGCCGCCTTCGCGCACCAGGTGCACGGGCACGTAGTCGTACGTCAGGTTCTTCACGTTCAGCGCGATGCGCACGCGATACGACGCCGAGCTACGAAAATAGCTGTAGAGCTTCATGTTGTCTGCCTCCTCCACCTGCCCGCAAGCCGTCTCAAACGACGCGTACGCTGAATTCGCCGAGTCCGTCCACGCCGCCCCTCATCAGGTCACCCTTCACGACCGCGCCGACGCCTTCCGGCGTGCCGGTGAAAATCAGGTCGCCGGGCTGCAGTTCGAACAGCGTCGATAGATACGCGATCGTCTCCGCCACCGACCAGATCAGCTGCGACACGTCCGCGCGCTGCTTGTCCTCGCCGTTCACCGACAGCCAGATCGCGCCCTTGCCGATGTGACCAACAGCCGAAGCCGGATGGATCGGGCCGAGCGGCGCCGAGTGATCGAAGCCCTTGGCGGTGTCCCACGGACGACCCATTTTCTTCGCTTCGCCTTGCAGGTCTCGGCGCGTCATGTCGAGACCGAGCGCGTAGCCGTAGACGTGGTCGAGCGCGCGCTCGACGGGGATGTCTTTGCCGCCCTCGCCGATCGCCGCGACCATTTCCATTTCGAAATGGACGTTCTTCGTCTGCGACGGATATGGGAATTCGCCGGTGGTGCCCGGCGCGACGTAGACGACCGCATCGGCCGGCTTCGAGAAGAAGAACGGCGGTTCGCGGTCCGGGTCGTGGCCCATTTCGCGCGCATGCGCTTCGTAGTTGCGCCCCACGCAGTAGATGCGGCGCACCGCGAACTGCTCGCTCGACCCCACGACCGGCACCGCGACCTGCGGTGCGGGTGCAAACACGTAACTCATCCCGTTCTCCGTTTTTCGATGGGCGCCGCCGAGGCGGCGAGAAACATCGAGTGTAACGCGCGGCACGGCGCGGGTGCATGTGAGGCGGGCCGTCGCGCGTCACCGCGTGCCAGCTTCGCCGCTGTTCGCCCGCTCGCCATAGATGCGATACTCACACCGAATAGCTTCCCGAATGCCGTAGCCGACGCCCAAGCGCGGCACGCCACCGCCTCTTGCGCACGATGACCGACTCGACCAATACGACTTCTCCCTTCCCCTGCGCCCGCTTCATCAAGGAAATCGGCCGCGGCCCGAACGGCGCCCGCGCGCTGACCGCCGACGACACCCGCGCGCTCTACACCGCGATGCTCGACGGCCGCGTCGACGATCTCGAGCTCGGCGCGGTGCTGCTCGCGTATCGCGTGAAAGGCGAAACCGCCGACGAACTCGCCGCGATGCTGGCCGCCGCGCATACGTCGTTCGAGCCGGTGCGGCTGCCCCACGGCGCGTTTCGGCCCGTTTCGATTCCGTCGTACAACGGCGCACGCAAGCAGCCGAACCTCGTGCCGCTGCTCGCACTGCTGCTCGCGCGCGAAGGCGTGCCGGTGCTCGTGCACGGCGTCACCGAAGATCCGGGTCGCGTGACGAGCGCGGAAATCTTCACGCATCTGCGCATCGCCCAGGCGCAGTCGCACGCGCAGATCGAAGCAGGTCTCGCCGAGCGTCGCGTCGCGTTCGCGTCGATCGACGTACTCGCGCCCAAGCTCGCTCGCCTGCTCGCGCTGCGCCGGCGCATGGGCGTGCGCAACTCGACGCATACGCTCGTGAAGCTGCTGCAGCCATTCGCGCCCGCGGGGCTGCGGCTCGTGAATTACACGCATCCGCCGTATCGCGACAGTCTCACGCAGCTGTTCATCACGCATCCCGATGCGGCCGTCGGCGGTGCGCTGCTCGCGCGCGGCACCGAAGGCGAGGCGGTCGCCGATACGCGCCGCCAGGTGCAAGTCGACTGGCTGCATGACGGCATCTGCGAGACGCGGCTGCCGCACGAGCGCTCGTCGCCCGATGCGCCCGAAGTCGAGCTGCCCGAAGCGCGCGACGCGGCGACCACGGCCGCCTGGATCGACGCCGTGCTGCGCGGCGAAGCACCGGTGCCGGGCGCGATCGAGCGGCAGGTCGAGCTGATCGTCGATATCGCGAAGACGGCGGCCTGACGGCCGCGGGTTGACAGGCCAACGCCCGCCGTCATACATTTGGCCCCATGCGTTCCCTCCCGAACACCCTCCGAATTATCTCCGGCCGCCTAGCGCGGCCCCTATCGCTACGCCTGGCGTAAGTCACGCGTAGCGCCGCGCGCTGGCAGCTCCGGTTGCCGTCGGCGGTCCTCCCGGTAGTTCCCGCAGTCTCGCTTCACCCCCGTCGTAGTTCTCCACAACCTGTCGTCGTTTGCATTCGTCCGTTTACCGCGCGGGCGAAGCGAGAGGATCACATGCACGTTGCCTCGGGCATCCGCACCGAGCATGCGTGACAGTCGGCCAACCGCTCGACGTCCCACCCTCCGCCGACGACACCACGAATGAGGCACCTCACCATGTTGCGCAATCCCGCTGAAAAGTACCGTCCCTTTCCCGCCGTGCGGCTGACCGGCCGCAAATGGCCGAGTCGCACGATCGACGCCGCGCCCGTCTGGATGAGCACCGACCTGCGCGACGGCAACCAGGCGCTGATCGAACCGATGAACGCCGCGCAAAAGCTCGAGTACTTCGAGATGCTGGTCGCGATCGGTTTCAGGGAAATCGAAGTGGGCTTTCCGTCGGCCTCGCAGACCGATTTCGACTTCGTGCGCAAGCTGATCGACGAGCGGCGCATTCCCGACGACGTCACGATCGAAGTCTTCGTACCGTCGCGCGCGGAGCTGATCGCACGCACGTTCGAAGCGCTCGAAGGCGCGCCGCGCGCGATCGTGCATCTGTATAACGCGATCTGCCCGTCGTTTCGGCGCATCGTGTTCCAGCAATCGAAGGACGAGATCAAGGCGCTCGCAGTCGAAGGCACGCGCGTCATCAAGGAACATGCGCAGGCGCGGCCGGGAACGCACTGGACCTTCCAGTACTCGCCCGAGACCTTCAACACGACCGAGCTGCCGTTCGCGCGCGAGGTATGCGACGCGGTCGCGCAAACGTGGCGGCCGACGCGCAATCACAAGATGATCGTCAACCTGCCGGCAAGCGTCGAAGCGGCCACGCCGAACGTATTCGCCGACCAGATCGAATGGATGCACCGCAACCTCGGCTACCGCGACAGCATCGTGCTGTCGGTGCATCCGCACAACGATCGCGGCACCGCCGTGGCCGCGGCACAGCTCGCGCTGCTGGCGGGCGCCGATCGCATCGAAGGCTGTCTGTTCGGCAATGGCGAACGCACCGGCAACGTCGACCTCGTCACGCTCGCGGTGAACCTCGACGCGATGGGTATCGACAGCGGTCTGGATTTCTCGGATCTAGCGGCGATCCGGCGCGTGGCGGAGCGCTGCACGCGGCTTCCAGTGGCCGCGCGGCATCCGTATGCGGGAGAAGTGGCGATGCGCGGCTCACGCGCGGCGCGCGACGCGGATGCCGAGCGCGATGAATACGGCGCAAACAGCCGCGATAAAGCTGAGGATTGCGCAACCGCGTAAATCCGACTTGAGCTTGCGGCGGCGGAGTGCGCACCCCGCCGCATTCGGCTGCCGGGACGGGCGCGCTCGCAAGGCGCGCCCGCGCGATGAAAATCTCACTCCAGCGCGCAACGCGTCGCCTGCCATGCGATCAGCCGCCACTGGCCGTCTTCGTGTGTGTGAATCGCGGTGTACGCAATCGGGAACAGCAGCGCGCCGTTGTTCGCTTCCATCTCGATCAGCGCGCGGCCCGTGACCACGTAGGTCTCGCGCCCGGCCGGCAGGACGTCTTGCGACTGCACCTCGATTTGCCGATAACGACGGCGCCCCGCGGTGATCCCGTCGATGAACTGTCGCTTCGTCTCGCGCTTGCCGTTCGTATGAACGTAGCTCACGTTGTCAGCGAGCAGCGTGTCGAGCGACTGCCCATCGCCGTCGACCATCGCGCGAAATCGCTCTCGCTCGAGCCCGCGAATCGCTTCGATCATCTTTGCCGCCATTGCAGAGCCCCTGGAACACCGCGAGCCGCAAGGGGCCACGGTCAGAAGTGATATTGCAAATATAGCTGGCTGAAATTTATACCAGGATTCGGCTCTTTGATACCGCCATTGGAAACATGCTGGAAGCGGTAGCCGGCGACATACTGCTGATGAGCGCCGAACCGCAGCCCGACGCCCGCCATCTCGGAGAACTGGAACGCGGTGCCCAACGTGAAGTCGGAAGAAATGCGCGGGCTGGTCAGCAGCCCGACGCCGGCACCCACCTCGATGAATGGCCGCACCAAGCCCGACGACTTGACGAAGCGGATCACCGGCGTCACACCGATCTCGCCGATGTTGTCGTGAACGTTTCCTTCATTGGTGTGCCACCACGCGACGTGCGCCTCGCCGATCAGCGCGAAATGCCAGTCGCCGATCTGCCACCAGGTGAGGTTGGGGTCCCAGACCACGCCGAGATCGAGCCTCTTGACGTGACGATCACCGACGCCGGCGGCCACCTGCACGCCGAACTGGTCAGCCCGGGACGCGCCCGCCGCACCCAGCAGCAGAACGGCCAACGCACTTTTTAGAGTAAGTCCACGGATCACAAGGTTCTTGTTGTTCATTCAGCCCCCATCCTGGTGACTATTAAGCGAGCGCCCCCTTTGTTCCGAGCACGATTTAGGGGCAAGTATGTTCCAGGTTATGCGCCCAAACAGCAATTATTCACTTTAGAACAGAACGATGTCAGTCGATCATGAGGCGGCAGCCGCCTCGAACGGTAATTTGTACAGGTTCAACGCACAGTGCAAATAGAGCGTATGATGACTATCAGAACTCAAGACTCCATAGGATTTTCCGGAACTTGGATACCCCTGCGACATCTAAGTATTAGCACTCGGCAGATCTGAGTGCTAACATCCATCGCTGGAGTCGTTTACTGAGTACGCTATTGTCTGATTCCAAAGGAGCTTCACACGTGAGCCATGCAATGACCCTTCCGAGTACTTTGAGCCCGTCGTCGGCTAAGGCCGCTCCGGCAGGTGCACTGGCGCTCTCGCATTCCTCGCTGCTGTCCGGTCAACTGGGCAACATCGACGCCTATATTCAGGCGGTCAACCGGATTCCGATGCTGACGCCGGCGGAAGAACGCCAGTTCGCCATTGAATTGCGCGAACATGACAATCTGGAGGCGGCGCGCCGCCTCGTGCTGTCGCACCTGCGGCTCGTCGTGTCGATCGCGCGTAACTACCTCGGTTACGGGTTGCCGCACGCCGACCTGATCCAGGAAGGCAACATCGGCCTGATGAAGGCGGTCAAGCGCTTCGACCCCGAGCAAAACGTGCGCCTCGTGTCGTACGCGATGCACTGGATCAAGGCCGAGATCCACGAATACATCCTGCGCAACTGGCGCATGGTGAAGGTCGCCACCACGAAGGCGCAGCGCAAGCTGTTCTTCAACCTGCGCAGCCACAAGCAGGGCCTCGGCGCGTTCACGCCGGACGAGATCGAAGGTCTCGCGAAGGAACTGAACGTGAAGCGCGAAGAGGTCGCGGAGATGGAAACGCGTCTGTCGGGCGGCGATATCGCGCTCGAAGGTCAGGTCGAAGACGGTGAAGAGTCGTACGCGCCGATCGCCTATCTGGCCGACTCGCATAGCGAGCCGACCGCCGTGCTGGCTTCGCGTCAGCGCGACCGGCTGCAAAGCGACGGCATCGCAAGCGCGCTCGACGCGCTCGATCCGCGCAGCCGCCGCATCATCGAAGCGCGCTGGCTGAAGGTGGCCGACGACGGCTCGGGCGGCTCCACGTTGCACGAGCTGGCCGACGAGTTCGGCGTGTCGGCCGAACGTATCCGCCAGATCGAAGCCAGCGCGATGAAGAAGATGCGCGGCGCACTGACCGAATACGCGTAAAAACGTCGAAGCCATGCGCGCGTCAATTGTGTCCCGCCGACGACGTGGGTAAAAGCGACACACGGTAACCGGTCGCGTACTATTTAGCGACCATCGCGCTCAAGCCCCGCCCTCGCAAGACGGCGGGGCTTTTTCATTCCTTTCGTCCATTCGTGCGTCTCCCGGCCGCAGCGCATTCGCGTAGGCCTGTCCCCAAGCCGGCCTGTCGAGCCCGGTAAGCCTTTCTTGACGTATCGCGAGTCCGGTAGCAATACTGCACAGACGCGGCAAGTTTCGCGACGTGATGCCGCATGGCTAACCCTGAGCGCGCGAGGTTCTCCCTCCTACTGTCGGCATGCATTCGCCAGACAGCCTGACGGCAAGGGCGGTCTGGATCCGGCCGGACTCTCCGGCGTGAAGTCGTCTTTCGACCGATCATGACCCTAGCCCTCAATCGCAGCAGCACTGTCCGGTCGCGCTTGCGCGGCGGGTTCACCAGGTGGGTGCGCGGTCCAACCCTGGCGCGCGATATCGCCATCATCCTCGTCATCAAGTTCGCCCTGCTGATGACGCTCAAATTCGCATTCTTCAATCATCCGCAGGCGGAGCAGATGATGCTGCCGTCTCAGCAGGTCGCGCAGGCACTGCTGTCGGTGCCCGCCCCGCACCCGTCCGGAGGTGATCAACATGCCCGTTAGCGAAGTCGTAGAACTGTCGCGGCTCCAGTTCGCCATCACGGCGCTTTATCACTTTCTGTTCGTGCCGCTCACGCTCGGCCTCGCCTGGTTGCTCGTCATCATGGAGTCGGTCTACGTGATGACCGGCAAGCAGATCTACAAGGACATGACGCAGTTCTGGGGCAAGCTGTTCGGGATCAACTTCGCAATGGGCGTCGCGACTGGCCTCACGCTCGAATTTCAGTTCGGCACCAACTGGGCCTATTACTCCCATTACGTCGGCGACATTTTCGGCGTGCCGCTCGCCGTCGAAGGACTGATGGCGTTCTTCCTCGAATCGACGTTCGTCGGTCTGTTCTTCTTCGGCTGGAACAGATTGTCAAAAGTGCAGCATCTGATCGTCACGTTCTGTGTCGCGCTCGGATCGAACCTGTCGGCGCTGTGGATTCTGATCGCCAACGGTTGGATGAACAATCCGGTCGGCGCGACGTTCAACTACCAGACGATGCGCATGGAGCTCGACAACATCGGCTCGGTGATCTTCAACCCGGTCGCACAGGTGAAGTTCGTGCACACGGTGTCGGCCGGTTACGTGACCGCGGCGATGTTCGTGCTCGGGGTGTCGTCGTGGTATCTGTTGAAGCGCCGCGACACCGAGTTCGCGCTGCGCTCGTTCGCGATCGCCGCCGGTTTCGGCCTCGCGTCGGCGCTGTGCGTAATCGTGCTCGGCGACGAATCCGGCTATCGCACCGGTGAAGTCCAGCAGGTCAAGCTCGCCGCAATCGAATCCGAATGGGAGACCGCGCCCGCGCCAGCGCCGTTCACGGTATTCGGTATTCCCAATCAAAAGGAGCAGCGCACCGACTACGCGATCCGCGTGCCGTACGCGCTCGGCATCATCGCGACCCGCTCGCTGAGCGAACCCGTGGTCGGCCTGCGCGACCTGATCGTCGAAAACGAGGGGCGTATCAAGAACGGCATGCTCGCCTACTCGGCGCTGCAGAAGTTGAAAGGCGGCGACTCGAGCGACGAAGCGCACGCCGCGTTCGACAAGTACAAGGAAGATCTCGGCTACGGCCTGCTGCTCAAGCGGTTCGCGCCGAACGTCACCGATGCGACGCCAGACCAGATCGCGGCCGCGGCAAAAAGCACGATTCCGCCAGTGCTGCCGCTGTTCTTCTCGTTCCGCATGATGGTCGGCCTCGGCCTGCTGTTCCTCGCGACCTTCGTGCTCGCGTTCTGGTTCTGCGCGCAGCGCACGCTGCTGCTCGAAAAGCGTCGCTGGTTCCTGCGCTGGGCGGTCATCGCGATTCCACTGCCGTGGCTCGCCGCCGAGCTCGGTTGGATCGTCGCCGAAATGGGCCGCCAGCCGTGGAGCATCGCGGGCATTCTGCCGACCAACCTGGCCGCATCGACACTGACGCCGCGCGATCTGTATCTGAGCATCGGCGGCTTCGTGCTGTTCTACACGGGGCTGTTCGTCATCGAGATCATGCTGATGCTCAAGTACGCACGGCTCGGCCCTTCGTCGCTGCATACCGGCCGCTATCACCACGAGAACGACCAGCAGGTGACTCAGCCGCTGTCGAACACGGCCGCGTGACGCGCCGCCACACCGCTTCAGAGGAATAAGCCATATGGACTACGCAGCTCTCAGACTGATCTGGTGGGTATTGATAGGTGTACTGCTGATCGGCTTCGCGCTCACCGACGGCTTCGACATGGGCGCGGCGATCCTGCTGCCGTTCATCGCCAGGACGGACGCCGAGCGCCGCATCGTCGTGAACACGGTCGGCGCGACGTGGGAAGGCAACCAGGTCTGGTTCGTGACCGCGGGCGGCGCGATGTTCGCGGCGTGGCCGCTCGCCTACGCGGCATCGTTCTCGGGCTTCTACTTCGCGATGCTGCTGGTGCTGTTCGCGCTGTTCTTCCGTCCGGTCGGGTTCGACTATCGCGGCAAGCGCGAGGATCCGCGCTGGCGCAACGCGTGGGACTGGGGTCTCTTCATCGGCGGCTTCGTACCGGCGCTGGTGTTCGGCATCGCGTTCGGCAATCTGCTGCAAGGCGTGCCGTTCTCGTTCGATACCGATCTGCGCGTCACCTATCACGGCAGTTTCTTCGACCTGCTCAATCCGTTCGCGCTGCTGACGGGTCTCGTCAGCGTGTCGATGCTGGCCGCGCACGGCGCGGCGTTCGTCAAGTGGAAGACCGATGGCGAGGTTCACGAGCGCGCGTCGAAGGCGCTGCGGCTCTCGGCGCTATGCGCGGTGGTGCTGTTTCTCATCGCGGGCGCGCTCGTCGCGACGATGATCGGCGGCTATCAGATCGTCGACATGCCGCCGCTCGACGCGGTCTCCAATCCTTTGATGAAAACCGTGATCGGCGCGCCGGGTTTGTGGCTGAACAACTACGCGCTCTATCCGTGGATGGCGATCGCGCCGCTCGCGGGTTTGGTCGGCGGGGTGCTCGCGGTGCTGCTCGCACGCTCGCGCTTCGAGGCGACGGCGTTTCTGTCGACGTCGCTGATGGTCGTCGGCGTGATCCTGACCGCGGGCTTCTCGATGTTCCCGTTCATCATGCCTTCGTCACTCGACGGCCGCAGCAGCCTGACCATGTGGGATTCGACGTCGAGTCAGATGACGCTCGAAATCATGCTGTTCGCGGTGATCCTGTTCCTGCCGATCATCCTCCTCTATACCGGCTGGGTTTATCGCGTGATGCGCGGCAAGGTGACCGCCGCTGCGATCAAGGAAAACCACCATTCGATGTATTGAGCGGGACCATAAGCGGGTGGCTCGCCTGGCCGCACGCTTTGGTCGTAGACGCGAAAGCGGCACCTTGGGATGGGACAAGGTGCCGTTTTTTTTCTCTCAACAGTGCCCAACAGCCATCAGCCGATCAAGCGGGTACCGGCGCCGCGCCCGCGCCACCGCCTTGCGACGACAGCCGCTCGGCCAGCTTCTGCGCATAGCGCTGCGCGGCCTCGCCGACGACGATATGGAACGTGTTGGTCGACACCCACGCGGTATCGAGCGACGCGAGGCGCTGACGATCGATCGCCGCCGCATCGCGCACGACCACGCGCAGACGCGTCGCCGCGACCGCATCGAGCGAGACCACGTTGCCCGCGCCGCCGAACACGGCGAGCCAACGCAGCGGATCGGGGTCGAGCGGACCGCCTTGCGCGTCGTCGGCGTGCCCGGCGTTTCGCGCGGCCGGCGCGGCAGCGGTAGCCGGCGCGGCAGCGGTAGCCGGCGCCGACACGGCAGCACTCGCCACCTTCACTGCGTCGCCCTGACCCTGCGCGATCGCCGTACGCATCTCATCGGCGATGATGTCGGCTTCCGGTCCGATGATCACCTGCACGTTGTTCGCGCCGCGCTTGAGCACGCCACGCGCGCCGATCGACTTCAGTTCGCTTTCGGAGACCTTGTCCGCATCGACGACCGACAGGCGCAGACGCGTCGTGCACGCATCCACGACCGACAGGTTCGCTGCGCCACCGAGCGCCACGATATAACGCTGCGCACGCGGCACGGCCGCACCGGCCGCCGGCGCGACGAAACCACCCTCCGCGAACGACTCGACCTGCTCTTCCGCAGCGGCGGGCTCACGGCCCGGCGTCGCCATATTGAACTTGCGGATGAAGAAGCGGAACAGACCGTAGTACACGACCGAGTACACGATGCCGAGCGGAATCGCCCACCAGCCCTTCGTCGACAGACCGAAGTTCAGCACGTAGTCGATGAAGCCCGCCGAGAAGGTGAAGCCGAGGTGAATGCCGAGCGCCGAGCAGATCGCAAGCGACAGCCCCGTCAGCAGCGCGTGGATCGCATACAGCACCGGCGCAAGGAACATGAAGCTGAACTCGATCGGCTCGGTCACGCCGGTCAGGAACGACGTGAGCGCCATCGAGAACAGCAGGCCGCCGGCCACCGCGCGACGCTCCTTCGGCACCTCGTGGAACATCGCGAGACACGCGGCCGGCAGGCCGAACATCATCACCGGGAAGAAGCCGGTCATGAAAGTGCCCGCGGTCGGGTCGCCGGCGAAGAAGCGGTGCAGGTCGCCCGTGACCGCCGCGCCGCCGGCCGGCGTGAAGCTGCCGAACACGAACCACGTCAGCGAGTTCAGGATGTGATGCAGGCCCGTGACGAGCAGCAAGCGGTTCAGCACACCGAACACGAAGGCGCCGAGCGCGCCGGCCGTCGTGAGCCAGTGGCCGGCCAGATCGATCGCGCTCTGCACCGGCGCCCACACGTGGCCGAATATGATGCCTAGCACCACGCAGACCACGCCTGTCACGATCGGCACGAAGCGTTTGCCGCCGAAGAACGCCAGGTAGTCGGGCAGCTTGATGTCCTTGTAGCGGTTGTACAGCAGTCCCGCGACGATCCCCGCGATGATCCCCGACAGCACGCCCATGTTGAGCTTGTCGTTGATGTCCTTCATCACCGCGGTCTGCACCAGATAGCCGATCGCGCCAGCCAGACCCGCGACGCCGTTATTGTCTTTGGCGAAGCCGACCGCCACACCGATCGCGAACAGTAGCGGCAGGTTGTCGAAGATCGCGCCGCCCGCATCGGCGATCATCTTGATGTTGAACACGTCGGGCTGGCCGAGCCGCAGCAGCAGGCCGGCGACCGGTAGCACCGCGATCGGCAGCATCAGCGCGCGTCCCAGGCGCTGTATCTTCAGAAACGGATTTGCATCCATCGGTATCTCCAATTTTGTCTCGTGGGGTAAGTCTTCGGTGAGTAGTGCAGCAATGCGGAGAATCGCGCCGCGCGTGAAGGCAGCCGTACTGCCGGACGCACGGCGTTGGAGTTCTCCATTTGATTAATCTTTCAATCGAGCGGCCACGTCGCGCGGCTTGCGGCTCGAACCGCCTGCGCCGAGTCGAGCGCGAGCGCCTCGCGAGCGCGCTGGCGGCACAACTGATAGTCGAGCGTGCGCACGCGTGCCTTGATGCCGGGCACCGAGACCGGATCGACCGATAGCTCGGTCACACCCAGGCCCACCAGCAGCGGCATCGCGAGCGGGTCGCCGGCGAGCGCGCCGCACACGCCGACCCATTTGCCATGCTTCGCGGCGCCTTCGACGGTCGCCGCGATCAGCCGCAGCACCGCCGGATGCAGGCCGTCCGCCTGCGCCGCGAGATCGGGCTGGCAGCGGTCCATCGCGAGCGTGTATTGGGTCAGGTCGTTGGTGCCGATCGACAGAAAATCGGCGTGCTGGGCGAGCTGATCGGCGAGCAATGCGGCCGACGGCACTTCGATCATCACACCCACTTCGACCGGCTCGGTGCTGCCCGCTTCGCGTGCCAGTTCGTCGATACGCTTGCGGATGCGGATCAGTTCGCCCGCATCGGTGACCATCGGCAGCAGGATGCGCACCGCGCCGATCGGACGCACCGCGAGCAGGCCACGCAGCTGGTCGTCGAGCAGATCGGGGCGCACCTGCGCGAGGCGCACGCCGCGCAGGCCGAGCGCGGGATTCGGCTCGGGCGGCAGCGTCAGATAGTCGACTTCCTTGTCCGCGCCGACGTCGAGCGTGCGGATGATCGCGCTGCGGCCGCGCAACGCATCGACGATCTCCTGATAGCTGTGGCGGTGCTCGTCCGCGCTCGGCGCGGCCGGGCGGTGGATGAACAGCAGCTCGGTGCGCAACAGGCCGACCGAGTCGGCGCCGTTGTCGACCGCGGCGTTCGCGTCGTCGAGTGTGGCGATGTTGGCGGCCACTTCGATTGCGCGGCCGTCGGCGGTCGCCGCTGCCTGTTGCGAGGTGCGGCGATTCGCTTCGCGCACGTCGGCGAGGCGGCTGCGTTCGCACCGGGCGCGCTCGACGTCGAGTTCGGTCGGCGCGAATTCGAGCCGGCCGGTGCTCGCGTTCACCACCACCTGCGTGCCATCGGGAATCGCATGCAACGCGTCGCCGACCGCGACCAGCGCCGGGATGCCCGCCTGACGCGCGAGAATCGCCGCGTGCGAGGTCGCGCCGCCACGTGCCATCACGAGCGCGGTCACACGCGTGCGGTCGAGCGACGACAGATCCGACGGCGTGAATTCGTCGGCCGCGAGCACCGCCTCGTCCGGCAGCGTGCGGGCGGCGCTGCTCGTGTAGCCGAGCGCGCGCTGCACACGCTTTTCGATGTCGCGCAGATCGGCGGCCCGCTCGGCGAGCAGTGCGTCTTCGACATTACTCAGGATGTCTATTTGCGCGCGGATCGCCTCGCGCCACGCAAAACCCGCGCTCTTGCCGAGGCTGATCAGATCGCGCGCGGCGTCGAGCAGCGTCGGATCTTCGAGCAGCACGCGATGCACCGCGAAGATTCCCGCCTCGCCGACCGCCCCGCGTTGCGACGCATCGCGCACGATCGTGTCGAGATCGGCGTCGACGGTCGCGATCGCCTTGTCGAGCAGACGGCTTTCCGCCGCCGACGTGCCGCTCGCCTGCTCGGGCGGATCGATATCCGCGTCGTCCCAGCGCACCAGCTTGCCGACGGCGACGCCCGGCGCAGCGCATACACCCGCGAGCGTATTCGGCGCGAGCGGCTCGCCCGCGGCGGGCGTGGCAACCACGGTCGTCGGTGCTGTCGCCGGCCGCGCGGGCTTGTGTTCCACCTCACCGTGCGCTTCGCGCGTCAGTTCATCGGCGACAGCATCGACCGCCGCCTGCGCGTGCGGACCGACGCCGAGCAGCTCGACGCTCGCGCCTTCGCCGGCACCGAGTCCCAGCAGACCCACCACGCTTTCGATCGGCGC
Organism: Paraburkholderia sp. BR13444; assembly: GCF_040948755.1. Lineage (NCBI taxonomy): Bacteria > Pseudomonadati > Pseudomonadota > Betaproteobacteria > Burkholderiales > Burkholderiaceae > Paraburkholderia > Paraburkholderia sp. BR13444. The sequence goes on along the minus strand of NZ_JBFPKM010000008.1, from coordinate 178,038 downwards.
CTTGCGCCCGTCGTAGCGCACTTCGACGCGCGCGTCGAAGCCGCGCGCCGCTTCGCGCGCTCGCGCCGCGGGCCGCGCATGCAAACCGCCCGCGTGCGTCAACGTGATCTGCCGGCGCGCTTCGTCCATCACCTGCGCGGCGCACGCCTCGCGCGCCGCGTCATGGCTGACGCCTTCGCGCGCGCGCAGCACCAGCAGCGGCGTTGCGCCGGCCTTGACGTGACCGTCCGGGGCCCGCTCGATGATCTCGAACGCATCCGAATTCGCGATCGCGACCACCGACACGAGGCTCGGCGCGTTCAGCGCGACCTGATCCTGATCGAACTCGATCAGCACGTCACCGGCGCGCACCTTGGCGCCCTGCGCGACCATCGGCGCAAAACCCTTGCCGTTCAGTCCGACCGTGTCGATACCGATATGCAGCAGAATCTGCGCGCCTTCGGCGCTCTCGAGCGTCACCGCGTGGCCGGTGCGCGCGAGATGCGCGACGACGCCGTCGCACGGCGCGACGAGCCGCCCCTCGAGCGGATCGACGCCGATGCCGTCGCCGAACATGCCGCCCGCAAAAACCGGGTCCGGCACCTTCGCGAGCGGCACCACCGGACCGGTCAGCGGTGCAAGCAAAACAATGTGATCTTCGGAATGGCTCATCAGGTTGGACTTCTCGACACGTCGCATCGTCGTTCTCGTCAGTGAGTTTCGGTGACTTTGTTCAGATGGCGTGGCGCGTCGGGATTGCGCCCACGCGCGGCGGCAAGATCCGCGGCCATCACGTAAAAGGACAGGATGGCGGCGATCGGATCGAGCGCCGCGTGTGCGGTGGCGACGAGCGGCAGCGAAGCTTCCGCAACGTCATCGGGTGCCGCGAGCAGCACGCGCGCGCCGCGCGCGCGCATGTCGTGCGCGAGTTGCAGCAGACCCGCCTGCTCCGGCCCGCGCGGTGCGAACACGAGCAGCGGATAGTCGCGGTCGATCAGCTCCATCGGACCATGACGCACTTCCGCGCTCGAAAACGCTTCGGCCTGGATGCCGGAAGTTTCCTTCAGCTTGAGCGCGGCTTCCTGCGCGATCGCGAGGCCAAGGCCGCGGCCGATCACGATCATCCGCTCGATGCCGCGCAACTCGTTGACGGCCATCGACCAGTCGAGCCGGCCCGCGCGTTCCAGCGCGTCGGGCAGCGTATTCAGTCCAGCGAGCAACTCGGCGTCGTTCTGCCAATGCGCGACCAGTTGCGCGGAGATCGACAGCATCGCGATGTAGCTCTTGGTCGCGGCAACGCTCAGCTCGGGACCGGCGACGAGCGGCAGATGCCACTCGCACGCGTCGGCGAGCGGTGAGCTCGGGGCGTTGACGGCGGCGACCGTCAGCGCGCCGGCTGCTCGCAACGCGTTCATCGTGCCGACGAGGTCGGGGCTCTTGCCCGATTGCGAAAACGCGAGCGCAAGCTGATCGCGCACCTGCAGCGGCGCCTGCTGCAGCGTCGCGACCGACATCGGCAGCGACGCGACCGGCACGCCCAGGCGGCTCATCGTCAGAGAGGCAAAGTAACTGGCGGCGTGGTCCGAGCTGCCGCGCGCGACGGTCAGCGCGACGTGGCGCGGCTGTTGCGCGAGCTTCGCGGCGAGCGCCGCGACGCGCGAGGTGTCCTTGAGCTGCTCGGCGACCGCTGCGGCGGACGCGAGCGCTTCTTTAAGCATATTCGACAATGGCTTCTCCTTCGACGTAGGTTGCGCTAAGCGCCAGCTCGCGGTCGAAGACGACCACGTCGGCCCACGCACCGCGCGCGATGCGGCCGCGGTCCTCGATGCCGAGATAGTCGGCGGCGTAGCGCGACAAACGGTGGGATACATCGGCGATCGGCAGGCCGATCGAGACAAGATTGCGCAGCGCCTGATCCATCGTCAGCGTGCTGCCCGCGAGCGTGCCGTCGGCCAACCGTACGCCGCCCAGACACTTGGTCACGTGCTGGCTGCCGAGGCGGTACTCGCCGTCGGGCATGCCGGTGGCCGACGTGCTGTCCGTCACCACGTACAGGCGCGGAATCGCGCGCAGCGCGGTGCGGATCGCACCCGGATGCACGTGCAGCAGGTCGGGAATGATTTCGGCGTATTCGGCGTGCGCGAGCGCCGCGCCGACGAGGCCAGGGTTGCGGTGATGCAGCGGCGACATCGCGTTGAACAGATGCGTGAAGCCGCACGCGCCGTGCTGGAGCGCGGCGACCGCGTCGTCGTAGGTGCCGAGCGAATGGCCGAGCTGCACGCGCACGCCGCGCGCCGCCATCTCGGAGATGATCTCCATGTGGCCGGCGATCTCGGGCGCCAGCGTGACGACGCGGATCGGCGCGATCGACAGATACTTGAGCACCTCGTCCATCACCGCCGATACCGCCGCGTCGGGCTGCGCGCCGAGCTTGCCGGGGTTGATGTACGGCCCTTCCAGATGCACGCCGAGCACTCGCGCGCAGCCCGGCGTGCGCGCCCGCGTGACGGTGCCGAGCCCGGCGACGACGTTCATCAGTTCGTCGCGCGGCGCGGTCATCGTCGTTGCGAGGAGGCTCGTGGTGCCGTAGCGCGCATGCGTGCGGGTGATCGTTTCGATCGCGTCGCCGGCTTCCATGACGTCGGCGCCGCCGCCGCCATGCACGTGCAGATCGATGAAGCCGGGCAGGATGTACGGTGCGTCGTTCGTCGACGGATCGACGCGCTCGCCTGACAGCGCCGTGATGCGGCCGTTTTCGTATTCGAGCGTGCCGTGGATCCACCCTTCGGTGGTGAGTATGTTTCCGGTCAGCATGGGTCTCTCTGGTGCGTGATACGTATGCGGCAAAAGTGCGTTCGCCGGACTTGCGGCCTATGCGGCCCGCGCAGTTCAGGTGCGCAATTCAGCGACGAAGTCGTAGTAGTCGTCGCGGCAATAGGTGTCGGTCAGCTCGATCGCGCGCTGATCCGCGCTGTAGCCGATACGGGTAATGACCAGCAGTGCGGTGCGCGGTTCGATGTCCATCAGCGCGGCGATTTCGCTCGACGCGTTGACCGCGCGGAAGTGCTGCAACGCGCGTACGACAGCCGCGCCGCGTTGCTCGAGATAGCTGTACAGCGAGTCACCGATCACGAGCGGGTCGGGCACGATCGCGACCGGCAGCGCCGAATGCTCGACCGCCATCACGATGCCGTCCGCGCGCCGCAGCCGCCGCAGGCTCGCGACGGCCGCCCCCGGCGACAGGCCGAGGTGCAGCAGTTCGTCGCGATTGGCAGCGCGCACATCGCGTTCGAGCCATACCGAATCTGGGCGGAACCCGCGCTGCTGCATCTTCTTCGTGAAGCCGGTGAGACGCGACAGCGGGTCTTCGACGCGCGGCGTGATGAAACTGCCGGCGCCGCGCGAGCGTCGGATCAGTCCCTGCTCGACCAGCAGCTCGATCGCCTTGCGCGCGGTGATGCGCGATACGCCGATCGCGTCGGACAGCGTGCGCTCGGAGGGCAGAGCCTCGCCGGCCGACCAGACGCCGCAATGGATCGCCGTCGCCAGGTTGCGCGCGAGCTGCAGGTAGAGCGGCGTGACGTTGCGCACGTCAGGCATCAATGCGGACCAGCGAGTTTCCATGGGACTCCAGGGACGCCGCGAGCAGCACGGCCTCGAAAAATGAGAGCCCATTATATAACCAACATAATACCAGTCAACGGACTGGTTCCATGTTGGTCAGGACGGCCGGAAAGCCTTACCAGGTAGGGTTAAGATGCGAATTTAAGCGCTGTTGCGAAAGGGATTCGCGGACCAGGACTTTCCCGAATGGGGCCAATTGACGATACCAGCGAGCTGCGACCGGGCTTTAGTGGTATCAAAACACCCTCGATGATCAATACCTGTTTAATACCAATTGGCGCCAGGCTGCGATGGACTGGTTTTGTAAATAAGGGGCGTGCCGATATAGTGCGCTGTACCGACCACAAAAAGTTTCGGGGGAGCCGTCCTTGACTGATTCCGAGGCGCTGCGGCGCGCTCAGGCCGTCCGCCATTTCAATCGCTTCTATACCCAGTGCATCGGCGCCCTGCACGAACATCTGGCGCGAAGCGAGTTCTCGCTGACGGAAGTGCGCGTGCTGCACGAGCTATCGTGTGCCCGTGCGCAGACAGCATCGGTGCTCGGGCGCGCACTCGGCCTCGATAGTGGCTATCTGAGCCGCTTGCTGACCAGTTTCGAGCGACGCAACCTGATCTCGCGCCGCCCGTCCGACACCGACGCGCGCCAGTCGCTGATCGCGCTCACCGAGCACGGCCACGCCACCTACGCACCGCTCGACGCCGCCGCCATCCACGAAGCACTCGGCCTGCTCGACAGACTCAGCGCGCTATCGCAGGAGCAGTTGATCGCCGCGATGAAGCTGATCGAGCGGCTGCTCGGCGACAAGCCGAAGCATGAGCTCGTGGTGCTGCGTCAGCCGCGCGCCGGCGAATGCGGCTGGCTCGTGCATCGGCAGGCGCAGTGGTTCGCCGCCCAATACGGTTGGGATCACACGTTCGAGGGCTTGCTCGCGCGCGTCGTCGCCGAGTACGCGCAGCGCAACGACCCAGTGCGCGAGAAGTGCTGGATCGCCGAACAGGAAGGTCTGGTGGTCGGCTCGGTTTGCCTCGTGGGTGTCTCGACGACGGTCGCGGGCATACGCCTGCTGTGGGTCGAACCGGACGTGCGGCGGCTCGGCATCGGCACGCAGCTGATCAGCGAATGCGTGCGCTTCGCGCGGCGCGCGGGCTACACGAAGCTGACGCTGACCACCGCGAGTGCATTGGCGGAGCCGCGGCGGCTTTGTGAGCGCGCTGGATTCAAGCTGGCCGACAGCGCGACGCAGCGCCGCTTCGGCCACGATCTGATGATCGAAAGATGGGAGTTGGAGCTATAAAAAAAGCACGCGCCAGTGCGGCGCGTGCTTTTTGCGATGCCATGCGGCTGCGCGTGGGATCGCGCTGAACGCGTCGCTTAGAACGACGGCACCATCGAACCCTTGAACTGCGTCTTGATGAACTGGCGCACGTCTTCCGACTGATACGCGGCAACCAGCTTCTTCACCCACGGCTGATCCTTGTCCTTCGTGCGCACGGCGATCAGGTTCGCGTACGGGCTGTGGATGTCTTCGAGCGCGATCGCGTCCTTGGTCGGCTGCAGGCCGGCCGCCAACGCGAAGTTCGTGTTGATGACGGCAGCATCGACGTCGGCGAGCGAACGCGGCAGTTGCGCAGCATCCAGCTCGACGAACTTGATCTTCTTCGGATTGTCGACGACGTCGAGCGGCGTCGCGTTGTTGCCGCCCATGGCCGCGCCGTCCTTCAGCTTGATCAGGCCTTGCGCCTGCAGCAACAGCAGCGCGCGATTTTCGTTCGACGGATCGTTCGGCACCGCGACCTTCGCGCCTTGCGGCAGATCCTTCAGCGACTTCAGCTTCTTCGAGTACGCGCCGAGCGGCGAGATGTACGTGAGGCCCGCGTTGACGAGCTTGTAGCCGCGCTGCTTGGTCTGGCTATCGAGGTACGGCTGGTGCTGGAAGCTGTTGGCGTCGAGGTCGCCGGCATCGAGCGCGGCGTTCGGCTGGATGTAGTCGTTGAACTCGACGACCTTCACGTTCAAGCCTTCGCGCTTCGCAACCTTGGTGACGACTTCCCAGATCTGCGCGTCCGGGCCGCCGATCGTGCCGACCTTGATGACCTTGTCGTCGGCGTGCGCGCCGAAGCTGGTCAGGATCGCCGCACCGGCGACGACTGCGGTGAGGGCTTTGAGGATATTTCTGCGCTGCATGTGTTTCTCGCTGTTGCGGTTCGACTTTTTGAGTCGATGGCTCCGATGGATGCCGGAGTCGGATGAAAATGGGCGGCGCTCCGGTTCGTGCTGGCGCGCCGTCGGCCAAGCCCGAAATTGTTTCATACGGGCGACAAGTTGGAAAATACCCTTAGCGCATATGGATATGCAGAGCGCGAGCGCGCTGGCTAGCGCGACGCAAGACCGCAGCTAACCGATAATCCGGAGCCGTGGCCTCGCACGGCCCACTCAACCGCCACTGAGAACGACCATGTATGTGATCAACCTTATCTACACCGCCCCGCTCGATCGTATCGACGACGCGCTCGACGCGCATCGCGCGTTTCTCGCCAAGCAGTTCGACGCTGGCATCTTCGTCGCGGCTGGGCCGAAAGTGCCGCGCGACGGCGGCATCATCCTCGCGGTGCGTATCGAGCGCGACAGGCTGGATCGCATTCTCGCGAGCGATCCGTTCGCCGAGCAACAGCTCGCGCGCTACGAGGTGACGGAGTTCAAGACAACGCGTATCGCGCCGGGGCTGAATCTGCCGACCCCGGTTTGAGCGCGAGTTGCGAAGAAGAGATCGATGCGAGGACGCGTAAGCGGCGGCGCGACAAAAAGCCGCCTGCGACACGCGTCAATCGAGCAAAAGCTTGAAGTCGTGCACCCACGGCGTCGCGCCCTGACCATCGCGCGCGAACAGACGCAGCTTGCCGTCCGTGTCGAACACATAGCTCGCGGCCGTGTGGTCCATCGTGTAGCTGTCGGGCGTTTTGCCCGGCATCTTCGCGTAGTAGACGCGGAAGTCTTTCGCGAGCTTCGCGAGCTGCTCTTCGCTGGCAGGACGCAAGCCCACGAAGCTCGGATTGAACGCCGGCACGTATTGCGCGAGCAACTGCGGGGTGTCGCGCTCGGGGTCGAGTGTGACGAACAGCACCTGCACACGCTTCGCGTCTTCCGGGCCGAGTTGCTGCAATGCCTGTGACAGGTCGGCCATCGTCGTCGGGCAGACGTCCGGGCAATGCGTATAGCCGAAGAACAGCACGACGACCTTGCCTTTGTAGTCGGCAAGCGTGCGAATCTTGCCGGACGTGTCGGGCAACGAGAAATCGCTGGCGAATTGTGTATTGCCGGTGATGTCGAGATTCGTAAAAGCCGGCGGCTGCTTGCCGCAACCGGTCATCAGCAGTGTGCCGCCCAGCGCGGCGCCGAGCGCGCAAGCGATCACAGCGGCGCGCGCGACGCGCGCAAAGCGGTTGTTGAGCATGGTGTTACGCGCCGATTACGACGCGCGCATAGTGGTCGATCAGCAGCGCGGCGAACAGCAGCGACAGATAGACGATCGAATAACGGAAGGTTTTGCGCGCGAGCTCGTCCGAATACTCCCGGTAGATCTTCCACGCATACGCGAGAAACACGGCGCCCAGTAGCACCGCCGACGCGAGATATACGACGCCGCTCATGCCGGAGATGAACGGCATCAGGGTGACCGCGAACAGAATGACCGTGTAGAGCAGGATATGCAGGCGCGTGTACTTTTCGCCGTGCGTGTTCGGCAGCATCGGCAGGCCGGCGTTTTCGTAGTCCTTGCGGCGATACAGAGCGAGCGCCCAGAAATGCGGCGGTGTCCATACGAAGATGATCAACACCAGGATCCATGCGTCGCCGGGCACGTGGCCGGTGACCGCTGCCCAGCCGAGCGCCGGCGGCATCGCGCCCGACGCGCCGCCGATCACGATGTTCTGCGGCGTGGCCGGCTTCAGCAGCAGCGTATAGATGACCGCATAGCCGACGAACGTGGCGAGCGTCAGCCACATGGTCAGCGGATTGGCGAACGTGTACAGCGTCCACATGCCGAGGCCGCCGAGCACGGCCGAGAACAGCAGGATTTGCGGGGTAGTGATTTCGCCGCGCGCCGACGGACGCCACGACGTGCGGCGCATTTTCGCGTCGATCTGCTGCTCGACGAGGCAATTGATCGCGAACGCAGCGCCGGCCAACAGCCAGATGCCGACGGTGCCGCCGATCAGGACCGTCCACGGCACCATGCCCGGCGTCGACAGGAACATGCCGATGACCGCGCAGAACACCGCGAGCTGCGTAACACGCGGCTTGGTCAGTGCGAGATATTGGGAGACCCGGCTGCCGGGCGATTGGGAGAGTGTTGTGCTGTCCATGTGAGTCACGCTGGCGCGGCTTCGCGCGCAGGGAGCGTGGCGCGGCCGGGACGGCTATAAGCGATTCGAAAGTTTAACATAACGAGCAGTAGCAGCAGGATCGCGGCCCCGCCGTTATGGGCGACCGCGATCGGCAACGGCCATTGCAGCACGATGTTCGACAAGCCGGTGATGAACTGGATTAGCACCACCAGCAGCACGCCGTTGGCGGGTCGCCGCAGCGACTCGAAACGGCGCATCTTCACGGCGAACCACACCAGATAGGCGATCACGGCGAATGCGAACGTGCGATGTGTCCAGTGAATCGCGACCAGCGCATCCTGCGTGATCACGTCGCCGTCGCCGGTCATGCCGAGCGCGCGCCACAGGTGAAAGCCGTGCGCGAAGTCCATCGGCGGAATCCATTGGCCGTTGCAGGTCGGGAAGTCGGTGCACGCGAGCACCGCGTAGTTCGTGCTGACCCAGCCGCCGAGCGCGATCTGCAGTACCAGCAGTCCAAGACCCGCGAGCGCCGCCGCGCGCCAGCGCGCGGCTTCCGGCTCGTAGGCGGGCAGCGGCGTCAAGCGCGCCGCGAGCCAGCCGAGCGTGCCGAGCAGCGCGAGGCCGAGCAGCAGATGCGTGGTCACGATGATCGGCTGCAGCTTCATCGTCACGGTCCACGCGCCGAACGCGCCTTGCACGACGATCAGGAGCAGCAGCGAAGTCGGCCACCACGGTGACACGTGCAGCGGACGACGCTTGAGGCGCGCCGTCCACGCAATGATCGTCTGCGCGATGATCAGCACGCCGATCGCCATCGCGAAGTAGCGGTGGATCATTTCGATCCACGCCTTCGTCATGCTGACGGGGCCGCTCGGCATCGCCTGATAGGCGGCGGAGATCGCCGCGTGCGCGATGAACGGCGACGACGTGCCGTAGCAGCCGGGCCAGTCCGGGCAGCCGAGGCCCGAATCGGTGAGACGCGTGAAGCCGCCGAACATCACGAGATCGAGCGTCAGGAAGGTGGTGAGCCAGACCAGCTTGCGGAATTTGTTGTCGTCGGCCTTGACCCATACGTAGGACAGCGGCAGCAACGCGATACACAAGCCGATCAGGCCCAGTTGCAATACGAACATCTCGTTTACCCAGGTTGCGGCGTCAGCCGATGGTCGACCACTTGAGCAGCTTGGTCAGGTCGCCTTTGATCTTGCTCGGGTTCGCGTCTTTCGGAAAACGCATCATCAGATTGCCGTTCGGATCGACCAGGTAGATGTGGTCGGTGATCCGCGTGCCGGTGTCGGCGGGCAGCCACGCGGCAACCTGCGCCGGATCGGCGATCAGCATGCCGGTGTTGGGGTAGGCGCTTTGTATCACATCGGCGACCTTGTCCGCATCGGTGCGCAGCCACACCTCCATGACGCGCTCGCGTTCAGGGCCTTGCGCTGCGCGGATTTGTCGCATGAAGTACAGCTTTGTCACGCAGGCTTTGTCGCATGCGCTGTTGTCGACCGAGATCATCAGCCAGCGGCCGTGCAGCGACGCGAGCTTCAGCGGGTTACCGTCCTCGCCGGTGACCAGGAGCGAGTCGGGGATCGGCCGTTGCGGGTCGATCAGCGAGCCGTAGTTCGTGCTGCCGCCGGTCGGCTTGATGACGTAGTACATGAAGGACGAGATCGCGATCGGCGCCGCACAGATCACCGCGAGCAGCAGCAGCACCCAGCGGCCGCGCCGCCACGAGCCCGGGCCGTTCGGTTGGCCGGGCATCGGCCTGGCCGCGGCGGGTTTGCCGGCGGCTTTGCCAGCGGGTTTGCCAACTTCCGGCGAACGGGGAGTATGAGTCGACACTACGGAACCTCTTTCAATGTTTGGACGACGGCGAGCCGTGCCTTGCGTTCCTCACGCGCCCGGCGCGTGTTCTTTTTTGCCCGCGCGGCGCGCCGCGTACAGACCGAACGCGAGCGCCGCGGCGGCCATGCCCCACCACTGCAGCATGTAGCCGTAGTTGCGCTCGACGCCGGTGGTCGGCGCGGGCCAGTCGCGCACCAGACCGTCGTGCCCGTCGCCGATCTGCTGGATCACGAACGATTGCAGCGGCAATCCGGTCTCCGCCGCGTACGCGGCGACATCGAGATTCTGCCTGATCAGGTGATGCGCGGCCGATCCACCCTCGCCGAGCTCGAACGCGCGTGACGCGTCGACTCGCGCAATCCCTTCGATCTCGACCTCGCCCGACGGCGTCGTGTACGGCGCGATGGTCTCGCGATTGCTCAGGTTGCGCGGCAGCCAGCCGCGATTGACGAGCACGTAGCCGCCGTCGGCGAGTTTAAAAGGCATCACGACGTAAAAGCCCGGCTGATCGTTATACGGACGATTATCGAGGTACACGACCTTGTCCGCGACGAAACTGCCGCGCGCTTTCACCCGATGAAACTCCACGTCTTTCAGGGCGAGCGGCGCCGCGCTGACCGGCAGCGCAGGCGCGTTTTCGAACTGCGTGATGCGCGCCTCGAGCGCTTCCTTCTGATGCGCACGATCGCGCTGCCAGAAACCGAGCCGCACCGTCACGACGACGACCAGCAGGATCAGCAGCACGGGAATCAGGCGAAACTTCATTGCAGGTACTCCGTCATCGCGTGCAGGGCCGCCGGGAACCTGCGGCAGACGCCCGCGCGCGGTGCGATAATGAGTGTCTTGCCACTGCGCTTTCCGGTTTCAGTTGGTTCCATGCACATTATCGTTCCCATCGCCTTTGCTCTGATCATCGCCAGCATGGTGTCGGCGCTGTATTTCATGATGCACGACAAAGGCAAGACCAAGCGGATGGTCTGGTCGCTCGCCACGCGCGTGGGCCTGTCGATCTCGCTGTTCGTGTTCATCCTGTTCGCACACTGGATGGGCTGGATTCAGTCGACCGGGATTCCGTACGGGCGCTGACGCTCGCGGACAGGTCGCCGGCGCAAAGCGTCGGCGGCAAAATTTTCACGCCACCAAACAAAACGCCGCCCTGACAGGTCGAGGGCGGCGCTGCATTCATCCTTGCATACTGCTCGTGCGCGCCGCCTGACAGGTGTTGCGCGCACGTCCCGCGCCTGCGCCGACGAGCGGCGCGCGCGGGTCTGACTGCATTACAGCCAGTACACGACGACGTACAGACCGAGCCACACGACGTCGACGAAGTGCCAGTACCAGGCCGCGCCTTCGAATGCGAAATGATGTTCCGGCGTGAAGTGGCCACGAATCAGGCGCGCCAGCACGACGGCGAGCATCGTGCCACCGAGGAACACGTGAAAGCCGTGGAAGCCGGTCAGCAGGAAGAACGTCGAACCGTAGATGCCCGAAGCCAGCGTGAGGTTCAACTCGTGGTATGCATGGAAGTATTCGAAACCCTGCAGGAACAGGAAGCACACGCCCAGCACGAGGGTCGCCGCGAGCCACGCGATCGCCTTCTTGCGATGGTTGTCGCGCAGCGCGTGGTGCGACACCGTCAGCGTCGCACCCGACGACAGCAGCAGCGCCGTGTTGATGGTCGGCACCGGCCACGGCTGCATCGACTTGTAGGTGCCCACGAGTTCGGCCGGGCCGTTGTTCGGCCACACTGCCGTGAAGTCCGGCCAGATCAGCTTGTAGTCGAGGCTGCCCAATTGATGCATCGCGATTTCGCGAGCATAGAACAGCGCGCCGAAGAATGCGCCGAAGAACATCACTTCGGAGAAGATGAACCAGCTCATGCTCCAGCGGTACGAGCGGTCGACGTTCTTGCCGTACATGCCGCCTTCCGACTCGGCGATCGCGTCGCCGAACCAGTGCCACAGCGTAAAGAGCAGCCACAGCAGACCGATGAGCACGCCGAGCGGCGCCCACGTGTGGTCATTGATCCAGGCCGCAAGCGATCCGAGCATGACCAGCAACCCGGTAGCGGCGCTGATCGGATGCCGCGACGGATGCGGTACGAAATAGTACGGGCTCTCGTTTTGACCGCTCATTCTTGATTCTCCACTTCAGTCCAGTTGTTCCGGAATCTCCGGCTGTATCTTCGGCGGCGCGTCGATACCGCACCGCTTCTCTCTAATTCGCGGGCTCTTCGGTGCTGCTGTGCCCTGCTACTGCCTCAACCGACCACGAGGCGCACGACCAGAATCAGCACCCCGATCAGGACCGCCGCGCCGATCAGCGCCGCCACGATCACATGCAGCGGGTTCAGCTGCGTCGCGTCCGCCTCGAGATCGCGGCGCTTGCGCACGCCGAAAAACGACCAGAACACCGCGCGCATCGACTGACCGAAACTGCTCTTGCGCGGACTGCCGCCGTTATCGTTCATCTCGCTTCGTCTTCCTTCGTTCGTCCGTGGCTCGCGCCGTCAAATCTGCTTTCAGGCCGGCTTCGCGGGAGTGGCTGCCGCGTTGTTCACTGCATTCGCCTTCGGCGCCGCGTCATCCGCGCTGGCCGCCGCCGGTGTGTTCAACTCGAAAAACGTGTACGACAGCGTGATCGTCTTCACGTCCTTCGGCAACTTCGGATCGACCACGAACACCACCGGCATCCGCTTCGTCTCGTTCGCGTTCAACGTCTGCTGCGTGAAACAGAAACACTCGATCTTCCTGAAGTACTCGGTCGCCTGCTTCGGCGCGTAGCTCGGAATCGCCTGCGCACGGATCGTGCGCGACTGCCCGTTGCTGACGTCGTACATGACGGTCGTCACTTCGCCCGGATGCACGTCGAGACTGCGCTGCTCCGGCTTGAAACCCAACAGGCCGCGCGCGTTCGCATCGAATTCGATCGAAATCGTGCGGCTCATGTCGACCTGCGTATTCTTCGCCTCGCGCGCCGAAACGTCGCGCTGCACGAGGTTGTTCACGCCGGTGATCTGGCAGATCGCGCGATACATCGGCACCAGCGCGAAACCGAAACCGAACATCATCAAAGCGACGACGAACAGCTTGATCAGCATCGAACGGTTGAAAGAGCGGTCGGCCTCGGCCGGCGGTTGCGTCGACATCTGAATCCTCAACAAACCTGCATACGGACTGCGACTGCGGCGTTAGCTGAACCAGCACTGCTTCAGAATGACGCTCGCGAAAAACACCGCGGCGATCGCGAACATCACCAACCCTATCCGCCTGTTGCCCGCGCGAATCTGCTCCGGCGTACGTCTTTCCTGTGGATTGCGCGTCATGCTCGACTTTCTGAATACGGTTCTTGACTGGTGAGACCGCCCGACTGCAGCCGCCTCGCGAAGCGCCCGGTTCCGGTAGCGGCATGTGTCGCGCCGCCGGAACCCGGCACTTCGCCGGGACAGGCTTACTCGACGGTAGGCGGATGCTCGAACGTGTGGAACGGAGCCGGGCTCGGCACGGTCCACTCGAGGCCCGTTGCGCCGTCCCACGGCTTGTCGCCCGCCTCGACGAGCTCACCGCCACCACGGTACGCCGGCAGCGCCACCGCGAACAGGAAGTAGACCTGCGACAGACCGAAGCCGAATGCGCCGATCGAGATCACCTGGTTCCAGTCGGTGAACTGTGCCGGGTAGTCCGCATAGCGACGCGGCATGCCCGCGAGACCGACGAAGTGCATCGGCAGGAACGCGAGGTTGAAGAAGAACATCGACGCCCAGAAGTGGATCTTGCCGCGGGTTTCGTTGTACATCCAGCCGGTCCACTTCGGTGCCCAGTAGTACCAGCCGGCGAACAGCGCGAACAGCGAGCCCGCCACCAGCACGTAATGGAAGTGCGCGACCACGAAATAAGTGCCGTGATACTGGATGTCGAGCGGCGCCATCGCGAGCATCAGACCCGACAGGCCGCCGAACGTGAACACGATCAGGAAGCCCACCGCGAACAGCATCGGCGTTTCGAACGACAGCGCGCCGCGCCACATCGTCGCGACCCAGTTGAACACCTTCACGCCGGTCGGCACCGCGATCAGCATCGTCGCGTACATGAAGAACAGCTGGCCCGTCACCGGCATGCCGGTCACGAACATGTGGTGCGCCCAGACCATGAACGACAGGATCGCAATCGACGCCGTTGCGTACACCATCGAGCTATAGCCGAACAGCGGCTTGCGCGAGAACGCCGGAATCACCTGCGAGACGATCCCGAAGGCCGGCAAGATCATGATGTACACCTCGGGGTGCCCGAAGAACCAGAAGATGTGCTGGTACATGACCGGGTCGCCGCCGCCTGCCGCATTGAAGAACGACGTGCCGAAGTGACGGTCGAACAGCACCATCGTGATCGCGCCCGCGAGAACCGGCATCACGGCGATCAGCAGGTACGCGGTGATGAGCCAGGTCCAGACGAACATCGGCATCTTCATCAGCGTGAGGCCGGGTGCGCGCATGTTCAGGATCGTCACGACGATGTTGATACCGCCCATGATCGACGACGCACCCATCAGGTGGACCGCGAAAATCGCGAAGTCCATGCCCGGGCCCATCTGCGTGGACAGCGGCGCATACAGCGTCCAGCCCGCGGCGGTCGCGCCGCCTGGCGAGAAGAACGAGCCGACCAGCAGAACAGCCGCGACTGGCAGCAGCCAGAAGCTGAAGTTGTTCATCCGCGCGAAGGCCATGTCCGATGCACCGATCTGCAGCGGCACCATCCAGTTCGCGAAGCCGACGAACGCCGGCATGATCGCGCCGAACACCATGATCAGCCCGTGCATGGTGGTCAACTGGTTGAAGAACTCGGGACGCATGATCTGCAGGCCCGGCTCGAACAGTTCGGCACGGATCATCAGCGCCATCACGCCCCCGGACAGGAACATGGTGAACGAGAAGATCAGGTACAGCGTACCGATGTCCTTGTGGTTGGTTGCGAACAGCCAGCGACGCCAGCCATGCGGCGTTTCGTGGGCATGGTCGCCGTGCACGTGCTCGTGGCCCGCGACTACATCGTGTCCGATGCTAGACATGAATATCTCCTAAAGCGAATTCTGCGGTGCTGACCAGGAACACGTCAGGCTGCCGGGCTGATCTGAACGCGCCGGGCTTCCTTCGCGTCGGTGCCGCCGGTGATCGTTTCCGGCTTCTTCAAAATAATATGGTCTTCGGCAATGCCAGCTGCTTTCAGCGCGTCGCGAACGGCTTCGGCACGACTCTTCGCAAGCTTCGCGTTGACGTCGGCGGAGCCGGTTGCGTCGGTGAAGCCCGACAGCGTGAATTTCGCGTCCGGATGCGCTTTCGCGTAGGCCGCGGCCGCGTCGACCGCCGCTTTCGCGTCGGCCGGCAGCGTGCTCTTGCCGGTCTCGAAGTAGATGCTCGCCGGCAGCGTGGCCTCTGCGCTATTCGCAGCGGCCGCGCCAGCGTCATTGCCCGATGCAGCCGCCGGTGCGGAAGCCGCTTCCGCACCCGATGCCGCAGCGGCGCCGCTTGCCGCGGCACCCGCTTCGGCCAGATGGTCGCCGCCTTCGGGCAGCTTGCCGTTGCGCGCGTCGGTGACCTGCTTCGGCTGCAGGATATCGCCCGTATGATTGCCCCACGAGTTACGTTCGTACGTGACCACCGAGGCGATTTCGACGTCATTCAGCGTCGGCGCCCACGAAGGCATCGCGTTCTTGCCCTTCAACACGAGGCTCACGTGCTGGCCGATCGGACCGTTGGCGATCTTGCTGCCGTCGAGCGCCGGGAATGCGCCCGCGCCCTTGCCGGTCGGCTGGTGGCAGACTGCGCAGTTCGCCGCGTAGACCTTGCCGCCGCGCTCCATCAGTTCGGCCATCGTGTAGGTCTTGTTCGGATCGTCCTGGCCGGCGGCCATTTTCTTCTTCTCCGTGTCGACCCACTTGGCGTAGTCGTCGTCAGAAAGGACTTCGACGACGACCGGCATGAACGCGTGTTCCTTGCCGCACAGCTCGGTACAGAAGCCGCGGAACGTGCCGGTGCGGTTAGCCTTGAACCACGTGTCGCGCACGAAGCCGGGGATCGCGTCCTGCTTCACGCCGAAGGCCGGCACGTACCAGGAGTGGACCACGTCGTTGGCGGTGGTGATGATGCGGATTTTCTTGTTGACCGGCACCACGAGCGGGTTGTCGACCTCCTGCAGATACAGCGTGGAGATCGGCTCGCGGCCTTCGGTTTGCGCGCGCGGCGTGGCGAGTGTGGACAGGAAGCCGATGCCCTCGCCCGGACCCTTCACGTAGTCGTAGCCCCACTTCCACTGGTAGCCGGTGACCTTGATCGTGAGGTCGGCGTTCGAGGTGTCCTTCATCGCGACGACGGCCTTGGTAGCGGGCAGCGCCATCAACACGACGATGATGAACGGCACGATCGTCCAGATGATTTCGACGGTGGTGCTCTCGTGGAAATTGGCTGCCTGGTGGCCCTTCGATTTGCGGTGCGCGAAGATCGAATAGAACATCACACCGAATACACCGACGAAGATCACGGTGCAAAGGAGCAGCATGAACATGTGGAGGTCGAACAGCTCCTGAGCGATTCTCGATGCAGGCGGCTGGAGATTGATCGCGTTGACGGCTGGGCCGCCCGGAGCATCGCCCACTGCCAGGGCGGCACCGGCGAAAAGCAGTCCGCTCGTCGCCAGCACGCTCATGAGCGCTCGCTTGATTGTTTTCATAGCTTCCTTACCCAAATTTTCCATTCAAACCCCTCGACCCCGCTGGCAGCGTGTCGCGCGCCCTTGAACGCCGCGTGTCCGGCACCATCTAACAACGTACCAGCCACATTCGCAGTTCGCCTGCGAACTGCGCGCGCCGATTTTGCGCGAGATGTTGCCCGATCATGATCGTCTGCCCGCGCGAGACCAGCTTGATCTGATCGCGCGGCGTTGCGCCCGGCTCTATCCGCACCCAGCGCGGATTGAATTCGAACTGCGTGATCTGCTCGGCGCTGACCTGCTCGATCACGAGCCGGTTCGGAAACAACCGGATGCGCTCGTAATCGACAGCATGACGCGCATATATTGCAAACGCGATACCTACCGCCAGCAATTCGATTCCGGTGAACGGCAACACCAGCCAGGCGCCGATCAGAACCAGAATGAATGCAATTGCCAACGAGAACAACGCAAGCGACGCGTACAGACAAACGAACTGCCGCGGCGATATCGAACAGTTGCGCTTCATGGTCCAGTCCCTGAGGACCGGTTCTGAATCCGCCAGCAGATGATCTGATGCGCCCATCGCTGCCTCCTGCGAATCGTCGCGTCCGGCCTGCCTTCTTTTACTTCCGGATGCATCTCGCGGCCGCCGCTCGTATCACTGTGTACAGCATCACTCGCGACCGCGCCAACCCCTACCGCATCACTTCATTTTGCAGCCCTGCGCCTCAGGCTTGCCACCCCAAATGTGGGAACGTCGGGCGACAAACTGACGCATTATAGGCGCGATCCATAGCATCGACAAGCAAGCCCCGATCGGCCCACAAGCCCGGCGCGACAAGCCTTCGCGCCATTTTGCCCGGCATTTTGCGGCTCTTTCGGAGGGCAAATCCCAGGCATAACGGATGTCCTCTTTACCGCTTTTGCAACACGTCAACCGCACCGTCGGCAAGCAGTTGATGACCGCGCCGCAATCTGCTACCCACGCTTGCCCGGACCTCGTCCGATGTCCTCGAGCCGCACGATGCCATGTCCTTCGGCCGTGGTACGCGGCACGGCTTTCCATGCGTGTCCGTAGATCACCTCGAAGGTCAGCGCGATCGTGCCGTCGGCGCGCCGGCGCGCTTCGAGCGCGGCGAGCAGGGCTTTGTGCAACCGACGCGCAAGCGCGCCGTCATGCGCATCGCGCTCGAACGGGTATGCACCCCAGCGGCGCACGTCCGCGAGCAGCGACTCGGGCGACTTGTAGGTGATCGTCAGCGTCTCCTGGTCCATCACCGGGATCTCGAAGCCGGCCTCGACGAGCATGTCGCCGAGATCATGCATGTCGACGAAGTCGATCACATGCTTGCGCGACGCGACGCCGTGCGCGGCCTCGATCTCGGCGTAGGCGCCGCGCAATTCCTTCAGCGTATCGGGGCCGAGCGTACTGAACATCAGCAGGCCGTTGACCTTCAACACCCGCTGCCATTCGGGAAAGACCAGATCGGGCCGCGAGTGCCAGTGCAGCGCAAGGTTGGACCAGATGAATTCGAATGCGCCGGCCGCGAATGGCAGCGCGGAGAAATCGGCTTGCGCGAAGCGCGGGCCACGCGCGCCGAGCGCCTTGCCGAGCGAGGCGGGAAGAAAGCGTCGCCAACTGGTGTTGCCGGCATCGTGACGCAGCGCGCGGCGCAGCATGCCATGCGACAGATCGGCGCCGAACACCGGCGCCTCGGGAAAGCGAGCGCGCAATGCGGGGATGTCTTCGCCCGCACCGCATCCGGCGTCGAGCACGCTCGAGGGCGCCACCTTGATGTAATCGAGACGCTCGCGCATGCGCTGCGCAATCTCGCGCGGCAGGAATGCAACCTCGTCGAAGGTAGCGGCGCGACGGTCGAAAATACGCCTGAGGCGCCGTGAATCGTAGGCCGGACGGCCAGATTGAGCGGATGTTGGGGACATGTGTGTCGTGCTGGCGTGAGCTCGAAGTATACTCGTTCGTTCCCCTCCATTCAGCGTGAACGGCATTCAGCGGCGCTCACCCGTGCGATTCAAGTCATTTTCTTCGTCGTGTCGAAATCAGGCCGCGCGTTTTGTGCGCGGTCTGCATTCGGCATGGCCGCGGGCTTTGAACGTCGCGCTGCCGAACCTGTGCGCGTTGTGCGGCAATATGTCGCATAAGACGCTGTGCGACGGTTGCGACGCGGCCTACTGGAACGAGAGCCGCCTGCGCTGCACCGTTTGCGCGGTGCCGTTGCCGACGTCACGCTGGGTCGCTCAGGCGCAATATCGCTGCGCCGATTGCGTCGCCGAGCCGCCGCCGTTCGACGCGAGCTTCGCGCTCGCCGACTATCGCGCGCCGCTGGATACCCTCGCGGTCGGCCTAAAATTCCGCGCCCGGCTGATGCTTGCGCGCGATTTCGCGCAACGTCTCGCGTGGCTTGCTCAGGACAACTGGCACGACGCGGCCGAGCGGCCCGACGTGATTGCGCCAGTGCCGCTCGCCGGTCGCCGTCTTGTCGAGCGCGGCTACAACCAGGCCTGGCAGATCGCGCGGCCGCTTGCCCGGGCGCTCGACGTGCGCAGCGACGCGACGCTGCTCGAACGAACGCGAAACACCGCGCCGCAATCGCGCCTCGATCTCGATGCGCGCCGGCACAACGTCGGCCGCGCGTTTTGTGTTGCGCGCCCGGTGCGCGGCCTGCACGTCGGCATCGTCGACGACGTGATGACGAGCGGCGCGACGCTCGAAGCGCTCGCGCATACGCTGAAGGCGGCCGGCGCGCGACGGGTCACGAACTTCGTCGCGTTGCGCACTCCGAAAAACTAGCTTTTACGTGGTCCCCTTATGTTCAACGTTGTTCTCGTAGAACCGGAAATTCCGCCCAACACCGGCAACGTGATTCGCCTGTGCGCGAATACCGGTGCCCGACTGCACCTGATCGAGCCGCTCGGCTTCCCTCTCGACGACACCAAGATGCGGCGCGCCGGCCTCGACTATCACGAGTACGCGGAAATGAACGTGCACGCCGATTGGGACGCGTTCATCGCGAATGAAACGCCCGACTCGTCGCGCATGTTCGCGTTCACCACACGCGGCTCGGGGCGCTTTCACGACCACGCTTTTCGACCGGGCGACTGGTTCGTGTTCGGCGCCGAAACGCGCGGTCTGCCCGATACGGTGCTCGAGCGCTTTGCGAACGAACAGCGCGTGCGTCTGCCGATGCGTCCTGGCAATCGCAGTCTGAATCTGTCGAACACGGTGGCGGTCGTGGTGTTCGAAGCGTGGCGTCAGGCCGGCTTCGAGGGCGGCGCCTGACGGCGTTCGAGTTCGGCCTCGTAGCGCGCGAACATCGCGTCGTCGAAGCACGCGAACGTGACGTGCTTCATGTGCGGTGTGCGCGGCAACGTGTCGAGCACGGTTCCGACCGCGATGCTCACCGCATAGTCGGCGGGGAAACGGTAGATGCCGCAACTGATCGCGGGAAACGCAATGCTCGTGCAATGAGTCTCGCGCGCGACTTCGAGCGAGCGCTGATAGCACGATGCGAGCAAGTCGGCTTCGCCGTGCGCGCCGCCCCGCCACACTGGACCGACAGCATGGATCACATGCTTCGCGGGCAGCCGATAACCGGCGGTGATCTTGGCGTCGCCGGTCGCGCAGCCGCCGAGCTTTTCGCATTCGCGCAGCAACTCCTTGCCGGCCGCGCGATGAATCGCGCCATCCACACCGCCGCCGCCGAGCAGCGAAGTATTCGCGGCATTGACGATCGCATCGACGGCGAGCGTCGTGATATCGACCACGCGCGCTTCGAGCGTGCACGTGCCGTGACTGAGATTGAAGGTGGGCATGAAAACCTCGCTGACCTGAGTCTCGCTCAAGAAGTGGACAGCCAGGTGAGGCAGCCGTTCAACGCGAATTTGCGCTAAACGGCTGAAAGAAAAGACTTTATTCGGCCTTCGAATCGCGCCGCAGCAGCGCGCTGACCGCATCGCGCGGCGCCACGCCGTCGAACAGCACCGCGCAGACCGCTTGGGTGATCGGCATTTCGATTGCATGGGCGCGTGCGATCGAAAGGACCGCCTTCGCGCAGCGCACGCCTTCGGCCACGTGACCAAGGCCGCCGAGGATGTCGTCGAGTGTGCGGCCGGTGGCGAGCTGCAAGCCCACAGTGCGGTTGCGCGATAGATCGCCGGTCGCGGTCAGGATCAGATCGCCGAGGCCGGTCAGCCCGGTAAAGGTTTCCGCGCGCCCACCAAGCGTGACGCCAAGACGCGACATTTCGGCGAGTCCGCGGGTGATCAGCGCCGCGCGTGCATTGAGGCCGAGGCCGAGGCCATCGGCGATGCCCGTCGCGATGGCGAGCACGTTTTTCACCGCGCCGCCCACTTCGACGCCGACGACGTCGTCGCCGGTATAGATGCGCATCGCACCGTGATGGAACGCCGCGACCGTGCGTTCGCGGCACACCGCCGACGAACTCGCGATCGTCAACGCAACCGGCAGTCCCTGCCCGACTTCGCGCGCGAAGCTCGGCCCGGACAACACGCCGTTGCTCGCATGCTCGGGCAATTCCGCCGCGACCGCCTGATGCGGCAACAACTGCGAATCCGCCTCGAAACCCTTGCACAGCCACACGATATGCGCGGGCACCTTGCCGGCATCGCGCATCGCTCGCAACAGACCGCGCAGGCCAGCCACGGGAGTCGCGACCACGCACAGCGCAGCGTCGGCGAGCGCGTGATCGAGCGCCGCACGTAGATCCGCTTCGTAGCGGAGCGCGGGCGGCAACGCGACGCCCGCCAGATAGCGGGCGTTTTCGTGCGAAGTGGAAAGCTCGGTGATGAGCGCGGACTCGCGCGCCCACAACACCGTGTCGTGCCTGACGGCCAGATGGCCAGCGAGGGCGGTGCCCCAGGCGCCAGCGCCGAGAACGGCGACCTTCATAGCCGGCACTGCGCGCGGCGCCTTAATGCGTGACGCCGCTTTGCGCCGCGCCGTCGCCCTGCTGGGCCGCGCTCATTTGCGCGAGACGCTGCTCGTACAGCGCCTGGAAGTTGATCTCGGCGAGGTGGATCGGCGGGAAGCCGGCGCGGGTGATCGCGTCGGCGATGTTGGAACGCAGGTACGGGAACAGGATGGTCGGGCAGGCGATGCCAACGAGCGGATCGATCTGCTCGGCAGGAATGTTGCGAATGTCAAAAATGCCAGCCTGTTTCGCTTCGATCAGGAACGCGACCTTGTCCGACACCTTGGCCGTAACCGTGCCCGTCACGAGGATTTCGAACACGGATTCTGCGAGGCGCTCGGCCTTCACGTCGACTTCGACTTCGACCGACGGCATTTCCTGCTCGAGGAAGATTGCCGGCGAATTCGGCTGCTCGAGCGACATGTCCTTCAGATAGATGCGCTGGATGTTGAAGAACGGCTGGTTATTCTCGTCGGACATGATGGTGATTCCTGATAGGTATGCGTGGCGGCGGCCGATGCATGCATGGGCCGCCAGATTATTGCGCCGGCTCGCCGGCCCCACGAGGAGCGCGCACGCGCCGGCTTATCGAGTGGTCCGCCCGCTCGCGCGGCGCGGAACGCGCGAACTCAGGCTGCTTCGAGCAGCGGCGTCAGACCGCCCGCGCGATCGAGCGCGGAAAGGTCATCATAGCCGCCGACATGCGTCTCGCCGATGAACACCTGCGGCACCGTGCGACGCCCGGTCCGGGTCATCATCTCCTCACGGCGGGCCGGGTCTTTATCGATCAGTACTTTCTCAACGTGCTCGACGCCGCGCGACTTTAAAAGACGCTCGGCCATCTGGCAATACGGGCACACCTGGGTGCTGTACATGATCACTTTGTTCACTTGGCTGCTCCTTGTTTCACAACCGGCATACCGGCTTTCTGCCAGGCGTCGACGCCGCCCTCGAGAACATGGACTTCCGCGTATCCCGCTTCCTGCACGATACGCGCAGCCTTGTTCGACTGCTGGCCGGTCTGGCATACCAGCAGCACCGGGTTGCTCTTGTTCTTCGCGAGTTGCGCGACTTTCGCCTGCAACTCCGCGAATTCGAAATGCCGTGCCGAGGGCAGGTGCCCCTTGGCGTAATCGGCGGACGGCCGCAGATCGATGACCGCCGCGTTGCGCCGGTTGATCAGTTGGGTGGCTTCGGCGGCCGACAGGCCGCCACGTCCACGCCGACTGATGGTCGGCCACAGCAGCAACCCACCGGAGATAAGGACGATTGCGATCAGGACAAGGTTTGTGTATTCGGTGAAAAACTTCACGGAAGATCCGCCGGAAAGAGAGAAATCGAAAAGGTCAACCCGAGCATTATAAAATAACCGTTTGACGCGATGGCGATGCGCCGCCGAAGGCGCCGCACAGCGCGAGACCGCTTCCTCACTACCGACCGGCAATTCTTATGTACAAACTCGTTCTCATCCGCCACGGCGAATCGACGTGGAACAAGGAAAACCGCTTCACCGGCTGGATCGACGTCGACCTCACCGAGCAGGGCAGCCTCGAGGCGCAGCAGGCGGGCGTGCTGCTCAAGGAGTCGGGCTATACGTTCGACATCGCCTATACGTCGGTGCTCAAGCGCGCGATCCGCACGCTGTGGCACGTGCAGGACAAGATGGATCTGATGTACCTGCCCGTCGTGCATTCATGGCGCCTGAACGAACGCCACTACGGCGCGCTGTCGGGTCTGAACAAGGCCGAAACGGCAGCCAAATTCGGCGACGAGCAGGTGCTGGTCTGGCGCCGCAGCTACGACACGCCGCCGCCCGCGCTCGAGCCGACCGACGAGCGCGCGCCGTACACCGATCCGCGCTACGCCAAGGTGCCGCGCGACCAACTGCCGCTGACCGAGTGCCTGAAAGACACGGTCGCGCGCGTGCTGCCGCTGTGGAACGAGTCGATTGCGCCGGCCATCAAGTCGGGGCGCAGCATCCTGATCGCCGCGCACGGCAACTCGATCCGCGCGCTGGTCAAGTACCTCGACAACATCTCGGACAGCGACATCGTCGGCCTGAACATCCCGAACGGCGTGCCGCTCGTCTATGAACTCGACGAGGACCTGAAGCCGATCAAGCACTACTATCTCGGCGACCAGGACGCGATCGCAAAAGCGCAAGCCGCGGTCGCGAGCCAAGGCAAGGCGGGCTGATCGCGCGTTTCCGGCCGCGGCCCCACGCCACGGGAAGGCCCGGGGCCGCACGGAGACAACCGGCCCGGCAGGAAATACTGTATTGCGCCGCGCGACGTATCGCACGGACCGCCATCCGCGGGCCGGTTCGCAAGAACCAGGACCTTCCCGTACTGTCGAAGCACGATTGCCTGCACGCGCCCTGAGCAGGCGGGTGTGCAGTTATACTTGTCCGTCCAATCTTTATCGACGCTGCCACGCGCTTCCGACCGCAATAGACTCTATGCGAAAGAACCTGAAAAATATCGGCCTGATTGCCGCGGGCCTTGCTACCGGTGTCCTTGCCACCCTGCAATTCTCCGCCTCGGCCCAGCAACCCGCTAGCGCCGCGGTCGCCCCACTGCCGCTAGACCAGCTCAGGCTCTTCGCCGAAGTGTTCGGGCAGATCAAGCACGAATACGTCGAACCGGTCGACGACAAGAAGCTTCTCACCTCCGCGATCAAGGGCATGGTGTCGAGCCTCGACCCGCACTCGTCGTACCTCGACAAGACCGATTACGAAGAGCTGCAGGAGCAGACCAAGGGCCGCTTCGCGGGCCTCGGCATCGAAATTTCGTCGGAAGACGGCCTGATCAAGGTGATTTCGCCAATCGAAGACACGCCCGCGTTCCGCGCCGGCATCCGTCCGGGCGACCTGATCACGCGCATCAACGACAAGCCCGTGCGCGGCATGACGCTCGACCAGGCGGTCAAGCAGATGCGCGGCGAGCCGGGCACCAAGGTCACGCTGACCATTTTCCGCAAGACCGACGACCGCACGTTCCCGCTGACCGTCACGCGCGCGATCATCAGGGTTCAGTCGGTGAAGGGCAAGATCGTTGCGCCGGGCTTCGCGTACGTGCGCATCACGAGCTTCCAGGAACGCACCACGCCTGACCTCGCGGCCAAGCTGCAGGATCTGGCGCGCCAGGAGCCGAACCTGAAGGGCCTCATCCTCGACCTGCGCAACAACGGCGGCGGTCTGCTGCAAAGCGCGGTCGGCGTCGCGGGCGCGTTCCTGCCGCCGAATTCGGTGGTGGTGTCGACCAACGGCCAGATTCCGGATTCGAAGCAGATCTATCGCGACACCTACGATAACTACCGTCTGCAATCGTTCGACAGCGATCCGCTGAAAGACGTCCCGGCCATCTTCAGGACCGTGCCGATGATCGTGCTGACCAACGCCTACTCGGCGTCGGCATCGGAAATCGTCGCGGGCGCGCTGCAGGATCAGCACCGCGCGCTGATTCTCGGCAAGACCACGTTCGGCAAGGGTTCGGTGCAAACCGTACGCCCCATGACGGCGGACACCGCGCTGCGCCTGACCACCGCGTATTACTACACGCCGAGCGGCCGTTCGATCCAGAACAAGGGCATCCGCCCCGACCTTCCGGTCGATCAATACGCGGACGGCGATCCGGACGACGCGCTCGTCACTCGCGAAGTCGACTACTCGAATCACCTTGCGAACACGCAGGACCCGAACGAGAAGAAGGAAGCCGAGCAGCGCGAGTCGGAGCGCATGGAGCAGTTGCGTCAGCTCGAAGAGCAGAACGACAAGAAGACGCCGGAGCAGCGCCAGAAGGAACGCGAACGCAAGCCGGTCGAGTTCGGTTCCAACGACGACTTCATGATGCAACAGGCGGTCGGCAAGCTCGAAGGCAAGCCGGTTCAGGAATCCAAGTCGCTGATGGAACGCCGTCTCGCGCAGAACAAGCCGGGCACGTCGGCCTCCGCGCCGGTCGCGGTGAAGCCGACGCAACCGGTGCCGGGCGCATCGGGACCGGCGCCGGCTTCGGCACCGGCTCCCGCTGGAAAGTAAGACGGCAAATAAGCTGGCCAATAAGCAGCGAACCCGCGCGTGTCTTCGCAGCACGATAGTCTGCGAAGACACGCCGCAGCAGTTTCAGCACAGGCCGCCGCTTAACCGGCGGCGTCTCACGGCAAGCCGCAGCAGCCACCCTCCCCGCGCGATTAAAATAACAGCCACGAATGCGCGCCGCGGCCCTCCGGCCTGCCTCTCCTTGCGCGACACCGCGACATAGCGACACACCACGCGCCCCGCCATGAATGACGATCAACTCCTTCGCTACTCCCGCCATATCCTCGTCGACGAAATCGGCATCGAGGCGCAGCAGCGTTTTATCGACGCCCACGCGATCGTCGTCGGCGCGGGCGGGCTCGGTTCGCCGGCCGCAATGTATCTCGCGGCGGCGGGCGTCGGCCGTCTGACGCTCGTCGATGCCGATACCGTCGACCTGACCAATCTGCAGCGCCAGATCCTGCACGTCACCGCGTCGGTTGGACGCAGCAAGGTCGAGTCCGGGCGCGACACGCTCGCGCAGATCAATCCCGAGGTCGTCGTCAGCGCGGTCGCCGAGCGCGTCGACGATGCATGGCTCGATCGCGAGGTGCCGCACGCGAGTGTCGTGCTCGATTGCACCGACAACTTCGCGACGCGTCACGCGATCAACCGCGCGTGCGTCAAGCATCGCGTGCCGCTCGTGTCGGGCGCGGCGCTGCGCTTCGACGGCCAGATCAGCACCTTCGATTTCCGCGACGAAGCGTCGCCATGCTACGCGTGCGTGTTTCCCGAAGACCAGCCGTTCGAGGAAGTCGCATGCTCGACGATGGGCGTGTTCGCTCCGACGGTCGGCATCATCGGTTCGATGCAGGCTGCCGAAGCGCTGAAGGTGATCGGCGCAATCGGCACGCCGCTCGTGGGCCGCCTGACGATGCTCGATTCGCTGCGGATGGAATGGAACACGATGCGCATCGGACGCCAGCCGGATTGCCCGGTGTGCGGCCATGCGCACGGCTCTTGAGGCGGTTCCCCACTACCCGTCCGAACGACGCCGAAATAGAAAAACGCCGCATCATGTGCGGCGTTTTTTCGTTCAACGAGGCGCGACTGAGCGCGTCGGATTCACACCAGCGCGACCCGCTTGAGCGCCGCCTGCACCTCTTCCGGCTCGAACGAAGCCAGCACGTCGGCCACGGGCTTTTCGAGCGTTTTCAGATGCGAGCGCAGCACCTCCTGCTTGACCTCGAGCAGTTGGCTCGGATGCATCGAAAACTCGGTCAGGCCCATGCCGAGCAACAGACGCGTCAACGCCGGATCGCCCGCCATCTCACCGCACACCGACACCGGCACGCCCGCGCGCTTCGCCTCGCGCAGCGTGAACGCGATCAGATGGAGCACCGCCGGATGCAGCGGGTCGTACAGATGCGCGACCGAGTTGTCCGCGCGATCGATCGCGAGCGTGTACTGGATCAGATCGTTGGTGCCGATCGACAGGAAATCGAGCCGCTTCAGAAACAGCGGCAACGCGATCGCGGCGGCCGGAATCTCGATCATCGCGCCGACCTGCACGTTCGGATCATAAGCAATGCCCGCGTCGTCGAGTTGGCGCTTGGCTTCGCGGATCAGATCGAGCGTCTGGTCGATTTCCTGCGCGTGCGCGAGCATCGGGATCAGGATCTTCACCTTGCCGAACGCCGACGCGCGCAGGATCGCGCGCAGCTGCGTGAGGAACATCTGCGGCTCGGACAGGCTCCAGCGAATTGCGCGCAAACCGAGCGCCGGATTCACGGCGGTCTCGTAGCCGTCGCCGCCGGCCATCGAATCGAGCGGTTTGTCGGCGCCGACGTCGATCGTGCGGATCGTGACCGGCAAGCCGTTCATCAGTTCGACCGCGCGACGATATGCGCTGAACTGCTCCTCCTCTTCGGCCATCCGGTCCTTGTGATTCATGAACAGAAACTCGGTGCGAAACAGACCCACGCCGGTCGCGCCCGATTCGATCGCCGCGCGCGCGTCGTCCGGCAACTCGATGTTCGCGCACAGTTCGATGCGCGTGCCGCACAGCGTTTGCGTCGGCGAGAACTTGAGCCGCTGCAGCTTGCGCTGCTCGAGCTCCTTCTCGCTTTGCCGATACGAGTATTCCTCGAGCACGATCGGCGCGGGATCGACGATCACGATGCCGTGGTCGCCATCGACGATGATCAGATCGTCCTGGCGGATCAGCGCGCTCGCATGCTGCACGCCGACCGCGGCCGGAATGCCGAGGCTGCGCGCGACGATCGCGGTATGCGACGTGCGCCCGCCGAGATCGGTGACGAAGCCCTGGAACGTCTGCGTCTTGAACTGCATCATGTCGGCCGGCGCGATGTCGTGCGCGACGACGATCATTTCATCGCACGCGCCATGCACGTTGTCGACGATGCCCGGCGCACCCGCGAGCGCCTTCAGCACACGTTCGACGACCTGTTCGATGTCGGCTTTGCGTTCACGCAGGTATTCGTCTTCGATATCGTCGAAATGGCGCGAGAGTCTTTCGAGCTGTTCGGTCAGCGCCCACTCGACGTTGTAGCGGCGCGTGCGGATCAGGTCGATGGTTTCCTGAACCAGCATCACGTCGTTCAGGATCATCGTGTGAACGTCGATGAACGCGCCCATTTCACTGGGGGCATCCGCGGCGAGATCGGCGCGCAGCACGTTGAGTTCTTCATGCACGCGTTGCTGAGCCGCGCGAAAGCGCCCGACCTCCCCTTCGATCTGGGCGGGTTCGATCAGATAGTGGTCTACGTCGAGTGCTGCCGGGGCGATCAGATAGGCCCGCCCGATGGCGATACCGCGCGAGACGGGAATTCCATGCAGCGTGAATGACACGCGCACCTCCTCTAGTTGTGTGATGCCGCGGCAAACCGCTGCAATGCTCTCAGACTGTACCTGGCATTATAAATTCCGCGCCTTTTTGACGTATGTCGGCGGTGTGTGCAGCGCAGCACGAGTTATCGCAATCAGGTGTCCTCGTACACAGCGAAGCTGCGCTTTATACGCGTCGCGCAAAATATATGGTTTAAACATTGAAAACGCGTGTCGCCCTACGCGCATGTCGCCTTACGCACTCTTCCTCGCGGCTTTCGCGCCGCTTCTACAAGCCTTAATGTCGATTAGCAGCGGGCCTCTTCTGATATTCAAATGTCGGCGGCGAAAAAAAGCCGCGGACTGAGCCGCGGCATTTTCGGGTTTGTCGAACACAAAGCGCGCGGCGTTATTGACCTTCGCCAAATTTATCGGCGATCAGTTTCAACAGCGCGTCCATCGCTTCCTGTTCGTCGGTACCTTCCGTTTCGATCAGCACGGTACTGCCGATGCCCGCGGCCAGCATCATCACGCCCATGATGCTCTTTGCGTTGATACGACGGCCATTGCGGCTCATCCAGATTTCCGCCTGGTAGTTGCCCGCGAGTTGCGTCAACTTGGCCGACGCGCGCGCGTGCAGCCCCAGCTTGTTCACAATTGTCGTTTCTTGTTGCAGCATGTGATGGTCCGAAGCGCGGGTGAATGAAATGGTGAAAAGTCAAACTGCAAAGCGGCTGCAATGCGCTTGGCGCCGTTGCGAAACCGCTTGAATCCGTCGAAGCTTGCCTGCGAACCAGCCCGATTTACAGGCCGGGCGCGTCCGGCTTCTGCGTCAGATCGGCATCGGCGGGCAACGCGGGAACACAGTCGGCGGGCGCCGCGTCAGCCGGCAGGCAATCGGCCGGGCAGGTTGACGCCGCGACCGGTTCCGGCGCCGCCGGTCCGATCGAGTGCACGCCCTTGGTCGCGCCGGCGAGCGCCTTGTCGACGAGCGTGTCGAGTGGCGTCGCGCGATAGCAGACCGCACGCACCAGCATCGGCAGATTGACGCCGCACAGCACGCGCACATCCGGCTCGGTGGCGAGCCGGCCCGCGATGTTGGCCGGCGTCGCGCCGAACATATCGGTCAGCACGAGCGCGCCGTTCTCTTCCTTCAACCGCGCGACTTCCGAATTCGCGAACGCGACGACCTGCGCGGGATCGCAATCCGGCGACACATCGATCACGCCGATACGCGCCGGCAAACCGCCATAGATGTGGGAAATGCAATCGCGCAACGCGGTGGCGAATGGAGCGTGCGCAATGATCAGAATGCCTGCCATGTCAGCCTTACTGCGATAGAACGGCCCCAAAACCGTGGACCGGGACTCGAGCCCGGTTCGCCATCGCCCCGGACCGGCCGTGGGTCGCGAGGACGGAAATGCATCGTCGGACGAGCGGGCATTGTAGCAGCCTCATTTTCGCGCCAATCCCGACGGCGCGCCTGATGCGGATTTACTACACAGATTGGGGGTGCGGCCGGGCAATCAAGGCCGCTAGAGTCGGCGCGTCAGCCGACCGCGCGCTCCAGCGCGTCGACGAACATCGCGGCGACGTCGAAGCCGGTCTGATCCATGATCTCGCGGAAACACGTCGGGCTCGTGACGTTGACTTCGGTGAGCCAGTCGCCGATCGCATCGAGTCCGACCAGCAGCAAGCCGCGCGCCGCCAGCACCGGTGCGAGCGTATTGGCGATCTTGCGGTCCTGCTCGCTGAGCGGCCGCGCGACACCCAGACCACCGGCCGCCAGGTTGCCGCGCACCTCATTACCCTGAGGAATGCGTGCGAGCGAGTATGGCACCGCTTCGCCGCCGATCAGCAGGATGCGCTTGTCACCCTCCTTGATCTCGGGGATGAATTTCTGCGCCATCACCGAGCGTGCGCCGTCGTGGCTCAGCATTTCGACGATCGAGCCGAGGTTCATGCCGTCCGCCTTCACGCGAAACACGCCCATGCCGCCCATGCCGTCGAGCGGCTTCAGGATCACGTCGCCGTGCTGTTCGTGGAACGCGCGCAGACGCGCCGGATCGCGCGTGACCAGCGTCGGCGCGACGAACTGCGCGAACTCGCCTATCGCGAGCTTCTCCGAATGATCGCGGATCGCCTGCGGCTTGTTGAAGACGCGCGCGCCGCCACGCTGGGCCAGTTCGAGCAGCCACGTCGACGTCACGTATTCCATGTCGAACGGCGGGTCTTTGCGCATCACAACCGCGCCGAAGCTCGCAAGCGCGCGCGGCGCGGCGGCATCGGCGACGAACCAGACGTTACGATGCAGATCGGCGGTATCGCCGGTGATCGCAATGCGCTGCACGTTCGCTTCGACATCGCCGCCCGTCCACGCCAGATGCTTCGGCTCGCAGGTGTACACCGTGTGACCGCGGCGCGCCGCTTCGGCCATCATCGCGTAGGTCGAGTCTTTGTAAATCTTGAAATGGCTGAGCGGATCGGCGATGAAAAGAATGTCCATGAAAGTCCCGGTGCGCCCTGACGGGCGTGACATTGTTCGTCAATATAGTCTTTGAAGACGGCGATGGCGGCACGCATGCCGCCATCCTGCCGCGCGAGATGGCTTAGACCTGGATCGCTTCGGGATCGGTCTTTTCGAGTTCGACCGATGCGGCCAGCAACCCGAGCCGCGCCACGACGCCATACATATAGAAGCGGTTCGGCGGCGCCGCGCCGGGCTTCGCGTGCGCATCGGGCAGCGCCGTATGCTCGAAGCCGAGCGGCACGAAGTGCATGCCCGGCGCGTTCAGGTTCTGGTCGCGCTCGCGGCTGCCGTGCACGCGATAGAAGCCGCCCACCACGTAGCGGTCGATCATGTAGACGACCGGCTCGGCGACTTCCTCGCCGATGCGCTCGAACGTGTACACGCCTTCCTGCACGATCACGTCGTGCACTTCGAGGCCGTCTTTGGTCGCGGCCATGCGCGTGCGTTCGCGCTTCGTCAGCGCGGCGACTTCCGACGCGTCGTGCACGGTCATCACGCCCATGCCGTAAGTGCCCGCATCCGACTTGATCACGACATACGGTTTTTCGGAGATGCCGTACTCGCGATACTTGCGCGCAATTTTCTTCAGCACGCCGTCGATCGCATCGGCCAGCGCTTCCTCGCCGGTGCGCTGCTGGAAGTCGACGCCCTCGACGTGCGCGAAATACGGATTGATCATCCACGGATCGATCTCGACCATCTTTGCGAACTTCTTCGCGACGTCGTCATAACACGAGAAATGCGTCGACTTGCGGCGTACTGCCCAGCCCGCATGCAGCGGCGGCAGCAGGTACTGCTCGTGCAGATTTTCGAGCACAGGCGGAATGCCGCCGGACAGGTCGTTGTTCAGCAGAATCGAGCACGGGTCGAAGTTCTTCAGCCCCAAGCGCCGCTGCGAGCGCTCGAGCGGTTCGAGCACGAGCTTCTGGCCGTCGGATAGCGCGATCGTGACCGGGCCGTTGATGGTTTCGTCGAGCGTGCCGAAGCGTACGTTCAGGCCCGCCTGGCGCATGATCGACGCAAGCCGGGCGACGTTTTCGAGGTAGAACGCGTTGCGCGTGTGGCGCTCCGGAATCACGAGGAGATTCTTCGCGTCCGGGCAGATCTTTTCGATCGACGCCATCGCGGCCTGCACCGCGAGCGGCAGCACTTCCTGCGGCAAATTGTTGAATGCGCCGGGAAACAGGTTGGTGTCGACCGGCGCGAGCTTGAAGCCCGCGTTGCGCAGATCGACGGAGCAATAGAACGGCGGCGTGTGCTCCTGCCATTCAAGCCGGAACCAGCGTTCGATAGCGGGCGTGGCGTCGAGGATCTTCCGCTCGAGGTCGAGCAGCGGGCCGTTTAACGCCGTAACTAGGTGCGGAACCATTGATCACTCGCAGACTGGAGAAAAAAGATTGTAGAGCAAATGCTTTGTCCATTTGGGGACGGTTTCTCCATTCGCAAGCAGACTCGAATGCATTCTCCCTATCTCGATGATAGGCGCGGAAAATTGCCGTTCGCAACCCGATCAGCAAGAAAAAAGCCCGCCATGAAGGCGGGCGAATTTTGCTGCGCTCAGCTTTTTCCTGACTGGCGTGCCCGGGAGCGCGGGCCCGCAGCACAACAGGTTCTTCGTTATTCGACTTTCTCGCCGTGCAGGCTCACGTCGAGGCCTTCGCGCTCCTGCTCTTCGGTCACGCGGATGCCGATCACCAGGTCGATGATCTTCAGCAGCACGAAGCTCACCACGCCGCTGTAGATCAGCGTCGTCAGCACGCCCTTCGCCTGCAGGATCACGTTGCCGTCGAAGCCGCCGATGTCCTTGACCGCGAACACGCCGGTCAGGATCGCGCCGATGATGCCGCCGATGCAGTGCACGCCGAACGCGTCGAGCGAATCGTCGTAGCCGAGCTTGTGCTTGAGCCACGTGGCCGACCAGAAGCAGACCACGCCCGCGACGATGCCGATCACCAGCGCGCCTACCGTGCCGACGAAGCCCGACGCCGGCGTCACCGCCACCAGACCCGCGACCGCGCCCGACACGATACCGAGCACCGACGGCTTACCCTTGGCCGCCCATTCGGCGAACATCCACGCGAGCGCCGCCGCGGCGGTCGCCACCTGGGTCGCGAACATCGCGAAGCCGGCACGGCCGTCCGCCGCTACCGCCGAACCCGCGTTGAAGCCGAACCAGCCGACCCACAGCATCGCGCCACCGATCAGCGTCAGCGTCAGGTTGTGCGGCGCCATCGACTCCTTGCCGTAGCCGACGCGCTTGCCGAGCACCAGACAGCAGACCAGACCCGCGATACCCGCGTTGATGTGTACCACCGTGCCGCCCGCGAAGTCGAGGATGCCCGCGGTCGCCAGCCAGCCGCTCGGTTCCCACACCATGTGCGCGATCGGCGAGTAGACGATGACCGACCACAGCGTCATGAACACCAGCATCGCCGAGAACTTCATGCGGTCCGCGAACGCACCGGTGATCAGCGCCGGCGTGATGATCGCGAAAGTCATCTGGTAGACGAAGTAGACCGTCTCGGGGATCGTCGGCGCGAGATGGCTGACGGTCAGCGTCGTGGCCTTGTCGCCCTTGATGTAGTTCATGCCCGTCATGAACACGCGCGAGAAGCCGCCGATGAACGAGTTGCCCGGCGTGAACGCGAGGCTGTAGCCGACCACGGTCCAGACGATCGTCACCAGACAGGTGATCGCGAAGCTTTGCATCAGCGTCGCGAGCACGTTCTTCTTGCGGACCATGCCGCCGTAGAACAGTGCGAGGCCCGGGATCGTCATGAACAGCACCAGCGCGGTGGAAGTCAGCATCCACGCGGTGTCGCCGGAGTTGAGCTTCGACGAATCGACCGAGAACGGTGCGGTCGGCGCGGCCGGCGCGGCTGCGGCTGCGGCAGCCGATGCGTCGGTGGCGGCCGGTGCGCTTGCGGCCGGCGCGGCGGACGCTTCGGCGGCGGGAGCCGAAGCAGCTGGGGCAGCGACTGCGGCGGAGGCGTCCGGTGCGGGCGCGCTCGCCGTCGTATCGGGAGCGGAGGCGGCCGCGGGAGCGGACGCGTCGTCCGCGAGGGCGGTGCCGACACCGGCCGCGAGCAGCGAGCCGGCCATCAGCAGGGACATCATGAGTTTGCGCATCTTGGTTTTCCTCTTGTCGCGATCCGTGTCGCTATGCTTTGATTTTTTACAGTGCGTCCGCGCCGGTCTCGCCGGTGCGGATCCGAACCACCTGCTCGATCGGCGTGACGAAGATCTTGCCGTCGCCGATCTTGCCGGTTCGCGCCGCGCGCTCGAGCGCCTCGATCGCCTGATCCACGATGTCGTCCGATACCGCCGCTTCGATCTTCACCTTCGGCAGAAAATCGACCACGTATTCAGCGCCCCGATACAGCTCGGTGTGGCCCTTCTGCCGTCCGAAGCCTTTGACTTCGGTCACCGTGATGCCCGACACGCCGATCGCCGACAGGGCTTCGCGCGCTTCATCCAGCTTGAACGGCTTGATGATTGCGGTAATGAGTTTCATAAAATCCTCGCTAGTTGTTGCTGAACCGTTGCTGCCCCGTGGCGTACCCGTGACCGCGGTCTCCTGCGCTCCCGGTAAAAGTGTCCTGGCAGTGCGCGCGCGGCAGTAATAGCAACTCCTATGCCATATCGTGTCTGACTGCGCGTCGCGCGCGTGGCGCAGCGCGCCCGGGCGGCCTTGTCCGAACGGCCAGCGGCGCGGCCGGCGGTGGCGCGGCGGGGGGATCGTTGCTAGAGTGTTCGAACGTTCTGAACGCGAGGCGCGCACCAAACACGCTCACGAGGCCGCGGCAGCGAAGCAGCCGCGCGCACCAGGACCGCCCATTCGCCGCAACGGGGCACGGGCGCAATGAAACATGCACATTTTTTGTGCACCAAGGGGAACACGATGAAACAACCGAACGACGTTTTTAACGACTTCCAGGCTCGCGTCAGCGATCTGTTCAAGAATTCGCCGGCCAAGGATGTCGAACGCAACGTCAAAGCAATGCTGACGCAGGGCTTCTCGAAGCTCGATCTGGTCACGCGTGAGGAATTCGATACGCAGACCCAAGTGCTCGTGCGTACGCGCGCGCGCCTGGAGGAACTCGAGCGCCGCGTCGCCGAGCTCGAACAGAAGCTGCCGCTCACGCAGACGCCGTAAGCACCGGTTGCAGCCTTCGCGCTGCGCAGTGCCGCACATCGCCGGCAAGCGGGCCGTGACGTCATCAGCGTTTTAGGGGATTTGCGCGCGCAGTGAGCGCGCTGTCCGACGGGAGGGAATATGTCGCTTGCCGTGGTGCGCAGCCGCGCGCCGGCCGCTGGCCGTGCGCCCGAAGTGACCGTCGAGGTTCACCTCGCCAATGGACTGCCGTCCTTTTCGATCGTCGGCCTGCCCGACCTGGAAGTGCGCGAGAGCCGTGAGCGCGTGCGTGCGGCGCTGCAGAACTGCGGTTTTGATTTCCCGGTCCGCCGCATCATTGACCTTTTCCCGACTATACTTCTTGTCAATAGACCGGCCACCAAGAAAATGGCCCGGTGAAGTAATCACAGTCCCGGCCCCAATAGAATTGACAATACGAGACTGACAATGATGTATTGCTATCGTGGAGAAGAACGTGATAGCGCTTCAGATCTCAAAGGGCAGCTATTTGGCAATCGTGACGTCACATGACGGCCAAAAAGCGCGGGTCCGGTTGCCGCGACTATCCATAGCGTTTGGGCATGACGCCGAACGGCTCGCGCATGCGTTTATCGAGCATTTCAACAAGGCGTCATATCGAAGCCAGATCAGCGATCTCACGAGACTTAATGAGTTCTGCCGCATTGCCAGCCAAATAGGCCTCGGGCGCCTACCTGATTCAACTGATGAATGGCAGGAATTCCTGATTACCGTATTTACTGAATGGTTTAAGCGGGAAAAGTGCAGCCTTCGAACGCGTGTCTCCACCTGGCGGCATCTTGGCTATTTTCTGACCATTCTTCGCGACAGCAAAAGATTAATTCCGCAAGGAGTTGAAATTCCCATGTGCGGAGTAAACAAGTTGAGACTTGACGACGAGCCGAGTCCTCAGTTGCTTGGACAGCATCCGCTCCGTCTTGCTCCCAAAGAACACCAGAAAGTTCTAATGGAGATAAGCTTAGCGCGGAGTGATGCGGAATATTTCGATGAGGTTCGTGGAACATTGTCCAGCCGCCGCGCCGCACTGAATGAAGTCGCCACAGAATGGCTTGAAATGATCGACGCTCATTATCAATACGGGCAAAAGCTGATCGCCTCAGTTGATTACGAGAAAGAGATCAAACCCCATCTCAACGATCCGAGTTATTGGCGCGATTGGAGCGACCAAGGGCGCCACAAATGTAGCGGTCACACGGAAAAGTCTCTCGCAACATTGCTGGCGATTCTCCACCATAAGATCGAAATTGGTGAGTCGTTGACAATATGCTTGTTTGAAGAGAAAGGCCGATATTACCTACCATCCCACCCCACCCTCGACATCCCCCCGGATGCACCACAACCCGTGAGTCCTTTGGTTACGAAATTCGATCGCATTAGATGGATGCTCGGAAGTTTGACCAGTCATGACTATCTGTTTGCTCAGCTCTTTTTTACTATTCATCATCCTGTTTTTTTCGGATCGGCGTTCTCAGATGCAAAACTTGTAAGTCGGCAGGGCGAATCCATGATTTCTTTGGGCACGGGCGATCCAGTTGCGCGTCTGGTTAAGGGTCGAGCGCATGCACTGAAACAGACGCAACTTGACTCCGAATCAGAACGATTCTTGTCAATGATCTTCCAAATGACGAATAGAGCCAGACAGTATTTAAAAAAGAAAAATCCACTTATTGCCAATCGACTCGTTCTAATCACGAAACTCGGCAAATTAGCCGTCCCCGTATTAAATGCCTCAGCCTTTTTTCGAAAGGGGACAAATCCTGGTTGGATCGGCGGCTATTTTCCTCATATTGACAAATTATTTTCCGGCGAAGAGATTACCTTCCGAAAGGTTCGCGCAACAGAAGGAGTGCTAGAGTGGCTCAAGACGGGATCCCTTACTGCCGCCACCTTCCGACTGGGCAACAGTAAACAGATCTTTATTGAACATTATATCCCTCACGAACTACTTGTGTCATTTTACGCGCGGCAAGTTCGCCGGTATCACAATCTTTTTCTCGCAGCTGCCTGCCCTACCGACATCGATCTTTCGGACGTACTCGAATTTAAAACGCTTGATGAAATCCATGATTTCATCAAGAACAATCTTTTTATTGAGCCCTTTAAATCATCTCCGCTAGGTCAGATATTAGGCAAAAAACAACAACCCAAGACCCAAAGTTTCGAAGCACACTTTAAAGATCTCGTTCTTCCGGTTTCAACCAATTCAATCGCCACCCTGTATCTTTACCAAGAATGCGCACTTGCCGCCGGATTTAATAACTCAACACTTTCTCCCCATGCAAATTTCAGAATTGATGAAATAACGCCAGACGATATTATTGACCTCGCTGAACTTGCGCGCTTCAGATTACCGCATGATAAAGATCCTAAAATGCGAATCGCCCACTCCAGTGCACTGGAAAAATGCAAGGTGCTTCGAAAAAAATACGACTGGAGCAACCTCATGTTACTTGCGATGGAACATTAATCGCCGCTGTACCTGATGGAGGTTCACCGTGACAAGCACAAATACCCGCGTCGACACGGTTGTGAAGGGGTTCATCGCGGGCGCGCTCGCACAGCTTGGAGAATATCAGGGGCCGTGGACCGCGCCATGGCTCCGCGGCAAAGCGATCGGCGTCGCAACCTGGTCGCTCGTCACAAGACGCTCAAGAAAAGTTGGAAACGAGATCGTCGGCGATACGATCCTTCGATGGAATTTTTTACTTCCCGATGGCACTTATTTGGATTCTCCTGAAAACTCATATATTCAGGAAACCGCACAGAAGATCGCATTTCTCGTTCGGACACTTCCCGCATGGAACATAAGGGCTGCATCGACCCATCAAACTTTTGTGACAAATTTACATTTTGTAATTCGATGGCTGTTCGAATTTAAAGAAATATACAATCCACAGAAATATGCATTTTGTTTATTGGATAAGGCTGGAATAGATTGCATGCTTGGCGAGTATCTTCAGGGCGGTTCGTTATGGGCACTTCATGTTCCGCAGAAACTGCTGTCTAAACTATGTTCGCTACTTACGCCGCCGGGCGATCCAAGTCTGATAAAGAATATATTCGAGGTTCCAGTCCCCTTAAAACAATCTATCATTTCGTGGCTGCGGAATAATGATTTTTATGATCGTACGCCCGTCCGTGGCACCGTCACAGTATCTTTGAATCGTGGTCGGTTAAGTGAATTAGTAGGCCTCGATCATAAGCAGCTGAACACCCCGAAGTTTTCTGCGCTCCTGCGACAGTTCGAACCGGAGTTGTCCGAGGCCGGAGGACCGCTACTTATCATGGTGAACAGCCCCAGAACCGAATTTATTTCGCATAGGACCCAGCTTAT
Organism: Paraburkholderia sp. BR13444; assembly: GCF_040948755.1. Lineage (NCBI taxonomy): Bacteria > Pseudomonadati > Pseudomonadota > Betaproteobacteria > Burkholderiales > Burkholderiaceae > Paraburkholderia > Paraburkholderia sp. BR13444. Next base: position 139,690 of record NZ_JBFPKM010000008.1, on the reverse strand, counting down.
CTGTGAGGTACAGGGCTCCAAATGCTCTACGGGAAAACTGAATACCTTGATTGGAGCATTGGATATTATCTTTCGCTTGCATCGAAAAATACCAAAAGGATGCCCGAAAAACGCAGTTGACTTTGCAAGCTATTATAAATGGGCAGAGCAGGAAGGCGCTCCAGAAGACAACACGCCTTTGATCCCAATTGACGTTGCAGTCAGATACGCATCAGAATCAATCAGGTGGGTCATCCAGTACGCCAAACCAGTCGTTGACTTCTACTTAGCCGCGGCAGCTTACTTTGTTGCTACTGGAGACATTAACGACAAACCGGCCGACAGCGGCAAAGCGGAAAAAAGGGCGAGACGCAACAAATGGATAGAAGCGAATCTACCCTCTGAATTAAAGGCGCTAAATATTAGTCGGTGGGGAACCGTATTTCATCATGGCAATACGCCACTTCCCCATGAGCATCTCCGCAGCGCGCCCGGCTTACATGACGTAATTGATATTTTAGTGGGTGCAACCTTATACCTATTGATCGAAACCTGTGACTTACGCGAGGGCGAGGTCGTCGCCCTACGCGTAGATGATCTGCTGATACAGGAAAAAGACGGCTATTGGCTACGACGCGGACAAGAGAAGGCGCACTTGCTTGACGAGCCTTCAAAGAAAAAGCGTCCTTGTCCTGGCATAGTCGCACGTGCACTGTTGGAAATCGTTCGTCTCAGGGACGGCCTCCAGGTTTTGAAGCCGTCCTCCGATCCGTATGAGCGCTCAAGCCTATTTTACATTCCGGACTCAGCCCACAATGCGGGTTTGACAGCGGCAGCTTTGAACAGACTGAGTCTGTCGCGCTGTCTAGAAGCGTTTTGCGACTATGTAGCCGCTCCTGTCGACGAACTTGGACGGCGCTGGTACGTCCGTCCACACGAGTGTCGAAAATCCTGCCTCGTCACATTTTTCTCCTGCACCGGATTTGCGGCCTTGGATACCGCCAGATGGATGGCAGGGCACAAGTCACTACACAGCATCTTCGTTTATCTGAAGAAAAACACGCCGCGGGACCGATTTCTCGCCATGGAAGCTAGTCTCGCATCGTCCGAGCTTTGGAGAATCGAGCTTGAGCAATCACCGACCGTTAGAAATGCGCCTTCGCTGTACGAAAACGTCTGCGCACGATTCGGCGTGAGTAGCATCGCGGCAATCGCGCGTGAAGAGCTCGATTCGTGGCTTAAAGACGCATTCGCACATAAGTTGTATGCGCTTGAGATCAAATCCGACGATGGTACGTTACGAGAGGAGATTGCATTTCTTATTGGAGAGTAGCATGGTTATCAAGACATCCGAGCAGACGAAAAGCTTCACTCAAAAAGCGCGCCAAGAAAGCGTCTTTAACCTTTTTCGCTATCTGAAAAAGGCCAGCACCCAGTCTCCCCCCCTCGCGGACACCTTAATGCGGGCATGTACCAACCAAGCTTCCCTCGCGAAATTCGAACTCGCGGATGAAGCCATAATCCCAATGTCTCTTAATACCCTGAAACGCACTGCGGATGAAATTCTCGGTGAAGGAGGATGGCAAAAGATCGACGTGCTAAGAATGATAGTTCGTCGTTCCGCAGCAAAGGAGACAGCTTCGAAACGCCTTTCACCTCTTGCAGCATCGAGAGCGCATACTGCTCGAATCGAAACGCGAAATGACGAGCAATTCCAGACGCGAGCTATTCTGTATCGCGCTTATAACGCGGCGGTCGATCTGCTTTATGAATTTGCCGATGACGAACCCGAACGACTGGAAAAAATAACCAGACTTCAAGCGCAGTACGCGGACATTTTTGACCTGCGGCTCACAGGGAGATCATGATGCAATCCGACTACAGTCGACTCCAACTTTTTAAACTTGTGAGAAACGTAAGCTTTCCATGTTATGCGACCCGCGACGTAACATCGCAAAAATGGGTAAGCCGGGTCAAAAAAGAGCAAACCTCAGTAGCATTTTACTGGCCCACTGGGGAACCGTGCATACCCGTAGAGATGTATCTCTTATACCGCTCACAACAGATAGCGTGCGATTCAAATCGGGGTGGGTCACTCCGAGCAGAAGCATCTGCAATTTCTCATATGGTTCGATTCTGTTTCTTATCGAAAAAACGATTTCGCGACATCACTGAAACTGATTTTTCTTTGTTTGTAGATCAGCTTGGCGAAGACGTTATAGAAAGATCCGACGGCTGGACGGCGAGAGGTGCGAACACTGTCAACACTATCATTGCAACCTGTCTGCGCTTTCTGGAATGGTATCAGGCTCGCTTCTCGTTGAAAGAAAAGCTGGTTGGCGACATCTCAGCACACGCCCGCATCACGCTTTTACGGCGTGAAGTACCACACTTTACGGGAAAGAAAATCTCGATCCTCTGCTACCCTAGCCGCCCGTCAGGCGATCCGCCGGTTTCCAAGCAACCAATGCCAGAAGAGAGAATTAGCGCGATATGGGAAGTAGTGTATCAGATGGCTGCGGAAAAACAACAGGCACCCGAATCAGAAATTCGTTCTATACAACAAGCGTATCTGTATTGTAGGCGGGTGCTAACCTTGAAGATAGCGGAAGAAACAGGCCTACGTCCGGGGGAGTTGTGTCTCATGAACCTCGAGCAGCATAAAAACATCGTCGTTACCCGTCAGTTACTCATACCTACTTTAAAAAGAAGAGAATCTCAACCGTACATCAGAACGTTACCCTGCACCCTCGAGCTTGCTTCTTCGATAAAACAACTTATTGACGCGAGATATAAGTTGCTTTCTCATTTGCCCCATAAAAACAAAGCAATAGCGGAAGAACACCAACTCCTGTTGATTACCATCAACGGTGGACGCTTAACCCCCGACGCTCTAGAGCGAGAATTCTCGAGGTTGGTCGCGCGCTTAAATCTAAAAAAACCCGATAAGGCCTGTCTTTCAATGTACAGGCATCGATTTATTACTCGACGTGTCGCCTTTTATATTAAAAGTTTCAAAGTTCCCATGATCAGCGTGGACATTCCTGACCTTCCGCTTACCGATAATATGACGATATTGGGTCGGGTCGCAGAACTCACTGGACACAAATCGCTGTACAGTCTGCGCCCATATATTGCATTAGGTTGGAAGGAATTGAACATCTTCGCCGACATTGAAGATGCCATCTCAGCGAATGACTCAATAAGAGCAGCGGTCCGTCATATCGAAACACTCAGTTCCCAGATTACCGATGCCGAAGACGAGGTGGGCAGAAAAAATGTGATGATGGACATCGATATACAAGCTAAACGCCTAACCGGGATGTTAAAAGAGTTTTATCGCAATCACAGCCAACGCAAGCAACTCGGTAGTACTCGCGCTAGTTTGAGCAGCTAATGCGGGTTGATGTCAGCGTTCTCCGTGGTGTGCCGCCGGCGCAACTCTGTTGAACTGTAGTTGTCGCTGCGCCGCAGCATGACCTCGTAGAGTTTGATCATAAGCGCGGAATCGAACGCCGGTTATCCCAGCGCAGACCAGCCGATGCGCCCGGGCCCGACAGGTCGTACAGGTCGACCACGGCCGCGCCGGTTGCGATGTCCCCCGCGAGGACCAGCATGTGCACATGGGACGGTGCGACCAGTCATAGCGAGTCCGTCCTGAACAATCCGTAGAGCCTTGAGTAGCTGGGCTTCCGGGTAGAAATCGTGTTGTTGGAATTGCAGAGACCTGGCATATTGCTTCACATAGCCTGCAAATTCTGACGAGGTTCAGATGGGTCCAAAGGCACCTGTAACGGAGAAGGATTTGTTCCGGCATCCACTGCGCGAACAGATCAATCTCAAGCATCCACTGGTACGGCTGGCCGAGCTGATCAACTGGGAGCGGCTAGGCGCGTCGATGAGCACGAGCTTCGTTTCGGGTAAAGGCAGACCTGCGAGTTCGCCTCGACTGATCGCCGGTCTGTTGTATCTGCAGCACGCCTTCGACCTGTCGGACGAGGATGTCGTGTGGCAATGGGTAGAGAACCCGTACTGGCAGGTTTTTACGGGTGAGACGTACCTGCAGACCGAGCCGCCGATCGATCCGTCCAGCCTTACGCGGTGGCGCAAACGGCTGGGCGAAGCCGGCGTTGAGGAGTTGCTGGCCGAGACGATCGACGCGGCGAAGCGTGCCGGAGTGATCAAGGCGTCGAGCGCGAAACGGGTTATCGTTGATACGACCGTGATGCCCAAGGCGATCGCACATCCGACTGACTCGCGGCTGCTGGAGCGCTGTCGTGAACACCTCGTGAAGGCAGCTGCGCGGCACGGCCTGAAGCTGCGGCAGAACTACAACCGCGAAGCGCCGCGTCTGGCCACCCAGATCAGCCGCTACGCACATGCGAAGCAGTACCGGCGGATGGGAAAGGCACTGCGCACCCTGCGCTCGCGGGTGGGTCGGGTCATGCGCGACGTCGAACGGCAACTCGACACGGTGGTTGATAACAGGCGAGCTGAGCTGCAGGAACTGATTGCCCGCACGAAGCGAATCCTGACGCAGAAGACGAAGGACAAAAATAAGCTGTATGCGCTGCACGCACCGGAAGTTGAATGTCTGGCGAAGGGCAAAGTTCGTACGCCGTACGAATTCGGCGTCAAGGTGTCGATCACGACGACGCATCGGGAGGGACTGGTGGTAGGTGCCCGCTCGATGCCGGGCAATCCGTACGACGGCCACACGCTGGAGGAAGCGCTGGAGCAGGCGGCGATCCTCAGTGACGTCAAACCGGAAATCGCGATCGTCGACCGTGGTTACCGGGGCGCTGAGCCGGACGGCGTGAAGGTCTACCACCCCGGTCTGCGGCGTGGTATCACGCGAACGTTGCGCGCGATGATCCGGCGGCGCAGTGCGATCGAACCGGCCATCGGTCATATGAAGGCCGATGGCAAACTCGACAGGAACTGGCTGAAGGGAGCGCTGGGCGATGCGATCAACGCCGTGCTTTGCGGCGCTGGCCACAACCTGCGCATGATCCTCAGAAAACTGCGGCGTTTTTGCGTCCTTGTGCTTGTGTCGTGGCTAAACCTCTGCGCCGCTTTCGCGTCGACACCGTGAGCGGTGCCGCCGAAAGCGAATTATTCAGACCGGACTAGCGAGGAAAACTCCGGTGCGGCGTTTCGCGCGATGCAAAATCGGACGCGATCTGGAGACGCATTCGGCATTCCACCGCGACGGCGATGCCGGCCCCTCCATGAAGTGCTGCCGAATGACAATTATCACGGCCGAGCCTTGCCGGACCGGTGCATCGCCGCGAGCCGCGCCTGCAGCTCGGTCAGGACCGCAGGCGCACTGAGGCCCAGCACCGGATCGGTGTGCAGCAGGTGAGGCCGGCACACCACCGGCCAGCCCGCCTCATCGTCGTCGAGCGCGAGCCACGCCTCGGGCCGCCGCCGGCACACGTCGCCCCAGACCTGCACGCCCCGAGGCACGGACTGGAACCACACCGGATCCATCCGGCGATGAAAGGTCGCGCCGACCACCCGCCGGTGCAGCTCAGGCGGCAAGCGACGGGTCACCTTGCGCACGCTGCGGAGCACCTGCACCCAGCTCGTGGACAGCACGATGCGCAGCGCGGGGTACGGCTCAAGACAGTCCGCCAGCAGCGCTGCGTGCTCGAACACCTCATGCCCTGGCGGACTTGCGACATACGGCCCAATGCCCGGACGGCGCCATACGTCCTCCGGATGCAGGACCCCGTCAAAATCGAGATATAGCACGATGCCGCCCCGCCAGCGCGGCAGACTGTCGGTCTCCTCGATGGCCCTGCCCGGTACCCTGTGCGGATATGCGTCCACGGCCGGCCAGACTCAGCAGTCGGCCGGTGCGGCTCGCTTCTTCGCCCGCCACAGGCGCCGGCCGCGCGCAGGACGCGTCGCCAGCGCCACCGGCACGAAGAACGTGCGCCCCGCCGCCGTGGTGTACCGGGTCACCGTCACCAGCCGCTCGCCCCCGCTGTACTCTTCGGGCTGGGTGACCCCAATCTGGATCTCGCTCAGTGGATCAAGGGTCCACTGCTCGACCTCCCGCCCCCGCCGTGTGCTCAGCACCGCGGCGCCACGCAGCAGGACCTCCCCGCCGACGAACTGCTCGAGGTACGGCGCCGTGGCAAACAGGTCGAGCATGATGATGCTCGGGACAGCCCGCGAGCGGGCCGGCGATACCCGCAGCATTAGCACGTCGCGCGGACTCAACTGCTCGATTGCCGCCCACACCGAGGCGCCCTCGTCTTTGGGTAGAAGCATTTCCCACGGTGCCAGCCGGTTTTTTTCACTTGTCACAAACATACAGCCACTACCTCAAACCTTTTCTTTTACTGACAAGCCAATCGACGATCACTCGACATTTGTTACGAAGTGGAGGAGCAGCCGTCGACAGCGACTAGCAACTGCGGCGACTCGGCCTGGCTCGCGTGCCACACTTCGTGCCCAACAACGAATCGACACCAAGCAAAGACGCGTCAGTTACATTTTGCACATTATAGAGTGTAGCTCAATGAAGTGCATCCAGTGACATTGCTCCTATTTGACCTCCGTGAGCAATCAGTCACTTCGCAAAGGCCTCGGGCAAGCGCTAAGAGCCGCCAGGCGATTCAAGAACGTATCCCAAGAGTCGATGACCGCGACAAGTAGGACCTACTTGAGTGCGCTCGAGAGGGGAAGGCAAAGCCCGACGCTAGACAAGCTGGAAAGCATTGCCGACGACATTGGCGTGCATCCGCTCACGCTTCTAATCTACGCGTACTCTGCGGATCTCTCCGACCAAGCGGTAGCAGTCGCGAAGTCGCGCATTCAGCGTGAACTCGAGGAACTCGCCCGCTATGATGTAAGTTCGCTGTAACGGTTCAAGCAGCCATCTTTTCCTCCCGCCTCCTTCTAGCGAAGTGCACCTCGGATTTCCGAAGGCGCACTCCTGATTCGCGCAACGAGTACATAGGAATACAGCGTTTCGACTGGCAAAAAGCGAAACATCAACTCTTAGACATGTGCAATGCACTTTCACAGAGCACTGGGTTGGCAGCCATGTACAAGGTCATCGCGGACCGAGTTGAACGCGCATTTGACGCCTTTGCCCGCTAACACCGAATAGCGTCAAGACAAAGGCACCTTTATTGGGCGCTCGTTACTGGGAAGCTCAAACTGGTTCTCGCGCGCGGAGGAATTCAGTCTTCAGCGTGTATTTCGAAAGTTCGTCCCGATCGCGGTCGCTCGCGCCGTCAGGAGCTCAACGGCGGGTAGCAGAGTGGCCCGGCCACTGCTTCGACTGGACAGGGGCTGAGCAGGAACAGAGTGTGGGCCTCGTTGCTGGATTCACACGTCACTCTACAAGCTCGGTCTGCGGCACCACACTGCGACTTGAGCGCATGCATGATTCGACAAAACTTCAACGGACTTAGGCCGCCAGAGCCGTTCGGAATTCGCGGGTGTATCGGAAAACAAGCACGAGGAGGTTTCAAGTCTGACTGCGACAAGTCCCGAGTCGGGTATCGGGCCCAGTGTCATCCGTACTGCAACGTCGTACCGGCTGTCGATTAGGTTCGGGGGCGTCCTGACTCAATTCGAATTCAACCGAAACGTACCGACAGCTCTTTTTTTTCTCAGATTCATAGATTTTCTTCGTTGGCGCGAGTCACTTCTGGTCCGGCCCGACCATGAGTGCTCCAACTCTCCCATGAATCGCTGTAGACCTAGATTGCCCAATGGTGCAAGGTTCGGGTATGGCATCCCATCATGGGACGGCACACGGCAAACGCGCGCTGAATCGAAGACGGCAGCCAGCGAGACATCAATTTTGCGCGGCCTTCTCGGCGACGGCATCCGGTGAACGGCCGATGCGCGAAGCTGCGTCCACCGCGTCGGCGCGATCGTTGAGTTCGCTTTTCATGGCCAGGTTATCAGCGAAATCAAGCGATCTTCAACTGAATCGACGGCGTAGGGCGGTGACAACATCAGCCTCGACGATCTCAAGCGGATCCACCTCCGAAATCTCATCCCAAGTCAGGGTTACTACTCATGGGTTATCTGTTCACGCGGCGGCAACTATATGAGCTGGTCTGGGCCGAACCGATCGTGGCGCTAGCGAAATCACTGGGCATTTCTGATGTGGGGCTCGCTAAGGCGTGCCGGCGTGGCGATATTCCGTTACCGCCGCGCGGCTACTGGGCTAGGCTGAACGCGGGAAAAAGCGTTATTCGTCCCCCACTGTCGCTTCGTGCACCAGGCGCTTCCGATCGCATTCACGTGGGACCGAACCGACCTCAGGCGTTCCGGCCGCATGGCGGCGATGAGAGCACGATAAGAGATCTCCCGCCACAGCCCCCGGTCTATGACGAGACGCTCGATGCCGTTGAGGCGCGGATTCAGCAGGGACTGCCCGCGAAACACCGCTTCGTGCGTGCGCTCGATAGCGCGCACCCGCAGGTTGCGCGGCTGCTGCGCGAAGATGACGAGCGCCGGGAAGCGATGACGAAGAACCGTTACACGTTTGACAAACCCCGCTTTGAGAACCGATTCGAGCGGCGGCGGCTCGCGTTCCTAAGCAACCTGTTTGTGCTACTGGGCCGACTCGAGGCACAGGGTTCGGCATACGGGCGCGATGGCCGCGAGCTCGGAGTTCATGTCGGCGACCAGTACGTCAGGTTCAAAGTAGAAACGCTAGCCACCCTGCGCCCGGGTAAACGGCCTACAGAAGCGAAAAGCGAACCGATGGCGATCGAGATAGAGGTCGCCCGCTGGCAGCATGGTGAACTCAGAGAACTGTTGTTCTGGAGCGACGGCGAAGACGGCCGGCTGGAGGACCGGCTGCCAGAGATTGGCGTCGCGATCGTGCTGGCCGGCGAGCGCCAGTACCGGAAATCAAGACAGTTTTCCTATGAGTGCGCGAGGCAGAGCTTCGAAGAAGAGGTGAAACGAGCGCGCATGGCTCGGGATGAAGCCGAGAGACGTGAGCGCGAAGCACGCCTGCAGGCCGAGCGCGACCGTATCACGCGGCTGCTTGCTCAGGTCAGCGCATGGCAACAGGCACAACAGATCCGCGCGTATGTTGAGGCAGTCCTCACCTCACCGGTCTCGGTACCAGGACGTGCGTTTGACGGTGAGCGCGACGCATGGGCCCATTGGGCTCGCGCAGTCGCCAACGGGCTCGACCCGCTTGCATCGTCCGAACCGGCCGCTCCGCACCCTGCCGACAAATGCAATCCGAATGGATGACATGCCCGGCCGCACCAACAGACCAGACACTCCTTGATAAGGTGGGTAATCTCCAATAACGCGGGAATAAATGCTGTGATACAGTTTCTACATATTGGGGGGGTAGCTCAGCTGGGAGAGCGTCGCGTTCGCAATGCGAAGGTCGGGAGTTCGATCCTCCTCCTCTCCACCAATAATTCCTTTAAAAACAACGCACTACGTCTTATGACGTAGCGCGTTGTTTTGCTTTGTGTCGCAGTTTTTGCACAACGGTTGTGGCAAATTGTGGCGACCTCTTTGTTCTGCGCGACGCAGGGACGAGGCGGATAAAATTTGTTAAAAAAATACCGTGATCGCGACGGCTGGACTGACGGACCTTGCATGCATTCGCAACCCACTGCGGCCAAGTGCATCATTCGCCTGGGCCCACCCTGGCCAACATGAAAGCGCTTCTCACCGCCGATCAACTATCTGAATACCTGCGAAAAGGTGTTACCAGCATTCGCAGCGACGCCACCCGCAATCCTGCTGCGCTTCGGCCGATATGCCATTCCGGGTACGAAGTGGCTCTTGTGGCGAGTCGAAGATGTCGAGCAGTGGCTGGCGAGTCACGTCTTAATCGGCGGCGTACCGCACAAGGCGCCGCCGCCAGTCGAGCCAGCGCGGCGCGGCCGCCCCACGAAGGCGGAGCAACTCGCAAGAAGAGAGCGGTTTTCCGAGATAAAGCCGACCGATTCGCAGACCACAGCGAGGGCTCAAGGTTGGGCCAATCTCGCGACAAAGTCGACCGCGGCGAGCAGACCGACGAGCCCCGCTGCCATGGCGATCTTTTTCTCGCAGTTCGACCTCTTCGGATTTGCGCTGAAAGCCGACGCGATTAGCATGGAAGTGCCGATCTTTTCGCTTTCCACGAAACCGGACCTTTCGATAGAGCAATGGACTAGCCAAGATCGAAAACGTCGGATACCAACGTAAATTTGCAGAAGCACTGAAAGCGGACGATGGTCTTGTGCTCTACGCCAAGCTGCCGAGTTGTTTCAAGGTGCCGACCCCGCTAGGGCCATACAACCGGGATTGGGCTATCCTGTTCGACCAGGAGGGCACTTAGCGCTTGTATTTCGTCGTGGAGACCAAGAACAGCCTATTCACCGATGACCTGCGCAGTAAGGAGGACGCCAAAATCGAGTGCGGCAATATGGACTTGCGCTTCTTGTGCGTCACGTGATTCGTGTATCTTGTGATCTCAAACAAACAAAGTATTACCATCAGAACGACTTAGGACCAGAGCACGTCGGCGACTACAACGTGGAACTTGCCGACCGGGGGGGGGGAATTGAAAGGCAATCCTTTATCGGGAGATGCGCTCGACCGGATTTATTCCTGGATTGTGCGTGGCTCAGCGCAGAACGCAGACCGCTGCGTGAATATCCATTTTGGCGGCCCGACTTGCTCAGCGTACGGGGCGGAAGTGCTCAGCGCGTTTTCTGGGCTTGCCCCGAGACAGATATCAAATGAACAGCCGTGCCGTTCAACAGATTGGCCTGCGACTGCTTCGCACGGGAAACTCCAATGAATAGCCGATGCGACATCGCCGCCGCTCAACAATTCCTTCCCAACCCCGAACAGCTTGCAGTGCTGGAAGCCCGTGCAGATGAATGGCTGCTTGTCGAGGCGGGGCCGGGAACTGGAAAAACCCAAATAGCCGCAATGCGTCTTGCATACCTGCTGCAACAAGGGCTTCAGCCGGCACAAATTCTGGTTCTCAGCTTCTCGCGAAGCGCCGTTGCCACGCTGACTCGCCGAATCGCCGGTCTAAGTATGGACAGCGACGGCGTCATCGAGGATTTGCGTCATCTCGCCATTCGCACTTTCGATTCTTGGGCGTTTCGCATGCTGCGTCAGAATGGCGTGCCAGTCGTTGATCTTTTGCGGCGATCCCACGACGCAAATATTGCGAGCGTGACGGACGAGTTGCACGCAGATACGGCATTCGGCGAGAGGCTTGCATCAATCCGACACGTAATTGTCGACGAGTTCCAGGATCTGCCTGGGGTGCGCGCGGAGATGGTGATCGCGCTGCTCCGACATCTCAATTCGAATCCTGGAAGACGGGTCGGCTTCACCGTTCTCGGTGATCCCGCGCAATCGATCTACCGCTTCGCTGCACGGGCAACTGGCGGGGTGGCACCGTCGGACGCATGGGCAGATTTGAAGAACCAGTTGGGACCGACTCTTCGCGAAATCGCGCTGATTCAGAACCACCGTGCAACGAAACAGCTTGCCGCGATGGCCGCAAAGCTGCGCAAAATCCTGGGCGATCCGGCTCTAGACCCCGAGAGGAAACTCGCGGCCATGAAGCGGTTCCTCACCGGCCTTCCGACTTCTGCTATCGATCTGAAGCTCGGGCCGGAGTGGCTGACCAAGTTGCCTCAGGGATCGCTGGCCATCCTTACGCGCACGAACGGCGAAGCACTCCGCGTTTGGCAAATGCTCCTTGGCCAATCCATCGAAACGCCTCAGGCGGATGTACGGCTTCGCCTCGCGGGAAGCACGCGACCAACGCCCGCATGGATTGCAGCCGTTCTATCCCGCTACAAGCCGCGAACCATTACGCGGATGGTCTTCGAGAAAGCGCATCAACGGCTTTGCTCTCTGCACGGGGCCGAGACTGTCGAAAGACTGCGCCTGCCAACCATCGAGACGGGATGGAAACGGCTCGCCCGGGCTTCCGGTGCGTCGGACATGGCGACCGTTATCGACCTCGAGATATTGGGTGCGCGGCTCGACTGGCCCGATTCCTTTCCAGAAGGCGATGCGAGTGCGCCGGCCGCGGTCCTTATCACTACGGTGCACCAAGCCAAAGGCATGGAGTTCGATAATGTCGCGTTGCTGGAGGCCAATCCCCGCAGTACGGAAAAGACACCTGTCGACTCGCTCGAAGAGGCGAACGTGGATTTTGTCGCAGTGACGAGAGCGGCGCGTTTCCTAGGTCGGCTGCCCGCATCGTGCATCTACACACCGCTTTCGAACCGAACTTTTTCTCAAGGGCGGGTGAGACAGGTTGACTGGAAACAAATGGTGAATGTACAGATGGGATTGCCCGGCGATATCGATGCGACGAGTTTCGTGGATCCTTCCATCCTCGGTGGCGGCGAAGCTTCGTCGGCGCTTCAAGACGATTTGCTGAAGCACGCGGCGGACTGGCGCGGACGCAAGGTGATCCTTCGAAAGGTCAGTGTAATCGCGGCCAAGAGCGACGCCTCCAAGAGCGACGTCCGGCGTGTCCAGTACGACATTTGCCTGCAGACCGCGGACGGAGAAGGTCCGCTTATCGGGAGAACGTCGGACCAGCTGACTCACGATCTGCTCGATCTGCTCTGGAGCCGCGGATACGAGCTCCCCAAGCGAATTTTCAACCTTCGCATCGCCGATGTGATCTCAGTTAGTGCTCACGGAGATCTGCCTGAAGCCATTCCTGATCCGTGGCGCTCGACCAGGCTGTGGCTCGGCATCATCCTCATGGGTTCCGGCGATTTCAAGACTTGGAGGCGCAAATGGTAAATAACGCACAGGACAAGCGCACCGTCCGCTCCGATTTGATCGAAACGACCCGGTCGTTGCTCGTCGGACCACTCGCCATCGATGAAGTAATCGAGTCCGCACCGGTCGATACGTATCTCACCGGCATTCTCTGGCCGCGCGGGACGAGTGCCGATGCCGTCGACGACGACGAAGGCAGCACCGGTGCCGGAGGCGACGATCCCAGCGCAGATTCTGCCGTTCCTGGATACCGTACGATCCGGCCGTGTTCCATCGGAATAACCCTCGCTGTCCGCGCCGGCGCCAGTCTGACGATCGATCTCGGCACGACCGCACGATACGAGCCGCGGGACGAAACCGCCACATCCGTGGAAGGCAAACGCGAAGCGCCCGATGCAACGAAGGCGCTGGTTCTCAAGACCGATTCTGTACAAGGCAACGCCGGCAGTGCAGCGGGCGGCCCGGACGGGCAACAAAAACCACGAAAGGTGTGGGCACGTCGTGAACTTGGCTATTCCCTCTCGCTTGCGGCGGACGGTGGCTCAAAGACGTACAGTGAAAAAAATTTCGACCGGCGTGATGGCACCAAAGTCGAGGATCGGGCACTGTCTGTCCATGTGCGTCGACGGGCCGGACCGAAGCAGTATGTCTTCACAATCACGCTCATCAACGAGGAAGACGACTCCCCTGGAGCGTCCTCGCGCCACGTGAAGTGTTTGTTCCAGGCCGAGCTCATCGTGCGCGCGCATATCGGTGAAGCGCCCGCAATCGAACCCAGACCGCTGCCGCCACCAGACAAGAGTGACCGGGAAGCGCTGGCGAACGCATTGCTCTATCGGGAGGTGCGCGAGTTCGCAGCAGGTCATGGAATCGCGGTGACGTGGGACGACGCCGCTCAGGACAATGTCATCGATGAAGTCAAGACATCGTGGATGCCCCGAACAGTCGTGCCCGGTACCAGCGCGGACGGCCATTCGTTGCTCGGCAGTTTTCGGAACGCATGGCCGGACGCGCTGCGTGCCGCGTGGCTCGGCGCAGAGACGGCACGAGAGTCCGTGACCCAAGCGCTGGACGCTTTCGCTGCGTGCTACGGGCAATGGATCAAAGCGTCGCTGGAACCTCGCATCGCACAGTTCGGCGAAGAGCTTGATTCCGCCGCACGCGCCAATTTCGATCGATGCGTTTCCGCACATATGAGGATTCGCGATGGCGTCACGGTCCTGCGCGAGAATCCCGCAGCGTGGACTGCTTTCGCGCTGGCAAACGCGGCGATGGATCGACAATCGAATTTTCCGGGCAAGGGCGACTCGCGCCGTCCGCTCGTTTGGCGGCCGTTTCAGCTCGCTTTCATGCTGCTGGTGATTCCGGGACTGGTCGATCCCGGTCGCGAAGATCGGGGCTGCATGGACCTTCTCTGGTTTCCGACGGGCGGCGGCAAGACGGAAGCCTACCTTGCCCTGACGGCGTTCCAGATATTTTATCGCCGACTCACGCACGAGTCTCGCCGTGCGGTTGGCGGCGTCGACGTACTGATGCGCTATACCTTGCGTCTGTTGACTGTCCAGCAGTTCCAGCGCGCGGCTGCGCTGATCTCAGCGTGCGACTTTATAAGGCAATCCGACAGCCGTCTCGGCGATGCGCGGATCACGCTGGGACTTTATGTCGGGGGCGACGCGACTCCGAACAACATGGAAGCGGCTCGCAAAGCAATCGCGGAAGAACATGCGAATCAGGCGCCGTCGTCAACGCCTCGGCAGCTGCTCCAGTGTCCAGTTTGCGGTTCGGATCTTCCAGCGACCGCCTTAGTCGCAGACGCCGTACAGCCAAAGGTCAACATCCGGTGCGTGAAGCCGGACTGCGAGACTGCGGGCAATCCGCTTCCGGTGCTCACCGTGGACGAAGAGATCTACGCCGCACCGCCGTCACTGTTGATCGGAACGGTGGACAAGTTCGCCCAGATCCCGCGACGTACGGACATTCGACGACTGTTCTCGCTGGACGGCGGTGAGCCGCCCGGCCTGATCATCCAGGATGAGCTGCATCTGATTTCGGGTCCGCTCGGCTCAATGGCGGGTCTTTACGAGACCGTCATCGACACCTTCTGTACGCGAGGCGAGGTTCGTCCGAAAGTTATTGGATCGACCGCGACGATCGGACATGCGGAACCACAGGTGCGCGCGCTGTTCGATCGAAGCGTGCTGCAGTTTCCGCCGCCCGGCTTCGACTCCTCAGACTCCTTTTATGCCGTGCGGGACACCGCGGGCCCCGATCGTATTTATGTCGGCGTTCCAACCGCTGGACGCAGCCCGAAGTTTGCGCTTCAGGCACTCGTATCCTCGTTATTGCAGGCCGCTTCGTATCTGAAGGAAAAGAAGGACGCCGAGCTCGGCAACATCGATCCTTACTGGACCTGCGTCGCCTACTTCAATAGTCTGCGCGAGCTAGGCGGCGCTTACGTGTTGATGCAGGATGACGTCCCGCGACAGATGCAGTTCCTGTCGAGTCGGCTCGACATGGGCCGACGTGAGCTCCAGAACCTCCCCGTCGAACTGAGCAGCCGGCGTTCGTCGCGCGAATTGCCGGAATTGCTGCAAGCACTTTCGGGAACACTCGAAGACTTCGAGGCAGACCCGCTCGAGAAGCCTGAACCTAAAGACACCGTCCTCGCCTCGAATATGATTTCTGTCGGCGTCGACGTGCCTCGTCTAGGACTCATGGTTGTAAATGGGCAACCGAAATCGACGGCTGAATACATTCAGGCGAGCAGCCGTGTCGGTCGCGGCATTCCCGGACTCGTGTTCACGCTTTGCAACTCGGGGCGGCCGCGTGACCTCTCGCACTTCGAGCACTTCCATTCCTATCACGGCGCGCTCTACAAGAGCGTCGAAGCGACGAGCGTGACGCCGTGGTCACCACGCGCGCGCGACAAGGCGCTACACGCGGTAGTGGCATCGCTTGTCCGACATTTGGTCACCGGCATGTCGGGCGACGAAGACGCGGTAAATTTCGACGGTTCTGATCCCATCGTCCAGCAATTGATCACCGACATTGTCCGGCGTGCCGCAACGGCCACCGACGCGCAGCAAGCCGAAGATACGGCAGAGGATCTCCAAGCCATCATCGACGAGTGGAGTCACCGCAGCGCCGACGCGAGGACGACGACGGGGCGGATGCGCTATTGGATCAAGAAGGCTCCGTTCGGCAAGACGGCGGACCACCTCATGTGCGCGGCCGAAGAGGCGGCTCCGGGAGGCTATCAGGCTTGGCCCACGCCGAATACCATGCGCGAAGTCGAGCCCTCCTCGGCGTTCGTACTGAGGACATTCAGATCAAAGCAGGAGGGCAAATAGTGGCCACCTCAAGAGGATTTTCGGCTCGCCGCAACGGCGGCGCGCCCGCGATCAACGCATCGCCTGGCGTCAAGCCGCTCGGCAAGGTGCGGCGCTCCCAGCTCATTTCTACGTATGGAATCGGGGCGATCATCGATCTCGAAAAGGGCTCCTTTATGCCGATGGGGCTGGAAGACTGGGATGCCGCGACCAACCTGCCAAATCTCACCATCGGTGAGTCGCGCCTTCAGGCGCAACTGGGCGTGAGCCATTTTCGCCTGCCGCCAGTCAGCGAAGAGATTCGGGGCACGCGCGGACGCGTGGACCCATTGCGCTCAGTGCCCGCAACGCGGTTTCCGGCGTGGCACGAGTGCCCGCAGTGCAATCGAATCGGTACGCTCGATGATCCGTTCGTGCTCGAAACTGACGGCGCGCAGCTCCAGTGCCTCGCGCATGGCAACCCCGTCAATACGGCGCCTGTTCGCTTCGTCGTGGCATGCAGAAGAGGTCACCTAGACGAGTTTCCATGGATATGGTGGACGCATCGCAGCAGGAAGACAGGCGTTTGCGAACGGCCTGTGCTTGAGCTCAAATCGCAGGGGAAATCGGCTTCACTCGGCGATTTGTACGTACGCTGTCGGAACTGCGGCGCATCCGAGTCCATGGGCGACGTATTCATGCGAGAAAGCGTGAAAGGACACGGTTGCCGAGGCTTCCGTCCGTGGTTGCATGACCGGCAGGAAGGGTGCACCGAAAATCCTCGAGTTCTTCAGCGTGGTGCATCCAACGTGCATTTCGGAGTGGTCGCATCGGCACTGTCGATTCCGCCGGTTTCTGAGGCAGTATTCCAGATCATCGAGCAATCCGCGCTCAACTTGGGCTCGCTGCCTGACGAAGCGATAGTTCACGTGCTGAGGCAACTCGCAACGCGATTTGGTGTGCCGGAGGAATCGTTGCGCATGGCTTATGCGGAAAAGCTGAAGATCGAAGGGAAGACAACCGACCTATCCGATGCCTTTTCGAGAGCGGAGGAATATGCCGCGCTCTCGACAGACCGAGACGATCCAATCGTCGGTGGCATTATTCCGCAGTTCCGCAACTTCGTGTCGGCGCCTCCCGTGAGCCTCTCCGAGTGGTTCGACAAGGTGGGCGCAGTCTCGCGGCTTCGGGAAGTGCGGGCGCTCGTCGGCTTTACACGTATCGAACCGTACCCTGTGAGTGTTGAGGGCATCCCCGCCGCGATTCGTGACGGCCACATCGCGCGGCTCTCGAAGACAAACAAGAACTGGCTCCCTGGCGCAGAGATTCGCGGCGAAGGTCTGTTTCTGCGTTTCAGGTCCGAGGCGATCGACGCCTGGCTTACGGAAAACCCTGCGATCGATGCGCGCGTTAAAGCGCTCGACAAACGCGCAGCCGCCATTGCGGCGGAACGGGAGCGCAAGCAGGAATATCCGATCACGGCAAGACTACTGCTCGTCCATTCCTTTGCACACGCGCTGATTCGGGCGATTTCGATCGACTGCGGCTACTCATCGTCGGCACTTCGCGAACGCCTTTACGTCAGCGACGCCACTGATAAACGCTCTGCCATGAACGGTGTTCTCATCTATACCGGCTCCCCGGATTCAGAAGGAAGTCTGGGCGGACTCGTGCAACTGGCAGATCCGGAAAAACTCGAACGTATCATCGGGCGCACGCTGAGTTCGATGAGATGGTGCGGCAGCGACCCAGTCTGCCTCGAAACTGATCCAGTCCAGTCGGGCGAAAGAATCAGCGGCGCCGCATGTCACTGCTGTCTTCTCGTGCCGGAAACCGCCTGCGAGAAGTTCAACAGGGAACTCGACCGGGCAATGCTGGTGGGATCGCCGGAAGGTATCGAGGGGCCGAGATGGAAGGGCTTCTTCGACAAATACGTGGATTGACCGAGCCATGGCAACCCTGATTCCCGAGCAGCCAAAAGAGTGCAGCTATGGCGAGCGCATCGTCTACGAGAAGCTCGGCCGTGACCTCGAACAAGGATGGATCATTCTTCATTCGCTCGGTCTGCATAGTCATGAGACGAAAATCTGGGGCGAGGCGGACATCGTCGTCCTATCGACCAAAGGCATATTCGCGCTTGAGGTGAAAGGCGGACGGGTTTCGTGTAAGGACGGCGTGTGGACGTTTGGCGATCCGGCCGGACGGTCCTATACCAAGCGCGAGGATCCATGGACTCAGGCCAAGACGACCATGTTCGCGGTGCAGAAGAAATTGCGCGACGCCGACCCGGTGTTCGCGCAGGTTCTCTTCGGCTTCGGCGTCGTTATGCCGATGGAAACCTTTTCGGCCTCAGGCGCGGAGATCGAACCGGCGGTGCTTCTTGACAAGACCCATTTCCGCAACCATCTGGGCATGTACATCGGCGCTCTGCAACGACACTGGACGGACAGCTATCAACAGAAGCACGACCGATGCTACCGGGCGCCAACGATCGAGGAAATCAGGCTGGCGCGCCGGATTCTGCGTCCGGACGTCGATTCGGCTTTTAGCCTCGGCAGCTATCTCACAGGCGTCGAATCGGCGCTCGTGCAATTGTCGACGGATCAGGTTCGGGCTTCTCGACGGATGGCGGCCAATCCACGCACTCTAGTGCGCGGCAGGGCGGGCACGGGCAAGACGGTGATCGCGATCGAACGAGCTCGCACTCTGGCGCGTCAGGGCTCCCGGGTACTCTATCTGTGCTTCAACCAGTTGCTCGCGCAGCATCTGAGCACCGCGCTCGCGAGTGATCCTGCCGCAGCCGGCATTGACGTTTGGCATGTCCACGCGCTCTACCACAAGGTCATTGCCAAGGCGGGCTTGCTGAACCGGCTCGAAGGCGTCACCGATTCGGCGGTTCTCTTCGGAGAAATTTTTCCTCGCGCATTCGTGGATGCCGCGCTCGAGATCGGCATCGACGCATGGGATGCGCTCGTAATCGACGAAGCGCAGGATCTGCTGACGCCGGAGAACATCGACGCGTTTGACCTCATGCTCGGCAATCCTGGTATCAATCAGGGGCGTTGGCACATTTTCTTCGACAACTTGCAGAACATCTATGGAGTCGATGTTCAGCAGCAGGTCGACAAGCGACTTGCTGAGGCGCAACCCGCTTTCGACGATCTCTTCGAAAACTGTCGCAATACGCAGGAGGTCGCGCTTCAGGCCTCCATCATCTCGGGAATCGATCTTGCGATAGAAGGAGCACCAAAGGGTCTTCCCTGTGACAACGTGTATTACCGAGACGTCCAGTCGTTCCACGCGCAGCTGCGAGATAAGGTGGCGCGTCTCCTTAGGCAGGACGTCCGCCCTCAGGACATTGCGGTACTTTCGACACGCAAGCGCGAGAATTCGCTTCTTGCGGGCGTCAGCGAAATCGCGGGAGTCCCGCTCGTCGACGCCGCCGAAGCAAAAGCAGGAGACATGGTTTTCTCGACGATGCACGCGTTCAAAGGCCTCGAGCGCGCGGTCATCTTGGCCGTGGACATGGAGCACATGGGGCTACCGGAGCAATCGATGCTGCACTACGCGGGCCTGTCTCGCGCACGCGGACTTCTGCACACCTTTCTGCCGGAGACATGCAAGCAGACGTACTCCAACCAGGCGACACACTGGACGCGACGCAGAACTCTCGAAATCCTCTGAAGACCGGGCAATGACACAAGAAGCGATACAGCGACGCAATCTCCGGAGACCGGAAGCATGACCATCAATTTTCATGCGGGGCTGAGAGTTCGGCTGAAGTCGAATCCGACCAGAACCGGCGTGCTGTCGGGCGAGAAGGCCGGAAATCCGGCTTCGCCCCGCTGGCAGGTGATCTTCCCAGAGCGCACGGAGTTCGTTCCGGGACTGGCGCTGGAAGCTTTGCCAACCGAGGGTGGAAACGTCTTCGACGACATGCGCAATCTGAGGTTCGGACACGCCAGAGAGCTGCGTTCTGCACTGACTCACGCCCGTCTGGGCGGAAAGCTCGCGGACCTTATCTACAGCCTGTACACAACGAACACTGACTTCTATGCCTATCAGTTCAAGCCGGTGCTGTCTTTTCTGGACTCGCCTTCCCGCGGTCTGCTTATCGCGGACGAGGTGGGTCTGGGCAAGACCATCGAAGCCGGACTGATCTGGACAGAACTGAGAAGCCGAGAAGACGCCCGAAGGCTTCTTGTCGTTTGTCCAGCCATGCTCAAGGAAAAATGGCGACACGAGCTCTCCGAGCGCTTTGGCGTCGACGCGCGCATCTGTAACGCTGAAGAAATGGTCGATCTGATCGAGCAGGCCCAAGGCAAAGCGCATGCCTCATTTGCTGTCATCGCTAGCATGCAAGGTCTGCGCGGCCTCGCCTCCGAATCCGACGACGAGGACGACCCCCGACCGCTTGCAGCTCGCATTCAGCGTCTTGCCGAGGACGGATTGGGCGAGACATCGCCACTCGATCTCGTCATCGTGGACGAAGCGCACTACATGCGTAATCCCGAAACGCAGACGGCGCGACTAGGCAAGCTTCTGCGTCGCATGACGGATAACCTCGTTTTACTGTCCGCGACTCCGGTTCATCTGCGAAATTCGGACCTCTTTCACCTGCTTAACTTGATCGACAGCGATTCCTTTCCGCATGAATGGTCGTTCGACCAAGCCATGCGCGAGAACGCGCCGCTGGTTGCGCTGAAGGATCTGCTGCTGAAGGGAATTCCCGACCTCGACGCCATCGGCGAGGCCATCGATGTGTTGCGCAGTTCGGCACTCGCGAAGCGCAGCGAAGAGCTGCGCTTCCTGCTGACTTCGCCTCCGTCTCCGGACGCACTGAAGTTGCCGGGGCAACGTCTCGCCATCGCCGAGCGCATCGAGCGAATCAATCCAATCACCAAGGTCGTGACGCGCACGCGAAAGCGCGACGTGCACGAACGACGAGTCGTTCGCCAACCAAAAGCTTTGTGCGCCGACATGAGTCCCGTAGAGCAAGAGTTCTACGAGCAGGTCACCGCGGCGGTCCGTAGCTACTGCCGCGGACTGGACATCGCCGAAGGGTTCCTTTTGACAATCCCTCAGCGGCAGATGTGCAGTTCGATGGCCGCGGCGTGCCGTGCATGGACAAATCGCACAAGTAGTCTTGAAGAAGAGATCGACGAGATTCTGTGGGACGCGTTCGGCGACGAAGCCTCTCTCGACGCGCCGGGCCGCAAGCGGCCAAACGCGGACACGCTAATTTCTCGGTTGTCCAGTATCGCGCGGGAAGTTGGCAGCTATGAAGCACTTCGACAGCAAGACACGAAGTTCGAAAGTCTTCGTGAGCAGCTGCTCGAATATTGGAAACGCACGCCGAGCGCGAAGGTCGTCGTTTTCGCATACTTCCGAGAGACGCTCCGCTATCTCTCGGAGCGGTTTGGCGAGATCTCCGTGCCCTCGGTGGTACTAATGGGCGGCATGGACAAGCAGGCAGCACTGGAGCGCTTCAAATCGGTGGATGGCCCGCGTCTGCTGCTAGCTTCCGAAGTGGCAAGCGAGGGCGTGGACCTTCAGTTTTCGTCGCTGCTTGTCAACTACGATCTGCCGTGGAACCCTATGCGCATCGAGCAGCGTATCGGGCGCATCGATCGCATCGGACAGAAAGCGGAGCGGATCGTCATTCTCAACCTGTTTCAGTCGGGAACGCTCGACGAGCGAGTCTATGTCCGGCTTTTCGAGCGGCTCCGGATCTTCGAACAGGCGCTGGGGGGCATCGAAGGCGTGCTGGGCGAGATGGTACGCGGTATGAGTTTCGATCTCCTGCGCCACGATCTGAGCGATGCGGAGGAAATCGACGTCATTGAGCAAACGCGAATGGCTGTCGAACACAAATCGCGCATTGAGGAAAATCTTGAGCAGGAAGCCGGGCGGCTCGTGGCGCACGGAGACTACCTGCAGCAGCGAATCGCGACCGCGCGACAGCTCAACCGGTACGTAACCTCAGATGATCTGTACGCGTACGTGAGCGATTTCATCGACGAGTACTGCGAGGGCGGACAACTGGTCAAGGTAAAGACAGGCGACCCGGACATATGGGAAGTCGATCTGGGCCCGGTCACGCGCGCCGATTTTGGTGAGTTTCTAGAACGGGAGCGCCTGCAGGGCCGCACGCGACTTGCAACCCCCGCGTCCGGTCGTCAGCCATGTGTGTTTGAGAATCTTCTTCGACGCAGCCGCGCAGACGCAGAGGTGATCTCTCAATATCATCCGTTGGTCTCGTTTGTGAGACGACGGCTCGACACCGAAGAGAGGCATCGTCATGCGACGCTCGCCGCCATTCAGGTGGATTCATCGATTACGGGCGAATTGCCGCCCGGCGAATACGTATTCGTGGTTTCCCGCTGGACATTGCGCGGCGAGCAGGAGTCGGAGCGGCTGGCGTTTGAGGCGAGAAGGATAGGCTCCGCTGTGGAATTGTCGGCGGAGGACGCAGAACGCCTTGTGACCACGACGGCCATGCAGGGTCAACCGTGGCCACACGCGTCCGGCCGTCTTGATGGCAACGCGGTGGGCAACGCTTTCGAGGAGATTGTCGACTCTCTCGATCGTCGTTATGAAGAGCATACGGCTGCCGCTAGCCGGGAAAACAAGGATCGGATTGCCTTTCAGCTTGATCAGGTCAACCGCCACGAGATGCGCGAGGTTCAACGAATACAGGAATTGATCGCAAGGCTCAGGGCGCAGAACAAGACGCGAACATTGAAAGCGAACGAAGGACGTATTATCAACGCGCGCCGACGCGCGGACGAGCGCAGAGCTCGCCTTGGCGGAAGAATCGATTTGCGGCACGAGTCCGCCTTGGTGTGCGCAGGCGTGATCTGTCTGCGATAGTCGGCTCGAGGAAAGTAAAAACATTGGGGACGAGGATGGGTACCAAACTGAGGGACGCGTTACGCGCGGCCGGACTTCGAGGCTCCGGAGATCGCACGAAGCACGACGAGCGGTCAGCATCACCAATTGCGCTCGTGCAAGACGATGCGTTCACGAACTGGCAGGACAAGGCTCTGTCGCCCAGCAAGGTACCGCTCAAGGGCGCGGTAGCACCGATAACGAAGTCCACTGGCGATCGGCGGCCCGAGAACCCGCTGCAGGCGGATAGTCGGCCGGGAATAGAGGCGAAGATTCAGCCGGTTCAGAAACCGCCCCGTCGGCTCGTCAAGTCGGGGCCCTTCAGCCCGCACGACGCTTTCCTTCCTGATCCTATGGAGACGGTCCCTCTTCCGTCCATCAGCCTGAATGGCATCGCGGCATCTTTGACGGCTGACCCGGAAAACGAAACCGACCTGATCGTCGGTCTCGACTTCGGAACTTCCTCGACCAAGGTTGTCGTTCGCGACGCTTATGCCGCTACCAGTATTTTTCCGGTGCAGCTCTGTGGTCAGCGTTCCGGAATCGAAAGCTTTCTGTTGCCGTCGCGCATCTTCAAAACGGGCAGCGTCTACTCGCTGCAACATGGAACGGAGAAGATTTCCGATTTGAAGCTCAGTCTGTTGAACTGTAGCGCTGCAAGCCCCGTGGACGAATTCAATGACTGCTGCGCCTTCTTGGCCCTCGTCATTCGGCGTACACGCGCGTGGTTTCTCACAGAGCATCGCGACATTTACTCGCGGCATGCTCTGAACTGGAAACTGAATCTCGGCCTTCCGGCCCGTTCATACGAAAACACGGAGATCGTGCAACTTTTCCGCCGCTTGGCGTGGGCGGCGGCCAACCTGGCTGGAGACAGCGAAGCGACGGATGTAACGCTCGAAAAGGCCAGCGAGTGGCGAATCCGATCGCATGAAATGGCCAAATTGGATAGCGCACTCCAGTCTCCCCCAACCGAGTTCGGTTGCAACGACGTCGATGTGGTACCCGAAGTAAGCGCGCAGTTGCAGGGATTCATGACTGCGGCCCGCTGGGACTGGCGCAATCGGCCGATCATGATGCTGGTCGACGTGGGCGCCGGAACAGTGGACTCGGCGCTTTTCCATGTCAGAGCACCCGACAACGGACACGGACAGCTGACGTTCTATTCGAGTAAGGTAGAACAAAACGGTGTCATGAATCTGCACCGTGCACGCGTGGCTTCCTTGAACGAGATGCTGCCGTGCGGCGAAGACCATCAGGAGGCGCGGGAGTACCTTCGGCTGATTTCGCAGCCCACTGACAGATTGAGGCCCATTCCGGAAACCATTGACCAATATCTGCCCGGCTACCAGGAGGCGGACGCCGGAATCGATACTTCATTCCGAATAGACCGCTATCGCAGACAAGTCGCTAGCTGCATCAGGGATGCGAAAGTTGGAAAAGGCATAAGCGCCGGGCAGCTTGTCAGGGTGCCGTTACTGCTGTGCGGGGGCGGCTCGAGGATGCGTTTCTATGGGTCAATCGATCAGCTGATCAACAATACGCCGGGCTGGGATCTGAGTGTCGAACTCATGAAGCTACCGGTGCCGAGCGATCTGGCGGATTCAGGATGGCACGGCGAGGAGTTTGATCGACTGTCGGTCGCGTACGGGCTCAGCCTGTCCGGCGACGGTGATCGGAGTCTGGGAAAGATTGTGCGAGCAATCGAAGTCCCTGACGCGGAAAACTATCGACCGAAGGATGCGGGGGATTGCTACGTTTCCAAAGATCAGGTGTGAGATGTTAGAGACGCCGGTAGTCGAAGCGATGCTGAATGGCTGTGGTCGACAGGCGTTGATTAATTCGTTCGTCGTGGACGTGCCTCACACGCGGCAGCAGCATTTCCAACCTTCCATCGTCGGAAGAACCCAGACATCGACGGACGTTTTCCGCGGCGACGGACGAGGCCGCGAAGCATCATTGAAGCTTCTTGGCGAGATCTTCGGCGCGCGGACGTAATACCGCATCAGCATGCGTGGATCTTTGTGGCCCGCATCTTGTTTAGCTCGTGCAATGGGAAGATTGATGCCAGCCACGGCGTTGCTTCATGTCTGAGGTCATGAAAGCGGAGGTCTGTCAGAAACTTCCCATTAGCCCGTCGGCTGGCTTCTCTGCATGCTTCTAGGTAGTTCTTGCGTGCACGCGCGACAGCCCTAGTGACAGCGTCGGTGCAAATCAATAACCCTCCGCCTATCGTCGCTTACGTCGTCGCTTGTGAGGGCGATTTTTGGGGCATACTCGTTTCGGCGCGATTGTCCTTCAGAGCTTGACGGACTACGATAGCTCGGGGCGACAACGGCACGTCGCGGGTGTCTCCGTTTTCTTGGCTGGCAGATGCGCGACCCGCCGCGTGAGATCTACATTTTCCCATCGCAGCGAAACGATTTCTCCCCGGCGGATTGGCGTTTCAACGGCCAGCCAGATGATAGCGGGCAGTAGCGCAGAGTTGCTTGCCATTGCAACCCGCTCGAGCTCGCTATCCTGTGCGCCCCAGCTCTGACGCGGGATCGCCGGCGTCTGGGACTCCTGCCACGGGCTCGCCGGGCAATGCGTCGCGTCCGCGCGTTAATCGGCTGCGGTTTACAAGGGGCTTGACATGAACGAACGAAGGCTTGGCCGGCCGTCTGTCCAATTTCGCGGGCCGCTAGCAGCACGCACCGATTTCCACGCTGACGGTGCGAAATGGCTCGCAAGGCTCTCTCCCTCCGCACTGGCGCATTGGCCGTCAGTCGCTAAGCAGTTGTCTGACGCAGGGGTGCTAGACCTTGTCAATGGAGAATCGCAAGCCCGCTACTGTGAAGCATTCGCGCAATGGCGTGCCGCCAGTGACCGGCTTGGCACCATGTTGATCGAACTCGGCTTGATGGCAGGCCGTCGGGCGCGTATCCAAGACGATCTGCCGCACACACCACCAACACCCGCTGGGGCGACAGAGACCAAACCGGAAACCGTTCGACGACCGCCCAATGCGATCATGCGTCGTTCAGACGTCGAGCGCGAGACGGGTCTGTCGCGGTCAACCATCTATCAGCGCATGAAGGCGGGAACGTTTCCGAAACCGGTGCACCTCGGAGCCCGCTCTGTGGGATGGCGGGTTGCCGACATTGAGGTATTTTTGGCATCGCCAGCCGCCTATAAGGCTGCGGGCGGTGACATCTAGTGGTGCACCGGCATATACGGCCCCAGCATAGACACGAGGAGGCAGAGCGGCAAAAATCAGATCTCAAATTGCCCTAATCCCATTCGATTTCAGGGACGTCGAGACCGTCAGTCTCCCTTGACGCCCAAACAGGAGTACCACACGCAGGATGGCGAGGTATCCGCTCGAAAAGCTTGGGCCTTTACCAGGGACCAGTGCACGCTCTTGCGCCGCCTCGCCTGAGCGTGCACAACCCTCGGCGAATCGAGGATCGGCATTTCATCTGGTCGCCCATTCGGAGGGCCCGCAGCCTTCCCGCCTAATGCTGACCGAACGAACTGTTTCCGACGACCACGTTCCGCCCCGCATACTACGCACTGCTTGAAGCAACGCCTCGACGTACCCAAGACTTTCGAGGAAAATATCGGCCACGAAAACAAGTAGCTCAAAAACGTGAGATTCATCGTCCACCACCGCATCTGCCAAATAGGAGAGTCAATTGCTTGTAGATGCAAGGGAGCGAAACCACTTTTGAAAGTGCACATCTCTAAAACTGCTCAAGTGTTCCTCGTACGACAGATTTCTTGGTGCTGAACGAAACCTGTTTGATTCCTTAAGCAGAGATACGATCTGACTATGCAACCGCAACAAGCGGCCGAGGATTTGTCCAAGGCGCGATGAAGGAAATCGCGGAAAAGAGAATTATGAGAACATGCTTAACCACATAACTCCCGAGCGTTCTCGGCTTACCCACGAGCGCATTTTGTCAGTAGCGGCATGCAGCCCCCGGGTCGGCCGAAATCTTCTGGAATCCAGTTCCTGCGTTCGTAGCGGGTAAGCCGCAAACGACGTTTCACTTTGCAAAAAGTAGCGCAGCCGGCGTTTCAAAAAAAACAACCCAGTAAAAGGTATGACAGTGTCTCTTCCAGGCGACTCGGCGTTCAGGATCAATGCATCGCCCAGCAAAGAATTCTTCATTCACATGTTGACGAGGGATGTCCAACTTACCAGAGCCATCATTGACCTCCTCGACAATTGCGTCGATGGTGCAAAGCGCCTCTGTCCCGGCGGTGACTTCACCGGTCTTTGGGTCAAGTTACAGTTGGATGCAAATACATTTAGCATCACGGACAACTGCGGTGGGATTCCCGTTGAAATTGCACGCGATTACGCCTTTAGGTTCGGCCGCCCAAAGAAGGCGAAAGATACACCCAACTCCATGGGCTTGTTCGGCGTGGGGATGAAACGCACATTTTTTAAGCTAGGCAACTATTTCGAGGTAGTTAGCAGGTGCGAAACTGAAACGTTTGATCTTCAAGTTGACGTAAACGAGTGGTTAGGGGAGGAGGAAGAAGATCCCAGTGATTGGCACTTTCGCTTCGCTTCCGTTCATGAAGGTCTTCCTGCAGTACCCGAGGACGAACGCGGAACCAAGATTGTGGTTTCTCAGCTTCACGAGTCCATCAAAACTGCATTTAGCCTGGAAAATTTCATAGTGCAGCTAATGTCGGAGATCAAAGATGCTCATCTCTTAAGCATCGAAAAAGGGCTTGGGATCATCGTCAACAATATTCCGGTTCAGCTCGAAAAGATATCTTTGCTTGAATCAACACAGCTGCACCCAGCAGCCAAAACTTTGGACTACAACCGCCAGCAGATAGACGGCGGGAGCGGACCAGGTGTCTCCGTCAAGTTGATCGCCGGATTATCCGAACGCTCGCTTCCCCAAGGGGGCTGGTACATTTTCTGTAACGGACGGCTCATCGTCAAAGCAGACAAAACCTCCGAGACGATATGGGGCCCAAGTCACGGTATGCGCCAGTATCATCCGGACTTTGCTTATTTCAGAGGATACGCATTTTTCGAATCAACTGTCTCCTCACTACTTCCTTGGACCACGACCAAGACAGGAATCGACGTCGATTCTGCGCTCTATAAAGCGGTTCAGCAGCAAATGATCGAACTGAGCAAGCCGATCATTTCGTTCCTTTCGAACATCGCAAAAGAGCAAAGCGAAGGAGTGGTCGAAGAAGGGATACTGGATGCGAATATAAAAGCTGCCGCCTCGAAAGATATCCGCGAAGTATCAAGCGTATCGACCTTTCGCGCAGATATCAGAAAGACACCTCTTGGCCCGCGCGTTGGCAGAATTCAATACACCAAGCCGGTGAGTGAAATAGAAAAGGCCAAGAAACTGTTGGGTGTGACCACTCTGAAAGAGGTTGGCGAGCGCTCCTTCGATTACTATCTACAGTACGAAGGGGAAGATTGATGCCGTCGTTCAGGAAAATCAACTATTCAGTGCGCCCCGCTAAAGCGACGGAACGTCGCATGTTAGGCGAGCTTTTCCGACGACTATATCCATTTGAACGTGTGGAGAACTATCGATACATCGGCTTTGGATCAGTCTACTTTAGTGATTTCCAAATTGTTCATCGAGCATTGGGAATCGACGATATGGTCAGTATCGAGCGGGATACGAATGCGAAGGAATGCTTCGAGTTCAACAAGCCATTTCGCTCTATCGATTTGAAATTCGGTGAGTCTGAGGACATTCTTCCAACGCTACAGTGGGACAAACGAAGTATTGTTTGGCTCGATTACGATGGTCGCCTTAACTCTAGTGTGCTCTCTGACGTTGCTACTTTTTGCG
Source organism: Paraburkholderia sp. BR13444 (assembly GCF_040948755.1). Taxonomy (NCBI): domain Bacteria; kingdom Pseudomonadati; phylum Pseudomonadota; class Betaproteobacteria; order Burkholderiales; family Burkholderiaceae; genus Paraburkholderia; species Paraburkholderia sp. BR13444. Next base: position 110,916 of record NZ_JBFPKM010000008.1, on the reverse strand, counting down.
CGAACGCGGGAAGCGGCAGCGTTTTGATCGTTTCCGTTAACGCACAACCAGAGGCCGAGCCGAACGAAGAAGCTCGAAGCCAGTTTGAGCGAGAGACCGGCGACGCGTTTGATAGCGGAGCTTATCGGCTAGCGAAGCTGAAGGAAAACTTACCCGGGCGCGTGCCCCCCGGCACACAAGGCCGCTCGCTTAGGAAAGAGGGTGTAGCAACGGTATTCTATCGCGTTCTTATGAATCAACTTGCGGAACAGATAGCGGTAAGGAACGCAACCCTGCTAGGCGAACACAAATTATTCCTCCAACAGTTCGCACATTTTCACTATAAAGATAACGCGCTCATGCTCACGGTCGGCATCATCCTTGTCAGCGAGGCCGAGCGCTCGCTTTGCGAAGCATGTTCGTTCGATGGGCTGGACTTCGTGCGAACTGGTGCAGAGGCTTATACGATCCGCGTCCCGTGTTTGACTGGTCGCGAAATACAGCACCTTAATTCGCAACTGCCAGCCCCAGCTGGCATATCACTGGAATGTCCTGGCGTCTCAAAATCAGAGATACAAACATACAGCGAGGTTTATCGATTTTTCCCGAACTTTGGCGAAATCCTTTGGACTTGACTTTGGGCGCACCGCTTCCGTAGTGGCCTTGAGAACCGCCTTGTCTGAGACGGTCCCTCGCGGTCAATTACGTGCACCTGCGAGCGTTGCTTCGGGGGACACTTAGCCGCGAACCGGCGCTTAGGAAGCAACCCAGATCGCGTTAAATGCATTTAGCGCATTTCAACAAGATTGGAACAGGGGATCCAAGCAGCACATGCACTTGAGCTCTAACTACATCGGCATCGACCAGTACGTACACGCGTGGATGAATATGCTTCGTTCGAGCAAAACGAGCACGCTCAAGTTTGCTCTCGCCCGCGCCATTTTGGATGAGGCAAGCGAAGCGCAAGGCGATGGAGAACTCCTGATTGCTCGCGAGCGCCTAGCATCGCGGCTCGTGTCCTACTATTGGTATCAAGTGAGGCAGTTTCGTCTCAAGCAAGCCGCGGTCGAGATTCAGGAACCGAACGTTGTCCGGCGAATACGGGACATGAGTCAGTCGGTCAGCATTAGGTGGAACCGGTTGCTGCCCGAAGTCAATGAAATTGTCGACTTCGTCACAACGGCCGGATTCAAGGAAGTCATTCCGCGTTTCAACACTGGGATCGAGGCGAAGATCTTCGAAGCCCGAACGAACGGCGCTATTGCAGTGCCGCCCGAACAGCGAGCGTTTCTTGCTGTTTTCGAGCCTCTGCTGATGCAAGCGACTCTCGCGGGGTGGGCTGAACAGATTGAGCAGTACAATCATTCACCGCGTGCACTCGCGAAGGTCAAGTTCGACGGGCGGAGGCGAGGGAGCGTATCGAAGTGGGCGCAACCGCTTCGGGCGCTCGACAATGCCTGCTTCTACTGCCGTCGGAGTGCACCGGAAGCCGTACACGTTGACCACGTCATACCGTGGGCATTCGTATTCGACGATGCAGCATGGAATCTCGTGTTGGCATGCGAGACTTGCAACGTGAAAAAGGGCGACAAGATTCCTGACCGTTACTATCTTCAACTTTTGTGCCAGCGGAACTCGAATCATTCGCTGTTGGCCGCATCCGAGTTCGGGAAAAAAATCTCGTTTTCTCTAACTCAGCTCCTTCACCAAAGTGTCGGCGGACTTGAGAAAACGCTAGAAGCACTGTGCGCACAAGCCTACCTTCAAGGATTCTCGCGTAATTGGTCACCGGTGTGACTCGTCGGTGTACTCGATATCGACCATTGCGTTCCTGAGAGCGCGGCCCCCTCCCATCTGACGAATTCCTTCCTAGGCCCGCATCGACGAATTACACTCAATCACGCATTCGATCATATCTAGGTGAGCAAATGTGTGCCATTGGTAAGACGATAGCCGACGAGTTCTATATTCACCTTTCGGTTCTCGATGATGTTCGAGACGTGGAAATCAGGACGCGGATAAGGGCGGCCGTTTACGCACTGTCATCATGCATCGGCGCCAATCCGAACGTAGCGAAGTACAACTCTCGTACTAAACGCGTCACCCTCCTCGACTACCCTCAGTTTTTCGAGGATCCCTTTCCGAGCTTGGCATGTTCGTGGGGGTTCCCTGACGGTGCTCGTGAGCCAATTTCGATTCGGCACTATGAAGACTCGCTCAATCCGCCCATCTTGCACAGGAAGGAACTCCTCGTCGGGGATAAACACCCGAGCTATTCCGCCTGGGCCGAATTAACCGCGAGCGCCGAAGCGTTCGGCTTGTTTGATGACACAAGGATTATTGGTTTTGCCGCGAATTGGGAGAAACTGCTCAGTGAAAAGAGTCTTCATGTAGTCGCACACTCGATCTTACCGCTGGGCAACGACGTATCCACGGTAAAAGGGATATCTGCTGGCGCCTCTGACGCGAAGGTGGTCTCGAGACATTTGACCGCTCTTTCTCGCACGGCGATATCCGCGCCTGTACAACTGTTGGAAAGGCACGGATATCTTGAATCCGGGAGGAGCTTTTTCGACTACGGCTGCGGAAGAGGGGGCGACATCGATACCCTAATCAATGCCGGGATCTCCGCATCGGGGTGGGATCCATACTACCGCCCAGCTGAATCACTTGTGAAAGCTGATGTTGTCAATCTCGGCTTTGTAGTCAATGTCATCGAGGATCCAGCTGAACGGGTAGAAGCACTGACCAAAGCTTTTTCGCTAGCGAACGAGGTGCTTTCGGTTAGTGTGATGCTAGATAGTGGCAAAAACGGCGGAACGCCCTTTCGAGACGGCGTCCTGACATCGCGAGAAACCTTCCAGAAGTATTTCACGCAGAGCGAGTTTCGAGATTATCTTGAAATGACACTCGGCCGAGACGTTTTCATGGTCGGGCCGGGAATTGCATTCGTCTTTGCGACGTCTGACGCAGAGCAGCGCTTCATCGTTAGTCGATATAGGCGCCACGGAATATCACGAACGTTGTCCCGAGTCCATCGGCCGCACCTCGTCCAACCAGTGGCCACGGCAAGCCGAACGAGCACAGCAGACGCACGGGCAATCGCAGAGAAGGAACAGCTCGAGCCTCTATGGAATGCAACGCTAGAACTTGGCCGGTATCCGGAAGCAGACGAAGTATCGGACTGCGCCGCGACGATCGCGCGGTTTGGTAGCGTCAACAAAGCGCTACGCAAGCTCGGAAGGCACTTTGATCTCAAGCTCTTGGAGACCGCGGCGCGATTTCGTGCCGAGGAGCTCAGCTTGACACTAGCCATCCAACGTTTCGACGACAAGCCGCCCTTCCAAAGCTTAGAGCGACAGCTTCAACGCGATATCAAAGCATTTTTCGGAAGTTATAGGGTAGCTCAGGATGCGGCACTGCGTCTCATGAAAAATGCTGCAGATCCGAACGTAATTCTCGACGCTTGCCAAATGGCGGCTTCAGCAGGTTTCGGGCATCTCGACGGGACGCATTCGCTTCAAGTGCACGTCTCCTTGGTGGAACGCTTACCGGCCGTCCTGCGCTTTTATGTTTACTGCGGTCTTCGGTTGTGGGATTCGATCAGCGATGTTCAGCTCATCAAAATCCACATCTGTTCTGGAAAGCTCAGCTTGATGGAATACGCGGATTTCGACATAGCGCCGTTACCACGACTGCGGCGTCGGATCAAAGTGTTCCTGCGAAAGCTTGATTACCAAGTGTTCGATTACGGAACCATAGAATATCCGATGCCGCTGCTTTATCGAAAGAGCCATTACCTGCACGAAGAGTATCCTCGATACGCGGAACAGCAAGCCTTCGATGAAGCGCTCGACAGAATCGGGGTACCGGGTGAAAAGGAATTCGGTCCAGCGTTGGAGCAACTGGAAGAAATCTTAGAAACGCACAGGCTACGCGTCGCTGGATTCAGCGTCGAACCCAGCGTGACGTTTCCTGACTTAGACGCGTTGTGCGGAACCCGGCTGACCTATCGAGCGCTGATTGAATGCGGAGAAACGCGTACTCGACTGGGCCTGTCGAATTTACCGCTCAATGTTTCGACATACAACGCACTTCACGCCCTCGCCGTACATGTCCTCGACCCAGTGATCGACTATTTTGGCCCGATTCGACTTACGTATGGCTTTTCTTCACCCGAACTCTCGAAGCAGATTCAAAGCGGCATCGCGCCGAAACTAGACCAACACGCCGCCTGTGAACACTCTTCGCGAGGCAAATTGTTATGCGAACGCGGCGGCGCCGCTTGTGACTTCATCGTCGACGACGAGGCTATGGACGAGGTGGCACTGTGGATCATTGACCACACTCCGTTCGACCGTCTCTATTTTTATGGGCCAGATCGCCCCATTCATGTTAGCTACTCGAACGAGCCAGCGGGAGTAGCCTACATGATGGTTCGCTCAACCGATGGGAAGCTAATGCCTCGCCCCTTTCGTGCTAGCGATCGTCTTTCTTAGCCAAGTGAACGCGATTTGCTATGCGAGCCTGTCGACCAAATCAGTTTTTGCCAAGCGTTGAGCTAGAGACAGCAGTAACACGTGCCGCTGATCCTGACCCGCCGTTACCAAGATACCGACTGACACGTCAATGCCGACCCGGTATCCGGGGTTTATGCGGCTACAGCTTGCCCGTTGAGGCCGCTGTGTCGAACGAGGTCCAATAAGGATCGTGACTTCCTTAGGACTTCAAGCCCGTCATCGATATGGCTCGCTAGCACGGCCGCGGCTGTCTTGCTATCAAGGTCACCATGAACTTGACGAACCAAACACTCGAAAAGAAGACCATATTCGCCAAAGAGTGTGGGGGAGTTGAACTCGCTACCGGTTGCGTCCGTTACCTTCAGGCCGCCGTCTTTCCCGCCCTCAAGCGAGATGAGGAGGGCCATTCGGCAAACGATATTGGGAGTTACACCGGTCCGCGCTTTGAGCAGTTTCAAAGTGTCCGCTGCGGACTTCGATATGCGAATTCTCTTAGGCAGCATTGGCACCTTCCTCGCGCTTCCAGAAATAGCCTTCGTCGACGCTCGTATAACCTTGCTGCTGGTCGTACTTCAAGTGATACGCGTGCGAGATATAAGGCTGCAACCCTTGATAGAACACCTGGTCGACCTCCGTATCGGTCGACAATACGATGACCTGGTGGCTCGCTACAGGGAAGTACGACTCGACCAGTTTGCTTCGATGGTGACTGTCCAATCTGCCGAGCGGCGTGTCAATGATGATGGGCAGATTTCGACCAGAGGTCTTTGCCAAAGCTTCGAGCATCGCAATCGCGAAAATTTGCTTCTCGCCCGCCGAAAGCCGCTTCTTCGGTATCGGTGCGCCATGCCGATCGCTCAAAGTCAGCTCGAAGGTCTTCGAGTCAATTCGCGCATCGGTAACGATGTCGTCCTTTCTCGCCAAGCGCTTGAAAGCACGAACAAAGTGCATCCGGAGTAGTTTGCACTTCTCCTCCGCCGCCACTGTCTTGAACGATGTCAAAACGCTCTGGATATCCGAGGCTAACACGTCCGCCTGCGTTGAGGTGCCAACTTGCTGGAGACGCATTTCGGCTTTTTTCTGCTTGCGCGTCACGTCAATGGCGGCCCAGACCTGACTGCGAATGGACTCGAGCAGTGTCCGCTTCCGGATTTCGAGTTCAGCAACTGCCTTCGTTGCTTCCTGAAGCTCAGCGAACGCGTCGCGAATTGACTCATCGGAGGGGGCGTGCGAGAGTCGATCCTGCAAATCCACCTCGCGCTGCACGATGTTCTCGGCGGCTTGATGTGTTGCAAACAACTCTCGAGCACCCGATACCGCTCCTCGCTTGAACGCGTCAGTGAATCGCGACACGTCGGCAGCGGTCAATCCGTGCAGCGAAGACTTCTCGCTGCCAGCGGCGAAATCGCCTGACAGTGCCTCGAGCCAATTGTCGACACACGCGTTAACAATACGCTTGCTTTTGCGAATTTCTTCGATCTTGCCGAGCTCCGTTTTCAGAGTCTTTATCTTTGACGTAAGCGCACGACCAACTGCGGCGCGCTCGGATCGTGCGTGCTCCTCCTCGAGCGTCTCCAAAACTGCACCTGACAGCTTCGGTACAAGGTTGAAGATAGCCAATCCGGACAATTGTTCGCGGAGGCGTTCTTCCTGTACTGTGCGTTTGTGACGGAGCTCCTCGAGTTCCTGGACGATCGCGTTGCGGTCCACTGCCCACGCGCCACCACGATCACTTAACGCAGCCTGCTTACGCTCCATCTCAAGCCTTTTTGCATCAAGCTGCGGGTAGACCTCGTTCGTCAGCGTCTTTTCCGCGGCACTAATGTCTTGCATGAGCTCGTCGTAACGTTGCTGCAGCGCTTCCAGCTCGGTCTTTGCGCCGTCGTGCATGTCCGCCGCTTTCCGATTGCGCTGGTAAATACCGAGGTCGCTGGAAAGACGATCCGCAACGTCGAGGCCCAAGAGGCGACGGATTGCGTCCGCCAAAACTTCGTTGCCGTCGTCGTTGGCGAGCTCGGCAATTTTCTCGCCGTCGAAGAAAAAGAACTGCGAAACGCCTTCAGGGACAAGTTGAGAGAGGAATGCCTGCGCCTGCTCGCCCGTCAAGAGAGGCGCGTCGGTGTCGCGCTGAAAAACTCGTAGCGTCTCGTCCACTGCCGCGCCTCGGTCTACCCAACTACGCTGCACGCGATAGTGGATCCGTTCTCCGAACCGAGCGTATGCGAACTCCAGCTCAATAAATGCTCTGTCGGCTCGGACGAGCTGGTTCGCCGGCGCGTGGATCAGGCCCCTCAGGAACGCATAATAGTCCTTCTGCGTAACCGACATATCGACCGATTGGCGGCCATACAGCGCGAGCCGCACAGCGCTTAGAAGCGTCGTCTTTCCGGCACCGTTCAGGCCGCCAAACAGCACAATCGGCCGCTTCGCACCGTATTTTGTCCGGGGAACGAGGTCGATGACGTGCTGACCTCGATACGTTCCAACGTCGTTGATTGTTAGTCGCTCAAGCAGCATCGCCCAACACCTTTCCAAGTTCAGCGTATTTTTTCAACAAATCCTCTTCCTGCCTCACGTAGCTACCGATCTTCACTTTCTTCTCGGTCTCTCTACGCACGGCGACTGCATCTTCGGACCAGTCTCGTGACAGGAGCTCGGACAACTCTCGCTGCAAGTTGGACCGCCGGGCGTAGCCTTCATACGACACTTCAAGCTCAAGCAGTTTCATGAGCAGTTGTCTAGGAAGACTCTGCTCCGCACAGAGCCGATCGATGAGTCGTGCCTCTTCGCCCGTGAAAATAAAGTCGTCGTTGACGTCCCAGTCGAGCGACTTGCCCACGACATCGTGATAGATCGCGAGGACCGAATCTTCCCAGTCGGGTTCGTTAGGATCCTGTCGCCACTCGACCCGAATGCGCTCGAGCTCTGGCTTCGTGATCAGCTCGTATTCGGCACCAGGATTGTTCTCGTTGACCAACAGCTGATTCTCGAGAAGCTGCCGGAGCAACTGCTTCCGGTATTCAAGCCGGTACGGCCCAAGGACGTGCTTGCTGACCGGTTCCGTACCCTCTTGTTTGACGAACACGGTAATCGACCCGTCTCTTCGACGGGCGTTACGAAACTCGCTCTTTCGCTCAGGCGACGTTGTGGCATGCAGCTGATTCCGGAAGTCGCGCAACGGAATCATCCATGTGTGACCGGTCTCGATGAGACCGTCCATCGCTCGATCCTTCTGCACGACCGTGCAAACCCAGCATCCGAAACGCGAATTTCCGCAAGACGGAGTACTCGTGTCGATGACAAGAGGGCATTCGCCCGCGTTTGAATCTTTATAAAGATCGAAGAGCGCCTGATGGTCTCCGCCCCAGGGGGCCGGCCCGGAGAAGAGATACTCCCACACGTCGTCCGCGCTCCACAGGTCGATCGGCGTGAAGACATAAGCGTTGGGAAGCGAGACATGGCGTGCCAACCGCGACCCTTGGATGCGATGCTTCTTCATCACCTGCGCGCGGGAGGCGCTTTCCTGCATGCGCGAGCCAAGTACAACGACGACTTCCCCGTGAGCCGCGACTTTCTCCGTGATGAATTCGCTGACGGGATCGATCTTCATTCGCTCGGTACACCAGCGGAACTGACGTGTTGGAGCAGGATATCCCTTGCCGATCAAGTTCACCCAGAAAGTCTCCGCGACCTTTGGAGTTACCGGCTCCGCGACTTCGATTGGAAGTCCCTTCGTGGAGGCCATCGTTCGCAAGCTTGCCAAGGTCTCGCGGATCAGATTGACCACAAGCGGCGTCTCAACGAGCGTATCGGACGAAACGATGTAGACGGGTTTCGTACGCTTCGTTTGCGGTAGCAGTTCAAGCGCCTCGAAGACAAGTCGGACGACCGCGGTGGAGTCCTTACCGCCACTGTAACCAATGACCCAAGGCCGAGAGTCGGCTTCGTAGACACGCACGATATCGTCGCGTGAAAGCTGGAGGTGTTCCATAAAATTAAGGTTCAATCAGTGAGCGAAGGTAATCACTGGAGTTGCTTCTCGAGCTCAGCTTCGTCCGGCGACAAAGAAAGGCCCAAAGTAGTTTTGATGCTGTTCGCTGTCAGCTGGACGTTCGTAGACGCCTTGCTAATTCGTCCATGCACCATGGCTCGGCCCTCCCAAAGTTTTTGATTGGAGCGCGACCAATCCAACTGCCGCAGGGCCTTTAATGCGCCTCTCCAATTACGTGGCCGCCTAGATAGCAACTCAGCTCCGGCGATGCCGAGCGCTTGCAGAGTTACACCGTGTGCGTGAATGAATTCCTGACGCAATTCTGCGGTCGACGCCTCGCGTGTTCGAGCTCTTCCCCAGTCAGGAATATTGTCTGCCACGGCATCCCAGTACTCCTTAGCGACCAGCTTTTCTTCTATAGAGACTTCGTCTTTGACCTGCTTCCGGAGCAGCGCCCGACTGGCGTGCTTGATGCTGCTCAATGTGAACAGTTTCGTGGACCTATTCGATATGCTCGACTTCTCCATCTCAGTCAGCCCTCGAAAGGCGAGGCATTCAGCCGCAAGGTAACGGGCAAGGTCCGATCCCGGATCTCTAAAGTCATAGAGTGTTCCAAGCGAATTACTGGGACGCACTGCGTATTTATTTAGGTCCGCAAACATCTGCTGACTTCTCGCGAGACCTTCGTCCACGAAGAACAGGACTGGAACGTTATCCTGCCCCAATTCAGGCGTTTCGCGTATTGCCTCTTCGATGGCGGCACGCCGATGCTGGCCATCGTTAATGAGGATCCGCGCATCCATTGGAATTTGAAGCAAGCCCAACGAGCCGTGACGGTCCTCGTCAAATGAGACAAAGCGCACTTCCGCATCGACTGAAGCGGTGAGTGCAGATAGAACATACGACTTCGGATTGCTTGTAAGGTAGTGCGCTATTTCGGGCACGCGCGCTCGATTCAAGGTTCGCTGAGCCCGCAGCTCAGGCGGAACCTCCTCCTCGTCGAAAACAAAGAGACGGGGAATCATGCGTAGCGGACACATGGCGATATAGAAGTCTCGCCCCGCCTGCCGTCCCTGAGCCGCAGGAAACGTATGGAAGTAGCCCTGTTCGTCCATGGAAGGTTGCAAATGTCGGATATGCCCCGGCATTTTATCACTTCCTCCTGCGACCTGGAAGTCATTTTTAACTTCCACAGTCCTGGATAGGCTTTCGATCCGACGTGAGGGGGTCACGCTCGCTAAGTTTTGAGCCTAGAAGCGGCCTTTTATCGAGCTATGTAGCGATTACATTACTTAATCACCTGTCCGAATGTCGAAGCAGTAGCTCATGAAGCGGCTTGCAGACGGTCGGTGCGACATGACGCCATAAGCCATCAGCGCCTGCCCGCCGCGATGACTGCAACGAAAAAAGCGCTACATCTGGTCGACGACGATTCTCGAACAGGGTGCAGCGCTCGACTAACGCGCCGTCCTTTAATCTGCGTCGTTCGATGCCGCAAATGGCTTGAGGCCTTCAAGAAAAATCTGCTTCAACCGCGCTCTTGCAATGCGGTCGCACTCTTTGTCGGATAGATCTTCACTTCCCTTGATGACAGAGGCCGCATTTTGAGGAGAAAACAGTCCATACAGCTTCTCAGTACTGTCAAAGACGCCGGGCCATTTTAACTGCGAACCCTTAGTGCAGAAGTGTTTCAGGATACTCGCCGCATCAACAACGGATTCATTTTCTGAATCTCCTTCACCATTTGTCTTCGAAATTGTCAGATCTTGACCGGTGCTTTTCGCAAAACGCCATCCGAAATACCAAAGCCGAAGCAAGTCAAGAATTCTCGCTTCGCTTGCGCCTGAAACCCTTATCTTTCGGCTACCGTAGTTCACGGCGATGAAGGTCCAAAGCTCATGAGTCGCCCCCGGCAGCGGAGCGTGAACCCGAAGAACATCGGCTTCGTAGAGCCTGTCCAAAAAGTAAATGTAATCGTTGACGTCGCCAAAACGCGTTCGATCGTCTTCAGGCGCCTCGACAAAGAGGCTTTGTCCGAGCCTAACTAACGCCTTCTGAAAGATGGTTTTGAATGCCCACTGTTCGCCCAAAGGGTCTTGTCCCACGCCTTTGATCTTTTCGATCGCTGAGCTGTGGTCGTCGATAACAAGCTTCTTCCAATGATCACCGTGATTAAACTGCAGGTCCTTCGCTAAAGCTTCCTGGTGTCCCCGTGGTTGCGACAAGTACTGACCAAATTCGCCTTCAATCAGATTATGATTACGGGCGTACTCGATCACCTTACTGTAGGGCGCAAACCGCCGAAGCAACGATAAAAGCCACGGCTTGAAGGATTCGGAGAATCCTTCAACTGCGGCCGGTAAATAGTTGGGAGGGATACCGGTGAATGGAGCAACCGGGTCGTCGCCATCATCATCAAAGTACTGTCTACGGTAGTAGTCTTCCAGAGATTCGCCTTGATGCATTAGCTGCCGTGGTTCTCCAGTTCCAAGTGACCGAGATACACTCTTGATGAAATCCAAAACCTCTTTCTTCACCATTGGATTGAATGTCTTCAAGTCGATCAGCTCGCGAACAAGCAAATGAAGATTAACCAACGAGTTTAAGTAGTATTTTTGGTCGAACCGATTGTTCGCCTCTTGCCATCTAAGCAGCGACAACGGGAGAAGTTCATCATCGTCAGTGCAGGTCGTCTTGGTGACTAAGGAACGAACACAACATGATTCGACGCTGAGGTCATCCAGAATGATCTGTGTCGCAAGATCGACCTCGCGGGCGTTTTTATTCAGATCAGTGAAGATCTCACGTGCAATACCCTTGATCCCAGACGTTCCTCCGTTAGCGGAGCCGACAAAACCCGCTTCTTTGTGAAGCATGAGGAAAATGATCGGAATCCGTGTTGGACGTTCGATTTCACTCAGCTGCTGATTTTTACCTTCCATCCATAATTTCAAAGCTCGGAGGCGGTGCTGACCATCAACGGCGACAGCGTCCACTCGCTTTTTATCCCACCGTAGTCGCGCGAGGTTTTCAGTCTTAGTAGTTACAAACTGAACCCCTCCGAAAACTGCTTTTCGATCAGCAGCTTTTCCTTCCGCAAAAAAGTCGTCAAATGCGCCGAATTGAGGATCCGGAATCGGTGGATCGTTGTTTTCGTAGTTTTCAAACTGCGATACGATCTTCCCGTCTTTATCCTTCGGCAGCAAGACGATCGTTAAACTATTAAAGAATTTCAGCTTATTCGGCAAGCGAAGATAGCCATCTACGATCTCGCGATTTACTCGCTCGATGTCGATTTGTCGCTGGAACAGTTCTTCCAAGCTATAGATGGTATCTAGGGATGGATTTACCTCTTCGTGGGTTTTTAGCTCAGCGGTGACTCGGTTCAGATCCATGAGACAGGTGAAATATGGCACCTTCACCGTGGGAGAAAGGGAGAACTCGCCTCTAATCCCGTAAAGGGGGACGTTGTAGTTTCTCTGATCGACCTGAGTGTCGACGATCGGCGGAACAAAGCTCATTTTTAACCCAACCTTATTGTAAATCCTGGATTGAACAGTCGCGAAAATACTTCCTCAAATAAACCCTCGTATGGCGAGAGCATATCTAATTCATCCGTTTCGTCGTCGCTTACATTTTCTGAAAACTCGGCTATAGGTGGCGTAGGCACCAAAAGCAGGTAAGTCTGCTCAATATCCAGGCCCGCCTCCTTCAATCGGTTGCGCAATATGCTGCCCCCGCTTAAATGCTGACCGATCCTTGCCTTAAGATTGATCGACTTTCCCACGTAAAGTGGCATTTGGAATAGCATCGACCAGTCAAGCGAGAACTTCATCGCGGCCAAAAACTTATCGTCCTTTAACGCCTTGACCAGTTCGCTCTCTTTGCCTTTCGAGATATTTCCTTTTGACCGCAGTTCGACCTCGTAATATGGTGCAACATCGCCCTTGCGGCTTTGGAACTTGGGCGCGCGAATGGCAGACAATAAATCCTCGGCGAACTCCTCCGGCGACTCCCGAAATCGAAACGACCTAAACCAAGCATAAATGCCGCTCTGCCCGTCTGAGATGCGATCTATAACGGCGCTCGGCCCGGCCGGGAAAGCGGTTAAGTCAAATAGAACGGCGCCCTCGGGCCGCGACAATTCGAGCACTGATGCGCGTAGCATTCTCATATTCCGCCGCAGACCTTTCTGCGTCAACTTGAATCGAAGTCAAATCCTGCTGCGTTTTTTTGGACCGTTCTGCGCAAGATCCTCGCGCTATTATGCCTTCGCTTTCATGCTATGGAACTTGGAATTCGCGAATCGCTCGGAGTCGAGTCCTCCGCAGCGGACCACGACGATAAAACAAGCTCCTAGGTCCTCGAGACGTTTGTGAGCGAGTTCTGCGTCTTGTGGCCCCTTCGTCTGCAATTAACGACCGTCTCGAGCCCGGACTTTATTTCCGAGAGCCTTTTTGGACGGTTCGGTTCGGTCACCCGCACGCTCCTCGGGAGCGGCTCAATCGGCTATGCACCGTTGGCTAGCGGTCATCGCTCGACTCTCGATCATCGAATCAACGGACGAGCCCTTCGCTCCAGTTTGGCGGATATCGAGCGCGCTTTTGCTGTGGACGGGAATTGACATCGCGTCAGCCCGACAACGCGCAACCGCAACCGGGCATCCGGGTGTCGCAGCCGCTCGCCTCGCCGAGTCAGACTGGCTCGCCGCGCACTGAAGGCAATTTGACAGATTTGTAACTTCGCGGGCCGCTGTTTGGTCTGTTACATTTTAAGAATGTCCCAGAGCAAAACCCCGCCCCCATTTTGACAACGTGGCGCGACCAGTCTGGAAAACCGTCAACCTCGCGCCCGCCGATCTGCCGAAAGAATCCGGTCGTTTCGATCTGCCTATCGCGCTCGGCATCCTCGCCGCGAGCGGGCAAATTCCGGCCGAATCGCTGCTCCATCGCGAGTTCGCCGGCGAGCTGTCGCTGACCGGCGCGCTGCGGCCGATGCGGGGCGCGTTCGCGATGGCATGCGGCACCGCGCGGGGCGCTCTGACGAGCGCAGACGCCGCCTGCGCAGACGCCGACGCATCATCTGAAACGCGTTCCGCGTTGCCGACCCTCCTCGATCAGGTAACCACACAGGTTTTTCATACCCCACAGCTCTACCTGCCGGCCGCTAGCGCGGCGGAAGCGGCGCTCGTGCCCGGTGTCGACGTGTTCGGCGCCGCCGATCTGCCGTCGCTATGCGCGCACCTCGCAGGCGCGCCTGACGCGCGTCTTAGCCCGGTCGCCGCACCCGAGCTCCACGAGCACGCCGCCGCTCCGGCGCCGGACATGGCTGACGTGATCGGCCAGCGCGCCGCGCGGCGCGCACTCGAAGTCGCCGCGGCCGGCGGCCATCACGTGCTGCTGATCGGGCCACCCGGCGCCGGCAAGTCGATGCTCGCGGCGCGCCTGCCCGGCCTGCTGCCGCCCATGACCGACGACGAAGCGCTCGCTTCCGCAGCGCTGCTGTCGGCGAGCCGCATCGGCTTCAAGCCGTCGCAGTGGCGGCAGCGGCCGTTTCGCGCGCCGCATCATTCGTCGAGCGCGGCGGCGCTGGTCGGCGGACGCAATCCGCCGCAGCCTGGCGAGATCACGCTCGCGCATCTGGGCGTCCTGTTTCTCGACGAGCTTCCCGAATTCGACCGCGTGGTGCTCGAAACGCTGCGCGAGCCGCTCGAAGCCGGCCGCATCACGATCTCGCGCGCCGCCTGGCAAGCGGACTTCCCCGCCGCCTGCCAACTGATCGCCGCAATGAACCCGTGCCCGTGCGGCTGGCGCGGCGATCCGGGCGGGCGCTGCCGCTGTACGCCCGAAGTTGCGGCGCGCTATCTGCGTAAATTGTCGGGACCGCTGCTCGACCGCATCGACATCCAGCTGGAAATTCCAGCTCTGACCGCCACCGAACTTGCGGCCCGCGCCGCTACCGCCGGCGAGGCAAGCGCGGCGATCGCACACCGCGTAAGCGCTGCGCGCGAGCGGCAACTGGTCCGGCAAGGCAAGACCAACCGCGAACTGGACGGGCGCGAAGTCGACGATGTGTGCCGCCCCGACGCAGCGGGCGAGGCACTGTTGCGCGAAGCCGGCGAGCGCTTCGGCTGGTCGGCGCGCGCGTACTACCGGGTACTGAAGGTCGCGCGCACCGTCGCGGATCTGGCTGGCGTGGCGATGCCGAGCGCCGCGCAGGTCGCCGAGGCAATCCAATACCGCCGCGCTTTTGGCTCGTTATGATGAGAAAAAACTACTGTCAAGACTTGACTTATTCACACAGCCACGATCCTGTTAGATTTTGATACAACTCGAAAGCGCGCAGACAGGCACCCATACAAACCATTGATTTAATTGACTTTTTTAAAACGCCCTGCGCTCATGGATTTTGACGAAAGGCCCGTCTGATGGGCTTTTGCGGCCTTTGAAGGCGACTTCTCAACAGAGTTATCCACAGGTTGTGCGCGTAACTCAAAAAGCTCAACGTAAACCGGTAATTAGCGCGCAAACCTGCGAAGGAACTTTCACTGCATTCGGCATTCTGAGGCGCGTCCGTTCGGCCAAAAATACCGCGTTCAGTAGAGTTGGAACGACGAAAAAAACTGGTCGACCTGGTCTTGCGGCAGCGGTTGATCGGCGATGATCGCCGCCTGGTACACGTGCCGGCCGCGCGCGACGAGCCGCGCATACACGGTGCGCGTTTCGTGTTTGGCGCCCGCGGCGCCGCTCACCGTCATTTCCTGCCCCGGAATCCTGCCGCCCGCCGCCAGCGGGATCTGCACCGCGTGAGCATCGGGTGTCGCGCCGACGTTGCGTGCCAGTCCCGCGCGCAGGAAGTCGAGTGCGGCGCGCTGCGTCGCGTCGCTGTCGTCGGGCAGCATCACGGTGCCGACAGCGAAGACCGCATTGCCCGCTTCGGCAGTCTGCATCGCCATCTGCATGGGTGTGCCGTCGATCTGCACCGCGCGCTGGTCGTTGCCCGGCTTGGCCGGGAAGTCGACCGTGTAGCCCTTGTCGTTATTCATCACGGTGCGCCAGTCGAAGGTCGGCGAGCAGGCGCTGAGCGCGACGCCGAGCGCCAACGCGGCCGTCATCGCGCCGAGCACGGTACGAGCGTGACCGGGTCGCGTGAAAGCGCGAAGGAAATGGCCCGCCGGCCGGAAGACGTCCGCACGGCGGGCGGAAATTCGGCGGATCAACGGAAAGCGGCACGAAACGCGGGCAACCAAGCGGCAGACGCGAAGAACGATTTGGAGCATGGGGCGAAAGAGATCGGGCTTGCGAAGCGTAAAACGCCATTATCCGCTGATCGGCTTCCGGCCCGTCGCGCCGAGCCGCACCCTTCGGCCACCTCGGCGCAGCCGCCCCATTGCAGCTACAATGGAAAAGCTATTCAGCACCGGCCCGAGCGCCATTGCACCGACCCATTGTTCCGCGCCGCGCGCGACTCACGAGGTTCCGTCCATGAGTTCCAATTCACCGACCGCCGCCCGGCGCACGAACCCGCTTCGCTATCTGATTGCGGTGGCCGTGGCCATTGCGCTCGCCGTCGCCGGTTACCTGGCGTTTGCCGGTCAACAGCGCGTGCCAGATGCGACCTTCACGCTGCTATCGGGACAGAAGCTCACGACCGCGGACCTGAAAGGCAAGGTTTATCTGGTCAATTTCTGGGCAACGAGCTGTGACACCTGCATGAAAGAAATGCCGCAGATGGTCGAGACCTATAACCGCTTCAAGGGCCAGGGCCTCGAATTCGTCGCGGTGGCGATGAACTACGACGCGCCGATGTACGTGACCAACTACACGCAAACGCGTCAGTTGCCGTTCAAGGTCGCCATGGACGACGGCTCGGCCGCCAAGCAGTTCGGCAACGTGCAGCTCACGCCGACCACCTTCGTCGTCGATAAAGACGGCAAGATCCTGAAGCGCTACGTCGGCGAGCCGCAATTCGCGGAACTCGACCAGTTGCTCGCGAAAGCGCTGAAAGCTGGCGCGGCTTAAGCCCGGTCAAGCAGTCCGCAACGCGCCGGCGCAATCTCCCGCCGCCGGCGCTCCCTCCTCACCGCTCCCCTTCGCCTTTGGCCGCAAGGCCATATCGCTTGATCTTCTCGTAGAGCGTCGCCTTGCCGAGCTGCAGCCGGTCCGCCGCGACCGCGACCACGCCGCCCGCCTGCTCCAACGCCTCGGCGATCATCGCGCGCTCGAACTGCTCGACACGCTCCTTCAGCGGATGGGTGGCCCCGTCGTCTTCGTCGAACGACAGCACCGGTTCGTCGGCGATGCCGAGTACGAAGCGGTCGGCGGCATTGCGCAGCTCGCGCACGTTGCCCGGCCAGTCGCGCTGCATCAGGCTCGCACGCTGGCGATCGGTGAGCATCGGCGCAGGCCGCTGATAACGGACCGCAGCATCGAGCAGGAAATGCTCGAACAGCGGCACGATGTCCTCGCGACGCTCGCTCAACGGCGGCAGCGCGATCGTCACCACGTTGAGCCGGTACAGCAGATCGCGCCGGAACGAGCCATCCGCGACATGCTCGGCCATATCGCCTTTCGCGGCCGCGATCACACGGCAATTAACGCGAATCGGCTGATTCGAGCCGAGCCGCTCGAGCAAGCCATCCTGCAGCACGCGCAGCAGCTTGACCTGCAGCGCGAGCGGCATGCTCTCGATCTCGTCGAGAAACAGCGTGCCGCCCGACGCATGTTCGAGCTTGCCGATCCGTCGCTTGGCCGCGCCAGTGAACGCGCCCGGCTCGTAGCCGAACATTTCCGATTCGAACATCGGCTCGGGCAGCGCGCCGCAGTTCACCGCGATGAACGGCTTGTCGCGCCGCGGCGACAGCTCGTGCAGGCTGCGTGCGATCAGCTCCTTGCCCGCGCCGGTATCGCCGTTGATCAGCACGGACGCATCGGTCGGCGCGACGTTGGCGATCAGCCGGCGCACCTGCTCGATCGCCGGACTGCGGCCGATGATGCGCGGCGCGACCGCGTTTTGCCCGGCCAGCTCACGGCGCAGCGCGAGGTTTTCGAGCACGAGCTTGCGGCGCTCCATTGCACGCCGCACGGTTTCGATCAGCCGCTCGGACGCGAACGGCTTTTCGATGAAGTCGTAGGCGCCATCGCGCATCGCCTGCACGGCGATCGAGATATCGCCGTGGCCGGTGACCAGAATCACCGGCACGTCGGGCGCGCGCTCGTGGCACTGCGCGAGCAGATCGAGGCCGCTCGCGCCGGGCAGCCGGATATCGCTGACGATCACGCCGGAAAAGTCCGCGCTGATCAGCCTCGCCGCCGCCTCGACCGATGCATGGCCGATCACGTCGAAGCCGGCCAGTTGCAGGCTCTGCACGCTCGCGCGCCGCACCAGTTCGTCGTCTTCGATATACAGCACTTGCAGGCCGTCGTTCATTGCGTGTTCCGGGTGATGCGTCAGTGTGAAATCAGGAGCCCGCCGTCAGCGGATCGTGCGAAGGACTGGTCTGCACGCGCGCGCGACGCAGTGTCAACACGAATGATGCACCGCCTTGCGGCGCGTTGCGCGCGACCAGCGAGCCGCCGCAATCACGCGCGATCGACGACGAAATCGCGAGGCCAAGGCCGAGCCCCTGGCCCATTTCCTTCGTCGTGAAGAACGGTTCGAACAGGTGCGGCAACACGTCGTCGGGAATGCCGGGGCCGTTGTCGCCGACCGCGATCGACAGGTTCGTGGCGCCCGCCTCGACCTCGACCGTGATACGCGGCGGGTTCATGCCGGCAGTTGCGTCGAGCGCGTTGCCGAGCAGGTTGATCAGCACCTGTTCGAGCCGCAGATCGTCGCAATTCGCGATCAGCTCCGGATGATCGTCGACGAGATTCAGCGGCGTGCGCGCGACGGTGTCAGCCTCGGCATCGATCAGCACGAATTCGAGCTCGACGCCCTGCAGACGCTTCTGCAGCAGCGCGACGACGTTGCGCAGCGCCCGCACGATCGACGCGCGTGCGCTGCGTGGCCGCGCGCGGCCGACGAACAGCTTCAGCTGATTGGTGATCTTGCCCATGCGCTCGGTGAGCGCCGCGATCGCTTCGAGATTCTCGCGCGCCGATGCCTGATCGCCGCGTTCGAGCAGCACGCGGGTGTTGTCGGAGAAACTGCGCAGTGCTGCGAGCGGCTGGTTCAGCTCGTGCGTGATGCCGGCCGCCATCTGGCCGAGCGCGGCGAGCTTGCTCGCCTGGATCAGTTCGTCGTGCGCGGCGCGCAGCTCCTGTTCGGCGCGGGTGCGCTCGGCGACTTCCTTTTGTAGCTGCTGGTTCGCCTCGGACAGATCCGCGGTGCGCTCGGCGACGCGCTGATTCAGTTCGGCATACGCCTTCTGCAGCAGCGCGCGGCTGCGCATCACTTCGCGCACGCGCGCGCGCCGCATGCGCCAGTAGAACGCGAGCAGCACCAGCGACACGTAGCCGAAGCCGGTGACGATGGTCGCCTTGAGCGCGTCGGCATCGACGGGGTCGACTGGGGACATCGTGATCAGATGCCAGTCCGGCTCGCCCATCGCGTGCCGCGACGCCAGGTAGCGCGGTGCGAGGCGCCCGCCGCCGATCCGCAGAATCTGCGCATTGCCTTCGAGCATGCGCTCGACCGTCACCGGCAGCGGCTCGATCGGCTGCTGCGCGTACTGGCGCGCCTGATAGATCGAATCGGCGATCCGGCCGGGCAGCGGCCGGATCGTGTGGTACTTCCACGCCGGCACCGACGACAGGAAGATCACGCCATGATCGTCGGTGACGACGAGCGGCTCGGACGCGTCGACGCCCTGAAACCATTCGAGGTCGAGCTTGACGACCGCCACACCGACGATCTTGCCGTCGCGCCGCACCGGCTGCGAGATGTAGTAGCCGGGCGCCTGCGAAATCGTGCCGATGCCGAAGAAGCGGCCGACGCCGCCATTCATCGCATCGACGAAATACGGCCGGAACTGATAGCCGGCGCCGACGAAGCTGCCCGGGCCGCGCCAGTTGCTGGCGGCGACGCAGTAGCCGTCGAGCGAAATGATGTAGGTGACCGTCGCGCGCGCATGGCGGTTCAGGTCTTCGAGATAGAGATTCGCGCGCTGGACGTTGGCGGGGTTCGGATCGATCAGCACGTCCTGCACGATCGGATGCTCCGCGAGCAGATAAGGCAGCGATTCGTAGCGCTCGAGCGTGCTCCTGAGCGCGCTCGCGGTGCGCTCGGCGCGCACGGCGGCGTTGCGCCGCAGCGTGTCGACACCGCTTTTCCACGCAAGGCTGTAGGTGAGCCAGCATGCCGCCACGAGCCCGGCTGCGAGCGCGAAGAGAATCAGCAGGCGGCGGGTCACGTTCGCAAGGTCCGATAGATGAGCATCGGACATTGTGGCATAGGGCGGCAAGGGCTCGCCGCCAGAGGTAGGCGTCGAAGACTCCGGGGACGCCGGAGCGACAGCAGACGCCTCGGAAAGACGCGCGGACGCCGGTTTCATGCTCAAGCGTCCGCGCTGGTCACGACAAGGTTGGCGAGCGCGGCTCAAACGCCGGCCGGCTCTTTGACCGCCACCTCGCCGCGCAGCACCTTGTTCAGCCTGGCGCGATCGAGCTCTTTTTCCCAGGCCGATACGACGACCGTCGCGACACCGTTGCCGACGATGTTCGTCAGCGCGCGGCACTCGCTCATGAAGCGGTCGATGCCAAGGATCAGCACCATGCCCGACAGCGGAATCGTCGGCACCACGGCCAGCGTCGCCGCGAGCGTGATGAAGCCCGCGCCGGTCACGCCGCTCGCGCCCTTCGAGGTCAGCATCGTCACCGCGAGCAGCGTCAGCTGCTGGCCCCACGAGAGGTCGGTGTTGGTCGCCTGGGCGATGAACAGCACCGCCATCGTCATGTAGATGTTGGTGCCGTCGAGGTTGAACGAGTAGCCGGTCGGCACCACGAGTCCCACCACCGAGCGCGAGCAGCCGAGATTTTCGAGCTTCTGCATCAGTTGCGGCAGCGCGGCTTCGGACGAACTCGTGCCGAGCACGATCAGCATCTCTTCCTTGATGTACGCGACGAAACGCAGGATGTTGAAGCCCACCATCCGTGCGATTGCGCCGAGCACGACCACCACGAATACGATCGAGGTCAGATAGAACGTGCCGATCAGCTTGAGCATCGGCAGCAGCGAGCCGATGCCGTACTTGCCGATCGTGAAGGCCATCGCGCCGAACGCGCCGATCGGCGCGAGCTTCGTGATGATGCGCACCATGCCGAACAGAATATGC
The DNA here is from genome assembly GCF_040948755.1 of Paraburkholderia sp. BR13444. Taxonomy (NCBI): domain Bacteria; kingdom Pseudomonadati; phylum Pseudomonadota; class Betaproteobacteria; order Burkholderiales; family Burkholderiaceae; genus Paraburkholderia; species Paraburkholderia sp. BR13444. Next base: position 90,152 of record NZ_JBFPKM010000008.1, on the reverse strand, counting down.
GAGAGCCCTTCGATGAAGTTCGTGACGGGCTTGCCCTTCTCACCGGCCGTGGCGAGCACGGCGCCGAACAGCAGCGCGATCAGCAGGATCTGCAGGATTTCACCCTGCGCGAACGCCGACGACAGCGTGTCCGGAATCAGGTGCATGAAGAAGTCGACGGTCGACTGGCCGTGCGCCTTCGCCGCATACGACGCGACCGCGCGGCTATCGAGCGAGGCCGGGTCGACGTTGAAGCCGGCGCCGGGTCGCAGCAGGTGCGTGGCGGCGAGGCCGAGCACCAGAGCGAACGTCGAGACGATTTCGAAGTACAGCAGCGCCTTGCCGCCGACGCGTCCGACCTTCTTCATGTCTTCCATGCCGGCGATGCCCGTCACGACCGTGCAGAAGATGATCGGCCCGATCACCATCTTGATCAGCTTGATGAAGCCGTCGCCGAGCGGCTTCATGTCGGTGGCGAGGTTCGGGTAGAAATGTCCGAGTACGATGCCGATGATGATCGCCACGATCACCTGGACGTACAGCACTTTATGGATAGGTTTCTTCACGATGGTTCCTGCGAGGGGTATGAGCGAATGACCTGCCGCGACGCGCGACACGCAACCGAAACGTCGTCACGTGCGCGCACGACAGCGGGCCGCTGCAAAGACGACGAATTCAGAAATACCGGGAAGGGAAATCGGACATCGTTGTCTCCTTGCTTTTATGTCGGGCCGTGGCGGCCACGCGTTTTAATTCGCAAGGTCGATGCCAGTTTAATTTCAGACTGAGAGCCTTGATTTTTATGGGTTTTTAGGCAACGCGCGGCGCGCGCCGTCCGGGATTCCGGAAATCCGGACGAATTCTGTCGGGGAATCCGGAATCCAGTGCGCGCACGGTTGCGGGAAAACCCGCAGGGGTTGGTGCGAAGCTCGCGAGCGCGAGTTCAGCTCAACAGATCGATCCGATCCGTGCAAATCATGTCGACGCCCCATTCTTCGAGCACCCGCGCGCGCGCCGGATCGTTCACCGTGTACGCGAGCACGCGCAGCCCGGCCGCGCGGATCTGCGCGACCAGCGGCTCGCTCAGATAACGGTGACTCGCGTGCAGCGATGCGCAGTCGAGCTCACGCACGATGCTCAGCCAGTCCGCCGGAACCTGCTCGAACAGCATGCCGCGCGGCAGCGACGGCGCGGCAGCGCGCGCGGCGGCGAGCGCGTCGAACGAAAATGACGACAGGAGCGGCGGCGTCTGCCCTCGCCAAAACTCGAGCGCGCCTTGGGCGACCAGCGTGCCGGTGATGACTTCGCGGCCCGGACACGGCTTGATCTCGATGTTCGCGGCGATGCCGTCGCGCGCGCAACGCCCGGCCGCGTCGGCCAGCGTCGGCAGCCGCGTGCCGGCGAACTCGGCGCCGCGCCACGCGCCGGCATCGAGAGCGGCGAGTTGCTGCCACGTATGCATGGCCGCGGGCCCGTGGCCGTTGGTCGTGCGATCGAGCGTGTCGTCGTGCAGCAGGAACAGCGCGTTGTCGGCGGACAGCTTCGCGTCGAATTCGACCATGCGATAGCCGTAGCGCACGCAGGCGTCGAAACCGGCCAGCGTGTTTTCCGGCGCGAGCGTGCCGCCGCAGCGGTGCGCGATCAGCCGCGGATAAGGCCATTGCGCGGAGGTCCCGCGGTCGATCCCAGTTGCCACGTGTCGTTTCCTTACTGATAGATGAACGGTTCAAAAAAAAGCCCGCACATCGGCGGGCTTTTTCGTTTTTGCGGGCGTGAAGCGAGGCAACAGCGGCGAGGCAACAGCGGCGAGGCGTCAGCGCGTCAGACTACGCCGGCTCCATGCGCCTGCACGTCGGCGTGATAGCTCGAACGAACCATCGCGCCCACCGCGGCGTGCGTGAAGCCCATCTTGTACGCCTCTTCCTCGTACATCTTGAAGGTGTCCGGATGCACGTAAGCGCGCACCGGCAGATGGTGCTCCGACGGCTGCAGATACTGGCCGATCGTCAGCATGTCGACGTCGTAATCGCGCAGATCGCGCATCACCTGCAGGATTTCCTCTTCGGTTTCGCCGAGACCGACCATCAGGCCGGACTTGGTCGCGACGTGCGGATGCAGCGCCTTGAAGTCCTTCAGCAGCTTCAGCGAATGCGCGTAGTCCGAACCCGGGCGCGCCTCCTTGTACAGACGCGGCACCGTTTCGAGGTTGTGGTTCATCACGTCGGGCGGCGCCGCGTTGAGGATGCCGAGCGCGCGGTCGAGGCGGCCGCGGAAGTCCGGCGTCAGGATTTCGATGCGCGTTTCCGGCGACAGCTCGCGCGTCTGACGGATACATTCGACGAAGTGCGCCGCACCGCCATCGCGCAGATCGTCACGGTCGACGCTGGTAATCACCACGTACTTCAGCTTCAGCGCGGCGATGGTGCGCGCGAGGTTAGCCGGTTCGTCGGCGTCGAGCGGATCGGGACGGCCGTGACCGACGTCGCAGAACGGGCAGCGGCGCGTGCACTTGTCGCCCATGATCATGAAGGTTGCGGTGCCCTTGCCGAAGCATTCGCCGATGTTCGGGCAGCTCGCCTCTTCACACACCGTGTGAAGATTGTGCTCGCGCAGGATCTGCTTGATCTCGTAGAAGCGCGAATTGCCGGTGGCCGCCTTCACGCGGATCCAGTCCGGCTTCTTCAGCTTTTCGATCGGAACGACCTTGATCGGGATGCGCGCGGTCTTGGCTTGCGCTTTCTGTTTCGCGGTGGCGTCGTAGGCGGCGGGGGCCGGCACGCCTTCGGGCGCGGAGGTGGCTGCTGCGGAGTTCGCGGTTACGTCAGTCATTCGTTCGATCCAGTCAGGCGGTGAGCGCACCGGCCTGCGGTTGGGCGACGGCCGCGGGATTGCCGTCGAGGTTTGCGGTGAGACTTGCTGCGAGGGTACGCGCCACGTCGTCCCAGCCGGCGGCGACGCCGAGCGTCGCCATGTCGACCGTTTCGAGCCCCGCGTAGCCGCATGGATTGATCGCGAGAAACGGAAGCAGGTCCATGTTCACGTTCAGACTCACGCCGTGATAGCTGCAACCGTTGCGGATTTTCAGGCCAAGCGCCGCGATCTTCGCGCCAGCATGCGACCCGGCCTCGGGCCCGGGCGCCACGTAGATGCCGGGGGCGCCCGCCTTGCGTTCTCCGGCGAGATTATACGCCGCCAGGGTGTCGATCACGGCCTGCTCGATCCGCGTGACCAGCTCGCGCACCATCAGCTTGCGCCGGCGCAGGTCGAGCAGCAGATACGCGACCACCTGGCCGGGCCCGTGATACGTGATCTGCCCGCCGCGGTCGACCTTGACGAGCGGAATGCTGCTGTCGGCCGCGAGCAGGTGAGCCGGATCGCCGGCCTGGCCGAGCGTGAAGACGGGCGGATGTTCGACGAGCCAGATTTCGTCGGGGGTGTCGGCGGTGCGGGCGTCGGTGAACGCGCGCATCGCGTCGAAACTGACCTGGTAGGGTTCGAGGCCGAGCCAGCGCAGCTTGGCTGGCCCGATGGCAGCTAGAGGAGACGGAGAAACCGGGGTGGCGCACATGATCCCGCGAGTTTACCGAAATCTCGGAAACCGCGCCCGAGGGGACGGGACGCAACGCAGAGGGGCTGGCGCGCCGCCAGCCCCATCATAAGACGCGGCGCAGCCGCCGCACCCACGCTCAAACCGTGCGCCAGCCGCCGCGCACGCGCATCATCCAGCGTTCGCCGATGCGCGCGAACCAGTTCAGCGCGCGCTTGTCGCAGCGGGTCGGCACCGAGAACGTGACCTTTGCGAACGTGGCGCCCTCGGCGCTGAGCCAGAGCCGCTCGCCGCGGCGCAGATGCAGCGTCTGGCCGGGCTGCAGCCAGTAGTCTTTGGTGTCGTCGCTGCGCGTGACCCACACCGCGCCGCCGCGCACGGTCAGCTTCGTGCTGCGCGCGACCTTCAGCGGCAGCGTGTCGCCAGTGCGGATTTCATATGCAATGCTAGAGGAAATTTCTCGCATGAGGCCCTCGCCAAAAATCGTTTCCTGACTAGAATCCTAGGTGCAGCAAGGACTTGGGCAAAACGATCAATTTTCACGTCTATGTGAGAAATATTGCGATGGACCTGCGTCAACTCCCCGCTCTGAACGCGATCAAGGCGTTCGAAGCCGCCGCCCGCCACGAGAGCTTTTCGCGCGCCGCCGACGAGCTCTTCGTCACCCACGGCGCGGTCAGCCACCAGATCCGCGGGCTCGAGGCCGAGCTCGGCGTGTCGCTGTTTGCGCGTGACGGCAAGCGCGTGCGCCTCACCGAAACCGGCCGCCGTTACGCCACCCAGGTGCGCGCCGCGCTGATGGAACTCGCCGATGCGACCCGCGCGATACGCGCCGGCGACCGCGAGCGGCGCCTCGTGATATCGATGCTGTCGTCGTTCGCGGCGCGCTGGGTGACGCCGCGCATCGGCAGCTTTATCGAGGCGAATCCGCAGTGGGATCTCGAGCTGCTGACCACCAACGCGCTGACGGACTTCGCGCGCGACGACGTCGACGTGGCGATCCGTTTCGGCTTCGGCAAATATCCGGGACTGCACGCCGAGCTGCTGCTCGACGAGATTTTCTTCCCGGCCTGCTCGCCCAACTTCAACGGCGGCAAGCTGCCTCAAACCCCGGCCGATCTCGCCAAAGTCCCGCTGCTGCGCTCCGACGACGAGCTATGGCGCCCGTGGTTCGACGCCGCCGGCCTCACCGACTGGCCGGAGCCGAAACGCGGCGTGCTGTATCAGGATTCGTCGAATCTGCTGCAGGCGGCGGTCGACGGCCAAGGGGTTGCACTCACGCGCCGCTCGCTCGCGATGCACGAAATCGCAGCAGGCCGGCTCGTGCGGCTGTTCGATGTGGATGGGCCCAGCCCGTGGCAATACTATCTGGTCTGCCTGCCGCAGACGCTGGAGACCGCGCGGGTCAAGGCGTTTCGCGACTGGGTGTTCGATGAGGTGGCGCGCTTCAGGCAGCTGTTCGATCTCGCCTGCGCGGCGGGGCCCGAGGCGAGTGCGCGCCTTGCGGCGGAGGGGGCGACGGCGGACGCGTTGCGCGCCGCGCCGTGAGGTGAAAAACCGCGTGCGGCGTTACAGCACGACCTTGACCATCGGATGGCCGGTCAGCGCGCGATAGATGTCGTCGAGATGCGCGCGGCTCGTCGCGCGCACGTGGACGGTCAGCCCCGTGTAGGTGCCGCTGCTCGACGGCCGCGTCTCGACGCGCGACGCATCGACCTCGCTATCGAACTCGCGCACCACTTCGACGATCGTCGCGGCAAACTCGGGGTGCGATTTGCCCATGATCTTGATCGGGAAATCGCAGGGGAATTCAAACAGTGAGTCGTTCTCGGGATTCATTCTCTACTCCTTCTTGCGCCGCGGCGGCTTCGGCCGCCTTGGCTCGCTGATACGCCGCATACAGCGCCGCAAACACCGCGCCCGGCTGGCCCACGCCGACCGGCGCGCCGTCGAGCCGCGTGACCGGCAGCACTTCCTTGGTCGCCGAGCTGACGATGATTTCATCGGCCGCGCGCACTTCGGCCTCGGTGATGTCGCGCGCCTCGAAGCGTATGCCGCATTCGGCCGTCAGCTCCTCGATGAGCCCATAGCGGATTCCTTCGAGAATCTTGTTGCTGCGCGGCGGCGCGGCCAGCACGCCATCCTTCACGACCCACACGTTCGACGACGACCCTTCGGTCAGCAAACCATCGCGGAACTGCAGCGTCTCGAAGGCGTCGTTTTCGGCCGCGTATTGCGCCATCAGCACGTTGCCGAGCAGCGACACCGACTTGATGTCGCAATTGAGCCAGCGACGATCTTCCGCGCTCACGCACGCGACGCCGCTCGCGCGCTGCGCGGCGCCGGGCAGGCTCAGCGCGGTAACCATCACGAACACGGTCGGCTTCACGCCGGCCGGAAACGCGTGAGCGCGCTTCGCGACGCCGCGCGTCACCTGAATGTACGCGATCGCGTCCTGATCAGCACGCAAGCCGCCGTCCGCTTCGTTGGCTTCGACCACCCGCTCGATCAGCTCGCGCCAGCCAGCGTCGTCGAGCGGATTGGCGATGCCGATCTTGCCGACCGAGCGCGCGAGCCGCGCCAGATGCTGCTTCAGACGAAACGCGGTGCGGCGGCCGCTCGCGTGCGCGTACAACGGCGCCACTTCGTAAATGCCGTCACCGAAAATGAAGCCGCGGTCGAGCACCGGCACGCGCGCTTCGGACAACGGCACCAGTTCGCCGTTCAGATAAACGATCGGGTCCGGCGCAACCTCGCAGACAGCGGTCATTGCGACGTAGCCCTTACTTTTTCTTGTTGAACATCAGCATCAGCGAATCCCACACGCGGCCGACCACACCGGCTTGCGGCACCGGCTGCAGCGCGAGCACCGGGAACTGCGCGAGCACCTTGCCGTCGGCGACGAGCTTGGCGGTGCCGATCTGCTGGCCGTTCGCGATCGGCGCGATCAGCGGATCGTTCAGTTCGATCTGCGGCTTCGCCTTGTCGCCGGCGCCCTTCGGCAGAGTGATGTACTGGTCGCTCTTCACGCCGACCTGCACGCTGTCCTGCGAACCCTTGTAGACGCGCGGCGTGGCCACGACCTGGTTCGCCTTGTACAGACGCGTCGTGTCGTAGGCGGTGTAGCCGTAGTTCAGCATCTTCAGGCTGTCCTGCACGCGGTCGTGTTCCTTGGTCTCGCCCATCATCACCGAGACGAGACGGCGCGACGCGTCGGTCGTGCCGGGCAGCGGACGCTTCGCGCTCGCGATCAGGCAGTAGCCGGCCGCTTGCGTGTGACCAGTCTTCAGACCGTCGACGCTCGGGTCGATCCACAGCAGACGGTTGCGGTTCGGCTGCTTGATCTTGTTGTACGTGAATTCCTTGACCGAGAAGATGTTGTAGTAGTCCGGATAGTCGCGGATCAGGCGCGCCGACAGGATCGCGAGATCGCCCGCGGTCGTGTAGTGCTGCGGGTCGGGCATGCCGTTCACGTCGGCGAAATGCGTGTTCTTCATGCCGAGCTTCTGCGCTTCCTTGTTCATCATGTCGACGAACTGCGCCTCGTTGCCGCCCACCAGTTCGGCGAGCGCGATCGCCGCGTCGTTGCCCGACTGCACGATCATGCCGTACACGAGGTCGTGCACGGTCACCGGCTTGAGCGCCTCGATGAACATGCGCGACTCGTCGTTGCGCACGCGCCGCACGGCTTCGCTCGGCTCGATGCTCTGATCCATCGTGATCTTCTTGGTGCCGAGCGCTTCGAACACCAGATACGCGGTCATCAGCTTGGTCAGCGACGCCGGCTCGACGCGTTCGTCGGCATTGGCGGACGCGAGCACCTGGTTGCTGGTCGCATCGACGAGCACCCACGAGCGCGCGTTGACGCCCGGCGGAGGAACCTGCGCGAACGCGGTGCTCGCGACCAGCGTGGCCGGCAGCACGAGGCCGACGGCGATGGCACGATTGAGCGAAGTGGGAATGAAAGAAGCGACTGACGGGGAAGACGTGCGGCCAGAGGAGGAGAAACGCATAGGGTCGATTGGTGCAGAAAAATACGTTGCGCGACAGCGCGCGGAGTTGGGGGAGCCGGTCGGCGGGGCATCTGGCCGTAAAACGGCGGGCGCCCGTTGGACTGATGGCGACGCAATCGGTTCGCGAGCACAGCGCTAAGCACCCGGCCGCGCCCTCCCGCGAAATGATTCCGCGGCGCGCGATTCTGCCGGCTGGGCGGCGCTGTGCCCAAAAAAAGAGCGCTCATTATACGCGCGCTACCTGGTCAACTTCGTGCGTGTGTCGTTGATTTGCACACGTTTGCGCGTACCTGTCCCCCGCAAAACGCGTGTCGAGCGTTTTCAGCGCCAGGCGTCGACGATGATGCGCTTCAGGATGTGAAGCTTACGATGCAGAAAGTGCTCGGCGCCCGGAATCACGACGACCGGCAGTTCCTGCGGCCGCGCCCAGTCGAACACGGATTGGATCGGAACGGTCTCGTCGACTTCGCCGTGAATCACGAGCGTGCCTTCGGGCACCGGCGCGACGTCCCAGCGGCTCGCCGCGGTACCGACGAACACGATGCGCTCGATATCCCGGCCTTCGTCGCGCAGCTTCGCCGCGACGTGCGACAGCACCACGGTGCCGAACGAAAAGCCCGCGAGCACGAGCGGCAGATCGCCAAAGTCCGGATCGGCGCGCATGTGCTCGAGGACCGCGCACAGATCGTCACGCTCACCGACGCCCGCGTCGTGTTCGCCCTGAGTCTGGCCGACGCCGCGGAAATTCGACCGGTACGTGACGTAGTTCAATTGCACGAGCGTGCGCGCGAGTGTCTGCGCGACCTTGTTGTCCATCGTGCCGCCGAACAGCGGATGCGGATGCGCGACGAGCGCAATGCCGCGCGGCGCGGCGCTTTTATCGCGCACGTCGTCGGGCAGGTCCAGCGCGACCTCGATCTTGCCGACCGGGCCGTCGATCAGATACTTCTTCGTGTTGACGTTCATCGGGATGCCTGTGGATCGTTTCGTGGTTCGCGTTATTGATCGATCTTCAGACGCTCGACGACCTTGCCGTTCACGAGATGCGATTCGACGATCTCGTCGATGTCGCTCTCGTCGACGTAGGTGTACCAGACCGCCTCGGGATACACGACGAGCGCCGGGCCCAGTTCGCAGCGATCGAGGCAGCCGGCCTTGTTGATGCGCACCTGGCCGGGACCGGCGAGCCCGAGTTGCTTCACGCGTTTTTTCGCGTACTCCTGCATCGCCTGCGCATTGCAGTTCGCGCAGCTCGGACGCTCGGCGCCGGGGTCGCGTTGATTCAGACAGAAGAAAACGTGGTGCTTGTAAAAGGAATCCATGATGTTCGGGAGGCGAGCCTGAAAGGAAGTGCAATGGCGCAGTCGGCATCCGGTATGCCGAAGCGCCCGTCGTGCGGACGATTATAGCGACCGGGCTGTGCACGCGCCGGGGCCTGGCGGCCGCAGCGCAAGCGCGTCAGGCCGGCTTCACGCGCCGCTTCAGCCACGCCCGCTCGACCGCGAACGCGAGCCACACCAGCGCCGCATAGGGCCACATCCACGCGAGCCAGCGCGCGAGTCCGTTGAAATGCAGGTAGCGTCCCTGTCTCCAGTCGGCGAGCACCGCGTCGAAATACGGATTCACCGGCAGCAGATTGACGAACACGAGTGCGATGACCAGCGCGACCCCGGCGAGCGTCGCGCGCACGCGCCGCCGCAGCGGCAGCGCGACGAGCGCCGCGACGGTGCCGCAGACGAGTCCGAGCAACGCGCCCGGCGTCGCCCAGTCGAACGCGAGGCCCGATTGCGATTGCAGGAACGTCGCGCCGGCCTTCACGCATAAGGTCGCGACGATGAACACGAACAGCAGGCGCACGCGCGGCGCATGACGGCGCATCGGCAGCGACGCGAGCGCGAGCGCCGCGAACAGGTTCAGCGTCGTGATCAGCGCTTCCCATGTGTCGTCGTCAAGCCACGCGGCGGCCGCCGCCGGCCATGTGCCGACCTGCCATGCAGACGGCGTCCACGCGAGCAGCGCGTCCTGGGTGGCCGGATCGACGCTCAGCCACAGCGCGCGCGGCCAGTTGCCGAGGCCGAACAGGCGCGGCGCCGGAAACATCGTCGCGAACGGCCACGCGGCGACGATGCACGCGAGCGTCGCATGGCCGCGCTCGAACCACAGCAGCCGCAGACGCCTGAACAGGCCGCGATCGAGCAGCGCGCCGGTTAACGGCGACATCATCGCCGCGCCGACGAGCGCGCCGAGCGTGTTGGCCGCAAGGTCGAGATTGGAGGCGACGCGGGTCGGCAGATAGGTCTGCACGGCTTCCATCGTGCCCGACAGCAGGCCGCCCAACACGAACGCGAGCGCGACGGCCAGCGTGCCGCGCCAGCGCGGATACACCGCGAGCACCACCAGCGCGCCGAACGGCATATAGCCGAGCACGTTGGTGACGACGTCGAACGCCGTCAGGTACTGCGGCATCGGATCGAACAGATAGGCGAACGGCGCGATGCCGAGCGAGCGCCACCCCGAGAACGGATACCACGAGCCGTACACGATCAGCGCCGCGTACAGCAGCAGCGCCCGACGTGCCAGCGTCGACGGGCGGCGCAGCCACGGGCGTTCGCTCATGCGGCGCTCCTTTGCGTGCGCTGCCTGCCCGTCATTGCGCGGCGACCAGCGCCTGCGAGCCGAGCCACGCGGTGATCTGCGCGACGAGATCGTCGCTGGCCGCGGCGAGCGCCCGCGCGCCGCCGGCCGCATCCGCCGAATGTGCGGGCGCGTGCGCGACGAAGGTGTGCTGGCCGACCACCTTGCCACCCTGCATCAGCGTGGCGCGCGCGGTGATCGCGCCGTGGCTGTCGGTCGGGCTGGCGAACACCTGCTCGAACTCGGTCAGATCGACCCGCAGCACCGGCGCGCTCACGCCGTCCGCGCCCGTCAGCACGGTGCCGCGCTCGCTCAGCGCGTTGCGCAGGCGCTGCGTCAGCAGTTGCGACGGCATCATCGTCCAGTGGCTGTTGGCGTAGGCGGCCATCTGCTGCGCATCGGCGTAGCTCAGCCGATACGTCAGCCGGTCCGATTCGAGCACGGACGGCGCGCTCACCTCGAGCACCTTGACGGCCGCCAGCCGACTCGTGGCGGCGGCCTGCGGCGGCGGTCCGAAGTCGTAGCGGACGTCCGACACGACCGCGGACGTGCCCGCGCAGCCCGCCGCCAGCACGCCGAACGCGAGCAGCGCCGCGAGCGCGGCGCGCGAGAACAACAGTCGGTGAATCGAGCGTGACATGGGCATCTTCCTCTGTTCTAGCCTGCCAATTTAATGGGCTGCGGGCGCGGCCGCGGGCCACGCGAAGCCGGCCTCGCCCGGACCCGGCGCCGCGCGCGGCGCGCCGAACAGCACGCTGCGCGGATTGGTATTGAAGGTGTCGGCGGCGCGATCGATCGATTGCGCCGCCGAGCGCACGTCCTCGGTCAGCGAATTGACGCGCGGCAGCGTCTCGAAGCCGACCCGCGCGGACAGGTCCTGCAGCGACGTGTTCATCTGCGCGAGCGCATCGCCCGCCTGCTGCGCGGCCGTGCCGACCTTGTTCAGATTGCGCTCGAGGGGTCCGTCCGGACGGTTCAGGCCGGTGATCATCTGGTCGGTCGAGGCGAGCGTGTGGTTCAGCTGGTCGATCGTGCCCGGCAGCTTGCTGGCGACCGGCGCCATCTCACGAGTCAGCGTCGCGACGCCCGAAGCCGCCTGCGCGATGCTCGCCGCCGTCTCGTGCAGCTGTTCGACCATTTCCGGCGACAGCATGTCGTTCACGTTGTCGGTGACTTTTTCGAGCTTGCGCAGCAGCACGTCGCCGCGCTGCTGCAACTGGTCGAACAGACCGGGGTGCATCGGCAATTGCGCGACCTGGTGCGCCGACGAGTGCAGCGGCGTCAGGTCGCGCCCGGTATCGTCGAGCTGGATGAACGCGATGCCGGTCACGCCCTGCAAGCCGAGGCTGCCGAACGTCGAATGCGTGATCGGCGCGTGCTCGTCGACCATGATGCGGATCAGGATCTGCCCCGGATGGGTCGGATCGAACTTGATCGACTGTACGCGGCCGACGTCGAGGCCGCGAAAGCGCACCGCCGCGTCCGCAAAGAGGCCGGTCACGTTGGTGCGCGCGATCAGGTCGTACGGCACCCGCACGGTGCGGTCGACGTTGAACAGATACGCGGCCAGCGCGATCGCCGCCGTCAGCACGACCGTAAAGAGCCCGGCCCAGAACGCATGTGCTTTGTTTTCCATTGTCAGTTTTCCTGGTTCATAGCGGCCTGCTTCGCGGCGACCGGCCTCACAGCGACAACTCGGACGACGCGGGCTCGAGCGCCGCCCGCGGCAGCTTCGCGCGACGCTCGGGCGGCAGCGCCTGCAGCGCGCGGCGCCCGCGCAGGCCGAGGAAATATTCGCGGATGAACGGATGGTCGACGCCCGCGGCCTCCTCGACCGGCGCGTTGACGAGCACCTTGCGATCGGCAATCACGGCCACGCGCGTCGACAGCGCGACCATCGTGTCGAGGTCGTGCGTGACCATCACGACCGTCAGACCGAGCGCGCGATGCAGCCCGGAGATCAGCTCGACGAATTCGTCGGACGCCTGCGGATCGAGGCCGGCGGTCGGTTCGTCGAGGAACAGCAGTTCGGGTTCGAGCGCGATCGCGCGCGCGATGCCGACCCGCTTGATCATGCCGCCCGACAGCGCCGACGGCATCTTCGACGCGTGCTTGCACGGCAGCCCGACCATTTCGAGCTTCAGCATCACGATGTCGCGCAGCAGGTCTTCGGGCACCTTGCCGAGCTCGCGCACCGGTTGCGCGACGTTGTCGAACACGGACAGCGACGAGAACAGCGCGCCGCGCTGGAACAGCATGCCGGAGCGGCTGCGCATCAGCAGCGCGGTCTCGGGGGAGATCGTGGCGAGGTCTTCGCCGAACAGCTTGATCGTGCCCCGCGACGGCCGCTCGAGGCCGAGAATCTGCCGCACCAGCGTGGTCTTGCCCGAGCCCGAGCCGCCGACGATCGACACGATCTCGCCGCGCCGCACGTCGAGGCTCAGATGCTGATGCACGATGTTGCGGCCGTAGCGCTTGGTGATGTCGATCACCTCGATCACCGGCTCGGCGATCGACGGTACGGGCTGGCCGCGTACGGCTTCGGTTAGTGGCGCGATCATCCGAGCCCCACGTTCTGAAAGAGGATCGCGAACACCGCGTCCGCGAGAATCACGATGGTGATCGACGTGACCACCGAGGTCGTCGTGCCTTCGCCGAGACTCTGCGAATTGGCCTTGATACGGAAACCGAAATGACAGCCGGCGAGCGCGATCAGCATGCCGAACACCGCGCCCTTGCCAAGGCCGATCCACAGGTTCGCGATCGGCACGACGACGGGCAGCTGCCGCGCGAAGAAGCTCATGTCGATACCGAGCACGAGCTTCGCGGCGAGCGCACCGCCTGTCAACGAGATCACGTTGGTCCACATCACGAGCAGAGGCATCGCGACGGACAGTGCGATCACGCGCGGCAGGATCAGCCGCAGACCGTGCGGGATGCCCATCACGCGCATCGCGTCGAGCTCCTCGGTCACGCGCATCACGCCGATCTGCGCGGTGATCGCCGAGCCCGAGCGGCCCGCCACTAGAATCGCCGACAAGACCGGGCCGAGTTCCCGAATCACCGCGAGGCCGAGAATATTGACGATAAACTGGTTCGCGCCAAAGATACGCAATTGCTGTGCCGACAGATAGCTCAACACGATGCCGATCAGGAACGCGACGAGCGCAGTGATCGGCAGCGCGCGGGCGCCGGCGTTGTAGATGTTCGCGGAGATTTCGGTCCACGGCGTGAGTTTCGGTTTGCGCAGGATCGCGAGCAGATCGAGCACGAAGCGCCCGAGCATCGTGACGCCGCCCTGCATGTGCTCGACGAACGAGAAGATGCCAAGGCCGAGGCGCGTGAAGGGATCGAAGCGCGTGACCGGCTCGGCGCTCTCGCGCACCGTGTCGAGCAGCGCGATGCGCTCGAAGATGTCGCGCTGCGTGTCCGTGAGCGCGGTGCCCGGCGGCAATTTGCGGCCCCATACGCGCCACAGCGCCTGGCCGCCGACGTGGTCCATGCTGTCGACGCGCGACAGGTCCCACCCGCCGATGCCCTGCGCGCCGGTCAGCGAACGCAGTTGCGGAATCACGTGCCCGGTGTCGCGATCGCGCGCGAGCGCGAGCGCCGTCCACTGGCCCGAGAGACGGACGATCTTGCCTTGGCTGCCGGCCGCGACTTCAAGGCCGGGCGGAGTGTCGTAGTTCAAGGATCGCGTGAATCTGGTTATCGGATTAGCGGCCATTGTAACGAAGGCTCGGCCGCCCGGTCCGCCAGGATGTGCATCGATCCGCGTCGCCTCCTCGCCGGTCCGCATTCGAGTCCCAGGCGGGTTTGCTGTGGCTACAATACGAGGCATGAATGCCTCCAAGACTCCCGCCTCTCCGCCCGCTGCGGCAAGCGCGGCCGCGGCCTCGTCGTCGGCTTCCGCCGACTGGCGCATCGATCGCGAGCGCGCGGTCAAACTGTTCGGCGCGCATGCGCATGACTGGCCGATCGAAATCGTCGAAGAAACCGGTTCGACCAACGCCGATCTGATGGCCCACATGAAAGCACTGCCGCGACACGCGAACGCGCTGCCGCGGCCGATCGTGCGCGTCGCGTATCTGCAGACCGCCGGGCGTGGCCGTCGTGGCCGGCCGTGGTACGCGGAGCCAGGCAACGCGCTGCTGTTTTCAGTCGCGTGCGTGTTGCCGCGCCCGCTCGAAGGGCTCGCGGGCTTGAGCCTCGCGGTGGGCGTCGCGCTCGTCGACGGGCTGCGCTCGCTGCCGGTCGCGGGTCCCGGACAGATCGCGCTGAAGTGGCCGAACGACGTGCTGCTCGAAGGCGACAAGCTCGCCGGCATCCTGATCGAAACCGCGTGGAGCACCGACGACGCGAGCGCGGTCGTGATCGGCATCGGCACCAACGTGAAGGGCGCCGACGAACTCGCGGCGAAGGTCGGCGCGCTGAACGCCGAGGTATCGCCGCAGGCGCGCGGCACCGTGCCGACCGCGTTGCAGCGCGCGCTGCCGAACGCGAATCTGACCGATACGCTTGCCGCCGAATTGAACGCGCTCGAACCGATGCTGCAGCGCTTCGGCGCTGAAGGCTTCGCACCGTTCCAGGCTCGCTGGAACGGAGTGCATGCATACGCGGGCCGCGATGTGGTGCTGCTCGAGCAGGGTCAAGAACTCGCGCGCGGCGTGGCGGCGGGCGTCGACGAACGCGGCCAGTTGCTGCTCGATACGGCCGAAGGCCGCCGGAGCATCGCGACCGGCGACGTGTCGCTGCGCCTCGCCGACGGTGCCGCATGACGCAGCGCGCGCCTTATCTGCTGATCGACGCGGGCAATAGCCGGATCAAGTGGGCGCTGGTGCAGCCGGACGGGACGCAGTTGGCGAGCGGTGCGCTCGCGCATCACGACATTGCCGGGCCACGCGCGCAATCTGCTTCGCAAACCGGTTGGGCCGACTTGCCGGCGCCCTGCGGCGCGTGGCTCTCCAACGTCGCGGGCACGCAGATCGCGGCGCACATCGCCGCGCTCGTCGAAGCGTACTGGCCGCAACTGCCGCTCGCGACGATCCGCGCGAGCGCTCATCAATGCGGCGTGACCAATTGCTATACGACACCGCACTCGCTCGGTAGCGACCGCTGGTGCGGCATGATCGGCGCGCACGCGGCCTTTCCCGGCGAACATCTGCTGCTCGCGACCTTCGGCACCGCGACGACGCTCGAGGCGTTGCGTGCGGACGGCGCGTTTATCGGCGGATTGATTGCGCCGGGCTGGACGCTGATGATGCGCTCGCTCGGTGAGCACACCGCGCAACTGCCGACGCTCGACGCCACGCACGCGCGCGGTCTGCTCGACGGGGCGGCTACAGCCGACGCGGCACGACGCGGTCCGTTTTTCGCAACGGATACGCCGCGCTCGCTGTCGGCGGGCTGCACGCTGGCGCAGGCCGGATTGATCGAGCGGATGTGGCGCGATCTGCAGGATGAATGGCAAGTGCCGGTGCGTCTCGTGGTCAGCGGCGGCGCCGCCGACGAAGTGGCGAGCGCGCTGAAAGTGCCGCATACTCGCCACGATTCGCTGGTGCTGTCGGGGCTCGCGCTGATCGCCGCCGAGGATACGGCGCGCCAAAGCGGCTGAATGCCTGCCGGGCGGGTGCGACCGAGTTGCGCCCTCCGCCCCGCGCTCAACTTCTTTCTGGATTGGAAACACCCACGATGCTTCGCTGGCCGATCGCCATTCTGATTGTTGTCAACGTGCTGGCTTTCGTCGCGCTGCGTGGCGCCTTCGGCCCGATGCCCACCGCCAGCGGACGCGAGCCGAATCATCTGAACCGCCAGATTCATCCGAACTGGCTGAAGGTGCGCCCGGTCAGCGCCGCCGATGCGGCCGATCAGGCAGTGGTCGGCGGACCCGCACCGCAGGCACGGATTTCGACATTGGAGTTGCCGCAGTAATCGGCCGAGCGACGCGGTCGATTAGACGCTCGGCATTGCGCCGCGCGTTCGCGCGGCAACGCGCAGCATCAACCCTGCGTTCGCACCTTCTTCAACAGCGCGGTCGTCGAGCGATCGTGCTCGAACGCGATCGCGATCGCCTTGCCGCCCCAACCGCGCACGAGCGCCGATTCGGGTAGCGCGTCCATGTCGTAGTCGCCGCCCTTCACGAGCACGTCCGGGCGCAGCGCGGAAATCAGCTCGACCGGCGTCTTCTCGCCGAAGCCCACCACGTAGTCGACGCTTTCCAGCGCCGCGAGCAAGGCCATGCGGTCGGCCTCGTTGTTGATCGGCCGGTCGTCGCCTTTGCCGAGCATCCGCACCGATGCGTCGCTATTCACACCGACGATCAGGCACGCGCCCAACGCCTTCGCGTCGGCCAGATAGGTGACGTGACCGCGATGCAGGATATCGAACACGCCGTTCGTAAATACGACGGGCGCGCGCAGCGAAGGACGCAGCTTCGCCAGGGCATCGCGCGTCAGAATCTTGCGTTCAAAGATGGCGGTCATCGCACGGTCACAGAGTTGGGGAGTTACGGAGTTGCGGGAAGAGGAATGCCGGGTGCCGCCACGATACACGCTGGGCGGCTCGAAGCAAAACGGTCCGGCAAGCTCACGCTTGCCGGACCGCCATTTGAAACGGTGCTGACACCGCCCGAGCCGTTACGCCGGTTGCTGCTGCGCCGGGCTTTGTTCAGCGGCTTGCAGACGCGCGACCACTTCCTTGCGATAACGGTTCAGTTCCTGCGCGGTGGTGAACGTGCGTTCGAACAGCAGCGACAGGTTGTGCAGAATGCGCTCGACGACCTTCTTTTCCCAGCCGTCGTCGAAACGGATCTGCTCGTCGAGCCAGCGCTCGAGCCATTCCGGATCCGGCAGACGCGACTGGATCGTGTCGCGCGGGAACAGCGCCTGGTTCACGTGCAGGTTGGTGGGGTGCAGCGGCTTTTCGGTGCGACGCGCCGACGCCATCAGCACGCCGATCTTGGCGAACGCGGCACGCGCGATGTCGCCGGTTTGCGCCATCGCCTTCTTCATGTAGCGCAGATACGCGCCGCCGTGGCGCGCTTCGTCGCGTGAGATGGTTTCGTAGATGTGCTTGATGACCGGCTCGGTGTGCCATTCGGCGGCGCGGCGATACCAGTGATTCAGGCGGATTTCGCCGCAGAAGTGCAGCATCAGCGTTTCGAGCGGCGGCGCGGGATCGAACTCGAAGCGCACCGCGTGCAGTTCCTCTTCAGTCGGGACCAGTTCCGGCTTGAAGCGGCGCAGGTATTCCATCAGCACCAGCGAGTGTTTCTGCTCTTCGAAGAACCAGACGCTCATGAATGCGGAGAAATCGCTGTCGTGATGATTGTCACGCAGAAACATTTCCGTGGCAGGCAACGCCGACCATTCGGTGATCGCGTTCATCTTGATCGTCGCGGCCTGCTCGTCGGTCAACAGCGATGCATCGAATTTGTCCCAGGGAATGTCCTTCTCCATGTCCCATCGAACGGATTCGAGCGATTTATAAAGTTCCGGATAAAGCATGGTGTTCATAGTCCCACCCCTGTTCTGCACATACTGTGTGTGTCTGTTGCTGCTACGTGTAGCCGTTTTCACCTGTGACGAACGGACATGCCGTTTATCGGCCAAGCATTCAATTTTACGCGTTAACCGGCCGCCCAGAAGCATCGGGCAGCAAAGAAGTCCGGTCTGTTGTATTGGCGCCTGGAGCGTGAATCAGGCGCCGCGGCCAACCGTGGGTGAGGAATACCCTTTGCCTGAGGTCGAGCCAGTCTGGGTCGACAACCGCACCGTCCAGCTCTGCACCGGTAGCGCCGGCGGCGAATGACGAGAGAGTGGCGGGATTGGTTGTTTTCGGCGCACGCCCCAAAGCCAGATCAAGCTTACACAATGATAGCACGCGCCTCCGGCGAAACCCGTGACAGAACCGGTGCCAGCGTGCTATGGCATTGACTTCTCTCAATAAAGTCGGCAATTCGCGCGGGAGGAAATCGCCGGCGTTGGCATACGGCAAAAACGTAGGCGATGGGTTGTCTCGTCATCGGGAACTGATTCGCGGGGGCGAGAGGTGATGCAAGCGCGGACCTGACCGCCCCTGCATTTGATTGCTTGCGCAGTCGCACGGGGTGCGAGCGTGTCGCCCGCACCGCCCGCTCACGTCGACTTTTTCTGCGTTGCTGCGCTCGTGCCCTCGCCGGACGCGCGTTTGGCCGATGTCGCGGCGCGCTTCGCGGCCGACCGTTTGGCGGCGGGCTTCGCGCTTTGCGCACCGGTGCCCGACGGATCGCCGCCCGACGGATCGCCGTCCGACGGATCGCCGCCCGACGGATCCGCAGCCTTCGACTCCGCCTTGCCCTGCGTGCCCCCGCCCGCCGCCGCGACCGCGACGGACGGCTGCGTCATCGCGAACTGCGCGATCTGGTTGAACTGCGATTGCAGCAGATTCCACCACGCGGATGCATCGAAACCGTGTGCCGCGGGCGCTCCCTCCTCGTCTCTGTCGGCTGGAGGGGCGCTTTCGGGCGCGGGT
Organism: Paraburkholderia sp. BR13444; assembly: GCF_040948755.1. NCBI lineage: Bacteria > Pseudomonadati > Pseudomonadota > Betaproteobacteria > Burkholderiales > Burkholderiaceae > Paraburkholderia > Paraburkholderia sp. BR13444. Next base: position 71,468 of record NZ_JBFPKM010000008.1, on the reverse strand, counting down.
TCAGCGGGCTTCGTCCAGCTCGGCGCCGGCGCGGGGCTCGGCGCGTCAGTCGCGGCCGCACCCGTTGCGGCAGCCGCCGCCTGCGACATCGACGTCTGCGCAAACGCGCCGAACGCGCGCAGCGTCGCGAGCGTCGCGCGCTGCACTTCGAGCGCCTGGATCGCCGACTGCAGCATGCTCAGATTCAGCTTCAGCCATTGCTCGACCGCGCGCATGTCGGTGATGCGCTTGTCGAGCTCCTCGACGCTCGTGAGCGGCGCCATCATGTCGGACATCATCGACAGCGATGGACTCGTGCCGCCACCCGGCTGCGCGCCCGTCATGGCGGCGCCGAACGGCGACAGCCGAATCATGCTCCACATCCGATCGAGCATTTCAGCGGGCGGAAAACCGGGAAAGCCGGGAAAGGGCGGCGCGGAGCCAGTGGTGTCGGTCATGGTTGTCGCCTCGGTACTGGATGACAGGTAGAGCGCGCGATGCCGCGCGCGTTGATTCGATCATACCGTTTGAGGTATGACATCACGATGGTTCGCCGTGACGCGGACGGCCTGCGCCAAAATCCGGCGCGCGCCGCTCGCGCAACGAGCTCAAGCCCTCGCGCACATCGGGCCCGGCGAAGCCCATGAACTCCAGCGCGAGCGACGTATCGAACGCCGGCCCCGCCGTGCGCAGCCAGTTGTTCAGCGCGTACTTGGTCCAGCGGATCGCGGTCTGAGACCCGTCGGCGAGCTTGCGCGCGACTTCGAATGCCTTCGGCAGCAGCGCGCTTTCGTCGACCGCGAGCGACACGAGCCCGATGCGCTCCGCCTCTTCGCCGCTCACCGGCTCGCACAGCAGCAGGTAGTACTTCGCCTTCGCCATGCCGCACAGGAGCGGCCAGACGATCGCCGCATGGTCGCCCGCGGCGACGCCCAGACGCGTATGTCCGTCGATGATGCGCGCCGTCTTCGCCGCGATCGAGATATCGGCGAGCAGCCCCGCGACGAGCCCCGCGCCGACCGCGGGCCCGTGCATCGCCGACACGATCGGCTTGCCGCAATTGATCACGTTGTAGACGAGGTCGCGCGCTTCGCGCCACACCCGCGTGCGCACCTCGAAATCGTTCGCCATGTCCTCGACGAGCTGCAGATCGCCGCCGGCCGAAAAGCCCTTGCCCTCGCCGCGAATGATCGCGACGCGCGTGTCGGGATCGCGATCGATGTCGCGCCAGATTTCCGCGAGCTCGTAATGCATGCGTGCGTCCGCGGTCGCGAGGCCACTTTTATTCGCGCCCTCGCCGCTCATCACGACTTCGAGCACGCCGTGCGGATGACGCTGCAAACGCAGCGACTGGTAGTGCGCGTAGTACGCGTCGTTCGGTTGCGATGACTGAGTCATGGTGAGCAGTCCGTAGGTGATTCGTTCAGTCGCGCGCGGAACGTCGCGACCCGTTCAATGCGGCTGATAAAGCCACTTGCCATTAGTGATTTCGACCATCACGCGCGCGCGCTGATCGAGCCCGAGATGATCGGCCGCGCTCATGTTGACCACGCCGTTGGTATCAGCGAGACCGCGGGTTCCTTCGAGCGCATCGCGCAGCGCGCGGCGAAACGCCGGCGTGCCTGGCGCACCGCTCTTCAACGCAAGCGGAATTGCGTGCTCGAGCAACGCGTCCGCGTCCGAAGTGTACGAACCGAACGCCGACACGCTGCCCGCGCCGTGCTGCGCCTCGAAGCGCGCGATGTATTCGAGCGCGAGGCGCCTGGCCGGATGATCGGCCGGCAATTGCGCAGCGACCAGCACCGGGCTCGCGGGCAGGTAAGTGCCGTTGCAATCGGCTCCGCACACACGCAGGAAGTCGTTATTGCCGACGCCGTGGTTGTGATAGATGACGCCTTTGTAGCCACGCTCGCGCAGCGTTTTCGGCGGCAGCGCGGCAGGTGTGCCGGCCGCGCCGACCACCACCGCGTCGGGGTGAGTCGCGAGAATCTTCAGCACCTGGCCGGTCACGCTCGGATCGGTGCGATTGAAGCGCTCGCTCGCGACCACGTCGATGTGATGCAGCTGCGCGAACTTCGCGACCTCGGCGTAGAAGGTCTCGCCTAGCGCGTCGGCCTGGCCGATGAACGCGATCGTCTTCACGCCGTGTCCGCTCGCATGCTCGGCGATCGCCGAGGCCATCATCGCGTCGGTCTGCGGCGTCTTGAAGACCCAGCGACGTTTCGCATCGACCGGTTCGATGATTTTCGCGGACGACGCGAGCGAGATCATCGGCGTTTCGCCCTCGGCGACCACGTCGATCATCGCGAGCGAATTCGGCGTGATCGATGAGCCGATGATCGCGTCGACGTGATTCTCGCTGATCAGCTTCTTGGTGTCCTGCACGGCCTGGGTCGTGTCCGAGGCATCGTCGAGCACGATGTACTCGACGGTTTGCCCGCCAATCTGTTTCGGCAGCAGCGCGACCGTGTCGCGCGCGGGAATGCCGAGCGATGCGGCCGGTCCGGTCAGCGACAACACGAGACCGATCTTCACCTGCGCGAACGATGTCAGCGGCAACGCGCAGACGAGCGCGGCGCACAGCGTCGCGGCGCGCCGCGCGAAGCGCCGGCCGCGTTGATACGAGCCGCGCGCGCTCGTGCGCGCCTGAACGAGTGACGCATCAGCGCGTCGATGTCCAGCTGCGGGGAAGTTCAATCGCGGCATGCTGTCTCCTCACGTCGGGATTTTCGTTGTGGTGTATTGCCGATGTGCTACCGATGCGTTGCTGCACGCTTTATGACATTCGCACCGTCCCAGCCGGCGCGCCAGTCAGTGTAGCCGCGCGCGCGGGCGGTGGCATCGGGCGAAACCCTTTCGCACGTATCGCCGCGTCAACGCATCGCCGCGTGAGCGCCGCGCTTCATTCGAGCGGCGCGATGCTCTGTTCGATCGCACCGAAAATCGACTTGCCCGCGTCGTCGAACATTTCGATCTTCACGGTGTCGCCGTACTTCATGAACTCCGTTTGCGGCGCGCCGTGCTCGATCGTTTCGAGGCAGCGCTTCTCCGCGATACAGCAGTAGCCGCGCTTCGCGTCCTTGTTCGACACCGTGCCCGAACCGACGATCGAACCAGCCCGCAGATTGCGCGTTTTCGCCGCATGGGCGATCAGCTGACCGAAGTGAAACACCATATCGGTGCCCGCGTCGGGCTGGCCGACTTTCCTGCCGTTCCAGTGGACGATCATCGGCCGATGCACGCGGCCTTCGCGCCAGTGTTCGCCGAGCTCGTCGGGCGTCACCGCGACCGGCGCGAACGACGTGGCCGGCTTGCTCTGGAAAAAGCCGAAGCCCTTCGCGAGTTCGGCGGGGATCAGATTGCGCAATGACACGTCGTTGACGAGCGCAACCAGCCGCACGCCGCGCAATGCCTGCTCGGGCGTCGCGCCCATCGGCACGTCACCAGTGATGACCGCGACTTCGGCCTCGAAGTCGATGCCGTACTGTTCCGATGCGCACACGATGTCGTCGCGCGGGCCGATGAAGTCGTCGCTGCCGCCCTGGTACATCAGCGGGTCGGTCCAGAATTCGGGCGGCATTTCCGCGCCGCGTGCGCGCCGCACGAGTTCGACATGGTTCACGTACGATGAACCGTCGGCCCACTGGAACGCGCGCGGCAACGGCGCCATGCACTCTTTAGCGTCGAACGAAAAGCTGTTGCGCGCGCGGCCCTGGTTCAGCGCATCGTAGAGGTCGTGCAGTTGCGGCGCGTAGAAGGCCCAGTCGTCGAGCACGCGCTGCAGCGTGGGCGCGATCGCGTCGGCGATGGCCGCCGTGTGCAGGTCGCGGGACACGACGATCAGTTGACCGTCGCGCGTGCCGTCCTTCAGCGAGGCAAGTTTCATAGAGCTGTGAACCGTGTATTAGTGACGATGGAAGGAATCTATTCTACGATGGTGAATCGGCGCGGCCCAAGATGTGCGTGTTCTTCGTCGCTGTCACTGTCACCACCGCCGTTACGCGCCTTTTACGATTACCGAACGCGCTGCCCGCGCCCTCTGCACATGTCCGCCAACGCCCGCTCCGGCACGATCCGCACCCGCACCGACCCCGCGTCCGCCGACGAACTGCCCGACCCCGCCGATGCCACCGACGCAACCGGTGTCGATGACGAAGCTGGTGAACCCGGCGAAGAAAAACTGCGCTCAGGCATCCAGTCGATCGAGGTCGGGTTCAGGCTGCTCGACGTGCTGACCCACGAGCCGCGCGCAATGATGCTGCGCGATCTCGCGCAGCGCGCGGGCATGAGTCCGGCGAAGGCGCATCGCTATCTGGTCAGCTTTTTGCGTCTCGGCGTGGTCGCGCAAGACCCGCTGTCCGGCCGCTACGAACTCGGCGGCTTCGCTTTGCAGCTGGGGCTCGCGCGGCTTGCGCGGGTCGACGGTGTGAAGCTCGCGCGCATCGCGCTCGCCGAGTTGCGCGACCGGCTCGATCTGACGGTCGGCATCGCCGTGTGGGGCAATCAGGGGCCGACGATGGTGCACTGGATGGAGTCGAGCTATCCGGCCAAGGCATCGTTGAAACTCGGCGACGTGATGCCCTTGCTGAGTTCCGCGACCGGTCTGCTGTTCGCTGCCTACCTGCCATCCGGCAAGACCGACGCGATGATCGAGCGCGAGCTGGCCGACTCGCGGCGTTCGTCGCATAGCGGCGCGCCGCGCACCCGCGAAGACGTCGACAAGGTGCTCGCCGAGGTGCGCGAGCACGAGGCCGCGCGAGTCGAAGGTATGCTGCTGCCGACGATCCACGCGTTTTCGATGCCGGTGTTCGATTCGACCGGCGAACTCGCACTCGCTCTCGTCGCGCTCGGCCATGAAGGCGGGTTCGATATCCGCTGGGGTGGCGAGATCGATACCGCGCTGCGCGAATGCGCGCGCAAGCTGTCGTACGAACTCGGCTATAGCGCGATCCCGCGTAGCGACAACGGTTGATACGCGCCAGTCCTTTCAAGCTCTCACCAATTCAAGCGCCGATGGATTTTGCTTCCGCCAACCGCCGTGGTGATCGCCCTCCCGCTTTGGGCAGCGGGCCAGGACGCGGGGCGCGCGCGGGACGCTGGATCGCGGTGCTCGTGGTCGTGGCGGTCTTGCACTGGATCGCGGCGCAATGGTTCGAGCGCAATCGCGTGGATCTGAATCCGGCGAATCACGAGCATGTGCCGGTGCAGGTCGCGCTGCTGACGCCCGAGAGGGTCGAGCGCCAACCGGCGCCAAAGCCGGCCGCGCCGGCACCGCACCCACCCGCGCCCACACGCAAGCCCGCGGCGCGTCCGCCGCGCGAGCAGCATGTGTTGAGCGCGTTGCAGCCGGCCAAGCCGAACGAGCCGGCGGCCACGCCGGCATCGGAGGTCGCGGCAAGCGCGCCGCCCGCCGCCGCGAGCGCGAATGCGCCGGTCAATGCCAATGCCAATGCCAGCGGCGCCGCCGCGAGTGCCGCTGGCGCGGCCAGCGCGCCGCAGGCGTCGCAGGGCGTGAAGTTTTCGGTGCCGCCATCGGCCGAACTCGACTACGACACGTTCTACAACGGCGTGCGCAACGCGCCCGGCACGATCCATTGGGCGAGCAATGGGCAAGGCTACGAAATGGTCGTATCGGTGCCGCTGCCGTTCGTCGGTCCGTTCGTGTTTTCGAGCCACGGAGGGATCGACGCGTTTGGCCTCGCGCCGGCGCAGTACAGCGAAAAGCGTGGCCGTCGCGCGGAAGACATCGCGATCTTCAATCGCAGCGACAGGAAGATTGGCTTCACGCGCACGCCCGCCTCGCTGCCGTTGCCCGACGGCGCGCAGGACCGCTTCAGCGTCGTGATGCAGCTCGCAAGCCTCGTGCGCGGCGATCCTGACGCCTATAAGCCCGGCGTGACGCGACAGTTTTTCGTCGTCGATTCCGATAGCGGCGAGAACTGGCCGATCGAGACGATCGGCGACGAAACGATCCGCGCGGCACAGGGCTACCTGCAGACGCGTCATTTCAAACGTCTGCCGCGGCACGATGGCGACCAGCGCCGCATCGACGTGTGGCTCGCGCCGTCGCTCGGCTGGCTGCCCGCGCGCATTCTGCAGACGGAGCCGAACGGTACCCAGTTCGAGCTGGTGTGGCGCGGCAAGCTAAATGTCGATGGGGCCTCTGCGGTGGATGCCTCGCCCTCCGCCCCCTCCGCCCCGAGCCCTGCGCCGGCGCCGGCCGACGCATCGGCAGTAACGTCCGAGCCCGCCCCCGCCGCACCGGTCGATTCAACCGCTCCAACAATCATCAAACCGTGACACTTGTCGTGACACAGTGTCACCAGCAGAACTGCTCGAGATCGGCGAAACTTACTTTGCAACACTGACTCGCACGTCAATGGAGTCTCCGTTTGCGCGAACGGGGCGACCCACCGCGCTTTTTCACTGCGTTTCCTTCAAAGGAGTCTGCATGCAAGTGAACATCAACGGTATCGAAACACGCTACGTGCTGAGCAACGAAGGCGGCGGCCCGTGGCTCACGTTCATCCATCAGCTGGGCGGCGACCTTTCCATCTGGGATCAGATGGCCGGCTATTTCCGCGACGATTACACAGTGCTGCGCTACGACGTGCGCGGCCACGGCCACAGCGCGGTCGCGCGCGAGCCGTTCACCATGCGCGATCTGGCCGACGATCTCGCCAAACTGCTCGATGCGCTCGGCGCGCCGACGACGCACCTGGTCGGCCTGTCGCTCGGCGGCATGATCGCGCAGCAATTCGCGCTCGACCATCCATCGCGTCTCGACACGCTGACGATCGCCGACAGCACCGGCGGCACTCCGCCCGAAAACCGCGAGTTGTGGAATCAGCGAGCCCACACCGCTCGCAGCGACGGCATGGAGGCGCTGCTGCCGTCGACGATCGCGCGTTGGCTCACGCCCGACTTTCAGGCCGCGCATCCCGAAGCGGTCGAGCCGATCCGTGAGGCATTTGCGCGCACCCCGCCGGAAGGCTTCGCGATGGCCTGCGAGGCGCTGCGCGACTTCGACCTGCGCGGCAAGCACGGCGCGATCCGCTTGCCTACGCTGACGGTGGCCGGACGTCACGATACGGGCACGCCCCCTGCTGCTACGCAGGCAATAGCGGAGGCGATCGAGGGCGCCCGCTTCGAGTTGCTGGATGCCGCGCATCTCACGCCCGTCGAGCAATCTCACCGTTTTGCCGCGTTGCTTGAATCGTTTCTGGAGCGGCGAGTCTAACCGTCAGGTCCGGAGTTTTTTTTACTTGCGTCGTCCGGACCCACCCCTTGAATTCCATCCCCCATGCTCCACCTATGTTGCAGAAAAGGGCAGGAGCCCAACGGAAATAAGGAGTGTCGCCATGCAAATGATCTATAACAGCCCTAACTACTGTGTCGTCGAGTTTCCTCCGCAGGAAGGTCAGCTGGCCATGAAGTCGGGCGGCTACGAGATTGTTGACAAGAACATGCAGCGCGAAATCTACATCGACGGTGCAATGGCGGCGCGTTTTCGCGAGCATGTGCAAAAGCTGATCGAAGGCGAGCCGACGCTCGACGAGGTCGACGAATTCCTCGGTCAATTCGACAGCTTGATGCACCAACCCGTTGTTCTGCATTGACCGGAGGGGTTTAGCTGGCGCTCAGGCGACATCGATCGACCGTACCGCGCGGCTTGTCCGGCGGGTTCCATCTTGCGGTCGGCGGCAACGAAACGGCCCGGCAGGCTTTGGCTTGCCGGGCTATTTTTTATTGCTTCGTCTGTTAGCTCGTTCTGAATTGCTGACGCGGCGCATTCGTATCGGTCGATTTTGCCGGTCGCGCCTCAAACCCGCCTCCCGCCCGCCGGGCGCATCCGCGCGGCAGCGGCTACAATGACAGGCTTTCCGCCAATGCCGGCGCAAGCCCTCGTCCGCCATGACCCAGCCTGCTCAATCCATCACGCCAGTCCGTTCCGAGCCCGCCTATACCCGCGGCGCAGCGCTGCCCGCGCTGCTGAACTCGCGCATCCTGATCCTGGACGGCGCAATGGGCACGATGATCCAGCGCTACAAGCTCGACGAAGCCAGCTATCGCGGCGAGCGCTTCAAGGACTACGCGCGCGACATCAAGGGCAACAACGAACTGCTGTCGATCACCCAGCCGCAGATCATCTCCGAGATTCACGAGCAGTATCTGGCAGCGGGCGCGGACATCATCGAGACCAACACGTTCGGTGCGACCACGGTCGCCCAGGCCGACTACGGCATGGAGTCGCTCGCCGTCGAGATGAACCTCGAATCGGCGAAGCTCGCGCGCGCCGCGTGCGATAAGTACGCGACGCCGGACAAGCCGCGCTTCGTCGCCGGCGCAATCGGCCCGACGCCGAAAACCGCCAGTATCTCGCCGGACGTCAACGATCCCGGCGCGCGCAATGTGACCTTCGACGAACTGCGCACCGCGTACTACGAGCAGGCGAAAGCCCTGCTCGACGGCGGCGCGGACCTGTTCCTCGTCGAAACGATCTTCGACACGCTGAACGCGAAAGCCGCGCTGTTCGCGCTCGACGAACTGTTCGAAAACACCGGCGAGCGTCTGCCGATCATGATCTCGGGCACCGTCACCGATGCCTCGGGCCGCATTCTGTCCGGCCAGACCGTCGAGGCCTTCTGGAACTCGCTGCGTCACGCGAAGCCGCTCACGTTCGGCCTGAACTGCGCGCTCGGCGCGGCGCTGATGCGCCCTTATATCGCCGAGCTCGCCAAGCTGTGCGACACCTACGTGTCGTGCTATCCGAACGCCGGTCTGCCGAATCCGATGAGCGACACCGGCTTCGACGAGTTGCCCGCGGATACCTCGGGCCTGCTGAAGGAATTCGCCGAAGCGGGGCTCGTGAACATCGCGGGCGGCTGCTGCGGCACGACGCCCGAGCACATCGCGGCGATCGCGAAGGCGCTCGCCGATCTAAAGCCGCGCAAGTGGCCGAGCCAGTATCGCGACGCGGCCTGAGCCGGCCTCACGCACTTCACCCCGACGCCCGGCACGCCCAGAACGCCCCTTAACGCACGCACCCGACTCGCACATACGCCATGACCGATCACACCATGCGCCTTAGCGGCCTCGAGCCGTTCAACGTCACGTCCGGGACGCTCTTCATCAACGTTGGCGAACGCACCAACGTGACCGGCTCGAAAGCGTTCGCGCGAATGATCCTGAACAATCAGTTCGACGAGGCGTTGGCCGTCGCGCGCCAGCAGGTCGAGAACGGCGCGCAGGTCATCGACATCAACATGGACGAGGCGATGCTCGATTCGAAAGCGGCGATGGTGCGCTTCATGAATCTGATCGCGTCGGAGCCGGACATCGCGCGCGTGCCGATCATGATCGACTCGTCGAAGTGGGACGTGATCGAGGCGGGCCTCAAATGCGTGCAGGGCAAGGCGATCGTCAACTCGATCTCGCTGAAGGAAGGCAAGGAGCAGTTCGTTCACCACGCGAAGCTGATTCGGCGCTACGGCGCGGCCAGCGTCGTGATGGCCTTCGACGAACAGGGCCAGGCCGATACGTTCGCGCGCAAGAAGGAAATCTGCCGGCGCTCGTACGAGATCCTCGTCAACGAAGTCGGCTTCCCGCCCGAAGACATCATCTTCGATCCGAACATCTTCGCGATCGCGACCGGCATCGAGGAGCACAACAACTACGCGGTCGACTTCATCGAGGCGACGCGTTGGATCAAGCAGAACCTGCCGTATGCGAAGGTGAGCGGCGGCGTGTCGAACGTGTCGTTCTCGTTTCGCGGCAACGACCCGGTGCGCGAGGCGATTCACACCGTGTTCCTCTATCACGCGATCCAGGCGGGGATGGACATGGGCATCGTCAACGCCGGTCAGCTCGGCGTCTATGCCGAGCTCGATCCCGAACTGCGCGAGCGCGTCGAAGACGTCGTGCTGAATCGCCGTGAAGACGGTACCGACCGTCTGCTCGAAATCGCCGACAAGTTCAAGAGCGGCGCCGCGAAGAAGGAAGAGAACCTCGAGTGGCGCAACCAGCCGGTCGAAAAGCGTCTCGCGCACGCGCTCGTGAGCGGCATCACGACCTTCATCGTCGAAGACACCGAGGAAGTGCGCGCGAAGATCGCCGCCGCGGGCGGCCGTCCGATCAATGTGATCGAAGGCCCGCTGATGGACGGCATGAACATCGTGGGCGACCTGTTCGGTCAGGGCAAGATGTTCCTGCCGCAGGTCGTGAAGTCGGCGCGCGTGATGAAGCAGGCGGTCGCGCATCTGATCCCCTTCATCGAGGAAGAAAAGCGCCAGCTCGCGGCGGCCGGCGGCGATGTGCGCGCGAAGGGCAAGATCATCATCGCGACCGTCAAGGGCGACGTGCACGACATCGGTAAGAACATCGTGTCGGTCGTGCTCCAGTGCAACAACTTCGAAGTGGTCAACATGGGCGTGATGGTCCCGTGCAATGAGATCCTCGCGAAGGCGAAGGTCGAGGGCGCGGACATCGTCGGGCTGTCGGGCCTGATTACGCCGAGTCTCGAAGAGATGGCCTACGTCGCGTCAGAAATGCAGCGCGACGACTACTTCCGCGTGAAGAAGATTCCGCTGCTGATCGGCGGCGCGACCACCTCGCGCGTGCACACCGCGGTGAAGATCGCCCCGCAGTACGAGGGTCCGGTGGTCTACGTGCCGGACGCGTCGCGCTCGGTGTCGGTCGCCTCGAGCCTGCTGTCCGACGAGGGCGCCGCGAAGTACATCGACGAACTGAACGCCGATTACAACCGCATCCGCGATCAGCACGCGAACAAAAAAGCGCAGCCGATGGTCACGCTCGCCGAAGCGCGCGCCAACAAGACGAAGATCGACTGGGCGGCCTATCAGCCGGTCAAGCCGAAGTTCATCGGCCGGCGCGTGTTCAAGAACTTCGATCTGAACGAGCTCGCGAACTATATCGACTGGGGTCCGTTCTTCCAGACGTGGGATCTCGCCGGCCCGTATCCGGCGATCCTCAACGACGAGATCGTCGGCGAATCGGCGCGACGCGTGTTCTCCGACGGCAAGTCGATGCTCGCGCGTCTGATTCAGGGCCGCTGGCTGCAGGCCAACGGCGTGATCACGCTGTTGCCGGCCAACACGGTGAACGACGACGACATCGAAATCTACACGGACGAATCGCGCACCGAAGTCGCGCTCACCTGGCGCAATCTGCGTCAACAAAGTGTGCGGCCGGTGGTCGACGGGGTGATGCGACCGAACCGCTCGCTCGCCGACTTCATCGCGCCGAAGGATTCGGGCGTCGCCGACTACATCGGCATGTTCGCAGTGACGGCGGGTCTTGGCGTCGACGTGAAGGAGAAGCAGTTCGAGAAGGATCTCGATGACTACAGCGCGATCATGCTGAAGGCGCTCGCGGACCGGCTCGCCGAAGCGTTCGCCGAAGCGATGCACGCGCGTGTGCGGCGCGACCTGTGGGGCTACGCGAGCAGCGAAAACCTCTCCAACGACGAACTGATCGCCGAAAAATACCGCGGCATCCGCCCGGCGCCGGGCTACCCGGCCTGCCCCGACCATCTCGTCAAGCGAGACATGTTCGAGGTGCTGCAGGCGAACGAAATCGGCATGAGCGTGACCGAATCGCTGGCGATGCTGCCAGCGGCGAGCGTCTCGGGCTTCTACCTCGCGCATCCGGACAGCACCTATTTCTCGGTCGGCAAGATCGGCGCGGATCAACTCGACGACTACGCGCAGCGGATGTCGCTCTCGAAAGCGGACGCCGAGCGCGCGTTGGCGCCGTTGCTTTGAGCGTGAAGCGATGCGTGGCCCGGCCGTGCGGCCCGGGCCACGCATGCGCGACTATATCGAATCCGAAAGACTGAATATTTGGCGCCACGGCAATTTCGGCTTTGTAGACTGAGTCGGCTTTCATCCCGTCAGGCGCGAGCACGACGCGCCGGCTCACCAAGATTGCAACCGTCAACGGAGAAAATCGTATGAAGAAGCTGACACTGTTATTGACCGCTGTTTCACTGGCCGCAGGTGCCTCCATGGCGCTCGCGCAGCCCGCCGCGCCGGGCGGATCGAGCTCGGTCAGCTCCTACTCGCCCCCCACCGAGGCGCATGTCAAAAAGGCGAAGAAGCAAAAGATGAAGAAGGGCGCGGCAGCGTCGGCGGCCTCCGAGAGCCAATGAGCGGCACGGCGCATAAAACCTTCTGAATAGCAAAGAGCCCGCGTCGAGCGGGCTCTTTTCTTTGGTGCGCCAAAAGAGCGCTTACGTAGACCTTCTGAGTCCGGACCGCGGCGCTCGGGACCCGCCAGAAATCAGATCCCCCAGACGATATCCGCGTTTTCCTTCTGCGCCGCGCGCAGCATGTCGAGGAACGGATACGCGCGCTGCGCGAGACCGGGCGGAATCTCGTGACGATCGCGGCCGTCCTCGCCCTCGTGGAAATGGCCCTCGTGCTCGGCGCGCTCCTGCTTATCGGATGTGATCGCCGCTTCGAGCTTTTCGATGGCCGGGCCCAGTTCGTCGTGAGTGATGACGCCCCGCTGCCCAAGGCGTTTGCCGACAATGCCGACCAGATACTGCGCCAGATTCTCCAGCATCATCACGTCCGGGCAGGCGTGGCACTTGAAAGTAATCAGCATGACTGTTCCCTTTTTCGTTATGTCGGGTGAGCGCACGAGCGTCCCAAGGGCTGCATCTGCGCGCGCCTGACGCGGCGCCGGCAAGGCGCGGCGGCCACACCCCTCGCGGGCAGCTCATTGAACATATTAGCACCTGCTAAAATCCGTCTGAACGGAAAAGCGCGCCGCCCAGCGCCACGTACGGCGCGGCTCGACGAGCATCGCGCACGCGGGCAACCGGGGGCGTCGAATCATCGGCCGCAATCCGCATACCGCGCGAGCCTGCGTAACGGCAAGCCGCCGTGCGGAGTCCACCGCGTTGCGCGGCTTGCGTTGCGGGTCGTCGCATCGCCTCGGGACGCTCTGCCGGCGGCGCTGCCATCAGCGCCGCCAAGCGCGGCCGCGCTCCACGCTTGCGACACCGGCCGCGGCCGGCGCCTCTTCCGCCTTACCGGATTGCCTCACTGGACTTGCAACAAGCATGCTGCCCGCACATAAACACACACTCGAAACACTGCTCGCCGACACGGTGAAGCAGGTCGCGACCGCCACGCAAGGCGCGACCGAAGCCGCTTTCGTCTCGCCCGCCATCGCGCTGGAGCGCCCGAAAGTCGCCGCGCACGGCGACGTCGCGTGCAACGTCGCGATGCAGCTTGCCAAGCCGCTGCGCGCCAATCCGCGCCAGCTCGCGCAACAGATCGTCGACGCGCTGCTCGTCAATCCGCAGGCCAAAGGCCTGATCGATACTGCCGAAGTGGCGGGCCCCGGCTTCATCAACCTGCGCCTCACGGCCGCCGCCAAGCAAGGCGTGATCGCCGCCGTGTTCGCCGAGAAGGATGCGTACGGCCACTCGCGGCGCGACGCCGGCAAGCATGTGCTGATCGAGTTCGTGTCGGCCAATCCGACCGGCCCGCTGCACGTCGGCCACGGCCGCCAGGCCGCGCTCGGCGACGCGCTTGCGCACGTGCTCCAGTCGCAAGGCTGGGACGTGCATCGCGAGTTCTACTACAACGACGCCGGCGTGCAGATCCACACGCTCGCGCTGTCAACCCAGGCACGCGCACGCGGCCTCGCCCCCGGCGACGAAGGCTGGCCCGCGTCGGCCTACAACGGCGAGTACATCGCCGACATCGCCAAGGACTATCTGAACGGCATCACGGTCGAGGCGAGCGACGGCGAGCCGGTCACCGGCGCGCGCGACGTCGAGGACCTCGAGGCGATCCGCCGCTTCGCCGTCACGTATCTGCGTCGTGAGCAGGACATGGATTTGCAGGCGTTCGGCGTGAAGTTCGACCAGTACTACCTGGAATCGTCGCTGTACACGGAAGGCCGCGTGGAGAAAACCGTCGACGCGCTGATTGCCGCGGGCAAGACTTACGAGCAGGAAGGCGCGCTGTGGCTGCGCACGACCGACGACGGCGACGACAAGGACCGGGTGATGCGCAAGACCGACGGCACCTACACGTACTTCGTGCCGGACGTCGCCTATCACGTCGCGAAGTGGGAGCGCGGCTTCACGAAGGTCATCAACGTGCAGGGCTCGGATCACCACGGCACGATCGCGCGCGTGCGCGCCGGTCTGCAGGGTCTCGGCATCGGCATTCCGAAGGGCTACCCCGACTACATCCTGCACAAGATGGTCACGGTCATGCGCAACGGCGAAGAGGTGAAGATCTCGAAGCGCGCGGGCAGCTACGTGACGGTGCGCGACCTGATCGAATGGTCGGGTGGCGCGATGCCGGGCTCGGAAGCGGCCGTCGATATGATCGACGAGGAAACCATCCGCCGCGGCCGCGACGCGGTGCGCTTCTTCCTGATCTCGCGCAAGGCGGACACCGAGTTCGTGTTCGACATCGACCTCGCGCTGAAGCAGAACGACGAGAATCCGGTGCACTACGTGCAGTATGCGCACGCGCGCATCTGCTCGGTGATCGCCGAATGCAACGCGCGCTACGGCCTCGACGAAAGCGCACTGCCGAACATCGATCTCGCGCCGCTCGCGAGCGAGCGCTCGATGGCGCTGCTCAACAAGCTCGCCGAATTCCCGGACATGCTGCAGCACGCCGCCGACGAACTCGCGCCGCACGCGGTCGCGTTCTACTTGCGAGAACTCGCCGGCGAATTTCACTCGTTCTACAATGATCGTGCCGAGCGCGTGCTGGTCGACGATGCGGCCGAACGCAACGCTCGCGTCGCGCTGCTCGCGGCCACGCGCCAGGTGCTGGCCAACGGTCTCGCGACGATCGGCGTCTCCGCTCCCGTCAAGATGTAACTCCTCCAGCGTAATATGCGCGCGGCCGTCGTTATAATCGGCGGCCGTTCCTGGATTCTTTTTGCAGGTGATTCGTACGATGGCAAAACCACGCCGCACAACAAAGCAATCGAAGCAAACCGGGGGCACTTTTCTCGGCATCGTGCTGGGCCTGATCGTCGGCCTGGCGATCGCGGTGGTGGTGGCGCTGTATATCACCCGTGCGCCTACGCCGTTCGTGTCGAAGGTCGCGCCGCCGGCGCCAACCGACAACGGCGCGAGCCAGGCGCAATACGATCCGAACCGTCCGCTGCAAGGCAAGACGCCGGGCCAGCCGGTGCCGCAGGCCGCGCAACCCGCGCCACCGAACACCGCGCCGGGCCAGACCAACGCGCAGACCCAGTCGGGCATGCTCGAAGAACCGCAGATCGTCGAAGTGCCGCCGTCGGGCGGCAACGCGAATAACAACGGCACGGCGGTCGCGCCGAGCCCCGCGCAGGAAAACGGCACCGGCGGCATCGTCGCGCCTGCGCCGGCGAAGAAGCCGCAGACCTCGAGCGCGCCGGCCGCCACCGCGGCGGGCTCCGCGCCGAAGAGCTCGAGCGCGACCACCCTGGCCAACGTCAAGCCTGGCTCGGCTGCCGCGCCCGCGCCCGCACCCGCACCCGCACCCGGCGACGCGAACACCGGCTACTTCCTGCAGGTCGGCGCGTACAAGACCGCCGCCGATGCCGAGCAGCAGCGCGCGCGCCTCGCGTTCCAGGGCTTCGAATCGAAGGTCACGCAGCGCGATGCCGGCGGCGTCACGTACTACCGCGTGCGCATCGGGCCGTTCTCGAAGTTCGAGGACATGAATTCGAGCCGTCAGCGTCTGTCGGACGCAGGTGTCGATACCGCGGTGATCCGCTTCACCAAACAATAAATAAACGGTAATGCCGGCCCGCGCGGCGCGTCGAACTATCGGCGCGGCGCGCGAGTCACAAGCACGATGGCCGCTTCGACCTGTATTGTGGCGGGCCACCACACCGAATCCCACCAGCGGTGACGGGCCTTTCGCATGGCGTCGCCGCGCCACCGCCTTATCCGGGTCTACACGACATGAAAAAACTGCTGAGCATCCTGTTCCTCTCGCTGGGCCTGATCGCGGCGAGCGCGCATGCGTCGCCGAGCGCGCCGGTGGCCGGCAAGGACTACACCGTGCTGGCCACGCCGCAACCTACCGACGTGCCGGCCGGCAAGATCGAAGTCATCGAATTCTTCTGGTACGGTTGCCCGCACTGCAATGAATTCAACCCGTTCCTCGAAGCGTGGGTCAAGAAGCAGGCCCCGGACGTCGTGTTCCGCCGCGTGCCGGTAGCCTTCCGCGACGACTTCATCCCGCACTCGAAGATGTTCCACGCGCTCGACGCGCTCGGCCTCGCGAACGAACTGACGCCGAAGGTCTTCAACGAAATCCACGTCAACAAGAACTATCTGCTGACGCCGGAAGACCAGACCAAATTCCTGGCGAAGTTCGGCGTCGATCCGAAGAAGTACATGGAAGCGTACAACTCGTTCTCGACGCAAAGCGCGCTGCAGAAGGACAAGAAACTGCTCGACGGGTTCAAGATCGACGGCGTGCCGACGCTCGCCGTGCAGGGCAAGTATTTGACCGGCCCAGCCGCGACCGGCACCCTGCCGGGCACGATCCAGGTGCTCGATTACCTCGTCTCCCAAGTCCGCGCCAAAAAGATGTAATCACGAGGCGCCGGTATGACCTCTCCGCTGAAGGTTTTCATTACCGGCGCTTCGAGCGGCATCGGCCTCGCGCTCGCCGGCGAATATGCACAACGCGGCGCGATTCTCGGCCTCGTCGCCCGCCGCGGCGACGCGCTCGCCGCGTTCCAGCAGTCCCATCCCCAGAACACCGTCTCGATCTATGCGCTCGACGTGCGCGACGCGGAAGCGCTCGCCGATGCGGCCGCGCGCTTCATCGCCGAGCACGGCCTGCCCGACGTCGTGATCGCCAATGCCGGCATCAGCCGCGGCGCGCTGACCGGTCACGGCGATCTGCGCACGTTCCGCGAGGTGATGGACATCAATTACTTCGGCATGGTCGCGACGTTCGAGCCGTTCGCCGCCGCAATGGCCGACACCAAACATGGCACGCTGGTCGGCATTGCGAGCGTCGCCGGTGTGCGCGGCCTGCCGGGCTCGGGTGCATATAGCGCGTCGAAGTCGGCGGCGCTGAAGTATCTCGAAGCGTTGCGCGTCGAGATGCGGCCGTTCGGCGTCGGTGTCGTGACGATCGCGCCCGGCTATATCCGCACGCCGATGACCGAGCACAATCCATACAACATGCCGTTCCTGATGGACGCCGACCGCTTCGCGGCGAAGGTCGCGCGGGCGGTCGAACGGCAGACGTCGTTCGCGGTGTTTCCGTGGCAGATGCGCGTGGCCGCGATGTTGCTGCACGTGCTGCCGCGCTGGCTCTACGACCGCGTGTTCGAACGCGCGCCGCGCAAGCCGCGCGCCGCCACCGAGTAAGTCATGCAACCAAGTGCGATCGATGCAGCCGGCGTCGCGCACGAATCCGCGGGCGCCGATGCGCGCATCGTGTCGCTGGTGCCGAGCCTCACCGAAACCCTGTTCGCGCTCGGGCTCGAGCGGCAGATCGTCGGGCGCACCGGCTTTTGCGTGCATCCGCGCGACAAGGTCCGCGCGGTGCCGAAGGTCGGCGGCACGAAAGCCGTCAAACTCGACGCGATCCGCGCGCTGCGCCCCACCCACCTGATCGTCAATATCGACGAAAACGAACGCGACACCGTCGAGCAACTGCGCGCGTTCGTGCCGCACATCGTCGTCACTCATCCGCAGACGCCGCGCGACAACCTTGCGCTGTACGCGCTGCTCGGCGCGATCTTCAGACGCGAAGAGGAAGCGCGGCGCTTGAGCGGCGCGCTCGATGCGCGTCTGCGCGAAGCCGCCGCTCACACCTTCGCCGCGCAGAACGTGCTGTACCTGATCTGGCGCGAACCGTGGATGAGCGTCGCGCGCGACACCTACATCGCCGGGATGCTGCGTCTCGTGAACTGGCACACATTGCCCGACGTGCACGGCGGCAGCGCGGGTGCCACGCGCTACCCGACGCTCGACTTCGACGCCGCGCCATGGCTCGCGCAAGTCGACCGCGTGCTGCTGTCGAGCGAGCCGTACCGCTTCACGGCCGCGCATCGCGATGCGCTCGCGCGCGATCCGCGGTTCACCGGCAAGCGCATCGAGCTGATCGATGGGGAAATGACGTCGTGGTACGGCGTGCGCGCAATCGATGGCATCGGCTATCTGCTGCGCGAGGCCGCGGCGGCCTGAGGCGGCAACACAGCCACGCCGCCCCCATATGGATATGTCGATTAAATTGTTGTCGCCATAATGGCCCTTCGATAAGCTTTCGCGAAGGCGCGCCGCCGGCCATGCCTCGAAGCCAGGCCCCTCGGCCTCAGGCCGGGATCGCCCGACCTGTACGGCGGCGCCGGGAACGTATCACAATCGTGGCGACGCGTGCGCTGGGACCGCTCTCCTGCCCGCTCACGCATCGCTGCCATAAACACAACCAGCCGCACTGCCTGACTGCGCTCGTTACCGGAGATCCTATGCGCTTCAAACTGCTCGCAGCCGCCATCCTGCTCACGGCGCCCGCGCTCGCGCTCGCCAAACCGTTGACCGTCTGTACCGAATCGAGTCCCGACGGCTTCGACGTCGTGCAGTTCAATTCGCTCGTCACGACGAATGCATCGGCCGACGTGATCTTCAACTCGCTGGTGTCGTTCGACGAAGCCGCGAAGAAGGTCGTGCCCGCGCTCGCCGACAAATGGGAAGTGAGCCCCGACGGCCTGACCTACACGTTCCACCTGCGTCCGAACGTGCAGTTCCAGACCACCGACTACTTCAAGCCCACCCGCCCGCTGAATGCCGACGACGTGATCTTCACCTTCGACCGCATGCTCAACGACAGCAATCCGTGGCACAAGGTGGCGGGCGCGAGCGGCTTCCCGCACGCGCAGTCGATGGGGCTGCCGAAGCTGATCAAGTCGATTACCAAGGTCGACGACAACACGGTCAAGTTCGAGCTGAACGAGCCGAACGCGACGTTCGTGTCGATCCTGACGATGGGCTTCGCGTCGATCTATTCGGCCGAGTACGCGGACCAGTTGCTGAAGGCCGGCCAGCAGGTCGACCTGAACGCGAAGCCGATCGGCACCGGCCCGTTCGTGCTGAAGAGCTATACGAAAGACGCGGTGATCCGTTATGACGCGAACCCGACCTACTGGGGGCCGAAGCCGAAGATCGAGCGTCTGATCTACGCGATCACGCCGGACGCGACCGTGCGCGCGCAGAAGGTAAAGGCTGGCGAATGCCAGATCGCGTTGTCGCCGAAGCCGCAGGATCTCGCCGACGCGAAGAAGGACAAGTCGCTCGCGATCGTGCAGACGCCCGCGTTCATGACGGCCTTCGTCGCGCTGAACACGCAGCAGAAGCCGCTCGACAACCAGAAGGTGCGCGCCGCGCTGAACATGGCGTTCGACCGCACGACGTATCTGAAGACCGTGTTCGACAACACCGCGACGCCGGCCGTGAACCCGTTTCCGCCGAACACGTGGAGCTACAACCACTCGATCAAGGGCTGGCCGTACGACCCGGCGAAGGCGAAGCAATTGCTCACCGACGCGGGTTTTCCGAACGGCTTCCAAACGACCATCTGGGTGCGTCCGAACGGCAGCGTGTTGAATCCGAATCCGAAGGCCGGTGCCGAACTGCTGCAGGCCGACTTCGCGAAGATCGGCGTGAAGGCGGACGTCAAGGTGATCGAATGGGGCGAGCTGATCAAGCAGGCGAAGCAAGGCCAGCATGACTCGCTGTTTATGGGATGGGCCGGCGACAACGGCGATCCGGACAACTATCTGTCGCCGCTCTTCAGTTGCAACGCGGTGAAGTCGGGCATCAACTTCGCGCGCTTCTGCGATCAGGATCTCGACAAGCTGATCGCCGACGGCAGAGCAACGTCCGATATCGCCAAGCGCACGAAAGCGTATGAAGCCGCGCAGCAGATCATCCATGACGAAGCGCTGTGGATTCCGCTCGGCTATCCGACCGCTGCTGCGATCACGCGTACGAACGTGAGCGGGTATCACGTGAGTCCGTTTGGACGGCAGAATTTTGGGGCGGTGGTGGTGCAGTGATTTTGCGCTGCGGTTGACGCAGACGGCCCTGCGAGAAAGCCCGGTTCTTGAACCGGGCTTTTTTTATCTGACGCGCGAATTGGCTGATCGCATATGACACTGCGTAACCTTTTTCCGACGTGATCTCGGGCCTTTGACCGCTATAGCGACTGCTAATGCAATTTTCCTCAGGCAAGAAGCTAATAATCGTTTGCAAAGCAACGGCCTACACTTTGACAAAAGGAATGGTTACGGCAATGCAAGCTCCAACGAGGACAGGTTTCGAACGGTGGCAGGACGGTGTTAGCAAGGCTGTAAGCGATGCAAGATGGAATTCCTGGGATTGCGAAATCCAGATGGCAGTCAACGAGTACAACCTCCATCTTCGCGGCACCTCGGGGTATGTGGCCTTGGATTGGCAGATTATCAAGGCGATATTGTGGGTCGAAACAGGTGCACACAACCCTCAGTGGAACGCGAAGCCGATGCAAATTGGGGTTTCAGGAGATCCCGGATTAGCGTCCCTGCTTTCGGGCAAAGAAGGCGGCGATCTGATTCTGCTACCAGGCTGGAAAGGACGGCTGACAATGTCCTCAGTCAGAACGATAGCGGCGCATAACATCCGCGCCGGGATTGGCTATCTGCTTATGCGCATGGCAAAGTTCGAGTACCGAAACGTACCCGGTGCTGACCCGAAAGTTTATGAAATCGCCGTCAAGCCAGGCGATAGTCTGGACAAGATGGCGAAGGGTCAAGGCACCACGATCGAGACGTTGAGAAAGCTGAACCCGACGGCCGCTGTTCTTCGCCCTGGACAGGTATTGACGTACCGGAAAGCTTCAATTCAAAAAGTGATTGCAGGCTGGCACCCCATTGTCACGACATTCATAGCACTGCGCTATAACGGACGTCGGGACCCAAACTACGCCAGAAAACTTGATTACGCGTTGTCATCGGTGCGGAAAGGAAAGGCGGCCCTATGTGCACAATGAAGCTGATCTGTTTCGCCCTGGCCGTCTGCCTGCCAACAATGGTCCTTGCAGCCTCAGCGGTTCCCGTCGCAAGCGAGCGGGCCTTGCGCGAGGAATGCAGCGCGTTCTCGCAAGCGGGGATGCGGGACTGTCTGGCAGAAAAAGCAGAGGCGAGTAAGAAGGCCCTCAGACGAGCCGAGGAGAAGATGGCTGGCACCCTCGCCAGATGGGATGAAGACGAGAAGTACGTCAACCAGGCCAGGGCAAAACTCGCCGCATCAAACAGAAAATTCGCTCGGTACCGTGAGTCTCAATGCGACTTCGCAGCTTCGCTGACTGGTGGTGCGGCCGGCAATGCGCATGAAATCAGCCGTTTAGCTTGCGTTTCCGAACTCAACAACCGGCGGGCCGAGCAACTACGCAACGCTGCATCTGACATGCCCTTGAAGTAATTCGCATGAGAGGACACCCAGCATCGTTGCGCCGCTCAGTGCTTTCGCCCAGCGCGGACATATTCGTCCGCGCTTCTTCGCCCGCGGCGAAGGTCCGAGATCACACCGCCGCAAACCGGATCACCCCATCCGCATCCTGCGTCCGCTTCAATTCCCCCGCCCGCCACAGCAGATGCAAATGCGCGAGCGCCTCACCCATCGCGAACGTCATCTGATGTATATCGAGTTGGCGCTTGAACATCAGCGGCACGATATCGGCGGCGCTTTGCGGCTTTTCCGCGCACGCTTCGCGCACTTCGGCGAGCCGCGCGTCATGATGCTCACGCAGTTGCTGAATGCGCGTGCGCACGCCGCGAAACGGCTTGCCATGCGACGGCAGCACGAGCGTGTCTTCTGGCATCGTCTCGTAACGGCCAAGCGACTCCAGATACAGTTCGAGCGGCGAGCCCTCAGGCTCGATATCGAACACCGACACGTTGGTTGAAATGCGCGGCAGCACCATGTCGCCTGAAATCAGCGTGCCGGTTTCCGCACAGTGCAGCGCGCAGTGTTCCGGCGAGTGGCCGAAACCCGTCACCACGCGCCACGTCCTGCCGCCGATCCTCACGTCCTCGGCTTCGCGCAAACGGCGGTATTGCCCCGGAATCGCCGGCACGAGGCTTGAGTAATAGCTCGTGCGATTGCGCAGCTTGTTGATCGATTCGGCATCGTTCAAACCGTGCCGTGCGAAGTGCCGCGCCGCGGCCTCGCCGCCCGCGTTCGAACCGTCGCCCGTCGCCATCACGCGCGCCTGCATGTATTCGCCGAGCGTCATCCACAGCCGCGCGTCCCAACGCTTTTTCTCGCCGCCGCCGCACACCCAGTGCGCGAGGCCGATGTGGTCCGGATGGCAATGCGTGACGATCACGCGCAGCACCGGCAGCCCGTCGAGCGCCGAATCGAACACGCTCTCCCAATTCGCCTTGATCGTGTCCGACGTGATGCCGCAGTCGACCACGCTCCAGCCTTGCTGACCGTCGATCTCATCGCGCAGCAGCCACAGGTTGATATGGTCGAGCGCGAACGGTAACGGCATGCGCAGCCAAAGCACGCCGGGCGCGACTTCCATCGTGCGGCCCGAGTCGGGCATCGTGTCGTTGAACGGGTATTGGAGTTGGTGTTCGAGCGCATTCATGGGGACTGTCTTCCTCAGACGACTCTCCGGCATGGCCAGGTATGCGATGCCGGTCGGCCTGGTTGTGGTTGCGTTCCGCTCAGGTTGACGATAACGTAAACGTCGATTCTATCGTTCAATCCGGTTTTGTGCCGGCCAAGCGGCCACGAGATGTCCCGATGAATACGCAATACACGATCACCGAACTCGCGCGCGAATTCGACGTCACGCCACGCGCAATTCGTTTCTATGAAGACCAGGGTTTACTCTCACCGAGCCGCGAGGGTTCGAGCGGCTTGCGACGCGTCTATTCCGGCCGCGACCGCACGCGTCTGAAGCTCACGCTGCGCGGCAAGCGGCTTGGCTTCACGCTGTCGGAGATCCGTGACCTGCTCGACGTCTACGAGTCGCCGACCGACACCGTGCCGCAATTGCACGCGTTTCTCGCGACGGTCGCGCGTCATCGCGAAGTGCTCGAACGTCAGCGCGAAGATCTCGACGCGACGCTCGAAGATCTGGCGCAGTACGAAGCACAGGCGCGCGCGTTGCTCGATGGCACGAGGCACGACGCGAAACCTGCCTGAAGCTGCCTCACTCTGACCGGCGTTTGCGGAGCGCGCGTGATGAATCACTTCCCCAAACTGTTATCGTCGCAAATCGGTTTCGACGTCGCGCAGACGATGCTCGAAGGGTTCGACCGTCACTACCGGATCTTTCGCGACGCGGCGATCCATGCGAAGACGCTGTTCGAAGCCGGCGACTGGCACGGCCTGCAAAAGCTCGCGCGCGACCGCATCGCGTCGTACGACGATCGCGTGCAGGAATGCGTGCACCTGCTCGAAGACGAGTACGACGCGGAGAACATCGACAGCGAAGTGTGGCAGCAGATCAAGCTGCACTACATTGGTCTTCTGACCACGCACCGTCAGCCCGAGTGCGCGGAAACCTTTTTTAATTCGGTTTCCTGCAAGATCCTGCATCGCTCGTACTTCAACAACGATTTCATTTTCGTGCGCCCGGCGATTTCGACCGAATACATCGAGAACGACGAACCGGCCGCGAAGCCGACCTATCGCGCGTATTACCCCGGTACGGACGGACTCGCCGCGACGCTGGAGCGGGTCGTCACGAACTTCCAGCTCGATCCGCCGTTCGAGGATCTGACGCGCGACGTCGCCTGTGTGGTGCAGTCGATTCGCGAAGCGTTCGGCGTGTTCGACGAAGCGCCGAATTTCCAGATTCACGTGCTGTCGTCGCTGTTTTATCGCAACAAGGCTGCGTACATCGTCGGGCGCATCATCAACGGCGACGCGCTGCTGCCGTTCGCGGTGCCGCTGCGTCACGTGAAACCGGGCGTGCTCGCCTTGGACACCGTGCTGCTCAAGCGCGAGCAGTTGCTGATCATCTTCAGCTTCTCGCACTCGTATTTTCTGGTCGACATGGAAGTGCCGTCCGCGTATGTCGAGTTTCTGCGCACGGTGATGCCGGCCAAGCCGAAGGCGGAGATCTATACGTCGGTGGGCCTGCAGAAGCAGGGCAAGAATCTGTTCTATCGCGATCTGCTGCATCACCTCAAGCATTCGAGCGACCGCTTCATCGTCGCGCCCGGCATCAAGGGGCTCGTGATGCTGGTGTTCACGTTGCCGTCGTTCCCCTACGTGTTCAAGCTGATCAAGGACAACTTTCCGCCGCCGAAGGAAACCACGCGAGCGCAGATCCAGCAGAAGTATCTGCTCGTCAAACGTCACGACCGGCTCGGCCGCATGGCCGACACGCTCGAATATTCGAGCGTCGCGCTGCCGCTCGCGCGGCTCGACGAAACGCTGTTGCGCGAACTCGAGAAGGAAGTGCCGTCGCTGATCGAATACGACGGCGAGAACCTCGTGATTCGCCACATGTACATCGAGCGACGCATGATCCCGCTCAATCTGTTCTTGCAGAACGGCAACGACGACGACATCGAGCACGGCATCAAGGAATACGGCAACGCGGTGAAGGAGCTGATCCAGGCGAACATCTTCCCCGGCGACATGCTGTACAAGAACTTCGGCGTGACGCGCCACGGCCGTGTCGTGTTCTACGACTACGACGAGATCGAGTACCTGACCGACTGCAACGTGCGCGCGGTGCCGGCGCCGCGCAACGAGGAAGACGAAATGTCGGACGAGCCGTGGTACCCGGTCGGTCCGCACGATATTTTCCCGGAGACGTACGGCACCTTCCTGCTCGGCGATCCACGCGTGCGCCGCTCGTTCATGCGGCATCACGCGGATCTCTTCGAGCCCGAATTGTGGCAGCGATACAAGGATTTTCTATTGAAGGGCGAGTTGCCCGATTTTTTCCCGTACGACCAGAGCGTGCGCTTCTGCGTGCGTTATCCGGAGCGGTTCGCCGAAACAACCGATGCAGAGGCGAACGAGCCGAATGTGCGCGTGGCTTGATGAATCTCACGAGGGTTCACAGCAGGCCGCGCGCGGCGGTAGCCATCCAAGCTATGACCAAGGAGCTCAAACATGAGTGACGCATTTCAAAGTGGTATCCATGCCGATCCGATCGTGATCGTCAGCGCGGCGCGCACGCCGATGGCCGGCTTTCAGGGCGACTTCGCGTCGCTGAGCGCGCCACAACTCGGCGCGGTCGCGATCAAGGCGGCCGTCGAGCGCGCGGGTCTGAAGCCCGAGCAGATCGACGAAGCGGTGATGGGCTGCGTGCTGCCCGCCGGCCTCGGCCAGGCGCCCGCGCGCCAGGCCGCGCTCGGCGCGGGTCTGCCGCTCGCCACAGGCTGCACGACGGTCAACAAGATGTGCGGCTCCGGCATGCGCGCGGCGATGTTCGCGCACGACATGCTGGCCGCGGGCTCGCTCGACGTGATCGTCGCGGGCGGCATGGAAAGCATGACGAACGCGCCGTATCTGTTGCCGAAAGCGCGCGGCGGCATGCGCATGGGCCACGGTCAGGTGCTCGACCACATGTTCTACGACGGCCTTGAAGACGCGTACGACAAAGGCCGTCTGATGGGCACGTTCGCCGAGGAATGCGCGGCGTCGTTCGACTTCACGCGCGAGGCGCAGGACGCCTTCGCGGTCGAGTCGCTGAACCGCGCGAAACGCGCGAACGAGGACGGCTCGTTCGACTGGGAAATCGCGCCGGTTACGGTGGCGGCTCGCAAGGGCGACGTCACGATCGCGCGCGACGAGCAGCCGTTCAAGGCCAACCTCGACAAGATCCCCACGCTGAAGCCCGCGTTCAGCAAGACCGGCACCGTGACGGCGGCGAACTCGTCGTCGATTTCGGACGGCGCGGCCGCGCTCGTGATGATGCGCGAGTCGACTGCGAAGCGGCTCGGCGTGACACCGCTCGCGCGCGTCGTCGGTCATTCGACGTTCGCGCAGGAGCCCGCGAAGTTCACGACCGCGCCGGTCGGCGCGATCCGCGAGCTGTTCGAGAAGAACGGCTGGCGCGCCGGCGACGTCGATCTGTACGAGATCAACGAAGCGTTCGCGGTCGTCACGATGGCCGCGATGAAAGAGCACGATTTGCCGCACAACAAGGTCAACGTGAACGGCGGAGCATGCGCGTTGGGCCATCCGATCGGCGCCTCGGGCGCGCGCATTCTGGTTACGCTCATCGGCGCGCTGAAGAATCGCGGTCTGAAGCGCGGCGTCGCGTCGCTGTGCATCGGCGGCGGCGAGGCGACCGCGATGGGTATCGAACTGATCTGAAGCGTTGACCAAACTTCGAGGAATACGATGAAAACAGTGTTGATCGTCGGTGCGTCGCGTGGCATCGGCCAGGAATTCGTGCGGCAGTACAAAAAGAGCGGCTGGCGCGTGCTTGCGACCGCGCGGGACGGCGCCGCGCTCGACGCACTCAACGAGCTCGGTGCCGAAACCTTCATGCTCGACGTCACCGCGCCCGAAGAGATCGCGGCGCTCGGCTGGAAGCTCGACGGCGAACGGCTCGACGTCGCGATCGTGGTGTCGGGCGTGTACGGTCCGCGCACCGAAGGGATCGAGACGATCACCGCCGAGGACTTCGATCACGTGATGCATACGAACGTGCGCGGCCCGATGCAGCTGCTGCCGATCCTGCTGCCGCTCGTCGAGGAAACGGACGGCGTGCTCGCGGTGATTTCGAGCCGCATGGGCAGCATCGCCGATGCGAGTGGCACGACGGGCTGGCTGTATCGCACCAGCAAGGCGGCGCTGAACGCCGTGCTGAAGCTCGCGTCGCTCGACGCGCAACGCGCGACCTGCGTGTCGCTGCATCCCGGCTGGGTGCGCACCGACATGGGTGGCGCGCAGGCCGCGCTCGATCCGGCGCGCAGCGTCGCGGGCATGCGCGAGGTGCTGGCGCAGGCGGCGGCATCGCGCGACGCGTTCCACGGCCGCTTCGTTCAGCACGACGGTACGCAGCTCGACTGGTAGACAACCAGGTTGCATCGGATCGGAGACACACTCATGGTGCTTGACCAGGATCACCTGATGGTGCGCGACGCGCTGCGCACCTTCGTGCGCGAAGCGATCACGCCGTACGCGGCGCAATGGGATCGCGAGCGCACCTTTCCGCGCGACGTGCACCGGCAGCTCGCCGAACTCGGCGCCTATGGCGTGCTGGTACCCGACGCGTATGGCGGCGCCGGCATGGACGCGCTCGCGCTCGCGCTGATCCTCGAAGAAATCGCGGCCGGTGACGGCGGCACGTCGACCGCGATCTCGGTGAACAACTGCCCCGTGTGCAGCATCCTGCTCACCTATGGCAACGACGCGCAGAAGCGCGACTGGCTCACGCCCCTCGCGCGCGGCGAGATGCTCGGCGCGTTCTGCCTGACCGAGCCGCAAGCGGGCTCGGATGCGTCGGCGCTGCGCACTACCGCGACGCGCGATGGCGACGCGTACGTGATGAACGGCGTCAAGCAGTTCATTACGAGCGGCAAGAACGGCGACGTCGCGATCGTAATGGCCGTCACCGATAGGACCGCCGGCAAACGCGGCATCAGCGCGTTCATCGTGCCCACCAGCACGCCGGGCTACGTAGTCGCGCGTGTCGAAGACAAGCTCGGTCAGCATTCGTCAGACACCGCGCAGATCGTGTTCGAGGACTGCCGTGTGCCGGCCGCGAACCGGATTGGCGCGGAAGGCGAAGGCTACCGGATCGCGTTGTCAGGGCTCGAAGGCGGGCGCATCGGCATCGCTGCGCAAAGCGTCGGCATGGCGCGCGCCGCGTTCGAAGCGGCGCTGACTTACGCAAAAGAACGCGAGAGCTTCGGCGCGCCGCTGTTCTCGCACCAGGCGGTGCAGTTCCGTCTGGCCGACATGGCCACGCAACTCGAAGCCGCGCGTCAATTGATCTGGCACGCTGCGTCGCTGAAAGACGCGGGCCGACCGTGCCTGACCGAAGCCGCGATGGCAAAACTGTTCGCTTCCGAAGCAGCCGAGCGCATCTGCTCGGCCGCGTTGCAGATTCACGGCGGCTACGGTTATCTGAGCGACTTCCCGGTCGAGCGGATTTACCGTGACGTGCGCGTGTGCCAGATCTACGAAGGCACGAGCGATATCCAGAAGATCCTGATCGCTCGCGCGCTCAACTGAAATTTCAATGAATAAGCCATTGTTGTCACCGCAAAGACCTGTCGACTGTCCATGCGGCGGCGCCGTGCCCGCCGCACGCGGAGGCGCCGCGACCAAGGCCCCGCGTTTCGCACAATGCTGCGGCCGCTATATCGACGGCGGCGAAGCGGCGCCGCGCGCGCTCGAACTGATGCGCTCGCGCTATAGCGCGTACGTGCTGGGCGCAACCGACTACCTGCGCGCGACGTGGGACCCCCGCACCTGCCCCGCCGATCTCGACGTCGATCCCACCGCACCCGACGCGCCTCGTTGGCTCGGACTGCAGATCAAAGCGTTCGCCGAAAGCGATGCCGATCACGCGACCGTCGAATTCATCGCCCGCTACAAAGTGGGGGGACGTGCGCATCGGCTGCATGAATTGAGCCGCTTCCTGCGTGGCGATGATGGTCGCTGGCGTTATGTAGACGGAGACGTCAATGAGTAGCAGGCGCGGATTAAGTGATCGCTGCATTACGCGTCGAGGCTTTCTCATGCCTGCCTCTCGCTCTCGACAAAATTCATAAAAGCCCTCGGATCGGGCTTTTTTTCGTTCCACGCGCGCAGGCTCCTTCGTTGGCCTCGCGCCACAGCACTTACACGACCTTTAGTCGCCGCTTCCCGCCACATGTCCCCGGCCCTTGCCTGGCAAGGCTTTGAGGCCTTATTCGCAGACGCAGCAATTTTTTCGTCGCGGGTTCTCCTTGATTGCACAAAACAAAATTGTCGTGCCAGGATGAGTCCGTAGTTTCATGACGTCACATTGCGAGAGCGGGTCACACCAGTTCCGCAACATGCAAAGGAAGCCTGACTGGCCGCTGATAGTAAGCGCGCCGCGCGGGCTCCGGCAGCATCGAGTGACGCTCATCCTCGGCGCGTGGGGTCGCGTCGGCCGTTGGGTTCATCCCGTGCGATCTCGATTTGCGTGCGTGCGCTTTGCGCACTACGCACGCTAGTGAGTCTGTTTGTGTCGAAAACGCGAACGAAAGCTGAACGTCAGCAGCGTTTTTGGCCACCGGACAGCACGGAGTTCAGGACAGGTCTTTCAAGCAGGTGCGTCAATGGTGTTGAGCAAGGTTCTGACGAAGTGTGCGGCGGTCTGCGCCGCGGCCACGTGTGCGGTCACGATTGCGCACGCCGATCCGCTCGCTTACTCTTCGCCTTCGGCACACAACGCGACACCGACCAGCGACACCCAGGGACCGCTGTCGCGCGCCCGCGTGCCGCGCCTCGCGCTCGACGACGACGTCTATCTGCCCACCGCTCACCTGAACGAAAAGATCATCCGCGTGCCGGTCGACGCCGCCGGCACTGTCACGCTCGAAACCACGATCTACAAGCCGGACGGCCGCGGCCCGTTCCCGATGATCGTGTTCAACCACGGCAAGATTCCGGGCGATCCGCGCACCCAGGAACGCAGCGACCCGCTGCCGTTCGCGCGCGAATTCGTGCGCCGCGGCTACGTGGTCGTCGCGCCAAACCGCCAGGGCTTCGGCCACTCGGACGGCGTGTACGAGCAGGACGGCTGCGACGTCCAACGCAATGGCCTCGGCCAGGCCGGCGACGTCGCCGCGACGATCGATTACATGTCGAAGCAGCCTTATGTCGACGCGACGCACATTGTGGTGGCCGGCACCTCGCATGGCGGTCTCGCGACGATTGCGTACGGCACCGAAGCGGCGCCCGGCGTGCGCGCGCTGATCAATTTCTCGGGCGGCCTGCGCCAGGACTCCTGCGAGGACTGGCAAGGCAATCTGACGCGCGCATTCGGCGCATACGGCGAGAAGACCACGGTACCGTCGCTGTGGCTCTATGGCGATAACGATTCGGTGTGGAACGCGCCGCTCGTCGCCGGCATGTACGCCGCGTATGGCGCGCATGGCGCGAGCGTGAAGATGGTCGACTTCGGCAAGTACAAGAACGACGCGCATCGGCTGGTCGGTGACCGCGACGGCGTGCGCGTCTGGTGGCCGGCCGTCGAAGCGTTCCTCGCGCGCGCCGGCATGCCGACGGCCGTGCAGTATCACGTCGCCGATCCGGCCGCGCCGCAGGCAACCGGCTTCGCCGCGCTCGACGCCGTCGACGCGGTGCCGTTCCTCGACAACGAAGGTCGCAATGGCTATCGCAACTTCCTGCACCAGTATCCGAGCCGCGCATTCGCGGTGTCGGATTCGGGCGCGTGGTCGTGGGCCGAGGGCGGCGACGATCCGATGTCGGTGGCGGTGGCGAATTGCCAGAAGCAGAGCTCCGATCCGTGCCGGCTGTATGCAGTCGATAACTCGGTCGTGTGGGGCAATCAGGGCTCGCAGACGGCGGATGCGGGTGATGCCGATGCGAATGGCCGGAAAGCGATTGCGAGCCGGGAGTGAAGTACGCATAGCATCTGGATTCGAGTTCGATTCCGACGTGTCGAAGGCCTGCTGATTCAGTAGGCCTTTTTGCATTCGGGCCGCCGTTGCACGATGACCGCAACGAGCGTTCGTGCCGCGCGCCCTGCGAACCACCTCTTCACCACAAATTCTCGCCAGTAATAGCCCATTACTTTGACGTCGCTATCTCCGTCGATTAGCGAGCTTTGATGCCGAAGTCGAACGAGCTGCGTCGAACAGCGGCAAACCTCGACGCCACGGCGAAAAACGCGCGTTTCGCAGCTGATGCGCGCGGCGAAATAAACCGCTAATCTCGACCCCGCGCGCTCGCCAAGGCTCGTTCCTCCGACCGGAATAGGTCTGCGGAAAAAACGGAAACGGCCTTTCAAAAAAGGCGTGAGACCGACCTCGCGCGTGCGTGGCATAAAAGCACCTCGGAGTACCTCTTTGGAAAATTCAGCAGCCCCCCGGGTCGCCCCTGAAGACTGGGTCGCCCGCAGCCTTCGCGCGGTATGGCATCCGTGCACGCAGATGAAGCATCACGAACGTCTGCCGCTGATCCCCGTCGCGCGCGGTCAAGGCGCATGGCTATACGATCGCGCGGGTCATCGCTATCTCGACGCGATCAGTTCGTGGTGGGTCAATCTGTTCGGTCACGCGAACCCGCGCATCAACGCGGCGCTGAAAGAGCAGCTCGATACGCTCGAACACGCGATGCTCGCCGGCTGCACGCATGAACCCGCCGTCGAGCTCGCCGAACGTCTGCACACGTTGACCGGCAACACGCTCGGCCACGCGTTCTTCGCGTCGGATGGCGCGTCGGCGGTCGAGATCGCGCTGAAGATGAGCTTTCATAGCTGGCGCAACCGGGGCTACGCGGACAAGCAGGAATTCGTCTGCGTTGCCAACAGCTACCACGGCGAGACGATCGGCGCGCTCGGCGTGACCGACGTCGCGCTATTCAAGGACGCGTACGATCCGCTGATTCGTCACGCGCACGTCGTCGCGTCGCCCGATGCACGGCTCGCGCAAGCGGGCGAGACCGCCGCCGACGTCGCGCGCCGCGCGCTCCACAACGTGCGCGCGCTGTTCGAGGCGCGCGCGAACCGCATCGCCGCGCTGATCGTCGAGCCGCTCGTGCAGTGCGCGGCCGGCATGGCGATGCACGACGCGTCGTACGTCGCCGGATTGCGCGCGCTGTGCGACCAGTACGGCGTGCATCTGATCGCCGACGAAATCGCGGTCGGCTGCGGCCGCACCGGCACGTTCTTCGCATGCGAGCAGGCAGGCGTGTGGCCCGACTTCCTGTGTCTGTCGAAAGGCATCAGCGGCGGCTATCTGCCGCTGTCGATCGTGCTGTCGCGCGACGAGATCTTCGCAGCCTTCTATCACGACGACACCGCACGCGGCTTCCTGCATTCGCACTCGTACACCGGCAATCCGCTCGCGTGCCGCGCCGCGCTCGCAACGCTCGATCTGTTCGCGAGCGACGACGTGCTCGCCACCAACGCCCGCAAATCGGCAAAGCTCGAGGCCGCGCTCGCGCCGCTCGCCGAGCGCGCGCAGGTGCGCAATCTGCGTCAGCGCGGCACGATCTTCGCGTTCGATGCGGCGATCGACGATCCCCAGCGAGCCAAAACGTTCTCGCGCCGCTTCTTCGAAAACGCGCTCCAACGCGAGCTATTGTTGCGCCCGATCGGCACCACCGTGTACCTGATGCCACCGTACATTCTCGACGACGAAGAACTCGCGCTGCTCGCCGCGCGCACACGCGACACCTTCGACGCCACGCTCGCGGAGGCCCGCTGATGCATCTGCTCGACACACTCGCCGAAGGCCTGAAGGAAATCGACGCGCGCGGCCTGCGCCGTCGCCGCCGCACCGCGGACACACCCTGCGCCGCGCACCTGACGGTCGACGGCCGTGAAATGATCGGCTTCGCGAGCAACGACTACCTGGGCCTCGCCGCGCATCCGCAGTTGATCGAGGCGATCGCCGAAGGCGCGCGGCTGTACGGCGCGGGCAGCGGCGGCTCGCATCTGCTCGGCGGTCATTCGCGCGCGCATGCGCAGTTGGAGGACGATCTCGCGGCATTCGCGGGCAGCTTCGTCGACGATGCCCGCGCGTTGTATTTCAGCACCGGCTATATGGCGAATCTCGCGACGCTGACCGCGCTCGCGGGCCGCGGCACGACGCTATTCTCCGATGCGCTCAATCATGCATCGCTGATCGACGGTGCGCGGCTGTCGCGCGCCGATGTGCAGATCTATCCGCACTGCGACATGGATGCGTTGAGCGCGATGCTCGAAGCGTCGGAGGCGGACGTCAAGGTGATCGTTTCCGACACGGTGTTCAGCATGGACGGCGACATCGCGCCGCTGCCGCGTTTGCTCGAACTCGCGGAGCGGCATGGCGCCTGGCTGATCGTCGACGACGCGCACGGCTTCGGCGTGCTCGGTCCGCAAGGCCGCGGCGCGATCGCGCAAGCCGCGCTGCGCTCGCCGCATCTGATCTCGATCGGCACGCTCGGCAAGGCGGCGGGCGTTTCCGGCGCCTTCGTGGTCGCGCACGCGACCGTGATCGAATGGCTCGTGCAGCGCGCGCGTCCGTATATCTTCACGACCGCGTCGGTGCCGGCGGCCGCGCATGCGGTGTCGGCGAGCCTGCGCATCATCGGCGGCGATGAAGGCGATGCGCGCCGCGCGCATCTGCAGCAACTGATCGAACGCACGCGCGCGATGCTGAAGGCGACGCCGTGGCTGCCCGTCGATTCGCATACGGCCGTTCAACCGCTGATCATCGGCGCGAACGATGCGACGCTCGAGATCGCCGCGTCGCTCGATCGCGCAGGGCTGTGGGTGCCCGCGATCCGTCCGCCGACCGTGCCGACCGGCACGTCGCGCCTGCGCATCTCGCTGTCGGCCGCGCACTCGCACGCGGATCTCGACCGGCTCGAAGCCGCGCTGCAACAAGTCGGCGCGCGCGCCGCATGAGCAACCCGAATAACGATGGCGGCGCACTGTCGCTGTTCGTCACCGGCACCGACACGGAAATCGGCAAGACCTTCGTGTCGTCGGCGCTATTGCGCGGCTTCGTGCGCGAAGGTCTGCAAGCGGCCGCGATGAAGCCGATCGCGGCGGGCGCGTTCGAAGTGAACGGCGTGCTGCACAACGAAGATGCGGATCAACTCGATGCCGCGTCGAGCGTGCTGCTGCCGCCCGCGATGCGCACGCCGTATCTGCTGAAGGAACCGGCTGCGCCGCACATCGCTGCGGCGCTGGAAAACGTCTCGTTCGATGTCGATCACATCGTCGCGTGCCATCGCGAAGCGCTGAAGCTCGCCGAGGTCGTCGTGGTCGAAGGTGTCGGCGGCTTTCGCGTGCCGTTGACCGCGACGCAGGACACCGCCGATCTCGCCGTCGCGCTGGGGCTGCCGGTAGTGCTGGTGGTCGGCATGCGGCTCGGCTGCATCAGCCATGCGCTGCTGAGCGCCGAAGCAATCGCCGCGCGCGGTCTCACGCTCGCGGGCTGGGTCGCGAATCGCATCGACCCGGATATGAGCTTCCCCGACGAAAACATCGCGTCGATTCGCACGCATCTCGCGCAAGCGTATGACGCGCCGCTGCTCGGTATCGTGCCGCATATCAGCCCGCTGTCGCCGGAACTTGCGGCCGAACAGCTCGATATTCGACGGCTTCTGCAAACGCTGCGCCAATTGCGCGCGACATAGCGCTGCCCAGCAGCGCCGAACCCCATTTCATCCGTACACGAGGATCGATCACATGACACAACTGAACATCGCAGCGGGCAACGCCGACACGAGCGCCGCCAACGGCAATCCGACTGCCGCCGCTACTGAAGCGAAGCCGCTCGCGCGCTGGCGCGTCGCGGATATCGTCGCGTTGTACGAATTGCCGTTCAACGACCTGCTGTTTCGCGCGCAGCAAACGCATCGCGAACATTTCGACGCGAACGCCGTGCAACTGTCGACGCTGCTGTCGATCAAGACCGGCGGCTGCGAAGAGGATTGCGCGTACTGTCCGCAATCGGTGCATCACGACACCGGTCTCGCGGCCGACAAGCTGATGCCGGTCGACGAAGTGCTCGCCGCGGCGAAACTCGCAAAGGACAACGGCGCGACGCGCTTCTGCATGGGCGCCGCGTGGCGCAATCCGAAGGACCGCCACCTCGAGCCGATCAAGGACATGATCCGCGGCGTGAAGGCGATGGGCCTCGAAACCTGCGTGACGCTCGGCATGCTCGAAACGCACCAGGCACAAGCGCTGCGTGATGCGGGCCTCGACTACTACAACCACAACCTCGATACGTCGCCGGAGTTCTACGGCCAGATCATTTCGACGCGCACCTATCAGGATCGGCTCGACACGCTCGAACGCGTGCGCGACGCGGGGATCAACGTGTGCTGCGGCGGCATCGTCGGCATGGGCGAATCGCGCCGCGAACGCGCGGGGCTGATCGCGCAGCTCGCAAACATGGAGCCGTATCCGGAATCGGTGCCGATCAACAATCTGGTGCAGGTGCAAGGCACGCCGCTGACCGGCACCGAACCGATCGACCCGTTCGAATTCGTGCGCACGATCGCGGTTGCGCGCATCACGATGCCGCGCGCGATGGTGCGTCTATCGGCCGGCCGCGAACAGATGGACGAGGCGTTGCAGGCGATGTGCTTCCTCGCGGGCGCGAATTCGATCTTTTACGGCGATCAGTTGCTGACCACGAGCAACCCGCAGGCGGAAGCGGACCGCAAGCTGCTCGCGCGTCTGGGCATTCGCGCTGAGGCTGCGCTGCAAATGCCAGTTGAGCAGAGTGAGTGCGAGCGAGGATGTGCGCATGGGCATGGGGATCACGGCGCGGCGAATTGAGTCGCGGAGTCGCTGCATCGGTAACTCGCATGCGCCAAGCGTGCGGGAATGAAAAAGGCTGCCTCGTTTTGCGAGGCAGCCTTTTACTTTTTACGCTAAACCCTAAGCTCACTTCCGATCGACAATTATCTGATCGAACGTCCCCCCGTCGGAGAAGTGCGTGTCCTGCGCCTTCTGCCAACTGCCGAACATCTGCTCGACCGTGAACGTCTTGATCGGCTTGAACTCGGCCGCGTGCTTCGCGAAGACGTTCTTGTCGCGCGGACGCAGATGATGCTGCGCGATGATCTCCTGCGCGGCCGGCGACCACAGATAGTCGAGGTATGCCTGCGCTTGCTTGCGCGTGCCACGCTTGTCGACGACCTTATCGACGATCGACACCGGCGGCGCCGCGAGCAAACTCAGCGACGGATACACCGCTTCATAGCTGCCCGCGCCGACACCCGTATCGATCAGCGATACTTCGTTTTCGAACGTGACGAGCACATCGCCGATACCGCGCTGCGTGAACGTCGTCGTCGCTCCTCGGCCGCCGGTATCGAGCACCGGCACGTTGCGGAAGATCGCCTTCACGAAGTCGAGCGCCTGCGCGTCGGTGCCGCCCTGCTGCTTGCGATAACCCCACGCGGCGAGATACGTATAACGTCCGTTGCCCGAGGTCTTCGGATTCGCGATCACCGCCTGGACGCCGGGCTTCGCGAGGTCGTCCCAGTCCTTGATGTGCTTCGGGTTGCCCTTGCGCACGAGGAACACCATCGTCGTCGTGTAGGGCGCGCTATCGTCCGGCAGACGCGCGCGCCAGTTGGCAGGGACCAGGTGGCCTTTTTCGGCGAGCAGGTCGATGTCGTTCGGTTGATTCATCGTCACCACGTCGGCCTGCAACCCCTGCAGCACCGACAGTGCCTGCGCGCTCGACGCGCCGTGCGACTGCCGCACCGACACCGTCTCACCGCTCTTCTGCTTGTAGTCCGCGATGAAGCCCGCGTTGATGTCCTTGTACAGCTCGCGCGTCACGTCGTACGACACGTTCAGCAGCGACGTATCCGCGCGCGCTGTCGTGACGCCGCCGAACGCGAGCGCAACCAGTGTGATGCCTGCCGTCACGACCGCTGTGAGCCGGCGTGATGTCCCCGTGTTGCCCTTCATTGTTTCCCCGTCTGTCGATGATCAAAACCTGTAGCCGCGCATACGCGGCATGACGCGGGATTCTAACGGATTGCTTACCTGGCGCGCGCCGCGGCGGGGTGCTCACACGAGCGCATGCTGCACCGTATCGATTGCCTCCTCGCGAAAGCGCAGCGGCGCCGCGCAGTGCACGAGCGTATCGACGAAGTACTTCGCACGCGGCCAAGGACCGAAGCCCGCCGCCGTGTTGATATGCCCCGCATCGCCGAGATTGACGAACGCGCTGCCGAAACGCTGCGCGAGATTGCGCGCGTCGGCAAGCGTCATCCACGGATCGGTTTCGCTGCCGATCAGGATCGACGGCACGCCCAGACGTCGCGCGTCGAACGGTCCCGCGAATTCGAACTTGCGCGGACTCGCGGGCGCGACGAACAGCACGCCGACCACGTCGCTGGCGAGTGCGCCCTGCTGCAACGCATGCGCAGTCGCAAGGCAGCCGAAGCTGTGCGCGGCCAGCACGAACGGACCGCGTTCGCGCGCGAGCAGATCGCGCAATGACTTTGCCCATAGCGCGAGATCGGGCGCGTCCCAGTTGGCCTGCTCGACGCGCAACGAGCGCGCGAACTGCCGCTCCAGCCAGGTTTGCCAATGCGCGCCTTCGCTGCCGTGCAGGCCGGGAACGGTGACGAGCCGTGGCGGCCAGCTCGATCGGGTGCATGAAAGCATGTGCGTGCCTCGCAGCGCAGGGAATCCGGGCCATCATTGTCCCGCTCGGTCGCGCGTCGATGAACCAAGATTTTGTGCTTTGGTTATGGGGCAAACGAAGAAATGCGCCGGTACGCGCGGGCTCGACGCCCGCGACTACACGCATCCCGAAGCGCACGCCCGTGCGCAGACGCGCGCGATTTGTGTCGAAAAAGTAGAATGAAGCCTATTTCATAACGGGAGGAGACCCGATGCCGCTCGCGTCGCTCCATCGCCGAGGCGCGCTGCCAGTCCGCCCCGCTGATGCGCAGATCGACGCAGCCGCAATCCGTACCGCATGAAAATACTCTTCTACGCCCCGCACACCGAAGCCGCCGCCTGGCTGCACGACTTCGCGCGCGCTTTGCCCGCGGCCGAGCTGCGCGAATGGCAGCCCGGCGACAACGCGCCAGCCGATTTCGCGGTGGTCTGGCGTCCGCCGCGCGAGATGCTGGCCGGCCGCACGACGCTGCGCGCGATCTTCAATCTCGGCGCGGGCGTCGATGCGATTCTCGCGCTCGAACGCGCGCACCCCGGCACGTTGCCGCCCGAAGTGCCGCTGATTCGCCTCGAAGATACCGGCATGGGCGCGCAGATGGCCGAGTATGTGACGCATGCGGTGCTGCGCTATCTGCGCCGCTTCGACGAATACCAGATGCTGCAGGGCGAGCGCCGCTGGAAAGTGCTCGAGCCGCATCCGCGCGCAACATTCACGGTGGGCGTGCTCGGTCTCGGCGTGCTCGGCACGCAGGTCGCGCAAACGCTCGCGTCGTTCGGCCTGCCGGTGCGCGGCTATAGCCGCAGCGCGAAGCGGATCGACGGCATCGCGACGTTCGCCGGCGACGCGCAGTTCGATAGCTTCCTCGACGGCGCGAAGGTACTCGTCAATCTGCTGCCGCATACACCCGATACGGAAGGCGTGCTGAATGCGCGAGTCTTCGCGAAGCTCGCGCGCGGCGCATATCTGATCAACGTCGCGCGCGGCGCGCATCTGGTCGAAACGGATCTGCTCGCCGCGCTCGCGAGCGGCCAGCTCGCCGCCGCGACGCTCGACGTGTTCCGCGAGGAACCGCTGCCCGCCGATCATCCGTTCTGGCGCGAGCCGCGCATCACGATCACGCCGCATACGTCGGCGCTGACATTGCGCGAGGACAGCGTCGCGCAGGTCGC
Organism: Paraburkholderia sp. BR13444; assembly: GCF_040948755.1. Classification (NCBI taxonomy): domain Bacteria; kingdom Pseudomonadati; phylum Pseudomonadota; class Betaproteobacteria; order Burkholderiales; family Burkholderiaceae; genus Paraburkholderia; species Paraburkholderia sp. BR13444. The sequence goes on along the minus strand of NZ_JBFPKM010000008.1, from coordinate 32,964 downwards.
GGACAAGATCGGCGCGATGATGCGCGGTGAGCAGGTGAGCGGAATAGTGCAGGTGGAGCGCGGCTACTAGGTGAATTCCCACGCCCGCGCGCGTCGCAGGCGCGCGGGCTGAACTGAATTACAGCAATGCGGCAGCACCCATCCTGGATGGGACTGCGGTAAAACCGCATCGGATCGGAGACACATCATGGCCTTACCGCAACAAGTGAAAATCGTCGAAGTGGGCCCGCGCGACGGGCTGCAGAACGAGAAGGAATTCGTGCCGACCGCGACCAAGATCGAACTGATCAACCGGCTGTCGGCGGCGGGTTTTCGCAACGTCGAAGCGGCGTCGTTCGTGTCGCCGAAATGGGTGCCGCAGATGGCCGACGGCGCTGATGTGATGGCTGGCATCGAGCGCCGCGCCGGCACCATCTACTCGGTGCTGACGCCGAACCTGCGCGGCTTCGAAGGCGCGCTCGCCGCGCGCGCCGACGAGATCGTGATCTTCGGCGCGGCGAGCGAGGCGTTCTCGCAGAAGAACATCAACTGCAGCATCGCCGAGAGCATCGAGCGCTTCGCGCCGGTTGCCGCAGCGGCGAACCAACATGGCCTGCGGATTCGCGGCAGCGTGTCGTGCGCGCTCGGCTGCCCGTATCAGGGCGAGGTGCCGGTCGCGTCGGTCGTCGACGTCGTCAAGCGCTTCGCGGCGCTCGGCTGCGACGAGATCGATATCGCCGACACGATCGGCGTCGGCACGCCGAAGCGCACCCGCGAAGTGTTCGACGCGGTGACCGAAGTGTTTCCTCGCGAGCATCTGTCGGGACACTTCCACGACACCTACGGCCAGGCGCTTGCGAACATCTACGCTGCGCTGCTCGAAGGCATCGAGATTTTTCATGCATCGGTCGCGGGGCTCGGCGGTTGCCCGTACGCGAAGGGCGCGACCGGCAACGTCGCGACCGAAGACGTGTTGTACCTGATGAACGGCCTCGGCATCCAGACCGGCATCGACCTCGCCCAGGTGGTCGAGATTGGCGACTTCATTTCGAACGCGATCGGCCGGGCCAACGTGTCGCGCGCCGGCAAAGCGCTGCTCGCGAAAGCGCGCAGCGAAGCGAATACCTGCGTATAAACGCTCCATCCATTTTGAATCAGGATTTCCAACGATGAACGACCTCGCGTCCTTCGACTCCGACGATCTCGCCGCGCTGCCCGACTCGGCACGCCGCGTCGCGCTGCTGCTGCGCGAACGCGGTCACGCGGGGCGAATCGTGATGCTGCCGGAAACCGGCAAGACTTCCGCCGAAGCGGCCGCTGGACTTGGCTGCGCGGTCGCGCAGATCGCGAAGTCGATTCTGTTCCGGCGCCGCGAAGACGACGCCCCGGTGCTCGTGATCGCGAGCGGCGCGAATCGCGTCGACGAAAAGAAGGTGGCCGCGCAGGTCGGCGAGATCGGCCGCGCGGACGCGAAGTTCGTGCGTGAAAAAACCGGCTATGCGATCGGTGGCGTGTGCCCGGTCGGCCACGCGACCGAGCCGGTCACGCTGATCGATGCCGATCTGCTCGAGTTGGAGAGCCTGTGGGCGGCCGCTGGTCATCCGCACGCAGTGTTCAATCTGACCGCGCAGGAGCTGATCGCGCTGACCGGCGCGCCGGTCGTCGATGTCGCGTTGCGCGAGACGGCCTGAACACGATGGCGAGCAGTAAGCCTTACGAACAAAAAGCCGGCGACGTCTGCGTGCCGTCGCCGTGCATCAACGTGTGCAGGATGGATGCGTCGACCGGCTGGTGCGAAGGATGCCTACGCACGATCGACGAAATCGCCGGCTGGTCGACGTTCGACGACGACGATAAGCGCGCGGTATGGGACGCGATCGAAGCGCGCCACGCGGAGTTCATTGCTGGCCGCACGGCATCGACGGAGAAGGAAAAGCAATGAAAGCCGCGCCGCGCGTCGTCACGCTCGGTGAGACGTTCAGTTCGACGCTCGCGTTGTCGGTGGAGTCGATCAAATCGTTCGCAACGCTCGTCGTCGATCTGAACCCGCTGCATCACGATGAAGCGTATGCCGCGCAAAGCCGCTTTGGCGGGCTGATCGCGTCGGGCACGCAACCCACCGCGTATTTCATGGCGCTGCCCGCCACGCATTTTTCTACTTACGCGCAACCACTCGGCCTCGAATTCGATATCAAGCTGAAGAAGGCGGTGCAGGCGCACGACACGCTGACGATCACATGGCGTGTGCGCGACGCTCACTGGAAGCCGAGCCTGAACGGCGACCTGACCTACCTCGAAGGCACCGTGGTCAATCAGCGCGGCGAACTGCTGCTGACGGGCACCTCGACGATCCTCGTGATGCCGAAGCCCGGCGCGCTCGAGCACGCGCAATCGAAAACGGCCGCACCATGATCGCGCTGCCCGCATCGATCCAGGTGTTCGAGCGCGGCTGGCTGTCGTCGAACAATGTGCTGCTCGTCGATGAAGCCTGCGCAGCGCTCGTCGATACCGGCTATGCGACGCACGCTTCGCAGACGGTCGCGCTGGTGCGCAATGCGTTGCACACGCGGCCGCTCGATCTGATCGTCAACACGCATCTGCATTCGGATCACTGCGGCGGCAACACGCTGTTGCAGGCCACATGGCCGTGTCGCACGCTGATCCCGTCATCCGAAGCCGATGCGGTACGCGACTGGGACGAAACGCGCCTCAGCTTTCGCGCGACCGGTCAAACCTGCGAGCGCTTCGGCTTTACCGGCACGCTCGCACCCGGCGCGCGCTTGCGGCTCGGCGCACTCGACTGGCAGGTGCTCGGCGCACCGGGCCACGATCCGCATTCGCTGATGCTTTATTGCGCGGACGAACGCTTGCTGATCAGCGCGGACGCGCTATGGGAAAACGGTTTCGGCGTGATCTTTCCCGAACTCGAAGGCGAAAGCGGCTTTGCCGAGCAGCAAGCCGTGCTCGACATGATCGCGACACTCGACGTGCGCGTGGTCATCCCAGGCCACGGCGCGCCGTTCACGCATGTCGAACCGGCGCTCGACCGCGCGATGTCGCGCGTAGCCTGGTTGCGTGCCGATCCCGCGCGCAACGCCAGGAACGCGCTGAAGGTGCTGATCGTATTCAAGCTGCTCGAAGTTCGCGAGATGAGCGTGGACACGCTTTTGCGCATGCTCGACGACGCGTCCGTGATGCGCGCCGCCGCGTCGATGCTGAAGCCACGCAGCGAATGGCCAGCGTTGCTAACGGGACTGATCGGGGAGCTCGCGGCAAACGACGGACCGCTCGAAGTGGACGGCACGCGCATTCTTGCGCGGCGTTGAACGTGTGATTGACCCGTGCAGCCGGTGCGGTCGAAAAGCGCACCGGAACCAAAACCGTACCGACAAAAAGAAAGCCGCTCGACGAGGCGAGCGGCGGAACATCTGTGTGGACGTGATCAGCGTCACCATCAATGATACGCGCGCGAATATTCGCAACGCATCGGTGATTTCCCTACAGAAAATTGACACCGCGTTTTACAAATGCATACATCTTCTGTCATCAAGCCGCGTTAGGCGTTCGAATGTGAGCGCTTTATTCCGGAATCCCTGGCAATATCCGTATCACGTGGACGACAGGCGCTTTTTCTGCGGCACGATCCGCCAGCCGAGATTCACGCCCGCCGCCGCCAGCAGAATCAGCGCGGCACCGAGCACCTGAATCCATGCGAGTGTCTGTCCGAACGCAATCCGGTCGACGATGATCGCGACCACCGGATAGATGAACGACAACGCGCCCGTCATCGACGTTGGCAGCTTCTGAATCGCGCCATACAGCAGCACGTACATGAGACCGGTATGGACGACGCCGAGCACGACCAGTTCGAGCCACTGCCCCCCGCTTGCCGGCAATGCGTCGAAGCGCACGAACGGCGCTAGCAACAGCACGCCGAGCGACACCTGGATCAGCGCGAGCAGATGCGGCGGCGTGCCCTTCAGCCGCTTCGTGATGATCGACGATACCGCGTACATCGCCGCCGCGCCGACCGCATAGGCGACGCCGACCAGATATTGCCCCGGCACCGCGAGCACGGCCGGCTCGACCTTCACGACGAACACGAGCCCGACGAACGCGACCACGAGCCACGCAATCGTCGACGCGCTGATACGCTCGCGAAACACCAGCGCACCGAGCCCGACCAGCATGAACGGCTGCGTGTTGTAGACGGCCGTCGCCATTGAAATCGACGCGCGTGAATACGCGGCGAACAGCAGCACCCAGTTTACGACGATCGCCGCGCCGCCGAGTAACGCGAGGCCGAGCATCTTCCACGAAAACAGCTCGCGGCGAAACAGGCCGAGCACCGCGCACACGAGCGCGAGCGTCGCGCCGCCGAAAATGCAGCGGAAAAACACCACGTTAAAAGGGCTTTGCTGCGACGACACGACGAGCCAACCGATCGTGCCCGACATCAGCATCGCAATGCTCATCTCGGCCGCGCCGCGGCGGATGTCGCTCGACGAACTGCTCGAGCTCGTCGCTGAAGCCTTGTTTGAAGCCATGATTCGATCCCGGATTGATGACTGCATAACTGGCAGTGTAATTAATCCACCTGCGCGAATACATGGCTAAACTTAAGCGTTACCGCTTTTTCACCTCATAAACGAAGGCCATTATGAGCAAACGCCTTGCATCGATCGCACCGGTCGCACTTGACGACACCGACCGCGCACTGCTCGCCGCGCTCGCGCAGGACGCGCGCCAGCCGGTCAGCGAACTCGCGCGCGTCGTCGGCTTATCGGCACCCAGCACGGCCGAGCGCGTGCGGCGGCTCGAAGCGCAGGGCGTGATCGAGCGCTTCACCGTGCAAATCGATCCGCGCGCGCTCGGCTTCACGCTGCAGGCGATCGTGCGCGTGAAGCCGCTGCCCGGCCAGTTGCATCTGGTCGAAGAAGTGATCCGGCGCATTCCGGAGTTCGTCGAATGCGACAAGGTAACCGGCGACGACTGTTTCATCTGCCGCCTGTACCTGCATTCGATCGAGCAGCTCGACGAGATCCTGTCCAAAGTGACCGAGCGCGCGGAGACCAGCACCGCGATCGTCAAGTCGACGCCGGTCGCGCGACGTCTGCCGCCGCTCGGCTGACAAGGTCGAACGAAGGCCGCGCGAAACGGCCCGGCGCTTATTTTTCGACGGCCTCGAAAAACGACAGCATCTCGGCGACCAGTTCATCCGGCGCTTCCTCGGGCAGATAGTGCCCGCACGATAGCGCGCGGCCGCTCACGTCGCGCGCGACATGCCGCCATTCGTCGAGCGCATCGAAGCATTTTTCGACCACGCCCTTGTCGCCCCACAGCACGCGCAGCGGACAGCCGATCTTGTTGCCGCGCTCGATATCCGCGCGATCATGCTCGAGATCGATGCTCGCCGACGCGCGATAGTCCTCGCACATCGCGTGCACCGCGCCCGGTTGCGCGAGCGCTGCCCGATACGCGTCGAGCGCGGCGGGGTCGAACGGCGCGAGGCCCGCGTGACGTCCGCCCATCACCGCGTCGACATAGGCGGCCGGATTCGCGCCGATCAACGTTTCGGGCAGCGGCTCGGGCTGGATCAGGAAGAACCAGTGGAAGTAGTGCGTCGCGAACGTGCGGTCGGTGGCTTCGTACATCGCGAGCGTCGGGGCGATATCGAGCAGCATCAGACGCTCGACCGCCTCGGCGTGATCGAGCGCCATCCGGTGCGCGACGCGCGCGCCGCGATCGTGCGCGCAGACGAGGAAGCGCTCGAAGCCGAAGTGGCGCATCACCGCGACATGGTCGGCGGCCATCGCGCGTTTCGAATACGGCGTGTGCGTCGCATCGCTCGGTGGTTTGCCCGACGCGCCATAGCCGCGCAGATCGGTTGCGATCACCGTGAAGTGCTGCGCGAGCGGCGCGGCGCAGCGTTCCCAGATCAGATGCGATTGCGGATGGCCATGCAGCAGCAACAGAGGCGGCCCGGCGCCGCCCTTCACTCCGAAAATATCGACATCGCCCGCGGCGACGCGAAAAGGCGTGAAATTTTCGAAGGCCATGACGTCTCGTTGATCGATTGAGGTCCGTGCATTGTAGAAGGCCGACAAGTCCGTGCGAGGTGGGATAACCCACGCAGACGTGGAACCCGAATACTCCTTCGAACCGTTCCAAATGGCCCTAACGCGCGGTGGGCGTCCACTTCGCCTATAATCGAACGGTCGTTCTTAAATGTTTGTCGCGACTACGGCATGCCGGTTTCGTGCGATTGCCACACGCATTCGCCGCCCGGCACGCCGCAAGCCGCGTGCCGCCGCTAAACTCATCTATCCGCCGGGCGCGCGCCGCACCGGTTGGCCCAATCTGGAGATTCGCACCATGGCACTGCCCGCCGTTCTGCACAACCTCGCGCTGCCCGTCGTCGCTTCACCGATGTTCATCGTCAGCTATCCCGAACTCGTGTTGGCACAGTGCAAGGCCGGTATCGTCGGCTCGTTCCCAGCCCTCAACGCGCGTCCGGCCGAACTGCTCGACGAGTGGCTCACGCAGATCCAGGCGCAACTCGCCGAGCACAAGGCCGCGAACCCGGATGCGGTGATCGGCCCGATCGCGGTCAATCAGATCGTTCATCAGTCGAATGCGCGGCTCGAACACGACGTGCGCGTGTGCGTCGAGCACAAGGTGCCGATCTTCATCACCAGCCTGCGGGCGCCGGCACGCGAGATCGTCGATGCGGTGCATAGCTATGGCGGCATCGTGCTGCACGACGTGATCAATCTGCGTCATGCGCAGAAGGCGCTGGAAGCTGGCGTCGACGGGTTGATTCTGGTTGCGTCGGGCGCGGGTGGCCACGCGGGCACCACCTCGCCGTTTGCGCTGGTCGGCGAGGTGCGGCGCATTTTCGACGGCCCGATCGTGCTGTCGGGCTCGATTGCGAACGGCGGCTCGATTCTCGCCGCGCAGGCGATGGGCGCGGACCTCGCGTACATGGGCACGCGCTTCATCGCGACCAAAGAAGCGCATGCCGTTGACAGCTACAAGCAGGCGATCATCAACGCGAAGGCGTCGGACATCATCTACACGAACCTGTTCACCGGCGTGCATGGCAACTACATCCGCGAGAGCATCCAGAACGCGGGGCTCGACCCGGACGCGCTGCCCGAATCGGACAAGACCAAGATGAACTTCGGCAGCGAAAAGGCGAAGGCGTGGAAGGACATCTGGGGCGCAGGCCAGGGCGTCGGCCTGATGGACGACGTACCCGACGTCGCCGAACTCGTGCAGCGTCTGAAGAAGGAATACGACGACGCGAAGGCGCGGCTCGGCATCGCGCGCTGAAGGTGTTGAACGGGGGCGGGCCGGGCCGCCCCTCGCGGCCTACATATTCCGACGATACTGCCCGCCCACCTCGAACAGCGCGTGGGTGATCTGCCCAAGCGAACACACGCGCACCACGTCCATCAACACCGCGAACACGTTGCCGTCGTCGATCACCGTGCGCTTCAGGCGTTCGAGCGCCTCAGGCGCGGCGTCGCGGTGGCGCGTCTGGAAATCCCGTAGCCGCCGCAGCTGACTCTGCTTTTCCGCGTCGGTCGAACGCGCCAGCACCAGCGGACGCGGCGCTTCATGCGGATGCGCGCTCAGGAACGTGTTCACGCCGACGATCGGATACGAGCCGTCATGTTTGCGATGCTCGTACAGCATCGACTCGTCCTGAATCCGTCCGCGCTGATAACCGGTTTCCATCGCGCCGAGCACGCCGCCGCGCTCGGTGAGCCGCTCGAACTCGGCGAGCACTGCTTCCTCGACCAGATCAGTCAGCTCGTCGATCACGAAGCTGCCCTGATTCGGATTCTGGTTCTTCGCCAAACCCCATTCGCGATTGATGATCAGCTGGATCGCGACCGCGCGGCGCACCGATTCCTCGGTCGGCGTCGTGATCGCTTCGTCGAACGCATTGGTGTGCAGCGAGTTGCAGTTGTCGTAGATCGCGATCAGCGCCTGCAGCGTCGTGCGGATGTCGTTGAAATCGATCTCCTGCGCGTGCAGGCTGCGGCCCGACGTCTGCACGTGATACTTCAGCTTCTGGCTGCGCTCGTTGGCGCCATAGCGCTCGCGCATCGCGATCGCCCAGATGCGTCGCGCGACGCGGCCGAGCACCGTGTACTCCGGGTCCATCCCGTTCGAGAAGAAGAACGACAGATTCGGCGCGAAGTCGTCGATCGACATGCCGCGCGCGAGATACGCTTCGACGTAGGTGAACCCGTTCGCGAGCGTGTAGGCAAGCTGCGAGATCGGGTTCGCGCCGGCCTCGGCAATGTGATAGCCGGAGATCGACACCGAGTAGAAATTGCGCACGCCGTGTTCGACGAAATACGCCTGGATGTCGCCCATTACCTTCAGGCTGAATTCGGTCGAGAAGATGCAGGTGTTCTGCCCCTGGTCTTCCTTCAGGATGTCGGCTTGCACGGTGCCACGCACGTTTTCGAGCGCGGCACGGCGCGTGGCGGCGAGTTCGGCTTCGGTCAACGGGCGGCCTTGCTGTTGCTCTTTCAAAGCAAGCTGCTGGTCGATCGCGACGTTGAAGAACATCGCGAGGATCGTCGGCGCGGGGCCGTTGATCGTCATCGACACCGATGTGTCCGGCGAGCACAGGTCGAAACCGTCGTAGAGCGTCTTCATGTCGTCGAGGGTCGCGACCGACACGCCCGAATTGCCGACCTTGCCGTAGATGTCCGGGCGCCCGTGCGGCTCCTCGCCGTACAGCGTTACCGAGTCGAATGCGGTGGATAACCGCTTGGCCGGCATGCCTTCCGACAGCAGCTTGAAGCGGCGATTGGTGCGCTGCGGATCGCCCTCGCCCGCGAACATGCGCGTCGGGTCCTCGTTCTCGCGGCGAAACGGAAACACGCCAGCGGTGAACGGGAAATAGCCGGGCAGATTGTCGAGCATCAGCCAGCGCAGGATCTCGCCGTGATCGACGAATTTCGGCAGCGATACTTTGCGGATTTCGGAGCCGGACAGCGTCGTCACGGTCAGAGCGGTGCGGATTTCGCGTTCGCGGATGCGCACCACGTGTTCGTCGCCGGTATAGGCGGCCACCGTTTGCGGCCACGCATCGAGCAGCTTGCGTTCGCGCTCGCCGAGCGCGGTGTTGCGTTGCTCGATCAGCGCGTCGAGCGATGAGGCGTCGTTGCCCGCTTCGCCGAGCATGCGGCGCGTCTCGACGAGCTGCCAACGCTCGCGCGCGATCTGCGCCTGCGCGCCGGCCCGCTCGCGATAGCCGCGCACCGTCTGCGCGATATCGGCCAAATAGCGCACGCGCGCGGGTGGCACGATCGCGTGCAGGTTGCTCGAAAAGCGCAGACCTTCGGGAGCACTCAGGCGCGCGCCGCCGTCGCGCAGGCCGTGGGTGCGCAGCGCAGCGGCGATGCGCAGGTACAGCGCGGTCACGCCGTCGTCGTTGAAACGCGACGCGATCGTGCCGAACACCGGCATCGCATCGGGCGATGTCGCGAAGTCCGCGCGGTTGCGCTGCACCTGCTTGGCGACATCGCGCAGCGCATCCTGCGCGCCCTTGCGATCGAACTTGTTGATCGCGACGAAGCTCGCGAAGTCGAGCATGTCGATCTTCTCGAGCTGGCTCGCGGCGCCGAACTCCGGCGTCATCACGTACAGCGATTCGTCGACGAACGGCACGATCGCCGCATCGCCCTGACCGATCCCCGAGGTCTCGACGACGATCAGATCGAAACCCGCGACCTTGCACAGCATCAGCGCGGCGGGCAGAGAGTCGGAGAGTTCGGTCGATGCCTCGCGCGTCGCCATCGAGCGCATATACACACGGGCGTCGCCCCGTGCGCCACCGCCCCAGTCGCCGATCGCGTTCATGCGGATGCGGTCGCCGAGCAGCGCGCCGCCGGATTTGCGGCGCGACGGATCGATCGCGAGCACGGCGATGTTCAGCGTGTCGTCGTAGTCGAGCCGGAAGCGGCGGATCAGCTCGTCGGTCAGCGACGACTTGCCTGCGCCGCCGGTCCCGGTGATGCCGAGCACGGGAACCCGCGTGGTCTGCGCGAGCGTCGATAGCTGGTCGCGTGCGGCTGCGTCGACGGTGTTCGTTTCGAACGCGCTGATCAGTTGCGCGAGGCGGCGGAAGATCGGCGCGGCGGGATCGTCAGGGTAGGAGCCGGGGGCAGTGCGGCCGTGTGGAGCATCAGCCTCGACGCAAAACGGTAATGGACGCGCGGCCAGCTCGGCGAGCCATTCGCGCACCGGCGTCGGCCGCGCCGCCTCGGCCGCGCGCGCGCCTTCGACGCAGCGCGCGATCATGTCGTCGATCATGCCTTGCAGGCCGAGCCGCTGACCGTCGTGCGGCGAGTAGATTTTTTCGACGCCGTCGCGTTCCAGCGCGGCGATCTCCTCGGGGACGATCACGCCTCCTCCGCCGCCGAACACCTTGATGCGCTCGCCGCCGCGCGCACGCAGCAACTCGACGAGATAGCGGAAATATTCGTTGTGACCACCCTGGTAGCTCGACACGGCGACGCCGTCGGCGTCCTCGTTGAGCGCGGCGGTCGCGACTTCGGCGACGGAGCGGTTGTGGCCCAGGTGGATCACCTCCACGCCGCTCGCCTGCAGGATGCGCCGCATGATGTTGATCGACGCGTCGTGGCCGTCGAACAGTGCGGCGGCGGTGACGAAGCGCAGGCGCCGGCCCGCGGGCAGCTCGTGGCTGCCGGCACGCTGCGGCGTGGACAGATCGGTCATGTCTCCCCCAATTCATTTAACTGATGGGTGTTGACAATCAGTATATAGAAACGGGGTAAGACGGCGCCGGGGGCGGGCGGCCGATTGGCGGCGTTTGTTAGGTGCTTCGTGAAACGCTACCGCACAGCCAACGCCTTGATCTCATCAAGCGACGGCCACAGCGATTCGTTCGCGAACCGCGCCGCCAGAAAATCGACGAACGAGCGCACCTTGGCCGACAGATGCCGCCGGCTCGTGTAGACGACGTGGATCGGCAGTTCGCGCGGCGGCACTTCGTCGACGAGCAGCGGCACGAGCCGCCCTTCGGCGAGATCGCTGCCGATCACCTCGGTGCCCAGCATCGCGATGCCCGCGCCGTGCAGCACGACCACGCGCTGCGCCTCGAGCTGATTGACGATCAGGTTGCCCGACAGGCGCACGCGCGAGCTCGCGTCGCCGGTCGCGACTTCGAGTGCCGACACGCCCGCGTACTGCAGATAGTTGTGGCGCGCGAGATCGGCGACCCGCTTCGGCGTGCCATGCTTGCGCAGATAGGCGGGCGACGCGCACAGCACCAGATGCGCGGTCGCGATCTGCCGCGCGATCAGCGACGACGACTTGAGCCCGCCCGGCGACGCGCGAATCGCGACGTCGAAACCCTCGTCGATCAGCTCGACGACGCGGTCGGACAGCGTCATATCGACGGTGACCTGCGGATACTGCTCGGCGTAGTCCGCGACCGCGGCCATCACGTGATTCAGGCCGAACGCCGATAGCGACGACACCCGCAGCCGCCCGTGCGGCACGACGCTCGCCGCGCCGACCGCCTGGCCTGCCTCGTCGAGCTCGGTGAGCGCCTGGCTGAGCCGCTCGTAATACTCGCGGCCCGCCTCGGTCGGTGCGACGCGGCGCGTGGTGCGGTTCAGCAGCCGCGCGCCGAGCTGCTGCTCCAGATGCATCACGTGCTTGCTCGCCATCGCCGCGGACATCTCCATCTTCTCCGCCGCACCGACGAAGCTACCTGCTTCGACCACGTGGCGAAACACTTTCATGCTGACGAGGGTGTCCATCTCAGTCGCTCGCTTCAGGAATCAATCCACGCCATTTTGCCGGGTTTATCAAAGGGACGGCAGCAAAACACCCGTATTCGATTGCGCTGAAAACGACAAAGCCCGCGTTCCGGGCGGAACGCGGGCTTTGCGGTGAAACCGTAGGCCGGGATCAGAACTTCGCGCGCAACCCCGCGCCGTACGTGTTGCCGCTCGACTGACCAGTGATGTGGTCATACATGTACGCGGCATACACGTCGGTGCGCTTGGACAGCGGATAGTCGTAGCCGACCGCCGCCGTCTGGCGCGTCTGGTTCGAACCGCCGCCGTTACGCGAATACGCGTACGACGCCATCACCGAGCCCGGCCCGAACGGCACCGTGACACCGCCCTGTCCGGTGTTCACGTGCCAGCTCGTCACCTGCTGGTTGTTGTACGTGTACATGTACTGGCCGTACAGCTTGACGAACTTCAGGTCGTACGACACGCCCGCCTGCGCGACGCTCTGGCTGCGCAGACCCGGCACGCCCGAGGTTTCGAAGCTGCCGAGGTCGCCCGGCACGTTATTGAAGTTCACGTACTGGTACACCGCGGTCGCCGCGAACGGGCCGTGGAAGTACAGCACCTGGCCGCTCCACTTCTTCGCGCCGTTCTGGGTCGTGTTGCCGAGCGCATACATCGCCGTCGCCGACAGGCCGTTGAAGTTCGGCGTCGAATACGACACCGCGTTGTTCCAGCCCGAGTCGCCGGTCACGCCCTGATCGGTCGTGTAGGTCGGGAAGGTGCCGAGGCCGAGGTACACGTGGGTAACCATCGGCGAGAACACGTACGAATCGATGAACGGGTTGAACAGGATCGTCGACACGAACAGCGGCGTCGTCAGACGGCCGGCCGTCACCGTGCCGTACGGCGATTCGATGCCGACGTACGCGTTGCGCGAGAACATCGTATCGCCGGTGAAGCGGCCGAACTCGCCAGTCTGCGCGCGGAAGAAGCCTTCGATCGTGAAGATCGCCTTGTAGCCGTTGCCCAGATCCTCGGTCCCCTTGAAGCCCCAGTAAGACGTCGACATGCCACCGCCCGACACGACTACCGCGGTCTTGCCACCCGGAAACTTCTGCGCACCGACCCATTCGTCGACCTGGCCGTAGAGCTGCACGCTCGATTGCGCGAATGCCGACGATGCGCTCGCCAGCGCGGCGACCCATGCGGTGGCCTTGAGAGTAGTCTTCAGCGCGGTGCTGAGGCTTGTGTTCATTGGTTCTCCAATCTTTGTCAAAAAGGTGTGGCTGTGCGAAAGGGGGCGCTCGCGCGAAACGTTGTTGTTATCCGTTCGATCGTCGAGTCAATCTGGGCGGGTCCATCTTTGCGGACCATTTTTATAAACAAAAATATCGCTGCTTATTGCGGGTATATCGGTCTGATTAGTTTGGTCGGTTATCGGCTTGATATGACACTTCAGCTGGACTGCGGCCGGCGCCCCGGATGCAATGCGGCATGCGGCGAACCGCGCGCCAGGGCGGCGGAAACGCCTTAAATGAAGGGCCATGGCGCGACGCGGCAGAATGCCAAGATTTGACGCTGACCGATACTTCGATGCCGAGCGTTTTCAAAAAAGTGTGGCGTCGAAACGTCAGATTCGGAGCTCGCGCGCAGAGGAAGGCGCGCGGAGGATCGCGGGAAGGGATCTGGAGGACGGGTTTTGCGACAGGTGATATGCGGTCGCGTTGCGTGTAGAGCCGGCAGCCTCACCCGTTCAGGCAGCGGCGAACGTGGCCCACTTGACGCGAATCGACCAGGTAAATCGCGCTCAGCTAATTGCGATAGGGTGAACCGCCCGGTTGCCGCGGATCGTCGGACGGGCGTTGCATTGGACGCGCGGCGCCGCGCTCTTCGTTGTAGCGGGCGACGTCGGCGCGGATCGAGCCGTTGCGCATCGGCATGTTGGACGGTGGATGCGGTACCGGACGCGCTTCCGCACTGACCGGCGTGATCGCGCCGGCATAGCTGGACGGATCGCCGACACGGCGCATGCCGGACTTGTAGCTGCCGAAGCCATAACCAAAATTGGCGTCCGCGATGTTCGGATTGCCGCGCTGTGCGCGTGCGTCACGCCAAGCCGTCGCATTGCGCGAGCCGCGCGGAGCAGGCGCGCCACCCGCACCGGCGTAGTGGCCGTCGCCGTGCATCTCCATGCGCGGCGTGTGCCCGCCAGCGTGGTGCGAATAAGCGCCGCCCACGGCGCCACCGCCGCCATGGGGCACACCTTGCCCCTTCGCATAGGCGAACGAGCACAGCACGGCGATGACCGCGCCCCACGCCCAGTGCCTCGTTCTCGACAACCCGTCCACCTTGTGACTCTCACGCCCGAAGACTTGCCTGAAATCCACCGTTCGAGCTGCGATGGACCTGTTGCGGGAGGAGAAAAGCGCCGCGTGCCTGCCGCGGCGCAGGCATCCCTGCGGCCTTTGACTGAGTAATTTATGGGCGTGGGCAGAGGGTGTCGAGCCAAAAAGTGTTAGGTCTCGTCGGTGGATGTAACACCCTGTTACTGCGGCGTTTTTCGCGCTGGAGCCCTTGTGCGGGTACGCCATTGCGACTTGCTTCGAGGCGTTTTCGCCTACTCCGCGCGAACCCCGTTTGTTGCAAATAAACGCCGCTTGCAACGTCGATGGATGAACGGTTTGTCGCGCGGAAGCACGTCGCCAATACTGAAATCGGGTGCGCCGCGCGAGTCAATGCGCAAACTTCATTAATCGATTCGGCAAATGAATTTGCGTTTTCAATCGACTTTCGACAACAATAGTCGTTTCCCATTGACACGCACCGCGCCGTGACAGGCCCGTCCCGTGCTCACACCGCGTCATTGAATTGAGATTGCGACATGGCCCGTCCGAAATTCCTTCCCGATAACTTCACCCTGTGCCTCGTCGGCACCGTGATCCTCGCCAGCCTGCTGCCCGTTCATGGGCAGGCCGCGGTGGGGTTCAACTGGGTGACGAACATCGCGGTCGGCCTGCTGTTCTTCCTGCACGGCGCGAAGCTGTCACGCGAGGCGATCATTGCGGGCGCGACGCACTGGCGCCTTCACCTGGTGGTGCTGCTGAGCACGTTCGCGCTGTTTCCGCTGCTCGGCCTCGCGCTTAAACCGGTCGTTTCGCCGCTGGTCACGCCGTCGCTCTACGCCGGCGTCCTCTTCCTCTGCACGCTGCCATCGACGGTCCAGTCTTCGATCGCGTTCACGTCCATTGCCAAGGGCAACGTGCCGGCCGCGGTATGCAGCGCGTCCGCCTCGAGCCTGCTCGGCATCTTCGTTACCCCAGCACTCGTCAGCCTCATCGTGACGAATCAGGCTGCGAGCGGCGGTACTTCGCCGTGGCATACGATCGGCAACATCGTGCTGCAACTGCTCGTGCCGTTCGTGGCCGGCCAACTGTTGCGCCCGCTGATCGGCAAGTGGATCGAGAAGAATCGCGGCGTGCTGAAGTTCGTCGACCAGGGCTCGATCCTGCTCGTCGTGTACGGCGCGTTCAGCGAGGCCGTCACCGAAGGCCTGTGGCACACGATTCCGCTCTCTGCGCTCGGCGGCCTCGTCGTGGTGAGCTGCGTGCTGCTCGCGCTCGCACTGGGCGTGACGATCTTCGTGAGCAAGCGGCTCGGCTTCAATCGCGCGGACCAGATCACGATCATCTTCTGCGGCTCGAAGAAGAGCCTCGCCGCCGGCGTGCCGATGGCCAAGGTGATCTTCGCGTCGCACGCGGTCGGCGCCGTGGTGCTGCCGCTGATGCTGTTCCACCAGATCCAGCTGATGGTCTGCGCCGCGCTCGCGCAGCGCTGGGGCGCCCGCGACCTCAGCGGCGAGAGCGAGGCGGCGGCACGGCGACCCGCCGCCGCCGTCGCGCGCCGTTGAACACACTCGCAATGCGAATCGGACATTCATAAGCGCCCTCCCTGAGCGTCGTTTTGATCGTGCGAAGCAAGCCGCCTTCGGGCGGCTTTTTCTTTTGGCTCTTCATTGGCCGTTGTCGTTATTTCACGCGCAAACGCTCTTGTTGTCGCCTCGGCCGGATGGCATAGGACGATTCTGGATGTGCCTCTAAAACGGCGGCTCGCCTATTGTTTAGTCTTTTTTACTAAACAATCCAACTTCAGACAACTCCATTAAATACGGGTATTTACCGGTGTTGCGCGAGCGTTTTTCGGGCTGTTTTAGCAGCGTTTTACTATACAATCGCCCGACCTGAACCCGTGCTGCCTCGCCTCGCGCGGCAGCTTCATTCGATGGCCACAACCATCCGCGACGTCGCCCGCGCGGCCAGCGTTTCGATCGGCACCGTGTCGCGCGCGCTCAAAAATCAGCCGGGCCTTTCCGAGGCCACGCGCGAACGCGTTGTTCAAGCGGCGCGCCAACTCGGCTACGATTCGGCGCAGCTGCGCCCGCGCATCCGCCGCCTGACCTTCCTGCTGCATCGTCAGCACAACAACTTCGCCGCGAGCCCGTTTTTCTCGCACGTGCTGCACGGCGTCGAAGACGCTTGCCGCGAGCGCGGCATCGTGCCGTCGGTGCTGACCGCCGGGCCGACCGAGGACGTGATTCAGCAGATGCGCCTGCACGCGCCCGACGCCGTCGCGATCGCCGGCTTCGTCGAGCCCGAAACGCTCGCCACGCTGGTCGCGATGCAACGCCCGCTGGTGCTGATCGATCTATGGTCGCCGGGTCTGCGCTCGGTCAATCTCGACAACGCCGGTGGCGCCACCCTTGCGATGCGCCATCTGTTCGAGCAGCAGCGCAAGCGCGTCGCGTTCATCGGCGGCTCGCTCGCGCACTTCAGCATCGCCGAGCGCGCGCTCGGCTACCGGCGCGCGTTCTTCGAAGCTGGGCTGCTGTTCGACCCGTCGCTCGAAGTGAACATCGACGCCGGGCTCGATCCCGACACCGGCGCCGCGCGCGCGATGCAGCGCCTGCTCGATGCGCCGGGCCCGCGCCCCGACGCCGTATTCGCATTCAACGATGCCGCCGCGCTCGCCGCGCTGCGCGTGTGCCTCGCGCGCGGCCTCAGCGTGCCCGACGACATCGCGATCATCGGTTTCGACGACATTCCTGCCGCCGCCCACGCCACCCCGCCGCTATCGACGATCGCAGTCGACAAGGAGGCGCTCGGCCGACGCGGCGTCGAACTGCTGCTCGAAGACTCGCCCGCCGAACTCGAAGTCCGCTTGCCCGTTCAACTCGTTGCCCGTGCCAGTACTTTGGTGAAAACGCCATGACGAAAACCGATCCGCATCACCCTTCCACCGACGTCGCGAAGGCGCCGCCGGTCGCCAGCTTCCGCAAGCGCGAGTTTTTGCTCGCGCACATCGAGGACACGCTGCGCTTCTACGCGCCGAACGTGCTCGATCCGAGCGGCGGCTTCTACCACTTCTTCCGCGACGACGGTTCGATCTACAACCGCACCACGCGCCACCTGGTCAGCAGTTGCCGCTACGTGTTCAATTACGCGATGGCGTACCGGCAATTCGGCGACCCGAAGCACCTCGAATACGCGCGCCACGGCCTGCGCTTTCTGCGCGACGCGCACTGGGACTCGCAGCACGAGGGCTACGACTGGGAAATCGAATGGCGCGACGGCAGAAAGCGCACGCTCGACGCGACCCGCCACTGCTACGGCCTCGCGTTCGTGCTGCTCGCGTACTCGCACGCGGCGATGGCCGGCATCGAAGAAGCGAAACCGATGATCGGCGCGACCTTCGAGCTGATGGAGCACCGCTTCTGGGACGCCGCCGCCGGCCTCTACGCCGACGACGCATCGGCCGACTGGCGCGTCAGCACGTATCGCGGGCAGAACGCGAACATGCATACCACCGAGGCGCTGCTCGCCGCGCACGAGGCGACCGGCCATCTGGTGTATCTCGATCGCGCCGAGCGGGTCGCGTCGAACATCACGCTGCGCCAGGCGAAGCTGTCGCAGGGGCTCGTGTGGGAGCATTTTCACGCGGACTGGTCGGTCGACTGGCATTACAACGAGGAAGACAGCTCGGACATCTTCCGTCCGTGGGGCTTCCAGCCCGGCCATCAGACCGAATGGGCGAAGCTGCTGCTGATTCTCGAACGCTTCCGCCCGCTGCCGTGGCTGCTGCCGCGCGCGATCGAACTGTTCGACGCCGCGATGACACACGCATGGGACGAAGACCACGGCGGCCTCTACTACGGCTTTGGCCCCGACGGCACCGTGTGCGATCACGACAAGTATTTCTGGGTGCAGGCCGAAACGTTCGCGGCCGCCGCGCTGCTCGGCAAGCGCACCGGCAACGAGCGCTTCTGGGACTGGTACGACGAGATCTGGCGCTATAGCTGGACGCACTTCGTCGACCACAAGTACGGCGCGTGGTATCGCATCCTGACTTGCGACAACCGCAAGTACAGCGACGAAAAGAGCCCGGCCGGCAAGACCGACTATCACACGATGGGCGCGTGCTACGAAGTGCTCGCCCATGCGCTCGGCGAAGACGCGTCGGCTGGATCGACCGCGCCCGCCGCAGCGGTTTCAGCGGAGAAAGCACAATGAGCGCGACCACCGAACTTCCCGTTTTCGTGTCCGCCGGTGACATCCTCACCGATCTCGTGCGCACCGGCGCATCGCATTGGCTGTCGCGTCCGGGCGGCGCGGGCTGGAACGTCGCGCGCTGCGTCGCGCGGCTCGGCCTGCCGACCGCGTGCGCGGGCTCGCTGGGCGTCGATAACTTTTCCGACGAGCTGTGGGACGCGAGCGTCGCCGCCGGGCTCGACATGCGCTTCCTGCAGCGCGTCGAGCACCCGCCGCTGCTCGCGATCGTGCATCAGACGCATCCGCCGGCCTACTTCTTCATGGGCGAGAACAGCGCCGATCTCGCGTTCGATCCAGCCAGGCTACCGGCCGGCTGGATGAACGCAGTGAAGTGGGCGCATTTCGGCGGCATCAGCCTCGCGCGTCAGCCGCTCGGCGATACGCTCGCGGCGCTCGCTGCCGAGTTGCGTTCGCACGGCGTGAAGATCAGCTTCGATCCGAACTATCGCAATCTGATGGAGCACGGCTACGAGCCGACATTGCGCCAGATGGCCGCGCTCGCGGATCTGATCAAGGTTTCGGACGAAGACTTGCGCATGTTCTTCAGGACCAGCGACGAAGCCGCCGCTCTCGCGCAATTGCGCGCGATGAATCCGGCCGCCACCGTGCTCGTCACGCGTGGCCCCGACGCGGCGATGCTGCTCGACGGCGCCGCGCTGATCGAAGCGAAGCCGCCGCGCGTCGAAGTGGTCGACACGGTCGGCGCGGGCGATGCGTCGATCGGCGGTCTGCTGTTCAGCCTGATGAGCGCGCCGCAACGCAGATGGCCCGAGCATCTTGGATTCGCGCTCGCGGCCGGCGCGGCGGCGTGCGGCCACGCCGGCGCGCACGCGCCGACGCTCGACGAGGTGGTCGCGCTGCTGTAAAACGCGGCGCTGTAATTCTGCTGCCTTGAGGCGCGCGTAGCGTGACGGATGTCGAGCGCGTCGCGCTGCGCGAAGCCGCCCTGGGCGGAAACCGATCCCGCCACGCCGTGCTAGGATGAAAATATCGAAACCTTTGCGAAAAGGAGCGAGGCCATGGAGGACGTCACCTACACCAAAGGGATCTACACGGCCACTGCGTCGATAAGGGAAGTCGCACAGGACGCCTTTCAAGGTGTCGTCACCCTCGCGCGCGACGAGGGCGAACCCAGCGACGATCAGGAGACCACGCTCTACGAAGTCGACTCGACGTCGTCGACGCCGGGAGAAGCGCTCGAAGAAGCCAAAGCGCTCGCACATCGTATCCTCGGGGAAATCGAACTGTAGGCCGAACCAAGGGGCAGCGCGTCGCGCGTGCTCGCGCATCGGCGCGCCGCTGCGGGGTCGACCGGCTGGAGGCGATCATGGCTGAACAGCTGTTCCAATACGGCGTGTATTCGATTCACGTTCGTCCGCTCGAACTGAGCGGCGCGCGCTGGGACGCGGAGTACGAAATCCGTCATCGCGAGAAGGCCGTCAAGCCGTGGACCACGGTTGGCGGCGACGCGGGCTTTGCAGAGCAAGCGGAAGCGGTGGAAAGCGCGCGTCGGCAGGCCGTCGACGATATCGAGCATGGCGCGGGAATTCCGAAGCCGCACGTGTTTCCGTAAGCGGTTGTCGACGCGCTTTTTGAAGCCGCAGCGAGATTCGCCGTGGCGGCCTTGAGCGCTGCGCGTCGCCACGCAAGGTAAGGCTGAGCTGTCAGCGATAGTCGCGCGTATCTACGACCTTGGTGATCTTCCAGATGCCGTTTTCCTGGCGCAAAAACACGATATTGGTCTGTTTGTCTTTCGAGCCGAACGTAACAGCCACGAGCGCCACGCCGTCGAGCATGAAGACTGGATGCACCGCTATATGCCCGGCCCAATCTTTCTCGTCGAAGTCTTGTACTTTCGTGAAGTACTCCGCATCTTCGGACAATTTGTTGGCCTGATATTGCTTTCGCAATAAATCGACGGTTGGTTTTACAACGTGCCTGTATATCTCCTTTTCCATGATCGGATAGTCTCGGTCTGCGGCCAGGCGCGGAATGAACCATGCGTAGAAATCTCTTACGCGGGTCTCGGGAGTTGCTTGTTCGGCGTGGGCCGGGTTTCCTGCATATGAGGTGCCGTTAAAACTCAGCAACAGCGTGGCAACAAAAATCGCCAGATATTTTCTCATGGCATATTAGATTATCTCGATCATATTTCGATTTAGAAATCATACAGCAAACCCAAAACAAACCAAGATATTTTATTATCTTGAAAACATTTTAAATAGGGATAGCTTTTTTGAATAAAAATATAGCCTTCGTCAATACCGTGCTAGTTACGAGGGAAATCAAGCTGATCGGCACGTTCTAGTCAATTGCATGAGTCTCGCGCCATGCTACGCTGTACCTGTATCGATCCCCACGAGCGCGTGATGGCAAGCGAACCGTCAGACCGTTTTTCCACGCTCGGCGACCCCGACACCGACACCAGCGCGCCGAGGCGCCACGCGCGCGGCAGCCGCGAAATGCGTCTCGACGATCGCGTGGTGATCGCGCACGGGATGCCGACGCCGTTGTGGCAAGACCTGTATCACCGCGCGCTCGGCGTGCGCTGGCCGGTGTTCTTCGTGTCGCTCGCGCTGCTGTTTCTGCTGCTCAACACCGTGTTCGCCATGCTCTACATGCTCGGCGACGCGCCGATTGCGAATCAGTTTCCGAAGGGCTTCGGCGGCGCGTTCTTCTTTAGCGTCGAAACGCTCGCGACGGTCGGCTACGGCGACATGCATCCGCAAACCGTCTACGCGCACTGGATCGCGACGCTCGAAATCTTCATCGGCATGTCCAGCATCGCGTTGGCGACCGGGCTGATCTTCGCGCGCTTTTCGCGGCCACACGCGAAGATCATGTTCGCGCGCTATGCGGTGATCCGGCCGATCGACGGCCGCATGACGTTGATGGTGCGCTCGGCCAACGCGCGTCAAAACGTGATCGCCGAGGCACGCGCGCGGCTGCGCATCATGCGTCTGGAGACGTCGATCGAAGGCTTTACGCTGCGCAAGCTCTACGACCTCACGCTGGTACGCGACCAGCACCCGGTGTTCAAGCTCGGCTGGACGCTGATGCACATCATCGACGAAGCGAGTCCGCTGTTCGGCGAAAACGCCGAATCATTGAAGGGCCGCGACGTGTCGCTGCTGCTCACGCTCGAAGGCATCGATGAATCGACGTCGCAAACCATGCAGGCGCGCCACATGTGGACCTGCGACCAGATCGTCTGGCAGCACCGGTTCGTCGACATCATGAGCGAGCAAGACGGCGTGAGCCACATCGACTATTCGCACTTCGACGAGATCGTGCCGCTCGATGCGGCGCCGCTCCAACCGGACATCGCGGCGAACACCGCGCAGTAGCAATAGCCACAGTCCCATTCGACGCCCCACGATACCCAGGGCATACCCGAAGCGCGCCGCCGCCTGGCAAATCCGGCTCAAAAGCGGGCCGAAACGCGCGAGTCATCGCGCCCATTCGCGCTCGCCCGATTAAAGAAGCAATAATTCACTCCCGCGAGCGCTAAAAAATAGAGTCTCTTTCGCTGCGCGGTATCGGTGACCCCACCACCCGCGCGCCGAGCCAGAACATTGGAGACTCCCCCATGACCGCTCGCCTGCCCATCGACGGCACGCCCGCTCTCGCCGACTACAAGCTTTCCGACAATCTCACCGCGACGCGCGGCCGAATCTTTCTGACCGGCACCCAGGCGCTCGTACGCCTCCCTCTGATGCAGCGCGCGCTCGACAAAACACGCGGCCTGAACACCGCCGGCTTCATCAGCGGCTATCGCGGCTCGCCGCTCGGCATGGTCGATCAGCAGTTGTGGAAGGCGAAAAAACTGCTCACCGCGAGCGACGTTCGCTTTCTGCCCGCGATCAACGAAGAACTCGGCGGCACCGCCGTGCTCGGCACGCAGCGCGTCGAAGCCGATCCCGAGCGTACCGTCGATGGCGTATTCGCGATGTGGTACGGCAAGGGCCCGGGCGTCGACCGCGCGGGCGATGCGCTGAAGCATGGCAACGCGTACGGCTCGTCGCCGCACGGCGGCGTGCTAGTGGTCGCCGGCGACGATCACGGCTGCGTGTCGTCGTCGATGCCCCATCAGAGCGACTTCGCGATGATGGCGTGGCATATGCCGGTGGTGAATCCGTCGAACATCGCGGACATGCTCGAGTTCGGCCTGTACGGCTGGGCGTTGTCGCGCTTCTCGGGCGCGTGGGTCGGCTACAAGGCGATTTCGGAGACCGTCGAATCGGGCTCGACCGTCGATCTCGACGCGCTGCAAACCGAATGGACACCTCCGCAGGAATTTGAAGCACCAGCCGGCGGTTTGCACA
This sequence comes from Paraburkholderia sp. BR13444, assembly GCF_040948755.1. Taxonomy (NCBI): domain Bacteria; kingdom Pseudomonadati; phylum Pseudomonadota; class Betaproteobacteria; order Burkholderiales; family Burkholderiaceae; genus Paraburkholderia; species Paraburkholderia sp. BR13444. The sequence goes on along the minus strand of NZ_JBFPKM010000008.1, from coordinate 10,260 downwards.
ACCGCTGGCCCGATCTGCCGAGCCTGACGATCGAAGCGCGTCTGCACGCGAAGCTCGACGCGGTGCGCCAGTTTGCGCGCATCAACAGCATCGATAAATGGATCGCGCCGAGCCCGCACGCGAACGTCGGCATCGTCACGTGCGGCAAGGCGCATCTCGATCTGATGGAAGCGCTGCGCCGGCTCGATCTGAGCGTCGCCGATCTCGACGCGGCCGGCGTGCGCATCTACAAGGTCGGGCTGTCGTTTCCGCTGGAGATGACACGCATCGACGCGTTCGTGTCGGGCCTGTCCGAAGTACTCGTGATCGAAGAGAAGGGCCCCGTCATCGAGCAGCAGATCAAGGACTATCTGTACAACCGCACGCAAGGCACGCGGCCGGTCGTGATCGGCAAGCACGCCGAAGATGGCTCGTTGCTGCTGTCGTCGCTCGGCGAATTGCGGCCGTCGCGCATTCTGCCGGTGTTCGCGAACTGGCTCGCGAAGCACAAGCCGGCGCTCGATCGCCGCGAACGCGTCGTCGATCTGGTCGCGCCGCAGATCCTGTCGAACGCGGCGGACAGCGTGAAGCGCACGCCGTATTTCTGCTCCGGCTGTCCGCACAACACGTCGACGAAAGTGCCGGACGGTTCGATCGCGCAGGCCGGCATCGGCTGTCATTTCATGGCGTCGTGGATGGAGCGCGACACGACCGGACTGATTCAGATGGGCGGCGAAGGGGTCGACTGGGCCGCGCATTCGATGTTCACGAAGACCCGCCACGTGTTCCAGAATCTCGGCGACGGCACCTACTTTCATTCGGGCATTCTCGCGATTCGCCAGGCGGTCGCCGCGAAAGCGACGATCACCTACAAGATCCTCTATAACGACGCGGTCGCGATGACGGGCGGTCAACCCGTCGACGGCAGCATCTCGGTGCCGCAGATCGCGCGACAGGTCGAAGCCGAAGGCGTGTCGCGCTTCGTCGTGGTCAGCGACGAGCCCGAGAAATACGACGGTCATCACGGCCAGTTTCCGCAGGGCACGACGTTTCACCATCGCAGCGAGCTGGACACCGTGCAGCGCGAGTTGCGCGACACCGACGGCGTGACCGTGCTGATCTACGACCAGACCTGCGCGGCCGAAAAACGCCGGCGTCGCAAGAAAGGCGAATTCCCCGATCCGAACAAGCGGCTCTTCATCAATGAAGAAGTCTGCGAAGGCTGCGGCGATTGCGGTGTGCAGTCGAACTGTTTGTCGGTGGAACCGGTGGAAACCGCGCTCGGTCGCAAGCGCCGCATCGATCAGTCGTCGTGCAACAAGGACTACTCGTGCGTGAACGGCTTTTGCCCGAGCTTCGTCACCGTCGAAGGCGGTACATTGAAAAAGGCCGCGGGCGTCGCCTTCGATCCGCAGGCGCTCGCTGCCCACGTCAACGCGTTGCCGATTCCCGCGACGCCACTCGATGCCGCGCCGTACGACATCCTCGTCACCGGAGTCGGGGGCACCGGTGTCGTGACGGTCGGCGCATTGATCAGCATGGCCGCGCACCTCGAAGGCAAGAGCGCGTCGGTGCTCGACTTCATGGGCTTCGCGCAAAAGGGCGGCTCGGTGCTGTCGTTCGTGCGTTTTGCCGCGCGCGACGAATGGCTGAACCAGGTGCGCATCGACACGCAGCAGGCCGACGTGCTGCTCGCCTGCGACATGGTGGTCGGCGCGAGCGCCGATGCACTGCAGACGGTGCGGCATGGCCGCACGCGCATCGTCGTCAACACGCATGCGATTCCGAACGCGAGTTTCGTACAGAACCCCGACGCGACACTGCATGCCGATGCGCTGATCGACAAGATGCGTCACGCGGCGGGTGCAGAGCGCATGTCGACGTGCGACGCGCAAGCGCTCGCAACGCGTTTTCTCGGCGATACGATCGGCGCGAACATTCTGATGCTCGGCTTCGCATGGCAACTCGGTCTGGTGCCGGTGTCGTTCGCCGCGATGATGCGCGCGATCGAACTGAACAACGTCGCGGTGCAGATGAATCAACTCGCGTTCTCGATAGGGCGCATGGCCGCGGCCGATCCCGCCGCGCTCGAATCGCTGTGGCAGTCGCGACATGCGCCGAAGCCGAGCGTGCGAGTCGATACGCTCGACGAGCTGATCGCGCATCGCGAAGCACGTCTGCTCGCGTATGGTGGCGCGACTTATGTGAAGCGCTATCGCGCGCTCGTCGATGCGGCACGGCGCGCGGAAACCGCCGTCGATGCGGCGAGCGAGCGTGTGACGCGCGCGGTCGCGACGACGTTCTACCGGCTGCTCGCGGTGAAGGATGAGTACGAAGTCGCGCGTCTGCATACGGATGCCGCGTTCCGCGATGCGCTCGAAGCGCAGTTCGAGGGCGTCGCCGGCAAGGACTTCACGATCCGCTTCAACCTCGCGCCGCCGACGCTTACGCGCGCGCAGCCCGGTGCCGTGCCCACGAAGAAGACCTATGGTCAGTGGATGTGGCCCGTGCTCGGCCTGCTTGCGAAATGGCGCGGTCTGCGCGGCACGGCGCTCGATCCGTTCGGCCGCACGCTCGAGCGCAAGATGGAGCGCGAGCTCGCGAGCGATTACGAAACCACGCTGCAACGTGCGCTAGCGAAACTCGACGCGAGCCATCTCGACGACGTCGCGAAACTCGCTGAACTGCATGCGCGCATACGCGGTTATGGGCACGTGAAGCTGGCGAACCTGGCGGGCGTCAAGCGTGGCGAGCGCGACCTCGCCGCACGCCTCGGCATCGATGCGGCGACCGGTGTCGCGGTGAAGAAGTCGCTCGAGGAAATGAAAGGCGCCGGGCAGTTGCGCGGCATTCCGGTGGTGGTCGCGAAGTAAGTAGGTTCGTTGCGCTGTTCGGCTCAAGTCGCGTCGAGCAGCGCCCGCACCTGCATCACCTTCACCGGATCGACGGGCGCGAGTCCGTTGCCGTTCACGCGAACGCCGGAGCCGAAATGGACGGCCTCGACGTGCGTGTTGCTGACGAAGCGCGCGACCGCATCGACCGTCAAGCCGGCACCGGCGAGCACCGTGCAAGGCGAGCCGTCAGCCTGCCGCACCAGTTCGCTGACCACGGCTTGCGCCTGCAGCACCGACGGCTTTCCGCCCGACGTCAACACATTCGTCACCGCCTCGAAGCCGAGCAGTACGTCGAGCGCTTCGCGTAGATCGCGCGCCTCGTCGAACGCGCGATGGAACGTGATCGCGAGTCCATCGGCAGCTTCGCACGCGCGCGCGAGACCTTCGCGGTCGATCGTGCGCTCGGCATCGAGCATGCCGATCACGATGCCGTTCGCGCCGGCCGCCTTCACCGCACGGATGTCGCGCAGCATCACCGCGTAGTCGTCGGCGTCGTAGACGAACGAGCGGCTATGCGGCCGCACGATCACGTTCACGGGTATGCCAACCGCGGCTACCACTGCCTCGATCAAGCCCACACTCGGCGTCAAACCGCCCTCGCCCATCGCGGTCACGAGTTCGAGACGGTCGGCACCGGCTTGCGCGGCCGCACGCGCATCGGCGACGGTCGTGGCAATCACTTCGAGCAGCACGGACATGAGCGCAAGCTGATTTCGATTAAAGCGACATCATGTCAGATGCGCGCGTCGCGTTCTTCCTCGACCCAGTCGATATCGCCGCACAGCACGCAGGTCTCGCTGCCGACACGCGTCGCCACCGACAGCGTCACGCACGGCAACGCCTCGTTGATCGACAGATACGGCCGTGTCACGTGCACGCGCTCCGGCGCATTGATCGCGACGCTGAAGTACGGGCGACGCAGCCAGTTCGCGCCCTGCGCGTCGGCGAGCGGCAGGAAGCGCGTCTCCTGCGCGGCGCGATCGGCGCGCAGCACGACGTTGCGGCCCGCCTGGCGGCCCTTCGCATCGAGCAGAAAACAGCGCGCCGCGTGATCGAGCGCGAGGAAATTCCAGCACACCTCATCGAGCGGCTCACCAGCGGCGAGACGCTCCGCGGCGCGCTCGAACGCGCGCAGATACGGCGCGAGCCGGATCGCGCTGCGCCGCTCGCGCGCCTCGGCCTGCTCGCGATAACGCTCGGTGACTTCGCCGATGCAAATCGCCGTGTGGATCGCATCGGCAATACCCGGACTCGGCCGGCCGAAGAAAAACCCCTGCACGAAGTCCGCATTGCAGGCGAGCGCCATCTGCGCTTCGTGCTCGGTTTCGATGCCCTCGATCAGCACGAGCTTGCCTGCTTCATGCAGCAGCGACACGAGCCCCGGCAGGATCGTCGCCATGTCGGCGCGATGCGCGGCGTGCGACAGCATGATGCGGTCGAGCTTCACGATGTCGGGATTCAGCTGCCAGATCCGCTCGATGTTCGAATGGCCGGCGCCGAAATCGTCGAGCGCGATCAGGAAGCCGCGCTCGCGGAACTCGCGCACCGCGTCGGCGAGTCGATCGAGATCGTCGGCGCGCTGCTCGAGCACTTCGAGCACGACGCGCCGCGGCGACAGATCGAGCCGCCGCAGATTCGCGAGCAAAGCGGCCGCGAGATACGGGTCGGTCAGCACGCCCGGATGCACGTTCAGGAACAACCATTCGCGCTCCGCGCCGAGCACCTTGAAGTTCTCCAGATGCAGCGTCTGCGCGAGCCGGTCGATCTGCAGCGCGTCGCCGAGGCGCGCGGCCTCGCCGAATACGTCGAGCGGCGACACCGCGCGATCGAGCGCGTCGTGTGCGCGCAGCAAGCCCTCGTAGCCGACCGCACGCAGGTGCGACAGACTGAAAATCGGCTGGAACACGCTAGTCAGCGTCAGTTCGCCGTGCTGCACCGAATAGCGTCGAAGGCCCGAGGTCACCTCGACCTCGAAGCCGTGCGGCACGCTCGCCGCCCTGTCCTGTTGCGCAATCGTCATGCAATCCTCTCACGCGAGAACCGGCCGGTCAGAACGCGAACGGCAACGAGACCGACACCGTCTCTCAAAATGTGCGTCATCGTTACCGGTTAAGCAAGGTCCATGCGCACGCTAGCGCACACTGTGCTGTAATTCGCCCGAAAGATTGCACCGGCGACAGCGTTCGTGCGCCGCCCGGGGGCGTGACGCGCACCGTTGCGGTGCGCGCCACGCCCCCCTTCATCCACCCGGAATACACGATGGAAATTGTCTTCACCGTTCTGATGCTGCTATTGGCCGTCGCCGCGTCCGGCGTGCTGACCCGCGCACTGCCGTTCAAGCTGCCGTTGCCGCTCGTGCAGATCGCGATCGGCGCGATGCTCGCGTGGCCTCGCCTCGATTTGCACGTCGCGTTCGATCCGGAAATCTTCATGCTGCTGTTCATTCCGCCGCTGCTGTTCGCGGATGGCTGGCGCATTCCGAAGCGCGAGTTCTTCATGGCGCGCCGCGCGATCCTGATGCTCGCGCTCGGTCTCGTGTTCATGACGGTGCTGGTGGTCGGTCACTTCGTGCACGTGCTGGTGCCGCAGATCTCGCTGCCGGTCGCGTTCGCGCTCGCCGCGGTGCTGTCGCCGACCGACGCGGTCGCGCTGTCCGGTATCGCCGGCAAGGGCAAGATTCCGGGGCAGCTGATGCATATCCTCGAAGGCGAGGCGCTGATGAACGACGCGTCTGGCCTCGTCGCGCTGAAGTTCGCGATCGCCGCCGCGCTGACCGGGGCGTTCTCGCTGCGTGCGGCGTCGGTTAGCTTCGTGATCATCGCGGTGGGCGGCCTCGCGGTCGGTGCAGCGGTGAGCGCGGTGTTCAGCTTCGTGTCCGCGCGTTTCCTGAATCTCACCGAGGAAGGCGATCCCGCGCCCGGCGTCGTGATGACGCTGCTGATTCCGTTCGCCGCCTATCTGAGCGCCGAGCGCTTCGAGCTGTCGGGCATTCTCGCCGCGGTGTCCGCCGGCATGATGATGAATTACGCAAGCATCATGGAAAAGTGGCAGGTCGCCTCGCGCGTGCGTGCCACGAGCACGTGGACGATGATCGAGTTCGTGTTCAACGGCATGGTGTTCATCATGCTCGGCCTGCAGTTTCCGCACATCCTCGGCCGCGCGCTGCTCGATGCGCATGAAACCAACGACGCACAGGTCGTGCTGCTGATCGGCTATATCGTTGCGGTGGCGCTCGCGCTATACGCGATGCGCTTCGCGTGGGTGTGGCTGCTGCGCTGGTTCGCTAGCCGCGGTGCGACGAAACATGGCGTCGCGAACGCGGTGCCGGGGTTGCGCATGGTGTCGGTGACAACCGTGGCCGGGGTGCGCGGCGCGGTGACGCTCGCGGGCGTGCTGTCGCTGCCGGAGGTGCTGCCCAACGGCACGCCGCTGCCGGGACGCGATCTCGCGATCTTCATCGCGTCGGGCGTGATCCTGCTGTCGCTGCTGGTGGCGGTGGCCGCGTTGCCGCTGCTGCTGCGCGGCTGGCGGCGCGGCAAGGACCCGCACGCGGCCGAGGAAGCGCTCGCGCGCACGCTCGCCGCTCAATCGGCGATTCGCGCGATCGATCATCTGCACGACACCGAGTGCGCGGACCTCGATGAATCGGCGCAGGCCTATGCAACCGACGTGACTGCGCGCGTGATGGACCTGTACCGCCGCCGCCTCGCGTCACTCGACGACGACCAGGCGCCACGCGAACTCGCGCGCCGTGCCGATGCGCTCGAATTCCGCATGAAGCTCGCGGCGATGCGTGCCGAGCGCAAGACGCTGCTCGATTTGCGCGACACCCAGCGCATCAACGACGAGACGATGAACAAGCTGATGCGTGAGGTGGATCTGTCGGAGACGGCGCTGACCGCGCGCAAAAGGTAGGAGGTCGCTGCTGGATCAGGCTCGGCACCGGCGCTCGAAACGCCGGTGCCGGTAGAAGAAGCTCAGGCCACCGGCCCTTGCGTCGGCTTCCTTCTCAACAGCGCGTACAGAATGATCGCGCCGAACGTCGCGGTGCCGATGCCGCCGAGCCCGAAGCTGCCGAGCTTCAGCGAGAAGTCGCCGGCGCCGAGCACGAGTGTGACTGCCGCGACGATCAGATTGCGGTTATCGGAGAAGTCGACTTTGTTGACGACCCAGATGCGTGCGCCCGTCACCGCGATCAGGCCGAACACGACGATCGACACGCCGCCCAGCACCGGTCCCGGAATCGTCTGGATTACCGCGCCGAACTTCGGCGAGAAGCCGAGCACGAGCGCGATCAACGCGGCGATCACGAATACCAGCGTCGAATAGATCTTCGTGACCGCCATCACGCCGATGTTTTCCGCGTACGTGGTCACGCCGGTGCCGCCCGCGAAGCCCGACACGATCGTGGCGAGCGCGTCGCCGAGAAACGCGCGGCCGATGTAGCGGTCGAGGTTCTGGCCAGTCATCGCGCTGACCGCCTTGATGTGGCCGAGGTTTTCCGCGACGAGGATCACCGCGATCGGCGCGAGCAGTGTCATCGCGTGCGGGTCGAACACCGGCGACATGAAGTGCGGCATGCCGAACCACGCAGCGTTCGCGACGATCGAGAAATCGATCGGCTTGCCCATGCCGAGGCCGTTCGTGACGATCGCGTAGATGACGTAGGCGAGCAGCAGGCCGACCAGAATCAAGAGACGCTGCAGCATGCCGCGCGTGAATACCGCGACCGCGCCGACGCACAGCACCGTGACGAGCGCCATCCACGACTCGAAATTGCTGCCGCTCACGCCATGCACGGCGATCGGCGCGAGGTTCAGACCGATCACGCAGACGATCGCGCCGGTCACGACCGGCGGCATCAGCGTTTCTATCCAGCCCGTTCCCACCGCCGCCACGATCAGACCGATCACCCCGTACGCAACACCGCACGCGATGATGCCGCCCAACGCGACCGGAATGTTCGGATTCGCTCCGTGTCCGCCGTAGCCGGTGACCGCGATCACGAGACCGATGAACGCGAAGCTCGAACCGAGATAGCTCGGCACGCGCCCGCCGACGAGCACGAAGAACAGCAGCGTGCCGATCCCCGACATGAAGATGGCCAGATTTGGATCGAAGCCCATCAGCAGCGGCGCGAGCACCGTCGAGCCGAACATCGCGACGACGTGCTGGACGCCCATCGCGAACATCTGCGGCCACCCGAGCCTCTCGTCGATGCCGACGATGGCGCCCTGGGCGGCGGCAGGCTGGCGGCGCCAGCGGGGGAAATAGGATGCGGCCATCGCGGGGATTCTCCTCTGGGTCGGCGTGGTGTGTGCCGATCACGCGCTGCGGCGTGGGTCCGGCGAAATTACGCGCGAGTTTACGGAGAGCAATAAGGGCTGGCAAGCAGGCTATGAGGCAGGCTATGAGGCAGGCTATGAGGCTTGCTATGAAGCCGGGTCGACAAGCATGGCCCGGGTGCGCGTCACTTCGCGCCGTGCGCGTCGATGTCCGGCGTCACCGCGGAGCCGGCCCGCGAGGAGTTGTCCGTCGCCGCGCCGTAGGCCATCACTCGATTGCGGCCGGCATCCTTCGCGCGATACAGCGCCTGGTCGGCGGCGTCGACGAGTGCACGGCTGGTCGCGAACGCCGCGTCCTGCGCCGTTGCTGCTCCGGCACTCACCGTCAGGACGTGATGCGTGCTGGCCACGTGGCGGCATTGCAGCGCCTGCACCGCCGCGCGGATCTGCTCGGCGATCCGCTGCGCGCCCGTCGCATCCGTGTCCGGCAGCAGCACCGCGAACTCCTCGCCGCCGAAGCGGGCAGCCGTGTCGCCCGGACGCCGCGCGTTCTGCGCGATGCAGCGCGCGACGCCAATCAGCGCTTCGTCGCCGGCCGAATGACCGTACAGGTCGTTGAAGCCCTTGAAGTTGTCGACATCGATCAGCAGCAGCGACAGCGGCCTGCCGTTGCGCTGTGCGCGACGCCATTCGTCGTTCACGTGCTCCTCGAAGGTGCGGCGGTTGTTCAGGCCGGTCAGCCCGTCAGTGCGCGCCAGTTCGCGCAGCTCTTCCTCGGCCGCGCGGCGCAGACGCAACTGGCGTGAGAACAGGATCGCGAGCGCGATGATCGTCACGTCGAGCGCGACGATCAGCGTGCCGATGACCCACGCGCGCCGCCGCCATTGGACGTAGATGTCGCGCGTGGACAGCGCGACGTCGAGGATCAGCGGAAAGCCGTCGATATGGCGGAACGCGTACCAGCGCTCGACACGGTCGATCGCCGCGGTGCCGAAGAAGTCGCCGCTCGGCTGCTTGACGAAGCGCGAGAAGTTGGCCGTGCCAGTCAGGTTGATGCCGATCGTTTTCGGGTCGTAAGGACGGCGCATCAGCATCGTGCCGTCGCTGAGCATCAATGCCATCGAGCCGCTCGGCCCGAGCTTCATGCCGTCGAACAGCCGATGGAAATACGTGAGCCGCAGCGTGCCGACCACCACGCCGCCGAAGCTGCCGTCCGGCCTCGAGATGCGGCGGCTCAGCGCGATGCGCAGGTCCTCGTCGGTGCCGTTCCGGCTGAACGGGCGGCTGATGTACAGCCCGACGTCGGGCGAAGCGCGCTGTGTCTTGAAGTAGTCGCGGTCGGCATGGCTCTGTTCGCGCGGCGGCCACGCGCGTGAATCGAAACGCACGTTGCCGTTCTCGTCGAGCACGAATACCGAGCCCATGTCCTGTGCGCTGATCGAGCCGTCGAACAGCACCATCTGGCGGATCGCCGGCGGCAGATCGAGGACGCCCGGCTGCTTCAGTCCGTCGATCACCGCGCGCAGCGACAGGTCATAGATCTCGAGATTGCGCGACACGTCGCGCTGGACCAGCAGGGATATGTTGGCGATGGAGTCTTGCGCGCGGCGCAACGCATCTTCGCGCATCTGTGCGAGCAGCGACACGGCCATCGCGAGGATCGCGCCGGCCAGCAAGACGCTGATCGCAATCACGTTGTTCGGTCCGCGCGTCGACATGCGTTTTTGGTTTTTGGCTTGCGCTGAAGGTGGCGCGTGAAGAGGCGGCCGCGTCCCGGCAGTACCGTTAATTACGCGACCTACGAAAGCGTTAGCGTAGCAGACGTGGCGCATCGGCAAACGTTTGCATAGACGGATTTTCGCCCGAATGCGCAAAATCGGCGCGCCGGAAGCCCCGTCCGACGGGGGGTGCGCCTGATCGCTCGTTTATCCAGGCGTCGTCCGATTATTCGGATAGCAAATGCGTATTGGCTGGATAGTCGGGTCTGAAAAATTCGAAGAGCCCTGTGCAACAAGGGTTTAAAGCGGAAAGTGGTTGATGCATTTGCAGGAACCTGGCATTTTATGGGTAATTTCCTGCAAATTCTGTCGAGGTCTGGATGG